>CAYWUA010000001.1:0-31176 GCA_964461385.1 uncultured Oscillospiraceae bacterium
TATCCGTCCGGACTACGCCAATATTGAGGTGGACGGCCGCCTGGAGCAGGTGGACCCGGACGAGGTGGAGGTCGGCAGCGTCATTGTCGTCCAGCCGGGCGAGAAGGTGCCGATTGACGGCACGGTGGTTGAGGGCAGCGCCACGCTGAACACGGCCGCGCTGACCGGCGAGAGCCTGCCGCGGGAGGTGCAGCCG
Source organism: uncultured Oscillospiraceae bacterium (assembly GCA_964461385.1). Taxonomy (GTDB): domain Bacteria; phylum Bacillota; class Clostridia; order Oscillospirales; family Oscillospiraceae; genus Onthomonas. The sequence continues at coordinate 197 of CAYWUA010000001.1, forward strand.
GGGGACGAGATCATCAGCGGATGCATCAATATGACCGGACTGCTGCGGATTCAGACTACGAAGGAGTTTGGCGAGTCCACCGTCTCCAAGATTCTGGACCTGGTGGAGAACGCCTCCTCCCGCAAGTCCAAGTCGGAGGACTTTATCTCCAAATTTGCCCGCGTCTATACCCCGGCGGTCTGCTGTGCGGCGCTGGCGCTGGCCTTCCTGCCGCCGCTGGTCCGGATGCTGCTGCTCGGACTGGATGCGCAGTGGGGGACCTGGGTATACCGTGCGCTCACCTTCCTGGTCATCTCCTGCCCCTGTGCGCTGGTGATTAGTCTCCTTCTTTGCCGGCATCGGCGCGGCGAGCAAGGCGGGCGTGCTGGTCAAGGGCTCAAACTATCTTGAGACACTGTCTCAGACCCGCATTGTGGTCTTTGACAAGACCGGAACCCTGACGCAGGGCGTCTTCGAGGTCAACGGCATCCATCACAACGAGCAGGAGGTCGAAAAGCTGTTGGAATACGCCGCCTTGGCTGAGAGCGCGTCCTCCCACCCGATCAGCAAGAGCTTGCAGCGGGCGTATGGGAAAGAGATCGACCGCTCCCGCGTGTCCGACATTCGAGAGCTGAGCGGCAACGGCGTGATGGCCCGGGTGGACGGCGTCGAGGTGGTCGCCGGAAATGACAAGCTGATGAGCCGTCTGGGCATCCCGTGCATCTCCTGCCACAGCGTGGGGACCATCATCCACCTGGCGCTGAACGGGAGCTATGCCGGCCACATCGTCATCTCGGACGTCGTCAAGCCGCAGTCCCGGGAGGCGATTGCCGCACTGAAAGCTGCCGGCGTGCGCAAGACCGTCATGCTCACCGGCGATGCGCAGCGGGTGGCCGATCAGGTGGCCGAGACGCTGGGCATCGACCAGGTCTACGGCGAGCTGCTGCCTGCCGGCAAAGTGGGGAAGGTGGAGGAGCTGCTGCGCGACAAGCCGGAGCAGGCCAAGCTTGCCTTCGTCGGGGACGGCATCAACGACGCCCCGGTGCTCCGCCGGGCGGACATCGGCATCGCCATGGGCGCAATGGGGTCGGATGCCGCCATCGAGGCAGCCGACGTGGTCCTGATGGATGACGACCCGATGCAGATCGCCCGGGCGATCCGTATCTCTCGCAAGTGCCTGCGGATTGTCTATCAGAATATCGTCTTTGCCATCGGCATCAAGATGATCTGCCTGCTGCTGGGCGCGCTGGGCATTGCCAATATGTGGCTGGCCATCTTTGCCGATGTGGGCGTGATGGTGATCGCCGTGCTCAACGCGATCCGGGCGCTCATTGTCCCGAAGTGCTGAGACCCGAGACGAACCTAAGAACAAACCGCCCGGAAGGCCGTCGATCGACAGCCCTCCCGGGCGGTTTTCGTCATCCATAGGAGAACGTCCCCTCCAGTTCAGGGGCCTCGCCGCCGGACCAGGAGAAGGCAACGGCCTCCACGCCGTCTAACTCGCACAGCGAGTTGACCAGGGCCTGGCGGCTCAGTGTGTCGGCCCGCAGCACCTCCGCCCAGCTGTCGGTCAGGGTGAGTAGGCAGACCTCGTCCACCAGCTCACAGGAGAGCCGGACCTCCAGCCCCTCAAAGGGGGATGCCATCTCCCCGCTGTCCGACCCTTGGACGAGCGCCTCCAGCACGGCTGTGACCTGGCCCTCCGGGCTGATGTCGTGCAGTTGGACCTCCCGGTATTCCGTGCCCAGTTCGGAGCCGTCGGTGAGCGGGAAATAGAGCTGCAGGCCGGTCAGTGTCGGGTCAGACAGAACCCCGGTCAGCAGGGCGTCCCCGGCGGCGCGGGGGGCATTGCCGCCCTCCGGCAGAGGGCTGCCGGCCACGGTGATGGAGACGGAGGAGACTCCGCTGAGCTGGCTTACCGTCAGCACGAGGCAGTAATTGGCCAGGGTCAGCGAGATGCCGGTCAGACCGCTGTATTCCTCCGAGACGTCCAGCCGCAGCAGTCCGTCCTCCAGTTCCCAGGACAGCAGGCGCAGGTTTTCTGGAAAGACGGAGTAGAGCGCCCCGTCCTCCGGTGTCTCCGTCAGGCGGCGGAAAAAAGTCTCCACGGTGGGGGCCCCGTCCTCTTCCGGCCAGGCGACGCCGCGCACGGCGCTCTGGCCGGGACTCTCGCTGGCCTGGACGGCGTAGTAGACCAGCGGGGCGTCCTCGGTGGAAGCGGCGGTCTGACCACAGGCGCTCAGCAGCACGGCCAGCGCCAGCAGCAGGCAAATCAATCTGCCTTTCATCGCACACCCCCCTCTCCGGCGGCGGGGAAGGTCACCTGAAACCAGGTGCCGCCCCCAGCGCGCGGCCCGACGCCAATCCAGCCGCCATGCAGGTGGACCGTGTCGCGCACGATGGACAGGCCCAGGCCGGTCCCGCCCGCCGCGCGCGAGCGGGCCTTATCCACGCGGTAAAACCGGTCGAAGACTTTTTCCCGCTCACTCTCCGGGATACCGATGCCGGTGTCCTCTACGCGCAGGAAGACACGGCCCTCCTCCCGCCCGGCCAGCACGCGCACTAGCCCGGCAGGACAGTTGTATTTGATGGCGTTTTCCACCAGATTGAAGAGAATCTGATACAGGTCGTCCGCCGTTGCCAGCACCCGGCAGTCCTTCCCTTCCGGGGCGAGCTCGGTTTCAAAGGTGATGCCGCGGCTGTGGGCGAGCGGCTCGAGCATCCGCAGCACGTCCTCCGCCGTCTGGCGCACGTCCACCGGCACGCGCTGCACCGTCCTTGCCCCATCCAGACGGGTGAGGGCCAGCAATTTTTCTGTGATGCGGTTGAGCCGTCCGGCCTCCTGACCGATGTCGGCGACGAACTCCCGCATAGTCGCCTGGTCCATCTCCTCGCTTTGCAGGATGGAGTCGGTGAGCAGCTGGATACTTGCCAGAGGCGTCTTGAGCTCATGCGAGGCGTCGGAGACGAAACGCCGGCGTACCTCGTCCGTGCGTTCCAGCCGCTGGGTGAGCTGGTTGTACTCGTCCGCCAACAGCGTCAACTCATCGTGGCCGGCCAGCTGGATGCGGTGGGAATACTCGCCAGAGCGCAAGAGGGGGATAGCGTCGAGCAGATCGCTCACGCGCCGTGTCATCTGCCGGGCCAGTACCGCGCTGATAAGCAGGGCGGCAACGCAGACTACGGCGGAGATGCGCAGCAGGTTATTCTGCAAGCCGGTGAGCAGCAGGCCCTGCTGACCGTCGTACTCATAGAGATAGACTGCGCCGATTGTGTTGTTACGGTAAATGACCGGCTGGGCGGCCTCGGAGCGAAAGACGCCGTCCGCGTAGGAGGAGTGGAAGGAGTCCTGCCCCTGCAGGGCGAGGACAACCGTCTGAAACAGGGCGTAATCCCCCACCGCGCTGTTCTCTCCCGTCTCGGTGTCGTAGAGGATGCGGCCGAGTGTGTCTGTCACCAGAACCCGGTTCAGGCTGCCCTCCCCGATCAGGGTCATCACCTGGGCCACATTTTCTTCCGTCAGGGTCTCCAGGGCGGAGAGATTGGAGGCGAGGACGGACGCCTCGTTTTCCAGCGCGGTCTGTTTGGAGGTGAAGGCCAGATTCTGCGAGGCGAGCAGGGGATAGGTGTTCATCACCAGCAGCACGGCGGCAATGAGGCAAATGTAGCTGATGGCGAACTTGGTCTGAAGCCTGCGGTGGAGGGGGACCCTCCGGCGCGCGGGGGGACACTCCGCGGCGCGCTCACTCTTTCCGGAAATAGTACCCCACCCCCCACTTGGTCAGGATGTACTGCGGCGAGGCGGGCACCAGCTCCACCTTCTCCCGCAACCGGCGGATATGCACGTCCACCGTCCGGTAGTCGCCCTGGTATTCGTAGCCCCAGACCTGGTCGAGCAGCTGCTCCCGGCTGAAGACCCGGCCGGGATGGCTCATGAGCAATTCGAGCAGGTCAAATTCTCGGGCGGTCAGCTCCACCCAGAGTCCCTCGCGCCGGACGTTCCGGGAGACGCGGTCGAGCAGGATATGTCCGATCTGAATTGTCTCGTCCGGGTCGTGCCAGTCGTCGCCCGACGGGCGGGCCGCTGCGCGGCGCAGGAGGGCCTTGACGCGTGCCTTGAGCTCGAGCACATTGAAAGGCTTGGTGACGTAGTCATCCGCGCCGCACTCAAAGCCCATGATCTTGTCTAAATCCTCCCCCTTGGCGGTGAGCATGATAATAGGCACGTTGGAGAAGGAGCGGATCTGCATGCAGGCATGCAGACCGTCCACCTCCGGCATCATCACGTCCAGCAGGATGAGATCGGGCCGCTCCTGCCGGGCCAGGGCGATCGCCTCGGTCCCGTTTGAGCCGATGAGCACTTGATAGCCCTCGTTTTCCAGATTGAATCTCAGTCCCTTCACCAGGACGGCCTCATCGTCCACGACCAGAATTTTCATGGCGGTCTATCCCTCCTCTGGCACGGCGCGTTCGCCCGGGGCGTTGCACGGCGCCGGTTTGTCTGCTATAATAATCTCCGTTACAACCGCATGGCGGTTGATGCGGTAACTACTATTATAACATACTTTTGCATGGATGACAGGAGTTTGCTATGAAAAAGACACGAATACTCGCAACCCTCCTCACGTTGGTCCTGACCGTCACGCTGCTGGCGCCTGGCGCGTGCGCGATTGACCTGGCCGAGGTGTCCCAGAGTGTGGCCAACTATGAAGTCCAGTCGGAGGCGGCGCTGCTGGTCAACGCCACGGAAGATATGATCTACTATGAGCAAAACGCCTATGAGCGCGTCTACCCGGCCAGTATCACCAAAGTGATGACTGCCCTGCTCATCCTCGAGGCGGTGGATCGGGGCGACCTGTCGCTGGACAATGAGGTGACCGCCGGCAGCGAGACTTGGAACGGCGTTACCTCGGACGCGACCACGCAGAACATTCAGATCGGGGAGACCATGCGCCTGGAGGATCTGCTCTACTGCCTGTTGCTGCCCTCGGCCAATGAGGCGGCCAATATCCTCGCGCAGTACCTCTCCGGCTCGGTGTCCTCTTTTGTCGAGCGGATGAACGCACGCGCAGTCGAGCTCGGCTGCATTGGCACCAACTTTGTCAATCCGCATGGCATGCACGACGAGAGCCACTACACCACCTGTTACGATCTCTATCTGATCGCCCGCCAGGCGATGCAGAACGAGACGTTCCGTACCATCGTCAGCACCGAGGCCTACACTGTCCCGGCGACCAATATGAGCGAGGCGCGGACGTTCTACAACACCAACGGGCTGCTCACGAGTAACTATTACTCCGGCTATGTCTATGAGAACTGCATCGGCATCAAGACTGGTACGACGGACGCGGCGGGCTACTGCCTGCTGGCCGCGGCCGAACAGGACGGGACGATGCTTATCTCGGTCGTCATGGGGGCGGACACCGTCGTGGACGACGCGGGTACGCACCGCTACCAGTTCTCCGAGTCCTCCCGCCTGCTCCAGTGGGGCTTTGACAACTTCTCGGTGCATGATATTTTGAGCAACACCGACCCGGTGGCAGAGGTGACGGTAACGCTGGGCGTGGATGTGGACAGCGTGCTCGTCGGCGCGGAGAGCGGACTGCAAGCCCTGCTGCCTAACGACGTGACGGAGGAGGACTTCACCACTGACATCCAGGTGGTCGAGTCGGTGGAGGCACCGGTCTCCCGCGGGGATGTGCTCGGCACGCTCACCGTCTATCTCCAGGATCAGGAATACGGCACGGTCAATCTGGTCGCGCTCGACGACGTCGAGCAGTCCGTCTTCCTCGCCCGAAAGCAGGCGATTGAGACCTTTATCGCTGATTATTGGCTGACCAGCGTTATCGCATTGGCGGTAATTTTGGTGCTCATTGTCGTCCTGCGCTTTACGCTGCTGCGGCCCAGGCGCCGCTACAGGGCCAACTACACCGGTACCCGCCGCCCGAGAAACTATAAGGGCGGACGCCGCCGCCGGTGACCTTCCGCTGATCTCCCGGTGACAGATCCCGGCGCGGCCGCCCGCCGCGCCGGGAAATCTTTTTGATTCGGGCACCAGGTGTGATGGCGGAATATTATGAAATACTATCAAAAAAGTATCTTGCGTATTGTGAAGGGACTTGCTATAATAGAAATAGAAAGTCGGCAGAATTGGTGCCGTTGAAAAGGGGTGTATGACCGCAATGAAGACCTATCCAGTGATTACCATCAGCCGTCAGTTTGGCTCCGGCGGCCAGGAGATCGGCCGCCGGCTGGCCAAGCTGCTGGATATCCCGTTCTATGACAATGAGATCATCGAGCTGGCGGCGAAGGAGAGCAATTTTGATCCCAAGCTGTTCCGCCGGGTGGAGGAGACGACCGCCACGAACAGCTTCCTGTATGCGATCAACCGCCTGGGTGCGGGCAGCGCCTATTCCATGCCCATCAGTGACCAGCTCTACTCCGTACAGTCGTCCATTATCCGCACTGTAGCGGACCAGACCCCCGCAGTGATCGTGGGTCGCTGCGCGGACGATGTGCTGGCGGGTTATACGCACACGGTGAATGTGTTTATCCAGGCAGGACTTGAGTCGCGCATCAAGCGCACGATGGAGCGGCTGACGCTCACCGAGTCCCGGGCGCGCGCTTATGTCAAGCAGATTGACAAGTGCCGTGCCGCCTATCACAACTTCTATTCCGACCGCCGCTGGGGCCTGCGGGAGAACTATCATCTCATCCTCGACTCCGACGGCCTGAGCTTTGACGCCGCCGCCCAGCTGATTGAGACCTATGTGATGGCAGTGATGGGCGAGGAGCTGGAAGAGGCCAAGCACGAGATGTGACAAAAGACCATTGAGGGTCTGTCCATAAAAGGACATAAAAGGAACGCCCCTTCCCGGAATACATTGCCCGGGAAGGGGCGATTTTCTATCTCATGCCGGTCTGGGATGCGGTGCATCAGCTGCCGAAACCTCCGCCGCGGCTTCTGCTACCGCCAAAGCCGCCGCCGCTGCCGCCGCCGAAACCTCCGCCGCCAAAGCCGCCGCCATGGCCGCCAAAGCCGCCGCCTCGGCTGCCAAAACCACCTCCGCGGTTGCTTCCGGATCCGCTGCCCCGGCCTGTGCCGAAGCCGCCGCCTCGGCTCGGCCCGCTAAAGCCGCCGCGGCCACCGCCGCCGAAACCGCCGCCCGGCCCGTGCGGCCCTCTCGGACCGCGTCTCGGCGGGGGAGGGGGACGGTGCTGCATCCGGTGAAACCAGCGGCTGCCCGGCCGGTGCCAGGGGAAGATGGGAACAAACAACACTGTCGGGTTGGGCGCAGAGCCGTACTGGCGATACCACGTGCGGTAGCGCGCGCGTTCCGCCGAGGCGAGGAAGAGGAAGAGCAGGACGATCACCATCAGCCCGAGCACAACCCAACCGGCCGCAGAGGCCCCGCCGCCGGTGTAAGCGCCGTCATAGGTCCCGCCCGTCGTGCCGCTGCCGGAGCCGGGCAGGATGGAGGTCTCGCCGCCGGCATTGGCCTGGAACCAGGCGGACATGCCGGAGAACAGGCTGAGCACCGCGCTGTCATAGTCGCCATCAAAGAAGTCGGCGGCCATATACTCGTCCAGCATGGCCGAGCAGTCTAGGGTGCTCCAGTTTCCGCCCTCCAGAAAGTAGGCGTCCTGTCCGCCGATGTCCAGCAGCAGGATGAGGTCGTTTTGGCTCAGCGTCCAGTCGGTCGCCAGCTCCATGGCGTAGTCGCCCATATCCCAGCCGCGGGTAGAGGGGACGGTTGCCACGGCGATGATGCTGCCGTAGTTGCTGTCAAAGGACTGGTTATAGGACTGGATGGACTCCTCTGTGGTCTTGGCGAGCACGTTCGCCTCGTCGAGGACCCAGTCGCCCGGCTGTACGCCGGCCACCGCTACCGGGGCGAGAAAAATACTGTAGGCGATACACCCCGCCACGATCAATGCGGTGATGGCGACGGCCACCGGAAATTTTTTCAATGCACTCAGCGCAACTCACCTGCTTCCTTTCTGCGCCGGTCCGGGAGAATCATCCCCGGAGGGAGAGCAGCTTCTGCTTCAGCTCGCCTTCAATGCGGCCCAACTCCACCTCAGCCGCCAGGCGCTTCTGACGGCCCTCCTGCTGGATGGAGATGACCTCGTCGAGCGTGGAGATCAGCTGCTGGTTGGTGTGCTGCAGCGTCTCAATGTCCACGATGGAGCGCTCCGCCTCCTTGGCGGTGGCCACGGTGCCCATGTGCAGCATCTCAGCGTTTTTGCGCAGCAGCTCGTTGGTCATATTGGTCACGGCGGTCTGCGCCGCGGTGGCCTGACGGGAACGCTCCAGACCGAGGGCGAGCACCATCTGGCTCTTCCAGAGCGGGATGGTGTTGACCAGAGAGGTCTGGATCTTCTCGATCATCATGGTGTCGTTGTTCTGCAGCAGGCGGGTCTGCGGCCCCATCTGTACGGAGACCATCCGCGTGAGCTCCAGATCGTGCAGCTTCTTCTCAAAGCGGTTGATGAGGTTGGCAAAGTCGTTGTAAGCCTGCGCGTCCTCCTGCCGGCCGGTGGTCTGGGCGCGCTTTTTCAGCTCCTCCAGCTCGCCGGCCTGCAGCTCCTTGATCTTCTTCTTGCCGGCGAGGATATACATCGTCAGCTCTTTGTAATACTGCTGGTTGAGCTCATACATCTGGTCAAGCATGGCCACGTCCTTCATCAGGTTGACCTGATGCTGCTCCAGAATCTTGGTCACCTGGTCGACGTTCGCCTCCGCCTTGGCGTACTGGGCGCGCATCTCGTCGAGCTTGACCTTGCTGCGGCGGAAAAAGCCGGTCTTCTTCTGCTCGCCCGGCGTATTATTCTTCAGCTGGACAACCAGCGAACTGAGCGCGTCGCCCACCTCGCCCAGGTCGCGGGTGCTGACCTTGGCCAGCGCATTGCTGGAGAAGGCGGCCACGTTCTTCTGCGCGGCGACGCCGTACTGCAGCACCTGGTTGGAGTCACGGATGTCGATCTTCTTGGAGAACTCATCCACCACTTTTTTCTCCGCCTCGCTGAGCAGCTGCTCGTCCAGATCGACGACAGGGGCCTCCTTTTTCTCCTCCGCCTCGGGGTTCAGCGTCAGAGTGGGGGCGGCGGGCTGCTGGGCAGCGGCCTCGCCCATCGGGTCGAGTGTCAGGTTGATTTCACTCATTTCTCTCTCCTCCAAATGTCAAAATAGATGGGGATGCTCTGGGTGTCAGCGGCTGTCCATGCCGCCGGTCAACCCCTCCTGGGCCATCATCTGCTCGAGCACAGTGATCTCGGCAGACACGTCCATGTACGCGTCCTGGAACAGGCTGTCAAGCTGTTTGTCAAACGCGTCGGAGACGGTGGCGAGCATGGCGCGAATCTTCTCCTTGGCGGCGGTGATGTTCTCCCCCTGGGCGCCGAGGCTGTCCATCCGGTCATATTGGTTGAGCAGCTTGATGGTGGTGGGGAGATAGTAGTCCATAAAGCGGCGGATCGCGCTGCGCTTTTCCGGCTGGGCGAGGACATAGTCGAAGATCTGCCCCGTCACCTCCTCGATGTGGGACAGCTGCGCGGAGATCTCCTCGTCCTCAATGTTGTCGTTGAGCCGGCGAATCTCGGACAGGGCGCGGTCGCGCTCCTTTTTCAGCGCGGCCAGCTCCGGGTCATCCGGCTCCGGTTCCGGGATCTCCTCCTCTGTAATCTTATCCGGGAAGATGGCCCGGCCGACAAAGAAGGCGGCGGCGGAGAAGACGGCGGCGCTGAGATAGCCGAGCACGGAGTGGATACCGAAGCCAAAAGCAGCGATCACCCACACGATGGCGATAAAGTAGACCGGCCAGACCGACCGTTCCCGTTTGGTCACTTTCAAGGCACAAACTCCTTTCCTCCGCATCCGGCGGAAAACAGCCTTTCACAAGCTGGTTTCATTATACTGTCTGTCGGAAGGGGCGTCAAGCAAAACGGCGCGGCCGCGCGGAGATTATGCCTGGCGGCTCTGCTCGTTCTGGTAGAGCTGCATCAGCAGGGCCGCCGAGCTGCGCAGCTGGTCCATCGCGCTCTGCAGGGCAGGGATATCCTGCGCGGTCATCTTCTCCGGCTTGCAGTGGTGCAGCTGGCGGTCGAGGTTGGCCAGATCGTTTTTCACCGCATTCTTCTGCTGCCGGTCGAGCTGCTGGTTGCACACGCGGAAGGCCTCCTTCACCTCGGCGGCGAGCGTCTCGGCCTGATTGCGCACCTCCATCGCCTGCTTGCGCTGGCTGTCCATCTCGGCGTACTGCTGCGCGTCGCGCATCGCCTGCTGAATCTCCGCCTCGGAGAGGTTGCTGGTGGAGGAGATGGTGATCTCCTGCGCCCGGCCGGTGCCGAGGTCCTTCGCGCTGACTTTGAGAATGCCGTTGGCATCCAGGTCAAAGGTGACCTCGATCTGCGGCACGCCGCGCAGGGCGCGCTTGATACCGGTCAGGCGGAACTTGCCGATCGTCTTGTTGTCCCTCGCCATCGGCCGCTCTCCCTGCAGGACATGAATCTCCACGTTGGTCTGGAAATTGGCCGCGGTGGTGAAGATCTGGGAGTAGTGGATGGGCAGTGTGCTGTTGCGCTCGATCAGCCGGGTGGCCACGCCGCCCACCGTCTCGATGGACAGCGAGAGCGGCGTCACGTCCAGCAGCAGGATCTCCTGCCCGGCACCGGAGCTGCCCATCTCACCGGCGCCGCTGCCGACGGTCATCTCGCCGGCGAGGGTCGCGGCCTGAATCGCCGCGCCGAGGGCGACGCACTCATCCGGATTGAGTCCCTTGCTGGGGGTCATGCCGACCAGGGAACGCACGTGCTCCTGTACGGCGGGGATCCGGGTGGAGCCGCCCACCAGCAGCACCCGCCCGAGCTGGGAGACCGTGAGGCCGGCGTCGTTGAGCGCGGTCTGCACCGGCATGGTGGTCCGCTCGACCAGGTCGCTTGTGAGCCGGTCAAAGACGGCGCGGGTGACGGTAAGATCCATGTGCAGGGGGCCGCTGCGGTCCTGGGCGAGGAAGGGGAGGTTCACCGTCGCCGTCGTGGAGGCGGAGAGCTCCCGCTTGGCCTTCTCGGCCGCCTCGCGCACGCGCTGCATGGCGACCGGGTCCTTGGCGAGGTTATATTTGGTCTGCTGGCGGAATTCGCTGGCGAGGTAGTTGGCCAGCCGCTCGTCAAAGTCGTCCCCGCCGAGATGGTTGTCCCCGCAGGTGGCGAGCACCTCGATCACGCCGTCGCCGATCTCGATGATCGACACGTCGAACGTGCCGCCGCCGAGGTCGTAGACCATGATCTTCTGGCTCTCCCCGTGGTCCAGGCCGTAGGCCAGCGCCGCCGCCGTCGGCTCGTTGATGATGCGCCGGACGTTGAGCCCGGCGATCCGCCCGGCGTCTTTGGTGGCCTGGCGCTGCACGTCGTTGAAGTAGGCGGGCACGGTGATCACCGCGTCCGTCACCGGCTGGCCGAGGTAGGCCTCCGCGTCCGTCTTGAGCTTGTGAAGGATCATGGCGCTGATCTCCTGCGGTGTGCGCCGGCGCCCGTCCAGCTCCAGACGGGCATCGGTGCCCATCTGCCGCTTGATGGAGGCGACCGTCCCCTTGGCGTTGGTGACGGCCTGGCGCCGGGCCAGGTCGCCCACCAGCCGCTCGCCGGTCTTTGTAAAGGCGACGACGGACGGGGTGATCCGCGCCCCCTCCGCGTTGGGAATGATGACGGGCTTTCCGCCCTCCACCACAGCCATGCAGCTGTTGGTGGTGCCAAGGTCGATTCCGATGATTGCACTCATGACACACGACAACTCCTTGCCGATTAGTTTGTGACACTATAGCATAAGATGATGAAGTTTCTATGAATTTTCTGGAGAAATTTACGAAAATGTAATAGATGGGTAAATTGTAAGGTAAATTCAAGGCGCAATCCCTTGACGGGGGCTGAAAAAGAGTCTAAAATGACAAGTACTTGCCCGGCAGGGCAGTGAGACATTACGGATAGACGGATGGCGCACGGTCGAAAGGGCGGAAAATGGCCGGCGGTGCGCAGAAATGGGGGCAGGAACGCACATGTCGAACGTTCGCAAGGTAATTTTGATTATTTTATCCGTGCTGTCGCTGATGGTGATTGGGGCCTATGCCTTTTTGCAAGTGCAGCTCGGGAGAATCAACCGGGTCACCGCCGGGGAGACGGAGTTTACTACGGAAGACTTTGACGAAGATACGGACGAGCCGGACTCGATCAGCGACAGCAGCCTGGATTGGGGCGAGGCGAACCACATCGCGACCCAGGAGGGCGTGACCAATGTCCTGCTCGTGGGGCAGGACACCCGCCAGGAGGGGGAGCGCGCCCGGTCGGACACGATGATTATCCTGAGCATCGACAGCGAGAATAACCGCCTGTCTATGGTCTCCCTGATGCGCGACCTGTACGTCGAGATCCCTGGATACAGCAACAATAAGCTCAACGCGGCTTATCGCTTCGGCGGCTTTGAGCTGCTGGACGCCACCATCGCGCAGAACTTCGGCATTCAGATTGACTACAACGTTGAGGTGGATTTTGAGGGCTTTCGCGAAGTGATTGACGCCGTCGGCGGCATCGATGTGACGCTCACAGCGGACGAGGTCGCCTATATGAGCAGGCAGTCCACCTACGGCCGGCAGCACAACGACACTGCGATCTCCGGCCTGGTGGTGGGAGAGAACCATCTTGACGGGGAAGCGGCCCTGGTCTACGCCCGCATCCGCTACGTCTCCACCGCCAGCGGCGCGCATGACGACTACGGGCGCACCGAGCGCCAGCGCACCGTCATCCAACAGGTCTTCCAGCAGCTCAAGGACCAGCCGTGGACCGACCTGCTTGGCATCTATGACAGTATCGCCAGCGCGCTAACGACCGATATGACCAACGACGAGATCCTCAGCATCGCCCTGACGGCCTACAATTTGGGTGTGGACTCTATCGAGGAGTACCGCGTGCCCGAGGACGGCAGTTACAGCGGCGAGACCATCCGCGGCATGTCCGTGCTCGTTCCCAACGACTGGGACGTGTTACGGGCGAATCTACAGGAATTTATCTACGGGGACTGACGTGTGCAATCCGCGCGGCCTGGCGCCGCAGATCTTTTAACAGTCAAGGACGGCGTTGTTTTGGCAGCGCCGTCCTTTGTTTGCTTTCCGGCCTGCCTTGCAGTTTGGCGTAAAATGGTGTATCATATTCAAAAGTTCCTTGCCAAACACCTGTGCCGGTCGTGGACACCTCAGAAAAGGAGATACCGCCATGGCAACCTTCCGCGTCAACGGCGAGACGGTCCACGTCTTGCAAAATCAATCCCTGCTGCGCTATCTGCGCGATACCCTGCGTCTCACCTCGGTGAAGGACGGATGCAGCGAGGGCGCCTGCGGCACCTGTACCGTCCTGATTGACGGGAAGGCGCAGAAGGCCTGCGTCCTGATGACCGACCGGCTGGAGGGCCGCGAAGTGCTTACGGTGGAGGGGCTGAGCGATTTCGAAAAGGAGGTCTATGTCCAGGCATTCGGGCAGGCGGGGGCAGTGCAGTGCGGCTTCTGCATCCCGGGTATGGTGATCGCTTCCAAGGCGCTGCTGGACCAGAATCCGGACCCCACCGAGGAGCAGATCGCTTTCGCCCTGCGCGGCAACCTCTGCCGCTGCACCGGCTATGCGAAGATCATGGTGGCGGTGAAGCTGGCGGCCAAGATGCTCCGGGAGGGAAAAATTTCGCAGGGGGTCAATCAGTGGGCGCTGGGACAGCGGGTCTCCCGGGTGGACGTGCGCGAGAAGGTGCTGGGCTGCGGCAAGTATCCCGATGACGTCTATCTGGAGGGGATGCTCCACGTGGTGGCCCTCCGTTCCGCCTATCCCCGTGCCAGGGTGGACGCGATTGACACCTCCGCCGCCAGGGAGATGCCCGGTGTGGCAGGTGTCTTCACCGCAGCCGACATCCCCGGCCAACATCTGGTGGGCCATATCTATCTGGACTGGCCCGCGATGATTGGTGTGGGGGAGATCACCCACTATCTGGGAGATGTGATCGCCCTGGTGGCTGCCGAGACGCTGGAACAGGCCCGGGCGGCGGTCCGGAGCATCCGTGTGGATTACACCCCGCTGAAACCGGTGCGCAGCCCGGAGGAGGCCATGGCCCCCGATGCTCCCCAGCTCCACGAAAACCATCCGGGCAACGTGCTCACGGAAAAGTATGTCCACCGGGGGGACGCAGATGCGGCCATCGCCCGGAGCAAATATGTCATCAGCCGGCACTTCTCCACTCCCTATACGGAGCACGCCTTTTTAGAGCCGGAATGCGCCGTGAGTTATCCGGAGGGGAACGGAGTGCACATTCTCTGCTCTGACCAGAGCACCTACTCTACCCAACATGAGACTGCGCCCATGTTGGGCCTGGCGTATCGCCAGGTGAGGGTGGAAAACCTCCTGGTGGGCGGCGGCTTTGGCGGAAAGGAGGATGTGACCGTCCAGCATCTGTCCGCCATGGCGGCCCTGCTCACCGGCCGGCCCTGCAAGATGAAGCTGACCCGGCAGGAGAGCATCTTGGTCCACCCCAAGCGGCACCCGATGGAGATGGACTTTACCATCGGCTGCGACGAGAGCGGCATCATCCAAGGGGTGAAGGCCAAGGTGATCTCGGACACCGGCGCCTATGCCTCCCTGGGCAGCCCCGTGCTCGAGCGGGCCTGCACCCACGCCTCCGGCCCCTATCACTATGACAACTTTGAGATTGACGGCCTGGCCTATTACACGAACAATCCCCCCGCCGGGGCATTCCGGGGGTTCGGGGTCACCCAGACCTGCTTTGCCATCGAGAGCCTGCTCAACGAGATTGCGGATCTGGTGGGGATCTCCCACTGGGAAATCCGCTACCGCAACGCCATTCGCCCCGGAGAGTCGCTCCCCAACGGGCAGATCGCCGGCCCGGAGACCGGCCTGGTGGAGACCCTGGAGGCGGTAAAACCCTATTTTGACAGCGGCAAGTATGTGGGCATCGCCTGCGCCATGAAAAATGCCGGCGTGGGCGTGGGCCTGCCGGACTATGGGCGGTGCCGGCTGACGGTGGAGCGGGGCAAGGTCGTCGTCCACACCGGAGCCTCCTGCATCGGGCAGGGGCTGCACACGGTGCTCACCCAGTTCTGCTGCACCATGCTGGGCATTCCCCCAGAGCGGGTGGAGGTGGTCCGCTCCAACACCTATGATGCCCCGGACTCCGGCGTCACCTCCGGCTCGCGCCAGACGCTGGTCACCGGCGAGGCCTGCTGCCGGGCCTGCGAGAAGCTCAAGGCCGCCCTGGAGGGCAAGACCTTGGCGGACCTGGAGGGGGAGGAATTCTACGGGGAGTACCTGGCCAAGACCGATCCCTTGGGCGCGCCCTATCCCCATCCTGTCAGCCATGTCGCCTACGGCTACGCGACGCAGCTGTGTATTCTCGATGAGAAGGGCAGGGTCGCCCAGATGGTGGCCGCGCACGACGTGGGAAAAGCGGTCAATCCCCTCTCCTGTGAGGGGCAAATCGAGGGCGGCGTCGTGATGGGACTGGGCTTTGCCCTGACGGAACAGTATCCCCTCACCGACTGCAAGCCCACCGCCAAGCTGGGCACCCTTGGGCTCTTTCGTTCCAATCAAATTCCCCAGATCAAGGCCATTGTGGTGGAAAAGCCGGGACTGGATGTGGCCTGTGGGGCGATCGGCATCGGGGAGATCACTTCCATCCCCACCGCGCCCGCTGTGGCCGACGCCTATTACCGCTACGACGGACTGCGCCGGACGTCGCTCCCGCTGGAGCAGACGCCCTACGCGCGCAAGAAACCCCGCCCGAAGAAGTGAGGCACGAGAACGTTAAAGGAGGCCAAGCATGAGCAAAAGCGTAGGACAGAGTAAACTGCGCGTGGACGCCTTTGACAAGGTGACCGGGCGCGCGCAATACACCGACGACCTGTGCGACGCGCGGGCGCTGGTGGCGAAAGTCGTCCACTCCACGATCGCGCACGGCATGGTGACCGCGGTGGAGACCGAGGCCGCGCTCGCCGTGCCCGGCGTGGTTAAGGTGCTCACCTGTTTTGATGTACCCAATTTCCCCTTCCCGACGGCGGGGCACCCGTGGTCCACGGACCCATCCCATCAGGACGTCGCCGACCGGCTGCTGCTCAACCGCCATGTGCGCTACTACGGCGACGACGTGGCAGTGGTGATTGCACAGGACGAGGTGGCGGCCGTTCGGGCTGCCCGGCTGGTGAAGGTGACGTATGAGGAATATCCCTTCGTGCTCGACGTGCAGGAGGCGATGAAGCCGGAGGCGCCCGTCATCCACGGCGAGCTGCGCGAGAGCAATATCCTCGCCCATACCCGGCTGCATCTCGGGGACTACGAGGCTGCGCGCCAGGAGCCGGGCCTGATCAAGGTGGAGGGCTGGTATGACACGCCCACCGTCCAGCACTGCCACATCGAAAACCATATCTGTTATGCCTCTATGCAGGCCGGACGGATCACCGTGGTCACCTCCACGCAGATTCCCCACATCATCCGCCGCGTCTGCGGCCAGGCGCTGGGGATTCCCTGGGGGCAGATCCGGATTGTCAAGCCCTATATCGGCGGCGGCTTTGGCAACAAGCAGGACGCGCTCTACGAGCCGCTGTGCGCCTGGCTGACCACCCAGGTGGGCGGACGGACAGTCAAGCTGGACTGTACGCGCGAGGAGACCTTTGTCTCCAACCGCGTCCGCCACGCCATCCGGACCCACATTATCTCCTACGTCCGCCCAGACGGCAGTTTTGCCGCGCGGCGGATCGAGTGCTTCTCCAACCAGGGGGCCTACGCCTCGCACGGCCACAGCATCGCGGCCAAGGGGATGGGCGCCTTCCCGCAGATCTACCCCTGTGACAACGTGGAGGGGGACGCCTACACCGTCTACACCAACCGCCCCACCGCCGGGGCGATGCGCGGCTACGGGATTCCGCAGGCGATGTGGGCCGGGGAGTGCCACATCGACGACGTGGCGCGCGCCCTCGGACGTGACCCGGTGGAGTACCGCCGCCAGGTAGTGATGCCCCAGGGCTATACCGACGCCTTTTCCAAGAACGTGAACTACTACGACACCTTCCGCCAGGTGATGGACAAGGGGGTAGAGGCGATCGGCTGGGCGGAAAAGCGCGCGGCCTATGCCCAGCAGACCGGCCCGGTCCGCCGGGGGATTGGCATGGCCCTGTTCTGGTACAACACCGCCGTCTGGCCCATCTCGCTGGAGACCTCCTCCTGCCGGATGGTGCTCAATCAGGACGGCTCGGTGCAGGTGCAGACCGGCGAGACGGAGATCGGCCAGGGCTGTGACACCGCCTACAGCCAGATGGCGGCGGACGCGATCGGAATCCCCTTTGAGCAGGTACATATCGTCTCCACCCAGGACACCGATATCACCCCCTTTGGCACCGGGGCCTACGCCTCGCGGCAGACCTACATCGGCGGCTTCTCCATCCAGCAGACCGGCCGTCTGCTGCGCGAGCGGATTTTGGACTACGCGCAGGAGCTGACCCGGCAGACGCGGGCGAATCTCGACCTGGTGGACGGCCGGATTGTCCGCACCAGTGACGGACAGGTGCTCATGAGCCTGGGCGAGCTGGCCACAGAGGCGCTCTACAGCCTGACGCACAGCGTCCACCTGACAGCGGAGAGCACCTATCAGATCAAGAACAACGCCTACTCCTTCGGCTGCAGCTTTGCCGAGGTGGAGGTGGACATCCCGATGTGCAAGGTGCGACTGCTCGACCTGGTGAACGTCCACGACTGCGGCAGCCTGATCAACCCCGCCCTGGCCGAGGCGCAGGTGCACGGCGGCATGTCGATGGCCATCGGCTACGGCCTGTCCGAGGAGCTGAAGTTTGATCCGAAAACCGGACGGCCGCTGAACAACAACCTGCTGGACTACAAGCTCTCCACCACCATGGATCACCCCCACCTGCGGGCCTATTTCGTGGAAAATCCCGAGCCGACCAGCCCCTACGGCACCAAGGCGCTCGGTGAGCCGCCGGCCTGCTCGCCTGCCCCGGCGATTCGCAACGCCATCCTGCAGGCCACCGGCGTTGCCTTGGACGAGGCGCCGATGACCCCGCACCTGCTGTTCCGGGCCTTCCGGGCGGCGGGACTGTTTGACGAGGAAGGAGGAGCCGGCCATGTATGATATCAAAGCCCTCTATGAGGCCGCAAGCGTCGCCGAGGCGGTCCGCCTGCGCGTGGAGCACCCCGAGGCACAGATCATCGCCGGCGGCTCAGACGTGCTGGTCCAGATTCGCGAGGGCCGGCGCGCCGGGGTGGAGCTGATCTCTATCTACGGCATCGACGCCCTGCGCGGCGTCACGCTAGATGAGGCGGAGAACCTGCGCATCGGCTCGCTCACCAGCTTCAGCCACATCACCCGCGACCCGCTCATCCGGCGGCACTGCCCCGTCCTGGGCGAGGCGGTGGACCAGGTGGGCGGTCCGCAGATTCGCAACATCGGCACGATCGGCGGCAACACCTGCAACGGCGTCACCTCCGCCGACTCTGCCTCCACCCTCTTTGCCTGGGACGCGGTGATCGAGCTGACCGGCCCGGAGGGAGTGCGGCGGCTGCCCATCGCGGACTTCTATCTGCGCGCCGGGAAGGTGGATGTCCGCCCAGGCGAGATACAGACCGCCATCCTCATCCCCCGCGAGAGCTACGAGAGCTGCTATGGGCATTATATCAAATACGCCATGCGCAGCGCGATGGACATCGCCACCCTCGGCTGCTCGGTAAACGTCCGCCTCTCGCCAGACGGGACCATTGAACGCGCGCGCATCGCCTACGGTGTGGCGGGGCCGGTGCCCCTGCGCGCGGCGACGGCGGAGGCGCTGGCCCGCGGCGAGATCCCCAGCCGGGCGCTCGCGGACCGCTTCGCCCGCGCCGTGTTGGATGATATCCATCCGCGCGACTCCTGGCGTGCGGCAAAGGACTTTCGCGAGCACATCGCGGTGGAGACGGCCCGGCGGGCTTTTTGCGAGTCCGTCCGGCGCGCGGGAGGGGAGCTGGCATGAGCATTCAGTACAAAGAGATTCACTGCACCATCAACGGCGACCCGGTAAACCGGATGGTGGACGTGCGCGCCTCGCTGACCGACCTGCTTCGCAATGATTTCCGCCTCACGTCGGTCAAAAAGGGCTGCGAGGTGGGCGAGTGCGGGGCCTGCAATGTCATCATCGACGGCGAGTGCTTTAACTCCTGTATCTATCTGGCCATCTGGGCGGACGGAAAGAACATCCGTACGCTCGAGAGCCTGCTCGGCCCGAACGGCGAGCTGTCCGACATCCAGCAGGCGTTCATTGACGAGGCCGCTGTCCAGTGCGGCTTCTGCACCCCCGGCTTCATCATGTCTGCGGTGGAGATTCTCGAGAGCGGCAAGGAGTATACCGACGAAGAGCTGCGCAAGCTGCTCTCCGGGCATCTGTGCCGCTGCACCGGCTATGAGAACATTATCCGCGCCGTAAGAAAGACGATGTACCGCCGGCTTGGAAAGCCGATGCCTGAGACGACGTGATGGAGCTGACCGGTGCGGCTGTCCGCGCGCTGGCGGGACCCCTCTATGTACGGGGCAAATCAGACGGTGGGGGAGGCGGCGGTGTCCTTTCTCCTGCGGCCCTGCTCCTCGGCACGCACGACCACTACCTTGACCTGCGCAGCCGACAGGTGATTCTTTCCGACAAGACAAAGCACCGCGCTGTGTGGCAGACGGTCTCCAACCCCGGCGCCGTGCTGCGCGCCGGGCGGATTGTGGGCGTCTGGCGCGCCAGGGCGGCGCGGGACGGCCTGGCGTTGACGATGACCCTCTTCGAGCCGCTGCCCCCGGCGCGGCGGGAGGACCTCGCCGTCCAGGCGGAAGCGCTCGCTGCTTTTCGCGGCCTGACGCTGCGGGAGCTGACAGTAGTGGACCCGGTGTGACAGAAGGGAGGAGCTGCCCTGTGATTCAGGCAATTTGGGACCGGCGGAGTGTCCGACGCTATCTGGACCGGTCGGTCTCCAGCGAACAGATCGAGGCGGTTCTTCGCGCGGGGACGCTGGCTCCCTCCGCAAAGAACCGGCAGCCTTGGCAATTCGTGGTGGTGACGGGACCGTCCAAGGAGGAACTGCTGCAGGCGATGGAGCGGGGGCTGTCCCGGGAGCGGGCAGAACCGCTCCTGCCGGAGAGTGCGCGTTTTCTCCAGGGGGCGGCGTATACTGCGGAGATTCTGCGGCAGGCCCCGGCAGTCATTCTCGTGCTCTGTCCGCTGGGACTGGAGCTGGACCGCCCACTGACGCCGGAGGAGCGTGTCTATGAGATCTGCAATGCCCAGTCGGTCGGCGCCGCGATGGAGAATATGTCTCTCGCCGCGACGGAGGCCGGGCTGGGCAGTCTGTGGATCTGTGACACATACTTTGCCTATCCCGAGCTGCGCGCATGGCTGGGGCTGGAGGGCGCGCTCTTTGGCGCGTTGGCCTTGGGTTATGCAGATGAGATGCCGCCTGCCCGTCCGAGAAAGCGGGTGGAGGATATCACGGCCTGGAGGACGTGAGATGCCCGGCAAATCCCGGATATCCTGGCTGGAAAAAGAGGACCGCCTGCGGGCGGGAGAGCGCATCACCGGCTCTCCGCCCGCGGGCGGCCTTTCATTTTATTCTATCTGCTCCGGCACGCCCCGCCACGGCAGCTCCAGCGGCTGCCCCTCCAGCGCGGCATAGACCAGCCGCTCCCCCTCATACTCCAGCTTGAGGGAGAAGAAGGGGGCGTCCGCCTCCAGCAGGTCGAGGAAGATGTGATCCCCCTCCCAGAGGTGGAGGCGGCGCAGCTCCCGCAGCCCGATCCACTCCAGCACCCCCTCGTCGCAGGGGCCGATCTGCCCGTCAAAGCGGTCAGCGGTGTACAGGTGCATATACTCTCCCTCCCACCGGTCGGAGACAAAGGTGACCAGGCCGCGGTAGCGCCAGCGCTTGAGGGTGAGTCCCGTCTCCTCCCGGCACTCGCGCAGCAGGCACTCCTCCGGACTCTCGCCCTCCTCGCACTTGCCGCCGACGCCGATCCACTTATCCTCGTTTAAGTCGTTGCACTTTTTCACCCGGTGGAGCATCAGGTACTGCTCTCCCTGGCGGATATAGCACAGCGTCGTGTTTTTCATCGTGGAATACCCCTCCTATCGTTCTTCCGGATGCTCCCGCACCCAGCCGCGGATGCACTGCAAAAACGCCTTGCCATAGCGCGCGGCCTTCTGCGCGCCCACCCCCTTGACGAGCAGGAACTCCCGCTCATCGCGCGGCAGGAGGCGGCACATCTCGCGCAGTGCCGCGTCGGAGAAGACCATGAACGCCGGAACCCCCGCGCTGCGGGCGAGCTTGGCGCGCACCTCGCGCAGGGCGGAAAAGAGGGGGCTGTCCTCACTGCCGCGCGCGGCGAGCGCCTGCCGCTCCTGGCGGGAGGGCTGGGGCTTGATATACAGACGCCCCGTCCCAGCGGCGAGAGAGGGGGCGCGCTTTGTCAGCGCGAGCACCGGCCGGTCCCCCTCCGTCTGGCGAAGATATCCCTCGTCCAGCAGGGCGTAGATCACCCGCTGCAGCTTCTGGCGGGGGAAACGGGCGAGCGCCCCGTAGCAGTCCAGACGCGCCGGGCGCAGCCAGTCGATAGAGCTGTCCTCCTCCCCGCGCAGGATGCGCATCACGGCGTAGATGCCCATCCTGTGCCCCTCTCGCGTGAGCGCCGCGACGCAGAGCAGCACCTGCCGCGCCTGCGTGGTGACGTCCTCCGGCGCCTGGCCGCTCAGGCAGTTGGAGCAGTTGCCGCACTGGTCCGGGGCCTGTTCGCCGAAGTAGCCGAGCAGCTTCTGCCGCAGGCAGCCGGGGGCGGTGCAGTAGCCCGTCATCTGCCGCAGCCGCATAAGGTCCAGGCGCAGCAGCTCCCGCCCCTCCTCAGGGGAGAGGTCCGCCTGCTCGCGCCCGTGCTCTAAGAGAAAGCGGTTGGTCTGGATGTCGCCGCGCTGGTAGAGGAGGATGCACTGGGCCGGGCTCCCGTCCCGCCCGGCGCGGCCCGCCTCCTGGTAGTAGCTCTCTGGGTTTGACGGCATCCCGCAGTGGATGACAAAGCCGACGTTGGACTTGTCGATGCCCATTCCGAAGGCGTTGGTGGCCACCATAATCCGTTTGCGGTCGTAGAGAAAGTCGTCCTGATTTTTCTGACGCTCCTCCGCCTCCAGTCCCGCGTGATAGCGCGTGGCGGCGTGGCCGTGCGCGCAGAGGAACTCGCACAGCTCCTCCACCTTTTTCCTCGTCAGGCAGTAGAGGATACCTGAGCGGTCGGGAAAGCGGGTGAGCACCTCCAGCACGGCCTGATTTCGGTCGCGCGGCTCCTGCACCTCAAAAAAGAGGTTGGGCCGGTCAAAGCCGGCCACCAGCGTGAGCGGGTCGCGCAGGTCCAGGGTGCGCACGATGTCCTCCTGCACCGCCTCAGTCGCCGTGGCGGTAAAGGCGGCTACCACCGGCCGGCGCGGCAGGGTGCGCAGGAAGACCGCGATGCTGAGATAGCTCGGGCGGAAGTCGTGCCCCCAGTGGGAGATGCAGTGCGCCTCGTCCACCGTGACCAGCGAGATGGGCGCCTGGCTGGCAAAGCGCCGAAAGGCGGGCAGCTCAAGCCGCTCCGGGGCGACATAGATGATCTGATAGGCCCCCTGCGCCGCTCGTTCCAGCGCGAGGTGCTGCTGGCGCGGCGTGAGGGTGCTGTTGAGCCAGGCGGCGCGCACCCCGGACTGGAGCAGGGCCTTCACCTGGTCCTGCATCAGCGAGATGAGCGGGGAGATCACCAGCGTGATGCCGCCCATCAGCAGGGCGGGGAGCTGGTAGCAGATGGACTTGCCCGCCCCGGTGGGCATCACCGCCAGCACGTCCCGCCGCCGGAGGATGGCGCCCACCACCTGCTCCTGATGGGGGCGGAAGGCGTCATAGCCAAAGGTCTCCTTCAGACAGCGCGCGACGGCCTTGTCCACGGTTCTCCCTCCTCTCCCAGATGATCCGCTCTCATTGTATCCCGAAACGCCCCGCTTGGCAAGCGGCATAGGACAGCCCCGCGCGCGCATAGGCTGGAGAGAAAGGGGGAGGCGGCATGGAGAGCCATCTGGGAGAGCTGCGCTGTAAGGAGGTCATCTCTGTCACCGACGGCACACGCTACGGATTTGTGGACGACCTGATCATCGACCTGGACAGCGGGCGGGTCTGCGCGCTGCTGGTGCCCGGGCCGGGGCGGTTCTTCTTCGGGCTGCTCGGGCGGCGGGAGATTTGCGTGATCCGCTGGGAGCAGATCTGCCGCTTTGGCCCGGATATTATCCTGGTCCAGGGTGAGGTGCGCTGCCAGGAGCCGAAAAAGCGCAGACACGGCTGGCTGGGCGGCGGCCCGGATCCGGGACATCGTCAGTAGAGCACGGTCAGCTCGGACTCGTCAATTCCATACTCCGACAGGAATTGCGCCCGATCGGCCGGAGTGCGCAGCAGCATGACCTCCTCCAGCCGCCCGGTCTCCAAGTCCTGAAAGCATGCGGTCTGTTCTCCGGTGCAGATGCTGGCCCGGATGACGGGCCGCTTTTTTTGCCGGTCAAAGGTGTGCGCCGGCTCTTTTCGTCGGAAAAGCATCACGTTGGCCTCCTCCCTGTGTGTTCTAACGCTATTATAGCAGACCGCGGTCCGCCCGGGAAGGGCGGCCTGACTTTACAATGCAAGCCCAAAAACATACAAAGGTTTTACAAAGCGGTGATGGTATCTTACATGCCGCCCCGCTACAATAGAGGCACGGTCAGAGATGACTGGAAAACATATGAAACGGAGAATGATAGAATTATGAAGCGAATTCTTGCCCTGCTCCTGGCTCTGGTCATGGCGTTTGCCCTGGTTTCCTGCGGCGGCACCGGCGGCGATCAGGCCACGGACGACGCTGCGACAGATGACACCGCCGCCGAGGAAGGCACCGAGGAGGAGAGCGCTCCCACCGACCTGTCCGGCAGCGTGTCCACCAACGGCTCCACCTCCATGGAGAGCGTGATGGCTGCCCTGATTGAGTCTTTCAACCAGACCTATCCCGACGTGACCATTTCCTATGACGCCACCGGCTCGGGCGCCGGCATCACCGCCGCCACTGACGGCACCGCTGACTTCGGCCTCTCCAGCCGTGAGCTGCACGAGGACGAGACCGGCCTGACCGGCCATGTGGTCGCTCTGGACGGCATCGCCATGATTGTCAACACCGCCAACACCGTTGAGGACCTGTCCCTGGAGCAGATCGCCGGCCTGTTCTCCGGCGAGATCACCAACTGGAGCGAGGTCGGCGGCCCCGACCAGCCGGTCACCATCATCGGCCGTGAGGCCGGCTCCGGCACGCGCGACGGCTTTGAGAGCATCGTCGGCGTGGAAGATGTCTGTGTCTACGATCAGGAGCTGACCTCGACCGGCGCCGTCATCGCCGCGGTCGCCGCCAATGAGTATGCCATCGGCTATGCTTCCCTCTCCGCCGTGAGCGACGAGGTCAAGACGATCACCGTCGACGGCGTGGCTCCCAGTGAGGAGACCGTGAAGGACGGCACCTATGCCATCCAGCGTCCCTTCCTGATGGTCACCAACGACTCCGCCACCCTGAGCGAGGCGGCCCAGGCCTTCTTGGACTACTGCCTGAGCCCGGAGGTCGCTGACATCATCGCCAACGCCGGCGCGATTCAGCCCTGACCTTCGTCTGAACAAGGAAAGACCAACTCACTACATGCCGGAGGGGGCGCAAGCCCCGCTCCGGCATTCCACAGAATTAAGGAAGGTCGTTGGATTTGAAAGTCAGAGAGATAATTGAAAAGGTGATGAACGGGCTGTTCCTCCTCTGCGGCATGGTTTCCATCGTTGCGGTGGCCCTGATCACCATCTATATGATCGTCAGCGGCCTGCCGGCGATCATCGAGATCGGCCCGATCGACTTCCTGCTTGGCCAGGAGTGGGCCAGTACAGCCAGCGAACCCAAATTTGGCATTCTTCCCTTTATCCTCACCTCTGTCTACGGCACGCTGGGCGCCTGCCTGATCGGCGTCCCGGTGGGACTGCTCACCGCCGTGTTCCTCTCCAAGCTCGCCAGCAAAAAGATAGCCGCCGTGGTCCGGCCGGCGGTGGAGCTGCTCAGCGGTATTCCCTCCGTCGTCTATGGCCTGATCGGCGCGATGGTGCTGGTGCCTGGCATTATGGACTTCTTCCAGCTGCGCAACGGCACCTGCCTGCTCGCGGCGATCCTGGTCCTGGCGGTCATGATCCTGCCTTCCATCGTCAGCGTCAGTGAGACGGCCCTCTCCGCAGTTCCGCGTGAGTATGAAGAGGGCAGCCTGGCCCTGGGCGCGACTGAGATCGAGACCATCTTTAAGGTTTCCGTCCCCGCGGCCCGCAGCGGCATCGCCGCCGGCATCGTGCTCGGCATCGGCCGCGCCGTAGGCGAGGCGATGGCGGTCATGATGGTGGCCGGCAATGTGGCCAATATGCCCGGCCTCTTCACCAGCGTCACCTTCCTGACCACGGCGATCGCCAAGGAGATGAGCTACTCCTCCGGCTTGCAGCGTCAGGCCCTGTTCTCCATCGGACTGGTCCTGTTCGTCTTCATCATGATCATTAACGTGATCCTGAATCTCCTGCTGAAAGGGAGGAGGGATGAGAAATGAGTCAGAAGCGTAAGATTCAAAACGTGCTCATCCGCGGCGTCATCTGGTTCTGCGTCATCCTGACCGTGCTGCTCCTGGTGGCCCTGATCGGTTACATCATGGTGCGAGGCCTGAGCAGCATCAGCTGGCAGCTGCTCTCTACCGCCCGCAGCGCTCTGGCCGGGACCATCGGCATCCTGCCCAATATCATCTACACCGTCTACCTGGTCCTGACCACCCTGGTGATCGCCCTGCCCCTTGGCATCGGCGGCGCGATCTATCTGACGGAGTACGCCAAGAACAAGCGCCTGGTGGAGATCATTGAGTTTGCCACCGAGACACTGACCGGCATCCCCTCCATCATCTACGGCCTGGTCGGCATGCTCTTCTTCGTGCAGGGACTCGGCCTGCGCACCAGCATCGCCTCCGGCGCGCTGACGCTGGCGGTCATGACCCTGCCCACCATCGTGCGCACCACGCAGGAGGCGCTCAAGACGGTGCCTGACTCCTACCGCGAGGGCTCGGTCGGCCTGGGCGCCTCCAAATGGCACACAATCCGCACCATCGTCCTGCCCTGTACCCTCGACGGCGTGGTGGGCGGCGCCATCCTCGCCATCGGCAAGATCGTGGGCGAGAGCGCCGCGCTGATCTACACCGCCGGCACCGGCTACAATCTGGTGACCAACTTTTTCCGGGCCCTGCAGACCAGCGGCGGCTCGCTGAGCGTGGCCCTGTATGTCTACGTGCAGGAGCAGGGTGAGTTTGACGTCGGCTTTGCGATCGCGGCGATTCTGATGATTCTGGTCCTGATTATCAACAGCTCTGCCAAGCTGGCAAAGCGAAAACTGAAGAAAGTGTGAGAGGAACGCTATGGCTACACCGATTATCACCACACGAAAGCTGGAACTGTATTACGGCACTTTCCAGGCCCTCAAGGGCATCGATATGGATATCCCAGAGCGCGAGATCACGGCGTTCATCGGCCCGTCCGGCTGCGGCAAGAGCACCTTCCTCAAGACGCTCAACCGGATGAACGACTTGGTGCCCGGCGTGCGCATCACCGGCGAGGTGAAGTTCCGCGGCAAGGATATCTTTGCCAAGGAGCAGGACGTGACTGAGCTGCGCAAGCAGGTCGGCATGGTCTTCCAGAAGCCCAACCCCTTCCCCATGTCCATCTATGACAACATCGCCTACGGCCCGCGCGTGCATGGCATCCGCAAAAAGGCGCAGCTTGACGAGATCGTCGAGCGCTCCCTGCGCGGCGGCGCCCTCTGGGACGAGGTGAAGGACCGCCTGCGCAAGAGCGCCCTCGGCCTCTCCGGCGGCCAGCAGCAGCGCCTGTGCATCGCCCGTGCCCTCGCCGTCGAGCCGGACGTCCTGCTGATGGACGAGCCGACCTCCGCGCTCGACCCCGCCTCCACGATGAAGATCGAGGAGCTGATGAGCGACCTGAAGAAGCAGTATACGGTGGTCATCGTCACGCACAACATGCAGCAGGCGGCCCGTATCTCCGACCAGACGGCGTTCTTCCTGCTCGGCGACCTGATCGAGATGGGCGAGACGAACCAGATTTTCTCTGTGCCGCAAGACAAGCGGACGGAAGACTATATCACCGGCCGGTTCGGCTAAGGAGGACAGGAGACTGTGAGCACCAGAAAGTATTACGATCAGGAGCTGCGGGAGCTCTCCTCGCAGCTGGTGGAAATGGCAGGCAAGGCCGTCGAGGCGGTCAACCACGCCATGGAGACCCTGAAGACTTACGACCGCACCCTGGCGGAAGATGTCGTGCACAACGACGGGGCGATTAACACCCTTGAGCGCATCATCGAACAGCGCTGCCTGAAGCTGCTGCTGATGCAGCAGCCGGTGGCCTCCGACCTGCGCCAGGTCAGCGCGACCATGAAGATGATCACCGATATGGAGCGCATCGGCGACGAGGCGGTGGACATCGCGGAGCTGTCGCTCCGACACAGCGCCTGCTCCATCCCGCAGATTCGCGAGCAGGTGCTGGAGATGGCCGAGGCGGCCGTCGAGATGGTGGATGCCGCCGTCACCAGCTATATCACCGACGACCTCGACCTGGCCCGCGCGACGGAGAAGCGCGACGACGTGGTGGACGAGTGGTTTGTACGCCTGCGCAAGACGCTGGGACAGCACCTGCTGACCCATCCCGAGGCGATTGACGAGATCGTGGACTACCTGATGATCATCAAATATCTCGAGCGCGTCGGAGACCACGGGGTCAACCTGTGCGAGTGGGTAGAGTTCAAGATCACCGGCCAGTACAAGCGGGAAGAGATGTTTTGACCGGGCGGTGCGCCTGAGCTGGCGCGCCGCTGCGCAGAAGGCGGCCCGGTGGCAGATATTCCATCTGTTGCCGGGGCCGCCTTCTGTTATTTTACAGAAATCTAACGTAAATTTTCGCAGGCCGTGATGGAAGGCGGCAGGAGGGCGGCGATATAATATGAGAACACCGAAAAAAGGGAGGCCGGACTGGATGAAAGAGCGCATCTACGTGGTGGAGGACGATGAGAGCATCCGCCGTCTGCTGGAATTTGCCCTGGAGAGCCAGGGGTATGAGGTGCTTGGCTTTCCCAACGCCCTGGAGGCGCTGGAGTCCATGAAGCAGCAGCGCCCGGACGTGGTGCTCATGGACATCATGATGGAGGGGATCAGCGGCGTGGAGGCCGTGCGGCTGATCCGCGCCTCGCCCGAGCTGCGGCAGGTGGCGGTTATCATGCTCACAGCCCGCGATCTGGAGGAGGACAAGATCAGCGGCCTGGACGCCGGTGCGGACGACTATGTGACCAAGCCGTTCAGCGTGCTCGAGCTGTGCGCGCGCGTGCGGGCGCAGATTCGCCGGATGGGCGGCCGTGCCCGGGAGGAGGACGACCTGATCTATCAGGGGCTGGAACTCTACCCGAGCAAGCACGAGGTGCGCGTGGACGGCGAAGTGGTGGAGCTGACCTATAAGGAGTACGAGCTGCTCAAATACCTGATGGAGCGCCCGGACCAGAGCATCCCCCGCCAGGAGCTGCTCGACAGCGTCTGGGGGACTGACGCGATGGGGGAGAGCCGTACGCTGGATATCCACATCGGCACCCTGCGCCAGAAAATCGGCGACGATGCCGGCCACAGCCGCTTTATCAAAACCGTCCGTGGGGTGGGATACCGCTTTATCGGAGTGCCGGCGTGAAAAAGGCGATCTTCCGCGCTCAGCTCCTTCCGGTTCTGCTGGCACTGCTGGTCTCCACCGCCGCTGCGGCAGGCATTCTCCACATGGCGCTCACCGGGGAGAAGGAATCCGAGCTGTTGGCCTTGGCAACGACCTTTGCCCGCTATTACGACGTGGACGGCGAACCGGACGCCCAGGCCGCCGTGCTCGGCGAGGACGGTATCCGCGTGACTATCATCGCCGCAGACGGCACAGTGCTGGGGGACTCGGAGGCGGACTGGACGGAGATGGACAACCACTACGACCGGCCGGAGATCACCGCCGCGCGCGAGGCGGGGCAGGCGGTCACCCTGCGCGAGAGTGCCACGCTGGGCCGCACGCTGGTCTACGCCGTGGCGGTGACGGAGGACGGGACCTACCTGCGCCTGTCCCAGTCGGTCAGCGCGGTGACAGAGGACCTGCTGCGGATGCTCCCCGCCCTGGCACTGGGCGCGGCGCTCTCACTGCTGGTGGCGCTGGTCCTGGCCGCCAGACTGACGGACGGGATCGTCCGCACGGTGCGCTGTCTGAGCGGGAGCATCGGCGCGCTGAAAGAGGGGAAGACGGCCCCCGAGCCGGTGGACTGCCCCTATCCGGAGCTGCGAGAGATGTCCGATCAGATCACCCAGCTCTCCGGCGAGATCGGAGCCTATCTCCGCCAGATGGAGGAACAGCAGCAGAAGACGGACTATATCCTCGACCATCTGGCCGAGGGCTTTGTGCTGGTCAACCAGGAGCAGGAGATTCAGATGATGAACCGCAGCGCCCGCCGTCAGCTCGGCTGCGGAGAGGAACAGATCGGCCAGTCCCTCGGCCGCCTGCTGCCCCATCCCCGGATTATTCAGAACGCCAAGGACGCGATGCTCGGCCTGGAGGCGCCGCCGGTGGACCTGCGCTGCTGCGGGCGGATCTATGAGGTGCGCTTTCGCCCCATCCAGGAGGAGACGGGGGACTTGCAGGGCAAGCTGATCCTCACCCTGCTGGACGTGACCGAGAGCCGCAACTCCAGCCGGATGCGCCAGGAGTTCTTCTCCAACGCCAGCCACGAGCTCAAAACCCCCATCACCGCCATCCAGGGCAGCACTGAATTGCTCTGCTCCGGACTGCCGCTCACCGGCGAGCAGCGCCGAGAGCTGCTCGACCGCATCGGCGCGGAGACGCAGCGGATGAGTCTGATGATCTCGGACATCATCATGCTCTCCCGTCTGGAGAGCGGGACGCTGGAG
Organism: uncultured Oscillospiraceae bacterium; assembly: GCA_964461385.1. Classification (GTDB taxonomy): domain Bacteria; phylum Bacillota; class Clostridia; order Oscillospirales; family Oscillospiraceae; genus Onthomonas. The sequence goes on from CAYWUA010000001.1 coordinate 30,307, forward strand.
CGCGAGCCGGAGCAGTTCCCCTTCCACAAACTGGTAAAAGAGTGCGTGCGCGAATGGGAGGCGCCCGCCGCGGGCCGCGGCGTGACGATTGAGGCAGAGATCCGGCCCGTCTGGCTCTACGCCAGCCCACAGAACCTGCGAGAGCTGGCGGACAACCTGATCAGCAATGCCGTCAAGTATAACCGCCAGGGCGGCCAGGTGGAGATCTCCCTCACCCGCCAGCAGGAGGAGTGCATCCTGACGGTGCGCAACGATGGGGAACTCATCCCCCCGGAGCACCAAAGCCGGGTGTTCGAGCGCTTTTACCGGGTGGACCGCGGCCGCAGCCGCAGTGCCGGCGGGACCGGCCTGGGGCTGTCCATCGTCAAACATGTGGTGGACGCGATGGACGGGCGCATCTCGCTCGAGAGTGACAGGACGGTGGGCACCCGCTTCACGATCCGTCTGCCCATCCGCCGCCCGGCTGCCCAGTAAACGGGGAAAAGGGCAACAATATCCCGGAGTGCGGGCCCCTCTGATCAGGACGCCGCACTCCGGGATTTGTCATCTATGATGGGAACTGTTCCGTGTTTCAGTCTCGATCAGTCGTAGATCGACTCGCGGTCGATGGAGATAATGGAGCCGCTGTTGGCATCCACCTTATACTCGTACTCCATCTCGTTGTAGATGAAGTCAATCTCGTAATACAGCCGGCCGTCATCCTTGTCCAGCTCCGCACGTAAGCGGGTGACCTGATCCTCGCCCAACCCGGCGTCTGCCAGGGCGGTGGCGGTGGCGCTCTCCAGATCGACGGAGACGGAGGCGCTTACGTTGTGGCCGTTATAGTTTTCGATGTCGTGGTCCACCGAGAGGATCGCCCCGCTGGCGGCG
>CAYWUA010000001.1:31276-71728 GCA_964461385.1 uncultured Oscillospiraceae bacterium
AGTCATACTCGGTGTTGCCGGCGTAGAACTCGACGTCATAGACCTGGCGTCCGTCATCGCGGTCCAGCTCGGTGTAGAGGTAGAGGGTGTCCGCCTCGCTCACCCCGGCATGGGTCAGGGCGATATTGGCGGCCTCCTCCGGGGTGATGACCTCGCTGGAGGACGCGGCGGCCGGGCTGTTGCCGTTATAGTTTTCGATGTCGTGGTCCACCGAGAGGATCGCCCCGCTGGCGGCGTCAATCTCGTAGTCATACTCGGTGTTGCCGGCGTAGAACTCGACGTCATAGACCTGGCGTCCGTCGTCGCGGTCCAGATGGGTGTGGAGGTAGACCGTGTCCGCCTCGCTCACCCCGGCATGGGTCAGGGCGATGGACGCGGCGTCCGCCTCGCTGATCAGGCCGTCAGCGCTGCCGGAGGAGGCTGCGTCGTCGGAACCGGAGGAGGCGTCTTCGGCGGGAGTGGCGGCGGGGTCGTCAATGGGGACCTCCTCGTCCGCCGTGGCGGCATTCTCGTCGGGGACGATGTCGGTGGTGGCGAGGTCATCGGCGGAGGCGGTGTCGGGCTGGTTGGCGTCGTCAGTGGAAGCGCTGGAGGAGGGCCCGTTGCCGCAGGCAGCGAGAGCCAGAGCCAGGCAGAGCGCGAGCAAAAAAGCGAAGAACTTTTTCATTTTGTTCACCTTTCTTTCCATTTTAGTGTTGAAATCTGATCTTGTTCGGTCAGGGGGCATCCGAAGAGGGGAGAGGTCCGGCCGCTCGGGAGCGGGAAGGAGAGTCCCGCCGTGCCGCTCTCTGCCGTCCGGGCACGGCAGCACGGCTTTCGGAGCATTCCCGGCAGCTCCGGTTGGGGCGGGAGGCTCTGACGGGAAGCGGCTGTCCCGGCCTCCGGGCCGTCGGGGCCTTTCAGCCCTGTCATCTATGTAATGCCGGGCAGGGGCGGTTTTATCGCACGGGACAAAAATTTTTTGAAAAATTTTTGGGGCGGCCGCCTGTCTGTGCGGCCGCCCCAAATTGGGCGCAAAACAGCTTGTATCAGAGGAAAAATCCAATAATCAGTCCAATTCCTCCAGGAGGGACCGCTGCCGCCCGCCGAGCAGGAGGGCGCGGTTGTAGTGGCTGAACTTCTCGCAGCCGTTGTCGGCGATAAATTTGGTAGAGGCGGGGTTCATCGCCAGCTCCGTGAGGAAGATCACCAGCTCCTGCCCCTCGCCGAACACCGTCTCGAGAAAGGCAAAGCCGCGCTCCAGCCGCAGCGAGGCGCGCTCAATCGCCGCCTTCCGCCCGGCCACCGCCTCGCGGAAGAGGGCGCGCACCCGGTCCGCCGCGGCAGCGGGCTGCGTGACGTCCTCCCGGCGCAGCGCGGTGCGGTAGTCCTCCAGACGGGCGAGCACGTGGGCATAGCGCCGTTCGTCCGCCGGCTCGAGGAGATCCGCGCGCCGCTTCTCCTCCCGGACGCGCGCGCAGTCCTCCAGCACACGCGCAAAGGCAGCCTCCGCCGTGCGCCCGGTCTCCAGCGCGGCGATCAGGCTCTTGAGCTGCCCGTGCAGCAGGGTTACCTCGGCGTCCGCCTCGTTGGCCTCCCGGCAGAAGCCAAACAGTCCGTCCAGCAGCAGGGAGAGGGCGGAGAGCCGCTCGTCAAACGGGGCCATGCGCAGGCGGTTCACCGTCCGCTCGCCCAGATCACCGGAAAGGATGGCCTCCACGTCGTAGTCGGTCCGGTATTTCCGATACAGGTCGTAGTAGTTGGCAAAGTCCTTGGCGATGGAGGGGTACTGGAGATACTGCGCGATCACCGCCTCATCTGCCGGCAGCTCCAGCTTTTCGCTCACCGTAAGCAGGCGGGAGAGGTCCTCCCAGCCGCGAGCGGTGACAAAGCGCTTGCCGTCCACCGTGGTCTCCAGCCGGTAGAAGTGCTGGGGCTTCAGCTCCAGATAGGCCAGGATAGCGGGGTGGACCTCCTGCCGGTAGGCGTAGGGCTTCCAGGCCTGCCAGCTCGCCTCGATATCCAGCCGCCGCACCCGGTCGAGGGTGACGATGTCCAGTTCACGCACCGAGCGGTTGTACTCCGGCGGGTTGCCCGCCGCGACGATCACCCAGCCCTCCGGCAGGCGGTGGCTGCCGAAGGTCTTGCACTGGAGAAATTGCAGCATCGCCGGTGCGAGCGTCTCAGAGACGCAGTTCACCTCGTCGAGAAAGAGGATGCCGTGCTCCAGCCCCGTCTCCTCCATCCGGCGATAGACGGTGGCGATGCTCTCGCGCATGGTAGATTCGGTGATGGGGAAAGTGCGCCCGCCGTAGCTGGCGGTGCGGATGCTGGGCAGCCCGATGGCGGATTGGCGGGTGTGATGGGTGATGGTGTAGCTCACCAGGGCCACGCCGCACGCCCGGGCGGCTTGCTGAGCGATGGCGGTCTTGCCCACGCCCGGCGGACCCATGAGCAGGATGGGGCGCTGGGCGAGGACGGGGATCTCCCACTGCCCATCCTCGTTTTTTGCCAGATAGGCCCGCACGGTGCGGATGATCTGTTCCTTTGCCTCTTGAATGGTCATATCGGTCTCTCTCCCTCGTGTGGTGGATGATGTCTCAGGGCCGGACACAGCGCCGACCGGAATATGGTGGATGTGCGGCGCAGGTCATGCCGCCGTTGGGGCGCATCCCGTGCGCCCGCGCGCAGGATGTCGTGCCCAAGCCTTCCCCCTCCGGGGGAAGGTGCCCCGCCAGGGGCGGATGAGGGCAGCCCACCGCAAAGGCTTGCTGGGCTGCGCTCTTTCTCCTACTCTCCCAACCGCACCTCCGGCAGGTCCTCCGGGCCGAGGATGACCCGGATGGCCCAGGGCGGGACGGGCGGCTGACCGTAGTCTGCCTCATAGAAGACGAAGGCCACCTCATAGTCCGGCCGCCGCTGCGGATAGGCGCCAAACCCGTCGGTGAAGTAGAGAAGGCCTTTGAGCTCCCGCAGCTGGCCCGCCCGGCGCAGGCCGTCCACGCAAGCGAAAGCGGGGCGGAAGTCGGTCCCCCCGAAGCCGCGCACGGTGAAGTGCTCGCACAGGGCGTCAAACTCTTCAGCGGAGTGGACGACGGTGTCCGACTGTACTCCGGCGTCCGATTGGATGATATGCAGGTTCGCGTTACGGAAGAAGAGCCCGTCCTGGGCCAGCACGGACCGCGTCTCGGCCAGAAAGGACTGGATGCGCCCGGCCGAGCAGGAGTCGGAGGTGTCAATCACGATGACAAAGTCGGAGATCTTCCGGCTCTCGCGGTACTCCAGCGGCTCGATGAGCGGGATATTGCCATACAGGTCGAGTCCCAGGGCGTAGTAGCCGTAGTCAAAGCTGTCCATATCCACCCGCGGCTCCTCTCGCGTGGTGACAAAGCGGCGCAGGAACTGCCGGTAGTCGTAGCGCTCCCGGTTTTCAATCCGCACCGCCGCCAGCAGCTCGCCCGCCTCGTCGCCGTGGTCGGCAAAGAAGGTCTCCAGCCCGGTCTGGGTCCGCTCGGCGAGGTCGCGCCATTTCTGCTCCAGCGCCTGGCGCTCGGCCTCATGGTTACCGCCGTCCCCCTCTCCCTCCGAGGGCCGGGGCTGCTCGCCGTCCGGATGGTCCGGGTCTTTCTCCGGCGGCCAGAAGCGGTGGTCGTCCCGGCGGAACTCCTGCCAGAGGGCAATCTGCTCGTCATAGCTCCACCGCCGCTGGCCCAGCCAGCGGTAGATCGCCTCCGCCGTCAGCACGGGGATATCCCGCTTTAGGTCGGCATAGGTGTCCTCCCGGAGATTGGAGGGGAGCAGCTGGAGGCAGCGGTTCTCGATGGAATCCAAGATGGACTCCACCGCGATGTCGCAGGCGAGGCTCCAGCGGTCCTCCTCCCGCCCGTCCCGGTGGAAGGGATGGCGTAGCAGGCAGTGCAGCAGCATGTGCAGATAGAGCCGGTTGAGCAGCACCTGGTCCTGGCGATACAGCTCAATGAGCACGCGGGGGTTAAACTGAATGGAGGTTCCATCCGTCCCGACGGTGGGGGTGTTCAGATTCATCTGCCAGCCGAGACCGGAGAGGGCCACGTCGAGAAAGCGCATGTGCAGGTAGAGCTCATTGCGCGTGGCAGAGAGGATGGCCCGGCCGATGCGGTCGAGCTTTTCGTGATTTTCGTGCAAGTCAGGTCCTCCCGTCAGAGATCAAAGGACTTATCCGCCCAGCTGTCTTGCCGCGCCTGGCTGCCCTCCAGCAGCCGGGCGGCGAAGCGGACGTTGCCCGCGCGCTCCGCGCGCAGCAGCATCTCCGCCCGCACCTCGGGCGCGGGCGGGGCAAGGGCCAGCAGGGTGTCCAGCCCCTCCAGGTCGTCCTCTCCCAGCAGCAGCTCCAGGACGCTCAGGCTGTGCGCGCGCAGATAGCCCAGATAGACCTCCTGTGCCCGCGGCGCGAGGTGGTAGGGCCAGCGCAGCCGGTACCAGGCGATGCGCGCGGCGACGGCGGGCTCGTCCTGCTTCTGTGCCAGGTCAAAATAGCTCTCGTAGAGTTCAAAGTCCACGTCCCGGCTGGAGAAGCACTCGCGGTAGAGGTAGCCCGAGCCGTGGGTGATGGTCCGCCAGATGCGCGGGCCGATGATATCCTCGTACTCGTAGGAGAAGCCGGGCAGGAAGAAGCGCGCCACCCCGTCCGGGTAGCGCACCGTGAGGTCGAGGTCGTTGGAGAGGTCGGAGAGCAGCACGCTCAGATTGATGCCGAGCGGCAGCGACAGCCGCGCCAGGCTCCGGCAGTTCATGAACAGGCCGCTGCCGACGAAGGTGACGGTGTCCGGCAGATCGAGCGCCTCCAGGGCGACGCAGTTGTAAAACGCCTGCCGCTCCAGGCGCGCGAGCCGGGCAGGCAGGTGCACCCGCACGAGCTTGCGGCACTGGGAAAAGACGTACTCCTCGAGTTCCGTCACCCCGTCCGGCAGCTCGATGTGCTCCAGCGCGCCGCACTGCTCAAAGGCCCGCGCCCCGAGCGAGGTGAGCGAGCGCGGCAGGGTGAGCCGTGCGAGCTGGCCGCAGCGGGCGAAGGCGCGCGTGCCGATGGTGCGAACGCCGTCCGGGAGGGAGAGCCTGGTCAAGTTTCCCGGCGTACGCTCCGGGGCGGGGGGCGCCTCCTGCGCAGCGTCCACCAGGCGCAGGCCGTCCGATGCCCCGGCCCCCGCGCCGAAGCAGTCCGGCCCCAGCGACGTGACCGGGCAGCCCTCGATGGCCTCCGGCAGCGTGAGCGGGCTGCCATCGCCCACACAGCGGACGATGGCGGCCTCCCCCTCCGATATCGTGTAATAGACGGCCCAGCCCATGTCAGCGGCCCCTCTCTGTTGCAAATTCCGGTCCTATTATAATCAAAAAGACGCCGGGAGGCAATGCTCCTATGTCATAAAGCAGCGCATAAGAATTTGATGGACAGCAATTCATTCTTTCTATGCAACAAAGAGAAAGCGGCAAGAGTCAGCAGCCAGGCGGAACGGCGCAGTTTGCACCGCCTCTGCCAATAGACCACCAGAGGGGCGGCAGCGAGAGATGCTGCCGCCCCTTACGACGTGTTTAGACGGATGAGACATTCTCCTGCGCGGCCTCCTCCAGCTCGCGCAGGAACGCGCGTTTGACCTCCTCCGGGGCAAAGGACACGGCGCAGGCGTTTCGGAGCATCTCCACGACCTCCGCCGGGGTACAGCCGCCCTCGTCCACGGCGCGGAGATACTCCCGGTTGAGATTGGTCCCGCTCACCGTCCGGTTGTCAGTATGCAGGCTGACCAGCAGCCCCTTGTCCAGGAAGGCGCGCAGAGGGTAGTCCGCCCAACTGAGCGCAGCTCTGGTCTGAAAGTTACTGGTGGGGCAGAGCTCCACCCCCACGCCCGCCGCCCGGCAGCGCGCGATCAGGTCGGGGTGGCCCGCCATCGCGATGCCGTGTCCCAGCCGTGCCGCGCCCAGGTCGAGGGCCGTGCGGACGTTGGCCGCCGAGCCAGTCTCCCCGGAGTGAATTGTGAAGGGAATCCCCCACGCCGCCGCCTGGCGGAAGAAGGGGGCGTGCAGGACAGTGGGGAAGGCGTTCTCGTCCCCCGCGAGGTCGGCGGCGCAGACCAGGGCGGGGAAGTAGTCCCGCGCGGCGGCGAGCATGGCGAGGTTCTGTTCCTGCGTGTGGTGGCGCATCGCGCAGACGATCAGCCGGGAGACGACGCCGCACTCCGCCTCCCCCCGCGCGCAGCCGCGCGCGAGCGCGTCAAAAACCTGACGGTAGGTGAGGCCCCCCTCCAGGTGGAGCGTGGGAGCAAAGCGGATTTCCAGGTAGCGGATATTCTCCCGTGCGGCGTCGCCGAGCAGGTCGCGCACCGTCTGCTCCAGGCCCGCCTCCGTCTGGAGCCACTGGAGCGGTAGGTCAAAGCAGCGCAGGTACTCCGTCAGGCTCTCGCAGTCTGCCTGGGCGCGCAGCGGGGCGTCCTCCGGCCAGGGACGTCCCATCTGCCGGTAGTAGTCCCGAATCCGCTGCGGATGGACGCTGCCGTCGAGGTGGCAGTGCAGCTCCATCTTGGGCAGCCGCTCAATCCACCGCCTCATGGCTCAGTTCTTCTAACAGCCCGTCCACGATCTCCACGGCGGCCGCAGCGGCCGCGGCGGCAAAGGCGGGGAAGCTCTCCGGCGCGCTGCCGTCCGCCCCGTCCGAGATGGTGCGCAGCACGGCGAAGGGGATGTGATTGACATAACACACCTGCCCGATGCTGCCGCCTTCCATTTCCCCGGCGATGGCGCCGAAGGTCTCGTGGATCCACCGCTTGCGCTCCGCCTGGGCGAGAAACTGGTCGCCGGTGGCGATGGTCCCCACCTGGCAGTGCAGGCCCAGCGAGGCCGCGCGCGCGGCGAGGCGGCCGGTGAGCGCCCCGTCTGCCGGGAGGTGGACGAGATTAGGCCCGGAGATCATTCCCACCGGGTCCCCGAGGGGGGAGGTGTCCATGTCGTGCTGCACGACGTCGCTGGCGAGGGCCACGTCTCCGATGCCGAGCGCAGAGCACAGGGTGCCCGCCACCCCAGTGTTGATCACCGCGCGCACCGGGAAACGGAGGATCATCGTCTGCGCGCACAGCGCGGCAAACACCTTGCCCACCCCGCACACGGCGAGGACCACGGGCACGCCGTGGATGGTCCCGGTGTCAAAACGCACCCCGCTGATGACCGAGGTTTCGGGCCGGTTCAGCCGCGCGCGCAGGCCCTGGATCTCCAGCTCCATCGCGCCGATGATGCCGATCATCTCTCTCCCTCCCGGTAGCGAAAGTCGATGCTTGGGTTTGCCTCCAGCACGGCGAGGTAGCGGCGGCACTCCTCCTGCGCCGCCGTCAGGCTGAGGTTGCGGTAGTTGCCGCACTCCTTCCGGCTCGCGCCGAAGACCGGCCCCTCATAGGCCAAAATGTCGCGCAGGACAGCCTTCACCGTCGCGAGCACGCGCGTATGCTCTGCATTTCGCACCAGCAGGTAAAAGCCGGTCTGACAGCCCATCGGGCCGAAGTAGATCACGTCCGGCCCGAGGTCGGAGTTTCGCACAAAGGTGGCGAACATGTGCTCCACCGAGTGCATCGTGAGATTGTCCATATAATCCCCCGCGTTGGGCTTGCGGGTGCGCAGGTCGTAGGTGACGACGTCCCCGTCCACCCGCGAGAGGTAGATGCCCGGCTCGAGCAGGTCGTGGTCGACGGTAAAGCTCTGAATCTTTTCCATTTATGCCTCCTTCTCCGGGGCGGGCAGGGGGCTCCCCGCGCGGTCAAAGAGGGGGAGCGGCTCGAGGTAGCGGATGTCCTTCCGCCGCTGGGCGTCCCCCTCGACGAGAATGGCCATCCGCCCGCAGACAATGCCGCCCGCCTTTTCCACTAGCGCCTCGAGCGCGTGGAGCGACTCGCCGGTGGAGATCACGTCGTCCACCAGCAGGATGCGCTTGCCGCGCATCTCGGCGGCGTCCGCCCCGTCCAGGTAGAGCCGCTGCTCCCCGGCGGTGGTGATGGACTGCACGCGCACCTCCAGCACCCCCTGCATATAGAGCTTGGGGCGCTTGCGGGCGAGAAAGTATTTCTCATCCCCGTGCTGGCGGGCCATCTCGTGGGCCAGGGGGATGCCCTTGGCCTCGGCGGTGATGAGATAGTCGTACTCCGGCGCTTGTTTCAGCAGCTCCCGGGCGCAGGCCACGGTGAGCGGCGCGTCGCCAAAGATGACAAAGGCGCCGATGCACAGCTCCTCACTGATCGGGCACAGCGGCAGCTCGCGCTCCAGCCCGGCGATGGTCATGCGGTATACCATAGTTGTCCTCCCCTGTCAAATCGAAGAATCTGTCCCCATTATACCGCCGCTTGGAGAACTTGCCAACCCTTTTGGCGCGCAAAACACGCGCTGGCCGGCACAGTGGCCGTTTCCCCTCATCCATCCAGACTTTGCCGGCCACCTTCCCCCTCTGGGGGAAGGTGGCAGCCAGAAGGGATGCCGGATGAGGGCTGAACGCGGCAGTGGCCTACAAACAACAACCCCGCCCGTCCCAGAGCGGGACGGGCGGGAACGTACATGCGAGGATGGAAAGTTTTCTGGGCGTATGGACTCAGCTCTGCCGCTTGCGCACTACCTTGCTCGGCGCGGCGCGCCAGATGAGCTGTACCATCTCCGGCGTGGGATTGAGCAGCAGATACTGTGTGCCGCCGCCGTGAAAGACCATCACGTAGCGGTTGTCCGCCTCGGCGACGCGGGAGGAGTAGTCCACCCGCTTCAGGTCGGGACGCTTCAGGTATTCCTGTAGCCGCTCATCCCCCTCCGGGGCCATCACGGCGAGGTTTTCCAGCTCATAGCGCCCGGCCTTTTTCCGCTTGGACATGGCGATGATGCGGTCGATGCGCAGCGAGCCGTCCAGGTACTGGTACTCATACTCCAGATTCATCCGCCGGCGGCGCACCAGCGCGAGCACCAGACAGGCTATCGTTCCCAGCAGCAGCGGGAGGAAAAAGACGATGCCCGCTATGAAAAAGAACGCACACAGCGACCAGAGCAGGCGCTGCAGCGCCTTGTCCAGCTTGGTCGGAACGACCTTGACGAGCACCTCACAGTAGCCGCTCTGTTCCATTGCCGTTCACACTCCTCTCACTGCATCGCCTGGCGCAGCAGGTCCTCATAGGCGCTGTAGGGCTGTGCGCCCACCAGCCGGCCGATCTCCCGGCCGTCCTTGAGGAGCACCACACAGGGGATGCTCATCACGCCGAACTGGACGGCCAGCTCCTCCTCCTGGTCGACGTCCACCTTGCCGACGAGGACCTTGCCGTCAAACTCCGCCGCAAGTTTCTCAATTGCCGGGGCGATCATCCGGCAGGGTCCGCACCAGGTGGCCCAGAAGTCCACCAGTACGAGGGAATTGGTCTCCAAAGCCTTTTCAAAGCCGGCCTGGCTGAAGTGAATGACCTGTGACATGTGATTTCGTCCTTTCCGTTGTCAGATTGTCTGCGCCTTGGCCGCGGCCTCCTCGGCCTCCAGCGCCTCCGCCGCCGCTTCGCCGGCGATCAGGCCTTCGCCCACCGCTTTGGCGATCTGCAGGGGCTTGCCGGTGCAGTCCCCGGCGGCGTAGATGCCGGGGAGATTGGTCTCCATCTGGCGGTTCACCTGGATATATCCCTCCGACCAGGCGAGGTCGGGAAAGAGGTCGGCCGGGGCCACCGTGTCACGCAGGATGAACACGCCCTCGCATGGCAGCACCGCTCCGTCGGCGCGCACGCCGGTCACCTGCTCCTCGCCCAAAACCTCCAGCCGGTGCGCGCGCACGAAGGGGATATCCTCCGGGAGGCCCTCCGGTGTGGCGGGGCTGACATAGGTGACCTCACAGCCGATCTGACGGAGGTAGGCGGCCTCCTGGGGCGCGTCTTTCGCGCGCCCGATGACCACCACCGGCCGGCGGCGAAAGAGCATCCCGTCGCAGGTGGCGCAGTAGCTCACCCCGCGGCCGAGCAGACGCTCCTCGCCGGGATATTTCTGCCCACGCTGGACGCCGGTGGCGAGGATGAGCTTGCGCCCCTCGTACACCTCGCTGCCCACGGTGAGGTAAAATGTGCCGTCCAGACACATGGCGCTGAGCACCCGGCCCACACGCAGTTCTGCGCCCATCTTCAGCGCGTGGTCGATGAAGGTATCCATCATGCTCTGGCCGTCCAGGCCGGTCAGGCCGAGATAGTTGTCAATGGCGGGGGCCTTGGCCAGCGGATTCTGCGCGCCCGGATTGGAGAGAATCAGGCACTGCCTGCCCCGGCCCTGCGCGGCCACCGCCGCGGACAGCCCCGCCGGGCCGCCGCCGATGATGAGAATGTCGTACACGTCTGTCGCCTCCCGGATGATCAGCTGTGGCGAGATAGGCTTTTGTCTATTATAACCAGACCGGGGCAAAAAGGCAACGGCGGATTTTGCGCGAAAGAGAGCCACAGGGCGATTGCCGTATCTTGCCAGCATATTTTCGCCGGCCCCGCTCACCCTAACAGGGAAAGAAATCAGAAAGGGGTATCTGCTTATGTTTGCCAACTTCAGCCGGAGGGGGCGGGTGCGGATTGTCAGCTACGCGCTCGCCGTCCTCGTCCTCTCGCTGGGCACCGCCGTAAGCCAGTACCGGCAGAGCCTGCTGCTGGAGCGGGCGGTGGCCAACAGCTATCGCCACGCCTTCTCCGAGGTGACGGCCAGCCTGGACCGGATGAACACCGCCCTGCAGAAGGGGATCTACGTCACCACCTCCCCCATGCTCTGCTCCCTGTGCAGCGAGGTCTTTGCCCAGGCGATGACCGCGCAGATGGCGCTTGGTCAGCTCCCCCTGGCTTATGCAGAGCTGGAACAGACGGCGGCTTTTGTTGCCAAGGTGGGGGACTGGGCGCAGGCGCTCTCCCGTGCCGCCGCGCGGGATGAGGGGGCGATCGAGCGGGAGCATGAGACCTGGAAATCGCTGGCCGCGGCTGCCGGAACGCTCTCGGGCCGGCTGGATGAGCTGGAGCTGGAGCTGATTGATGGCTCCTTTGCGATCCATGACGTGCGCACCGCCGAGCGGCGTCTCTCGGCCGGGGCGGGAGAGCTGCCCGGGGAGGAGGGACCGGAGGGGTTTCAGGCCATCGAATCGGAGTTTCCCGAGCTGCCCAGCCTGATCTATGACGGCCCCTTTTCCCAGCACTTGGAGGGACGGACGCCGGCCATGCTGGCTGGAGAGGCGGAGTTGACCGAGGCGGAGGCGCAGGAGAAGGCGATGCGCCTGATGGAGTCGGACGCCGTAACGCTCACCGGCCAGGCGGACGGAACCATCCCCTCTTACACCTTTTCCTGTGAGACGGAGTCGGGGACGGCCTGGCTGGAGCTGACGCGGCAGGGCGGCCGGGTGCTCTCCTTCCTCTGCCAGAGCGCCGCCTCGGAGCAGAACCTCACCGTAGAGGAAGGGATTGCCGCCGCCCGCGCCCTGCTTGAGCGGCTGGGGATCACGGAGGTGGAGGAGACCTATTATACAATCGACAGCAATGTGCTCACCGTAAACTTCTGCGCTGTGCAGGATGGCGTGCGCTGCTATGCCGACCTGGTCAAAGTGGGCGTCTCCCTGGCTGACGGCAGTCCGCTGACCTATGAGGGGCGCGGCTACCTGGTCAACCACTACGCGCGGGAACTGGCGGAGCCTGCACTCAGCCAAGAGGAGGCCGCCTCGCGCAGCTCGGAAGAGCTGGAGGTGCAGTCCACCGCGCTCGCCCTCATCCCCACTGCGGGGGAGTACGAGGTACTCTGCTGGGAGTTCCGCGCACGGACGGAGGAGGGGCGGCACGTCCTCGTCTATCTCAACGCTGCCACCGGAGCGGAAGAACGGATTCTTCTCCTGTTAGAGGACGAGCATGGCACGCTGGCCATATAGAAAGATGGTTCACAAATCGTTCACAATGCGGTCTCAAATTTTTCACCCATTCTACCCGGAACCCTGCTATACTCATACTCGTCAGGAAGCAAGGATACCGATGCATCTCAATTCGCTCTCTCTTTCCTCAAAACACACTGTGCCCGGCAAAAGCAATCGCTTCTGCCGGGCACAGACGATTTTCGAGGCGGAGGTAGTGTTCACAATTTGTTTCTGAATTGTCCGCAATTTCGTCATGCTTTTACTTACCGGCTCTGTTATACTACAAAGCGTCAGGGACGTAAGCATTGACATTTCCTCTCTCTTTTCTTTCTCAAAACAGTCTGTGCCCGGCTGGGGGTTCCCGGCCGGGCACAGGCCGTTTTCCAGCGCACGGGAGGGCGTTTCTCTTTGCTAACCGGATGAATTGGTGTATAATTATATCATAATATCCAGATAAAACGGCCCGGTGAGGCCGCTTTTGCACCACTGGCCAAAGCGGAGGTCCGTCCCAAAGGAGGGGTTTTATGGCACAGGCAAAGCTCACTTTTTCCATGGAGAATTATCTGGAGGCGGTCTACGAGCTTTCTGCGCAGACCGGCAGCGCCAGGGTCAGCGACATCGCCGCGCGGATGAACGTGTCTAAAGCGAGCGTAAATAACGCGATGAACGTGCTGCACCAGCGGGGCCTGGTGGAAAATGAGCGCTACCGGGAGATCTACCTTACGGAGGAGGGGCGGCGGATCGGCCGGCTGACCTCCCAGAAGCATCTCATCCTCCAGACGCTGCTGCAAGAAGTGATGGGCGTCGACGAGGAGCAGGCCAACGAGGACGCCTGCGCGATGGAGCATGTGATCAGCGGCGTCTCCACCGAGCGGATCCTCCAGTTTTTACAGCAGAGGGGCCTCTCCCCCCTGGCAGAGTGATACGGTATGCGGCAAAAGCCACATCCGGACGGCGGTTCGCGGACCCGTCCGGATGTGGCCTTTTCGTCCGTTGGAGCGGCGGTCACACCGGGAAAAAATTGGAGACCAGCGGAATGATGACCAGGCACATCAGGGTAGAGATGATGACGCCGCTGGTGAGGGTATCCGTCTCCATGCCGTGCTCGCTGGCAAGCATGACGGGGAGGTTCCCGGCTGGCATAGCCAGCAGAAGCAGCAGGGTGGAGATCATCATGGTATCCCCGGTCAACAGCGGGAGCACCACAGCGAACAGCACCGGCAGCACCAGCATCCGCAGCAGGAAGAACAGATACAGTTTCGGATGGGCAAGCACCCGTTTCAGATCGCTGGCAGCCAGACTGATGCCGAGCACCAGCATCGCCAGGAAGGTGGTGCAGTTGCTGACATAGACCAGCGCGTCGCTGAGGAATTCCGGCAGAGAGAAGCGGAAGAAATACACCGCCAGTGCGGCCAGACAGGCGATCATTCCTGTGTTGAGAAGGGAACTCGGCCGGAAGGGGATGGGCTTGCCGCTCGCCCGGGACATGACAAACAGCCCGTAGCTGTAGAAGATCAGGTTGTAGAAGACGTTAAACAGGACGACGTAGAGCGTCGCGCCCGGTCCGAAGATAGACAGGCTCACCGGCAGGCCGATGAAGCCGACATTTCCAAACAGGGTGAGCATACAATAGAAGGGCCGCTGGCCGGCGGGCACACGCAAAAGCCGGGGCAGCAGCTCGCCGACCGCGATGAGCACTGCATAGATCAGCGCGCAGATGAGCAGGGCCTGCCCCAAATGGGCGGGCGTCAGCTCTGTCTCGTCTGTCAGGGCGCTGCTGACGAGCAGGACGGGGTTGCAAACATTGACAATCAGTGCGGAAATCTCCCGGCCGCCCTCCTCCCGGACGAGGCCGAGCCGGGAGATGCACACGCCGAGGGCTAGCAGGACGGCGATGGTGAGCATTTTGCTGAAAATCAAAAGCATGGCAGCATTTCCTCTCTGCAACGGATGGTCTAGCTAGACTGCTGCTTATTATAGCATAACCAGCCGGGGAGGAAAAGGAAGGAGGCGAGAAAACACACAGGAAAGTTTGCGCAAGGCGTGCAGGGGGGGTTGAAGGGGCGAAAAGTCTCGTGATACAATAGATAAAAAGATATAATTTCAAGGGAGCAGATGCAGCCACGGTTCTACAGCGAAGGGAACGGTGGGAACGCGAGATACAGCGAGGTGTGAGTGATGGAAATTTCCTGCGACAGTCTGAAACAAGAGGCCGGGGCGCTCGCCGGGCGAATGTGCGACCTCTACCGCATTATTCACCAAAATCCCGAGCTGGGCCGCCAGGAGATGGAGACCTCCGTACTCATCGAGCGGCGGCTGCACGCATTGGGCATTCAGACCGCCCGTGTGGACGAAACGGGCATTGTTGGCCTGCTGACCGGCGGCCGCCCGGGGAAGACGGTGGCCATCCGCTCTGAGCTGGACGCACTGCCCATCCAGGAGGCGACAGGCCTGCCCTGGGCCTCTCAGACGGAGGGGGTCATGCACGCTTGCGGGCACGATTTTCACATCGCTGCCCTCTTGGGTGCGGCGCAGCTTCTGGCTGGGCACCGGGATGAGCTGCCGGGCTCGGTCAAGTTTTTCTTCCAGCCGGACGAAGAGGGGGACGGCGGGGCGGAGGCGATGATTGCTGCCGGCTGTATGGAGCGCCCAAAGGTGGACGCCGTCTTTGCCCTGCACTGTGACAGCCAGCTCCCGGTGGGCACAGTGAGCGTGATGGAGGGGCGGGTCTGTGCCGCCTCCAACCCCTTCCACATCACCCTGCGCGGCCAGGGTGCCCATGGGGCGCGCCCGCAGGAGGGGAACGACGTGATCGTCGCCGGCGCACAGATCATCAATGCCATCCAGACCATTGTCAGCCGCCAGACCTCCCCAACCGAACCGGTGGTCATCTCGGTGGGAACCTTCCACAGCGGGGTGGCCGGAAACGTGCTGGCCACCGAGGCAAAGCTCTCCGGGATCATCCGTACTTTAGGAGGCAAGACGCGCGAGGAGATCAAGGAGCGCTTCCGTGCGGTGGTCGCCTCCGTCGCCATGGCGATGGAGGTGGAGGCGGAGATCAGGATCGAGGAGAGTTACCCCGGCATCATCAATCATGGGGCGATGACCCGCCTGGTCCGCCGCAGCGCGGCCAAGGTGCTGGGGGAAGACCATGTCCTGCTCGGCCGCCGGCCCTCCATGGGCACGGATGACTTTGGCTACTTCAGCCATTGCGTGCCCGGCTGCTATTATCAGCTCGGCACGGCGGACCCGGACTGGCCCACGCGCTGGCCGGATCACTCCCCCCTCTTTCGGGTGTCTGAGCGCGCCCTGCCCATCGCGGCCGCCCTGCACGCGCAGATCGCGCTGGACTTTTTGGGGGGCTGAGCGGTGCGATGGCGCCTTCCCCCGCCCTGCCGGCGGGGGGACACGGTCGCGCTGCTCGCGCCCGCCTCTCCGGTCACACGGGAGAGGGCGGAGCGCAGCGTGCGCGCGCTGGAAGAGATGGGTTACCGTGTCCGGCCGGGGGAGAGTCTCTCTGCCCCGCCTGACGACTGGCGCGCGGGGCCGGCCAGACGACGTGCCCGCGAGCTGGAGGAGGCCTTCGCCGACCCGGAGATTCGGGCGGTCTGGTGCGTCCGCGGCGGATACGGCGCGACCGAGCTGCTGCCGCTGCTGGACTGCGGCTGTATCTCCGCCCATCCCAAGCCGCTGATCGGCTACAGCGACATCACGGCACTGCACCTGGCCGTGCAGCGCCGCTGCCGGATGGTCACCTTTCACGGGCCGATGGCGGCTGACCTGGCGGCGGCAGACCCCGATACGCGCGATAGCCTGGCCCACGCACTCGCCTGGACAGGGGAGCGCACGCGCTGGACACTGCCGTCCGGCTGGCATCCGGAGGCGCTGGCCCCCGGCCGTGCGTCCGGCCGGCTGGTCGGGGGGAATCTCTCCCTCATCGCCGCCCTGGCGGGCACTCCCTGGGCGGCGCAGGCGGCGGGGTCCATCCTCTTGCTCGAGGAGGTGAACGAGCCGCCGCAGCGCCTGGCGCGGCTGCTCTTCCAGCTCGCCGCCTCCGGTATTCTGACGCGGGCGGCTGGGATACTGCTCGGGCAGTTCACCCGCTGTGACGGGGCCTATGGCGATGCGCACACGCTGCTGACGGAGTACTTTTCCGGCTGGCCCCGGCCGGTGCTCGCGGGGCTTCCAGTGGGGCACGGCCGGCCGAACGGGACGCTGCCCCTTGGCGCGTGGTGTACGTTTGACGCGCAGACGGGGGAACTCTGGCTGGAGGCCCGGACAGATGTCCCTTGCGCGCCGATAGTTAGCGATAGATAACCATATGCCAGAGAAAAGCCGTCCTCGCTATTTTGAGGGCGGCTTTTCCGCATCCTGTGGGGGAAAATAGTCTTCAAAGATCTCCCGTCCGTAACGTTCGAGCGCGCTGCAGTAGGCACGGTAGGCCGAGAGTATACGCTCGCCCTCCGGCGTGAGGGCCGCGCTGCCGCCGCCCCGGCCGCCGACGGTGGTCTCCAGCAGGCGAAAGCCGAGGTTGGACTCCGCCCGGCGGAGGATGGTCCACGCCTTGGAGTAGGCCATGTCCATAGAGCGGGCGGCGGCGCGCAGGGAGTGGTACTGCGCGACCCGCTCCAGCAGCGTGGCAATGCCCGGTCCGAAGCAGCGGTCCTCGCCGTAGAGGCGGACGGTCAGTTTTGGATAGAGTTCCTGTCTCATAAATCCAGTGTACCACCCCGGCGGCCCGCCGTCAACGGTGCGCGCTTGCTGTCGGGGGCCGGATGTGGTATTCTAAAGGGACAAAAGCGCCGCAGGTCGCGGCGGACAGGGGGAGAGATCATGCTGGTACTCATCCGCGGCGCGGGAGACATCGCCACTGGGATTGCCCTGCGCCTGTATCGTGCGCAATTGCAAGTGGTGATGACGGAGACCGCTGCGCCCACCGCCATCCGCCGCACGGTGGCCTTCTCCGAGTGCGTGCGGATGGGGGAGACCCGAGTGGAGGGCGTGACCGCCTGCCGCGCCCGGGAGGAGGAGGTCCCCGCCCTCCTGGCCCATGGCATTGTCCCCGTCCTGGTGGACCCGGAGGGGAGCTGCATCCCGCACCTGCGCCCAGCGGCGGTGGTGGACGCCATCCTCGCCAAACGCAACCTCGGCACCCGTATCACGGACGCACCCGTCGTCGTCGGCATCGGGCCGGGTTTTACCGCTGGTGAGGACTGCCATGCGGTGGTAGAGACGATGCGTGGCCACACGCTGGGCCGGGTGATTTACCGCGGCAGCGCGCTGCCGAACACCGCTGTCCCCGGCCTGATCGGCGGCTTTGCCGGAGAGCGGGTGCTCCGCGCCCCGGCGGACGGCGTCTTTCATCCTCTGCGGGAGATCGGCGCACTGGTCGAGGCAGGGGAGACGGTGGCCTGGGTCGCGGGCGAACCGATGCGCTGCACCATCTCCGGCGTGCTGCGCGGCATCTTGCCGGAGGGGACGCCGGTGCGGCGCGGGATGAAGTCGGGCGACGTGGACCCGCGCGGCGAGAAGGCTAACTGCACCACCGCCTCAGATAAGGCTCTCGCCGTCGGCGGCGGCGTTCTGGAGGCGATTTTGCACCTCTCCGGTGCGCTGCGCGGCTCGGAACAGACCAAGGAGGAATGACGGATGGAAAACGAGGTCAAGCTGACCAAACTGGCCCGCTGCGCTGGCTGTGGCGCGAAGGTGGGCGCGGGCGTACTCGCCCAACTGCTCGAGGGGCTGCCCGCCCGGCGGGACCCCAACCTGATTGTCGGCTTTGACAAGAGCGATGACGCGGCGGTCTACCGCCTCTCGGACGAGCTGGCGCTGGTGCAGACGGTGGACTTCTTTCCGCCGATTGCGGACGACCCCTACCGATTTGGCCAGATTGCCGCAGCCAACGCCCTCTCCGACGTCTACGCGATGGGCGGCGAACCGAAGATTGCCCTCAACCTGATGTGTGTCCCGGAGGATATGCCCGCCGGGACGGTGCAGGAGATCCTGCGCGGCGGTTATGACAAGGTCTACGAGGCAGGCGCGGTCATCGCGGGGGGGCACAGCGTCTTTGACCCCGAGCCGAAGTACGGCCTCTCGGTCACCGGCTTTGTCCATCCCGACCGGGTGCTCACCAACGCCGGGGCGCAGCCCGGGGACGTGCTGCTGCTGACCAAGCCGCTGGGCGTCGGCGTGCTCACCACTGCGGCCAAGGCGGACCTCGTGGAGCCGGAGCTGCTTGAGCGGGTCTACTGCCAGATGGCGACCCTCAACCGTACCGCGCGCG
This sequence comes from uncultured Oscillospiraceae bacterium, assembly GCA_964461385.1. GTDB lineage: Bacteria > Bacillota > Clostridia > Oscillospirales > Oscillospiraceae > Onthomonas. Next base: position 49,423 of record CAYWUA010000001.1, read on the forward strand.
ACTGCATGGTGCGCTACCGCGTCCATGCCTGCACTGATGTGACCGGCTTTGCCCTGCTTGGACACCTGCTGGAGATGGCGCAGGGCAGCGGCTGCCGGATTACGGTGGAGACGGCGGCAATCGACTTTCTGCCGCAGGCCCTCGAGCTGGCGCGGATGGGCGTCCTGCCGGAGGGGATGTACCGCAACCGCAGCTTTGCCCAGGGCTGGGTGGACCCGGGCGAGACGACGCTGGAAGTGCAGGACCTGCTCTACGATCCGCAGACCTCCGGTGGTCTGTTGATCGCCGTCCATCCGGAGGACGCGGACGCGCTGCGCGCAGAGCTGGAAGGGCAGGTCCTCTCGGCCCAGCGGATCGGGACCGCCGTTCCCTATCCCGGCGGCGCGCGGATTGTGCTGCGCTGAGCCGGGCGCCGGCATAGCAGAACAGAAAAAGTGGTCAGGAAGCCTCAAAATCGGTTTCCTGACCACTCTTTTTGCTGTAATATGCCCGGAGAGACGGAGGGTTAGTCCTTCGTCATCTTGACCACGGCCTTAACAATATTGGCCTTGTCCGCCACGCTCTGGTCCATCGCGTTTTGCAGGTCGTCAAAGTCGAAGATGTGGGTCGCCAGGCCCTTGAGGTTGACTTTGCCGGATGCCACCGCGTCGATTGCCATCGGGTAGATATGGCGGTAGCGGAAGATGGTCTTGATGGTCAGCTCCTTGTCCAGCGCCATATTCATCGGCAGGCTGCTCTCGTCGCGCTTGCTGTAGCCCACCATCACAATGGTGGAGCCCTTCTTGGCCATTTGGATCGCCTGGCGCGCGGTGATCTCGGTGCCCGCCGTCTCGATGGCCAGGTCAATCCCGGCCCCGCCGGTGAGCTCCATCACTTTGGCGACCGCGTCCACGTCCTTGCTGTTGATCACGCCGTCCGCGCCCAGTTCCATCGCCTTGTCCAGCCGCTTTTGCATGATGTCAACCACGTATACCCGGGAGACACCCATCGCCTTGAGCGCCATCATGGACACCAGGCCGATGCAGCCGGCGCCCATCACCACGGCGGTCTGGCCAAGGTGCGCGCCGCCCTGGTTAGCCGCGTGAAAGCCTACCGCCAGCGGCTCGATCAGCGCGCCTTCCAGCGTGCTCACGTTGTCCGGCAGCTTGAAGCATAGGTCCTCCACATGGGCCACATACTCCTGAAATACGCCGTCCACCGGAGGGGTGGCGAAGAAGACGACGTCCGGGCAGAGGTTATAGCGCCCCGTCCGGCAGAACTCGCAGTGGCCGCAAGTCTTGCCCGGCTCGAGGGCGACGCGGTCGCCCACCTTCAGGTGTTTGACGTTTTTGCCCACCTCGACGACGGTGCCGCCCGGCTCGTGGCCGAGCACGAAGGGGAACTGCACGATGAAGTTGCCGATCGCGCCTGTCTCATAGTAGTGCAGGTCGCTGCCGCAGATGCCGACATACTCCAGACGGACGAGCACCTCGTCGTCCTTGGGGGTGGGGATATCGCGTTCGGTGTACTCGATTTTGCCGATTTCAGTCATCAAGGCGACTTTCATTTTGCTTTCCATATTGGGAAATACCTCCTGTGCTATGCGTTTTGAAGATTCAAATTTAGAGATAGGATTTCAGCGTCGCGCGCACCGCGCCCGGGCCGGCGATCATCTGGCAGAACATCCGCTCGATCTTGTCCGCGAGTCCTGCCGCGACGAGGTCGGTTCCGAAGACGTTCGGATTGGAGAGGATGGGGCGCAGCTGGCCATCGTAGCTCTCCGGCGCGCCGAAGGTCACGCTGGCGAGCTGCTCCTGGAGCTGGGCGAGCATCGGGTCGCTGCTGCAGGTCATCGGCTGTCCCTTGTCATCCACGGCGAGCAGATAACGCATCCACCCGGCGATGGCAAGCGGAATGTAGGTCAGGCTGGAGATGTCCAGCTCGGGGCTGGCGAGATAGCTCTTGATGGTCTCGCCAAAGCGGATGGGTACCTTCTGGCTCGTGTCAGTGGCGATGCGCTGCGGGGTGTCCGGCATAAAGGGGTTGGGCAGGCGCTGGTCGATCACCTCGTGGATGAAGTCCATCGGGCGGATGATCTTCGGGTCGGTGACTACCGGCATTCCCTCGTCGTAGCCGATGTGCTCCACAAGTGCCTTGAGGTCTGCATCGCGCATCTCGGCGGCGATGGTGTCGTAGCCGAGCAGGCAGCCGTAGACCGCCAGGGCGGTGTGCAGCGGATTGAGACAGGTGGTCACCTTCATCCGCTCGGTGTTGTTGACGGTGTCGCGGTCAGTCATATAGACGCCCGCCTTCTCCAGCGGCGGCCGGCCGTTGGGGAAGCGGTCCTCCACCACCAGGTACTGCGGGGCCTCTGCGTTGACGAAGGGGGCGATGTAGGTGTTGCGGCTGGTGATGATGGGATCCATCTCCTCCAGGCCGAGTTTTTGCAGCGCCTCGAGCACAACAGGGGCGGGGCGCGGGGTGATCTTGTCAATCATGGACCAGGGGAAGGAGACGCGGGTCTCATCCTCCAGCCAGGAGACAAACTCAGCCGGGACAAAGCCGGCCGACTGCCACTTGTGGGCCACGGTCAGGATGCTGCCCTTGAGCTTCTCGCCGTTGTGAGAGCAGTTGTCCATGCTGCACATGGCGATGGGAGTGGCGCCGGCCTGGAAGCGCTCGTAGAGCAGGGCAGTGACCATGCTCATCGCGTGAGAGCAGCGGGAGGGGCCGTTGGCAAAGTCCGCCTCTACAAAGGGGAAGAACTCGCCCTTCAGATTGGTCAGGGCATAACCCTTCTCTGTGATGGTGAAGGAGACCATCTGGAGGGAGGGATTGCGGAAGATCTCCTGGAGCCGGGCCATGTCCGCCTGGTCAGAGGGGTCGGCGCACAGGCCCTCGGCCACGCTGGCGACGATCTCCTTCTTCATCTGTCCGTCCGGCATCAGGCTGACCAGCAGGGTCAAATTGTCATATGGGCGGTAGATTTTGCGGATGATGTCGTAGTCAAAGGTGTCGGCGGCGACGATTCCCTTGTCGGACAGACCCTGCTCGAGCAGGCTCTGCTGCAGCCGGGCGATGAAGCCGCGGAAGATGTTGCCGGCGCCGAAGTGCACCCACACGGGGGCCTCCTGCGTGGCGCAGAGCATGGCGGGGCGGTCAAACTGCGGCAGTCTGATCTCCGCCTGAGACCAAAAATCGGTCTGATTCCAGTTGCTGATGCTGAGTTTCATAAGCAAATACCTCCTGAAGTGTACGGCCTGGTATGGATGGACGGGGAAGGACGCGGCGGTCGGCGTCTGGTTTTCCGGCAGGATTGTCTGCCCCGCCGCGCGGTCTCGTATACAAATCTCTTTTTAGAAGCTACCACAAATTTCAAAAAAAAGCAACTCGGAAAGCGGCCGCTTATACCACATAATGAAAAATATTTGTGCAGATATTTTTTGAAATGATAAAAATTTTGCGGGTTTTTAGAATAAAATATGTAAAAAACACAAAAAATTGAGTATGACACTCTGAAATTGCTGAATGCGAAGAAAATCAGGGTGACAAATCAACTAATTCCTTTAGGTAGAGACGGGCGTTTTTGCTACAATATGAAAGCGTTGACCGAAAAACCGAGGGCTGAACTGGCTAAAATTGCAAAATTGAGGTGTCAAAAGAGTTTTTATATTGGCAATAATTGAACAAATGCATAGCAAGAAATGATAGGCAAAAAGAGCGAATAGGGCACTATAATTTTATTATTGAACGGTCTTTCTAAAAGGAGGGTGCCAAACGCACCTGTTTAGAAGGGGAAAAAGAGGTAGAGTTCCATGGCGTTTGGTCCGTTAGCTCCAAAGGATCCGGAAGAGAAGCGCAGCGGCTTCTACGTCTTTCTGGACAAAGAGGTGGGCGGCGTCCCGCAGGACGATGGGACAAACCGCCACGTCATTTTCCTGGATAACGGGCGGCTGGTCACCTTTGCCCGCATGGTGGGCGGCGTTGCCGACGAGGAAATGCTCGGGATGCTCACCACGGTGGATGGTTTCCGCCGCCTGGTGCACAGCATCGGCGTGGCGGTTGCCGCACCGGACCGGGAGATGGAGGTCTTGATGACCTTCCAGTGCTACGGGCCGGACGGCCCCTTCGGCGGCAGCGAGCACACCTTCTCCCTGCGTGCGGACGGGGCCGAGCGGGTGATCCGGCTGGCGGACCTGTCCTGGCAGTCCTCCGACTGCCGGCCGGGCCAGTTCACCTTCCGGCTCCCTGCGCTGGGGGACCGGGCCTCGGTCACGATGAAGTTCTATCTGAGCGACGGCTATGTGGTACCGGAGACCGATCCGGACCCGGCTGTGGACTACGACAGCCCGGCCTATCGCGAGATGATCGCCCGCTCGTGCCTCTCGACCGGCAATAACTACCGTCTGCAGCGGGTGCTGCGGCGGATGCGCGCGGGGGAGGATGTCACGATTGCCTTCCTCGGCGGCTCCATCACGCAGGGCGCCGGCGCGGTGCCGACGCAGGAGAACTGCTACGCCCGGCGCACCTTTGAGGGCCTGCGTGCGCGCTATACCCCGGACGACGGGGCTCACCTCCACTACATCAAGGCCGGCGTCGGCGGCACCCCGTCCGAGCTCGGCATGATCCGCTATGAGCGGGATATCAACCGCGACGGCGCAGCCGCCCCCGACCTGGTGGTGGTGGAGTTCGCTGTCAACGACTCCGCGGACGAGACGGAGGGCGTGTGCTATGAGAGCCTGATCCGCAAGATCTGGCGTCAGCCGAATGAGCCGGCGGTGATCATGCTCTTTGCCGTCTTCTCTGACGACTGGAACCTGAAGGACCGCCTGGCGCCGATTGGCTGGCGGCACGAGATTCCGATGGCGGACGTACGAGAGGCGGTTACGCCGCAGTTCCTCTGCCGGCCGGGCGAGGGACTGGTGATGACCAAGCGCCAGTTCTTCTACGATATCTACCATCCCTCCAACCACGGCCACCGCGTGATGGCGGACTGCCTGCTCTACCTGATTGACCGGCTGGACCGCCAGGTGCCGATGGGAGAGCTGCTGAGGGAATATCCTCCGGTCTACGGAGACGGCTTTGCCGGTGTCCGCCTGATAGACCGCAGGGCGGTCTGCGAGGGCGCCGAGATTGATCCGGGCGCCTTCACCCTGACGGATGAGGACCTGCAGGCGGTTCCGCTGGACGACGCGGCGGTCAACACCCCGCAGTTCCCCTATAACTGGAAGAAGGGGCCGGGAGAAGGGGCATTCCGTCTCACGCTGGAGTGCTCGCGGCTGCTGCTGGTATTCAAGGACTCGGCGGACGAGCGCTTCGGCAAGGTCCGCGTCTGGGTGGACGGGGAGCTGCGGCGCCTGCTCGATCCCCGTGAGGCGGGCTGGACACACTGCCACGCGGTCATCCTCTTTTCCAGGCGGGAGCGCGCGCGCCATACCGTGGAGATCGCGATGGACCGGGGAGAGGAGGACAAGACCTTTACCATTCTGGGCTTTGCCTATGTCCCCTGACAGACAGATTTTGCGGCAGATGGCCGCTGGAATATGGAGGAGAGTATGAAAGAGCTGGTACGCAACGAGGAGCGGGTAGATCAATACCGCCAGAGGGCGAGAGCGCTGGTGGAGCAGATGACGCTGAAGGAGAAGGTCAGCCAGATGGTCCACGCCTCCGCCGCGATCGAACGGTTGGGCATCCCTTCCTATAACTGGTGGAACGAGGGCCTGCACGGCGTTGCCCGCGCCGGCATAGCGACCATTTTCCCACAGGCGATTGCGCTGGCAGCGTCCTTCGACGAGGACCTGCTGGAGGAGGTCGCGGATGCTGTCGCCACCGAGGGGCGCGGCAAGTACAACATGCAGCAGAAGTACGGTGACCACGATATCTACAAGGGTCTGACCTTCTGGGCACCCAACGTCAACATCTTCCGCGATCCCCGCTGGGGCCGCGGGCATGAGACCTATGGGGAGGACCCCTATCTCACCTCCCGGCTGGGCGTGCGCTTTGTCGAGGGACTGCAGGGGCACGACGGGCAGTATCTCAAGAGCGCCGCCTGCGCCAAGCACTACGCCGTCCACTCTGGTCCGGAGGACGTGCGCCACAGCTTCAACGCCGTCGCCACGGCGCAGGACATGTGGGAGACCTATCTGCCCGCCTTCCGCGCGCTGGTCAAGGAGGCCAAGGTGGAGGCGGTCATGGGGGCCTACAACCGCACGAATGGTGAGCCGTGCAACGGCAGTAAGACGCTGCTGCAGGATATCCTGCGCGGCAAGTGGGGCTTTGAGGGCCACGTTGTCTCCGACTGCTGGGCGATCAAGGACTTCCACCAGGGCCACATGGTCACCTCCGGCCCGGAGGAGTCGGTGGCGCTGGCGGTGAACAATGGCTGCGACCTCAACTGCGGCGAACTGTTCCTCTATCTGGAGCAGGCGGTGCAGGACGGCCTGGTGACGGAGGAGGCGATCACCGAGGCGGTCGTCCGGCTGTATACCACCCGGATGAAGCTCGGCCTGTTTGATGACAACCCCGACCACCCCTACAATCAGATCAGCTACCGTGAGGTGGACTCGCCCGAGATGCGCCGCTTCAACCGGGAGGTGGCGGAGAAGTGCGTGGTCCTGCTCAAGAACGAGGGTGGCCTGCTCCCGCTGGACAAGAGCAAGCTCAAGACCGTGGGCGTGATCGGCCCGAACGCGGACAACCGCCGCGCGCTTGTCGGCAACTACGAGGGCACCGCCTCCCGCTATGCCACCGTGCTGGAGGGCATCCAGGATTACCTGGGCGACGAGGTGCGCGTGATGGCCTCCGATGGTTGCCCGATGTACCGTGACCGCTTCCAGAATCTGGCCCAGTCCAACGACCGCCTCTCCGAGGTGCGGGGCGTGTGCGCCGAGAGCGATGTCATCATCGCCTGCCTCGGCCTGGACTCCGGACTGGAGGGCGAGGAGGGCGACGAGGGTAACCAGTTTGCCAGCGGCGACAAGCCCAATCTGCGCCTGCCCGGCCACCAGGAGGAACTGCTGCAGGTGCTCGTGGAGAGCGGTAAGCCGGTCGTGCTCGTGCTGCTGTGTGGCAGCGCGATGGCGATCAACTACGCCGATGAGCACGTGCCCGCCATCCTGCAGGGCTGGTACTCCGGTGCACAGGGCGGCAACGCGATTGCCCGCATCCTCTTCGGCGAGGCGAACCCTCAGGGCAAGTTGCCAATCACCTTCTACCGCACCGACGAGGAGCTGCCGGCGTTTACCGATTACTCCATGAAAGGGCGTACCTACCGTTATATGACGCATGAGGCCCTCTACCCCTTCGGATATGGGCTGAGCTATACCACCTTCCGCTTCGGTCCGGTAACGGCGAGCGGCGCTGAGATCACCGAAACGGGCGTAGACTTGACGGTAGAGGTGGAAAATACCGGTGCAATGGCCGGCACCGAGACGGTTCAGGTCTATGTCAAAGCTGACCGCCCGGGCACGCCAAACGCCCAGCTCAAGGCGTTTGCCAAAGCCGCGCTCCAGCCGGGGGAGAAAAAGCAGGTCTGCCTGCATCTGTCACAGTCCGCATTCGCCTTGTGCGATGAAAACGGAGCCGCTGTCGTAGAGCCGGGAACTTATTGCGTCTATATCGGCGCGTCCCAGCCGGATTCCCGCAGCGCGCAGCTGATGGGCGTCTCGCCCCAGAAGCTGACATTCCAAATCTCGGGGAGGGTGATAGTGGAAGACTAAAGGAGACAAAAACTTGGGCGAAGCGCCCTGCAAGCCGGCGCTTTGGACATACAGGGGCACAGTGAGCTGGGAAACCGGCAAACTGCCGTACGGCAGTTTTTTCTTCCCGTTATACGGGAAGAAAATGATCTTTAGTCTCTGCGGCCGGCCAAAAGAGCGGACGCCCCGAAAGAAGGGAGAGTATTCATGTCCGTAAGAACCAAGAAAACTGAGGCGTATACCCTGGCCAACCGTCCTCCGAAGGAGAGCCTGGGGCGGCACGTCCGGAAGTACTGGCAGCTCTATGCTATGATGGCGCTTCCGGTGCTGTACTACATCGTATTCCGCTATATACCGATGGCGGGCAACATCATCGCCTTCCGCCGCTACCGCGCCGGCAGCAGCATCTTCGGTGATGAGTGGAGCGGGCTGCGCTACTTTGAGCAGTTTATCGACGACGCCAACTTCTGGCGGGCGTTCCGCAACACTCTCCTGCTGAACTTTGAGTACCTCATCGTCAGCTTTCCGCTAACCATCATCCTGGCGCTGCTGCTGAATGAGATCAAGAATGTCCGCTTCAAAAAAGTCGTGCAGACCATCTCCTATCTGCCGCACTTCGTGTCTATGGTCATTCTGGCCGGCATTATCCGCGAGCTGCTGAGCACCAGCGGCCCGATCAACAACCTGCTGGTCTCGCTCGGCTTTGACACAATTTCGTTTATCTCCCTGCCAGAGTGGTTCCCGACGATCTTTGTCGCCTCCGGCGTCTGGCAGGGCATCGGCTGGGGCACCATCCTCTATCTGGCTGCCATGACCGGCATCAACCCGGAGCTGTACGAGGCGGCCGCGCTCGACGGCGCGAACAAGTTCCAGCAGTGCCTGCACGTGACGCTTCCGGCTATCCTGCCCACCATCGCTACGCTGCTCGTGCTCAACATCGGCCAGCTCTGCGGCTCGGCGGCGTTTGAGAAGGTCTTCCTGCTCTACACCCCCACTACCTATGAGACCGCAGATATCATTGCCACTTACGTCTACCGTATGGGCCTGTCGTCCGGCAACTACAGCTACGCCACCGCGGTCAGCCTGTTCCAGGGCATCATCAACCTGGTCCTGCTGACGGCTGCGAATGTGACTTCCAAGCGGCTGACCGGCAGCAGCCTGTACTGAGGGAGGGGGATGTATCATGGCAAAAGCAAAAACGATCGATACTTCCAAGCCGATGAAGATCAAGGAGTCGATGGGCTACCGCGTTTTTACGGTGTGCAACACCATCCTGATGATTGTCATCTGCATGGTGATGCTCTATCCCTTTGTGTATCTGGTGGCGCAGTCTTTCTCTTCAGCCGAGGCGATCCTGGCCGGCAAGGTCTCTCTGCTCCCGGTGGATTTCAGCGTGGATACATATGTCTACGTCATCACGATGCAGAATTACATCTTCGTGCGCAATTACGCCAACACGATCATTTACTCCATTCTGGGTACTGTCCTGGCGTTGGTGTTCTCCTGCCTGCTGGCCTACCCGCTCTCCAAGCATGAGCTGCGCGGCAATAAGATCGTTGGCCCGTTTATCATCTTCACGATGTACTTTACAGCCGGCATGATCCCGAACTACATCCTGATGACGAGCCTTGGCCTGCAAAACAATGTGATGGCGTTCATCCTGCCTGGCATGATCTCCACCTACTACGTCATCCTGATGCGCTCCTTCTTTGAGACCGTCCCCCGCGAGCTCGAGGAGGCCGGCGAGATCGACGGCCTGAGCATGTGGGGCGCCTTCCTCCATGTGGCGCTCCCGCTGTCCAAGCCCATCATCGCCACCATGACGCTGTTCTATCTGGTCCAGTACTGGAACAACTGGTTTGACGCCTTCCTGTATTTGACGGACCAGGACCTGTGGCCGGTTGCCTATCAGCTGCGCAACCTGATCTCTACCAGCCAGAGTGTACAGGACGCGGGCGAGGCACTGTCCATCAATACCAACATCAAATCCTGCGCCATGGTCCTCACGGCGGCGCCCATCATCTGTGTCTATCCCTTCATCCAGCGCTACTTTGTCCAGGGCATGATGCTCGGCGGCGTGAAGGGTTGATAACTGTCTGGTTGTTCCACCTGCCGGGAGGAGGACGCCTGCCTCCCCGGCCCGGATGTGCGGATTGGGGTGTGCCGCGCGGACATGGCCGGTGAGATAGGCGGACCTCTCCGGAGGAACAATAAATTCAAAATGAAAATGGAGGGTAATCAATGAAAAAGATGAAAAAGTATCTGTGCCTGCTGCTCGCATTGGTGATGATGCTCTCTCTGGCCGCCTGCGGCGGCGGGAGCGACAGCGACAGCACTGAAGACGACGGGAACACCACCACTGCTTCGGACAACCTCTCCGAGGGGGCGCTGGAAGAGACCACTGCCGGCGATGTGGACAACGGCGACGGAAGCTACTACAACGAAGAGCTGGGGTACACCTACGGTACCACCTTTTATTCCGATGAGCCGGTGACCTACACCATGCTCTTCAACGACAACGACGCCTATCCCATCCAGGACTCCTGGTTTGAAGAGGGCGGCATCTTCGCTGCGATCACTGAAGCAACTAACGTCACCCTGGAAATCGAAGTGGTCAACAACGCCGTGTACAATGACCGTGTCTCTCTGGCCGTCTCCTCCGGTCAGGCGCCCTACATCATCCCCAAGATCTATGACGAGACCTCCTATGTCAATGGCGGCGGCATCGTGGCTGTGTCTGACTACGTCCAGTACATGCCTAACTTCTACAACTTCTACAATGACTATGACATGGAAGATGACGTGAGCACCATCCTCCAAGAGGACGGCAAGTTCTACCGTTTGCCCGGCATGAAGGAGACCGCCCTGCAGGATTACACCTTGCTGATCCGTGACGATATCTTTGAGGCCGCCGGCTACGATGTCACCGAGCTGGAAGAGGACTGGACTTGGGACGAGTTTGCCGACATCCTGATTGATATCAAGGCCTACATGGTCGAGCAGGGCATGTGCTCTGAGAGCGACTACATCTGGAGCGACCGTTGGTGCGGCGCGACCTCCGGTTATGGCAGCGGCGGCTGTCTGCTCAACCTGATCTCCCGCAGCTACGGCATCTACACCACCTGGAGCACCACCCCGACCAACGGCGCGGACCTGTTCTTCAACTGGGATACCGACCAGTTTGAACTCTCCTCCACCACCGATGCCTATCGCGAGTATATGACCGTGATCAAGAAGCTGGTGGACAACCGCATCCTCGATCCCGAGACCTGGACCCAGGAGGACTCCGAGGCGGACGCTGACTTCTTCACCGGCAAGACGATTCTCACCCTGACCAACCGCGCCACCACCGTCTCTCAGGAGGAGGGCTTGGCCGCTCAGCTGGGCGAGGGCAACTACTCCGTTTACCGCATCGTGATCCCGATGGGCACCGACTCTGACGGCAACACCATTGACTACCAGGCCGAGAACTCCCGCCTGGAGTGCGGCGTGTGCATTTCCTCCACCGCGCTCGAAGAGCTGGGCGAGGACGAGTTCATCAAGATGATGCGCTTTGTCGACTGGCTGTGGTACTCTGACGCCGGCCTGACGCTGACCAAGTGGGGCATTGAGGGCGAGACTTACACTGTGGACGAGGACGGCGTGTATTCCCTGATGCCTCAGTACTACTGCGGCGGCCTGTCCATCTCCCAGACCTCCGAGGACCAGACCGACCTGCGGCTGGAGCTCGGCTATGCCTGCGGCAACTTCATGTACGGCGGCAGCACCGAGCTGCTGACCTCCAATTTCTCCGAGGATCTGCAGGAGTTCTATGAACGCCAGAACAGTTATCGCACACTCAGACCGCTCGATCCGGCCATCAGCCTGAGCGAGGACGACAATGAGCAGCTCAACCTGTGGGCCACCCCGCTCTTCAGCGAGATGAACACCTGGACGCTGCGCTTTGCCCAGGGCCAGTACGACGTCACGGATGATGACGTCTGGGCGGAGTATGTCGCCGCCATCGAGGCGCAGAACGCCCAGAATGTCATCGACATGTACAACGAGTACTATGAGGCCAGCAAGGACTCCACGGCTACTGCGGATGACGCCATTGCTGCTACCGAGGACTCCTCCGAGCAGTAACAGAGAAACGCTCCTGTCCGGAGCACAGACAATTTCGAACACCTTTTGTTCGGGCGTGGATGCGCTTGCGTCCACGCCCGACGCAAACCGTAGCCGGTGGAGGGACTCGCCGCCGGACTGGCGGTGCTCGCCGTTGGAGGCGAGCCTCCCGAGAACGGGAGGCCCGGCTCTGCCTGCGAGAGGACCGGCCGCGCGAGGTCGGAGAGCAGAGCTCTGAAACCGCGACAGAAGAGGACAAAATAAGCGGAGGATAACGGGCCTATGAATCGCACGCAATTGTTTTTGGACGGCTGGCAGTTCTGGCACGATGATACCGGTGAGACCGAGCTGCCGGACGGGCCGCTGGCGTGGCAGGATGTCACGCTGCCGCATGACTGGCAGATTTGGCACGTAGACGATCTCTATCAGGATGGTACCGGCTGGTACCGCAAGCGCTTTTCCCTGAGCATGGAGCCGGGCGTCCGCTATGCGCTCTACTTTGAGGGCGTGTATATGGACAGTACGCTGTTTGTCAACGGCGCTGTGGCAGGGGAGTGGAAGTACGGCTATTCCTCCTTTCATTACGACATCACCGATTTTCTGCGTAGCGGAGAGAACGAGATTTTGGTCCGCTGCGTGCTCTGGCATCCCAATTCCCGCTGGTACTCCGGCGCGGGGATCTACCGCGACGTCTGGCTCTGGGAGATGCCGGAGACGCACCTGCTGCCGCACAGCCTCTATATCGCCCCGCAGGAGGGAGCGGAGGAGACTTGGTGCCTTCCGGTGTGCGCGCAAGTCGGCCGCAGCGGCGCGGGACCGGCGGACGGGGCGGAATATGCGGTTGCCTTCGCCGTCTGCGACGCGCAGGGGAGAGAGCTGACCCGCGCCGTCGTCCCCCGGACGGCCGCCCGGCCGCTGGACGCCGGGGAGACGGAGACCTATGCGCGCGGGGAGCGGGAGATCTGCGCCTATGAGGCAGAGCTGACGCTGCGCGCGCCCCGCCTCTGGGACCCGTCTGACCCCTACTGCTATTGTGTGCGCGCGGTGCTGCTGCGTGGCGGGGAGGAGACCGACTGCCTGGAGAGCACCTTCGGCTGCCGCACCGTCGAGCTGGACCCGGCGCGCGGCCTGCTGCTCAACCACCGGGAGCTGACACTGCACGGCGTGTGCCTGCACCACGATCTCGGCTGTCTCGGCGCGGCGTTTTCCCGCTCGGCCGCGGAGCGGCAGATTCAGATCATGCTCGAAATGGGGGCCAACGCGATCCGCACGGCGCACAACATGCCGGCGCCTGCGGTGATGGAGCTGGCGGACCAATACGGCGTGCTCATCGTCAGCGAGTCGTTTGACTGTTGGCGGAGGCAGAAGAACCCCTACGACTACGCGCGCTTTTTCCCGGACTGGTACCGGCGCGACGTGGCCAGCTGGGTGCGCCGCGACCGCAACCACCCCAGCCTGCTGATGTGGAGCATCGGAAACGAGATCTATGACACTCACGCCGGTCCGGAGGGGGCCGAGACGATGTGCGCGCTGATGGACGAGGTGCGCCGGCATGACCCGTACGGCAACGGCGCGGTCACCCTCGGCTCCAATTACATGGCCTGGGAGAACACCCAGCGCTGCGCCGATATCATCAAAGTAATCGGCTATAACTACGGCGAGCGGCTCTACGCTGCCCACCACGCCGCCCACCCCGACTGGGTGATCTACGGCAGCGAGACTGCCGCCACCGTCCAGAGCCGCGGCATCTATCACTTCCCGCTCGAGCAGTCCCTGCTGGTGGATGACGATCTGCAGTGCTCCAGCCTGGGCAACAGCTCCACGAGCTGGGGCGCGCACAACGTGAACGAGTGCCTGCGGGCGGATGAAGAGAACCCCTTCGCGCTCGGGCAGTTTATCTGGAGCGGCTTTGACTATCTCGGCGAGCCGACACCGTACCACACGAAGAACAGCTATCTGGGCCAGGTGGACACGGCGGGCTTTCCCAAGGATTCCTTCTACCTCTACCAGTCCGGCTGGACGGACTGGCGCACGGCGCCGATGGTGCATGTCTTCCCGTACTGGGACTTCAACCCCGGCCAGCAGATCGACGTATGCGTCTGCTCCAACGCGCCGGAGGTGGAGCTGTGGGTCAACGGAGTGAGTCAGGGCCGGTGCGCCCTGACGGAGCGCCGTATGGCCACCTGGAAGATCCCTTATCAGCCGGGCAGCCTGTGCGCGGCGGCCTATGCCCCGGACGGGCGGGAGATCGCCCGGGAAGAGACGTTCTCCTTCGGCGACGCGGCTGCCCTCACGCTGAAAGCGGACCGGGCGGGGCTGACGGAAGACCGCGAGCTGGCCTTTCTGACGGTCGGGGCGGTGGACGCCGACGGCCGGCCGGTGGAGAACGCGAGTAACAAGGTGACGGTGCGCGTGACCGGGCCGGGCCGCCTGATGGGCCTGGACAACGGGGACAGCACCGACCGTGAGGAGTATAAGTGTCACGCCAGGCGCCTTTTCTCCGGCAAGCTGCTGGCCGTCGTGGCGGGAACCGGAGCGCCGGGGACGATCGAGGTGGAGGTCACCTCGCCCGGCCTGCTCCCGGCCCGCTGCCGGGTCGACGTGCTGCCCGGCCTGCTCCCGGCCGCGGATGTCCGCCCGCTTTCGGCGGGCCGGGACAGAGAGGAGGTCCCGATGCGCAAGCTGGAGCTGACTGCCGCGCGCCGGACACTGGACCCCGCCTGTCCATCGGTGGAGATCTTCGCCCGCCGCTGCCCGCCGGAGGCCGCAGAAGGGGAGCTGGTCTGGCGGCTCACCGACTGCCGCGGTGTGGACGTCTCCAACGCCGCGCTTGAGCCGCTTGCTGGGGATGCGAGCCGCGTGCGCGTGACCGGCCTGGGCGACGGCGAGGTGCGCGTGCGCTGCGCCGTCCGTCAGGGCGAGGTCCTCGCCCCCATCTCCGTGCTGGAGTTGAACGTGGAGGGGATGGGGAGCCGCTACCTCAACCCCTATGACTTCCTCTCCGCCTCGCTCTACACCCGCTCCGGCGGCGAGGTGACCAACGGCAACGAGCGCGGCATCGCCACCTCGCGCAACGGGAATACCTGGGTGGCCTATGAGAACCTGGACTTCGGCCGCGGCGGCTCAGAGGAGGTGACCATGCCCATCTTTGAGCTGGCGGGTGATCCGCTGCCTATCACCTTCTGGCAGGGCGTGCCTCATGAGGCGGGCAGCGAGGTGATCGGCGAGCGCGTCTACCACAGGCCTACCCGCTGGAATGTTTACCAGGAGGAGACCTTCCATCTGGACCGGAAGCTCACCGGCGTGCAGACGTTCGGGTTTGAGCTGGAGTTTAAGGCACATATCAAGGGCTTCCAATTCCGGCCGCAGAGCCGGGCGTGGGACCGACTGGCGGTGACCGGGGCGGACGTGCTTTACGGGGACAGCTATGAGCGACTGGACGAGGCGATCGTCGCCATCGGCAACAACGTCTCGCTCGTCTTCCAGGAGATGGACTTCGGCCCGCGCGGCTTCCACTCGCTCACCGTCTGGGGGCGCACGGAGCTGGACCACAACACGATCCATATCCGCTTCCAGCAGGACGGGAAGGAAGAGCGCCGGAGCGTGGAGTTTGCCTGTCAGGAGGACTGGGGGCCGCAGACCTTCCCCCTTGAGCCGGTCTATGGCATGCAGGAGGTCACTTTTATCTTCCTGCCGGGGAGTAACTTTGACTTTGAGAGCTTTCAGTTTCAGTGATCGGGAAGGTAGATAACATGATCTATGCCGACCACGCGGCCACCACGCCGCTGGACCCCGCAGCCCGCGCGGCGATGGAGCCGTACCTGACGGAGCAATTCGGAAATCCCTCCAGCCTCTACCGGCTCGGCCTGGCCGGCCGGCGCGCGGTGGAGCTGGCCCGGCGGAGCATCGCGCAATGCCTGGGATGCATGCCGGAGGAGATCTACTTTACCTCCGGTGGAAGCGAGTCAAATACCTGGGCGGTCTGGCACGCGGCCCGCGCTGCCCTCACCGGTCCCAAGCGCGGCGGCGTGCTGGCCGTGAGCGCGATCGAGCACCATTCCCTGCTGCGCGCCTGCCGGTCAATGGAGCTGCTCGGCTGCCGTACAGTGCTTCTGCGTCCGGATGGGCAGGGCATCCTCCCGCTGGAGGAGGTGGAGCGCGCGCTGGACCGCTGTCCCGCCCTGCTGTCCGTCCAGTATGCCAACAATGAAGTGGGGGCCATCGAGCCCATTCGGGAGATCGCGGCGCGCTGCCGCGCGCGCGGCGTCCTCTTTCACACCGACGCGGTACAGGCGGTGGGGCATATCCCCCTCTCACTGGCGCAAGTGGACCTGCTGAGCGCCTCGGCACACAAATTCGGCGGACCGAAGGGCGTGGGCTTTCTCTACGCCCGACATGGCCTGCGCCCCGCCCCGCTCATCTGCGGCGGTGGGCAGGAACAGGGTGTGCGCGGCGGCACCGAGCCGGTCTGCGCCATCGTCGGTATGGCCGCGGCGCTGGAGGCGGCCTGTGCGCGCCGGGAGGAACTGGCCGCGCGGCTGCGCCGGATGGAGGAGGAGTTCCGCGCCGTGCTGCGCGCGGGATGTCCGGAGGCCGTCTTCCGCGGCCCGGAGGGGGCGGAAAAGCTCCCCGGTCTGATCAGCGTCACCCTGCCGGGCGTGCGCGCAGAGGGAATGGTCTACCGGATGGATATGGCAGGCGTCTGCCTCTCGGCGGGCGCGGCCTGCGATCAGAGAGGGCGCCGCGAGCCCTCCCATGTGCTCACGGCGCTCGGCCTGCCGCCTGAGGAGGCGGAGAGCACCCTACGCATCTCCTTCGGGCCGTCCAACCGGCCGGAAGACGGGGCGGAGACCGCCCGGCTGCTGCTGTCGGCCCTTCGGCCATAGCGGAAGACAGGCAGATAGCGGGCGCGCTGTCTGCCTGGAGATAAACGAGAGCATTTCAAACAGAAAGGTGGAAGCTGTCATGAACTACACCAAATGCTGGCTGGCCTATCCCAGAATTCAGACGATGGGCGGCGCACCGCTGCGTGTGCGCTGCGACTTCACCGGTCCGGTTGCCGGGAGGATGATAGAGGAGCTGCGCCTGGCGATGCGCGCGCTCTATGACAAGGCGGTGGAACCGGCGGAGGGGGAGGCGGAGATCACCGTGACCCGCAACGCCGCGCTGCACGAGGAGGGCTATTGCCTGCACGTCTCCGGCGGCCGTGCGCAGATCTCCGCCGGCGGCGATCGCGGCGCGCTCTACGGCGTGTTTGCCCTGCTGCGCTTGGCCCAGATGGCCGGCTGCGCTTGGGACGCGCTGGAGGAGGAGGAGTCCGCTGCACCCTCCAACCCGCTGCGGATGCTCAACCACTGGGATAACCTAGAGGGGGACATCGAGCGCGGCTACTCCGGGCAGTCCTTCTTTTTCCAGGACAACGAGGTGCTCGTGAACGAGCGTACGGTGGATTACGCCCGCCTGGCCGCCTCTGTCGGCATCAACGGCGTCGTGCTCAACAACGTCAATGTCAAAGACGCGGCTACCTGGCTGATCAGCCCGCGCTACTATGCGCCGCTGCGGCAGATCCAGGAGATTCTCGCTAGTTATGGCATCCGGATGTTCCTGTGCATCAACTTTGCCGCCCCGATGGAGCTGGGCGGACCGGCCAGCGCCGACCCCTGCGACGAGCGGGTGGCCCGGTGGTGGCGAGAGAAGGCGCAGGAGGTCTGGGAGAATCTGCCCGGCCTGGGCGGCTTTGTGGTCAAGGCGGATTCGGAGGGACGTCCCGGCCCGTTTACCTATGGCCGGACGCACAGTGACGGGGCGAACATGCTCGCCGATGCCGTCGCGCCCTATGGCGGCATCGTGATCTGGCGCTGCTTTGTCTATAACTGTCAGCAGGACTGGCGGGACACCAAGACCGACCGCGCCCGCTCGAGCTATGACAATTTCATGCCGCTGGACGGGTCGTTCCGCGACAACGTCATTTTGCAAATCAAAAACGGCCCCATGGACTTTCAGGTCCGGGAGCCGGTGAGTCCGCTCTTTGGCGGCTTAAAGCATACCAATATGATGTTGGAGGTGCAGATTGCCCAGGAGTATACCGGCCAGCAGCGCCACGTCTGCTACCTGATCCCCTGGTTCCGCGAAGTGCTCTGTCAGGATATGTATTGCTGTGACGGCTCCTCTACTGTGGCCGACCTGGTCAGCGGGCGCAGCTATGGCAACACCCTTTGCGGCATGGCGACGGTGGCCAACACGGGCGACGATCCCAACTGGACCGGTCACGATCTGGCTGCGGCCAATCTGTATGGCTTTGGCCGGCTGAGCTACCAGACCGACCTGACCGGTGAGGAGATCGCCCGCGAGTGGGCGCGGCTGACCTTCGGACAAGACGCGGAGGTGGAGTCGGTGATGCGGGAGATCCTGATGGCCTCCTGGCCGGCCTACGAGAGCTATAACGCCCCGCTCGGCATCGGCTGGATGTGCAGTCCGAATCACCACTACGGCCCCAATGTGGACGGCTATGAGTATGACCGCTGGGGCACCTACCACCGCGCGGACTGCAAGGGCATCGGCGTGGACCGCACCAGCGCCGGCACCGGCTACTGCCAGCAGTACAACAGCCCGCTGGCCGAGACATACGAGAACCTGGAGACCTGCCCGGACGAGCTGGTGCTCTTCTTCCACCACCTGCCCTACACCTATGTGCTCAAGAGCGGCAAGACGGTGATCCAGCACATCTACGACACCCACTTCCACGGCGCGGAGGAGGCCGCGCGGTTCTACGACCTGGTCGAGTCGGTCAAGGACCGGCTGGAGCCGGAAACCTACCGCCGCCTGCACGAGCGCCTGGCGCACCAGAAGGCGCACGCCTGTGAGTGGCGCGATGTGATCAACACCTATTTCTACCGCAAGAGCGGCATTCCCGACGCACAGGGGCGCAAGATCTATCGCTGACTGGGCATGCTCTGTACCGGATGGTCCGGGTCCGAGTTGAGCTTACGGTATTCCGAGGGGGTGCAGCCGAGGCGCTGCTTAAAGCTGCGGTTAAAGGTGGCCAGGGAGTTAAAACCGGAGCGCATGGAAATCTCCGTGATGGACAGCGAGAAGTCGGCCAGCAGGTTCTGCGCCCAGCGGATGCGGCTGAGAGTGAGGTAGTCATGGTAGGTCGTGCCGGCGAACTCCTTGAACAGACGGGTGAAGTGATACTTGCTGAAGCCCGCGTATTCCGAGATCTGCTCGAGCGTCAGATTTTCCGTGCAGTGCTCGCGGATATAGTTGCACACACTGCGGAAATGCTCCGAGTACTCCTGCTGTTTGGACGGGCTGGCGCGCCACTTTGCCGCCTCGCTTTGCTCCCGGCCGAGCAGGACAAAGAAGTGCAGCAGGAGGGAGTAAATCTCCCCATCGCGGTAGTTTTTGTCGCCGCAATACTCCGAATGGATCTGGTCGAGGACGGCCATCAGGCTGCCTGCTTGCTGCGGGGACTGGTTGATGCGCACCAGACAGTAGGGGCTCATCGTGGAAAACAGGAAGTTCAGATCCGGGATGGAGCTGAAGCGCTCCGAGGTATAGTTGAGGATGTAGCGCGCCCCGGTCTCTGGCGCCCGGATGGAGTGCAGCTCGCCCGAGGCGATGATGAGCACATCGCCGGGATAGAGCGTGAGCACATTGCCGCCTACGGTGACCTCATAGGTATTGTTCAGCGGGGCAATGATCTCACCGGCCTTGTGCCAGTGGGGTGGGAAATTCTCCGAATTGTCGTTGAGATAGAAGCGCACGATACGGGAATTGCTGTAATTGACGGTTTCCCGGGTGCCATGGAGTGATTCGATCATAATCGTACTTCCCTTTGCGGCAGATTTGCCCGGTGATGTCCGGGCGGACAATATAAGTTCAAAGAAGGAGTGGAAACACATGCAGATGACCATGCGCTGGTACGGCAGCAAGCACGACACCGTCACGCTGAAACAGATCCGGCAGACGGCCTATGTGAAGGGCGTCATCACCACGCTCTATGACAAGATGCCCGGCGAGCTGTGGACGCTCGAGGAGATCCAGGCCATGAAGCGTGAGGTGGAGGACGCCGGTCTTGCCCTGGCCGGTATCGAGAGCGTCAACGTCTCTGACGCGATCAAGACCGCCTCGCCCGAGCGTGACCGCGACATTGATAACTACATCAAAACGCTGGAAAACCTCGGGAAAGCGGATATCCACATGGTGTGCTATAACTTTATGCCGGTGTTCGACTGGACGCGGACGGAACTGGCCCGGGTTCGCCCGGACGGGTCCACCGTGCTGGCTTACAGCCAGGCGGCAGTGGACGCCATCTCTCCGGAGAAGATGTTCGACTCCATCGCCGGCGAGATGAACGGCACCGTCATGCCCGGCTGGGAGCCGGAGCGGATGGCAAAGGTGAAGGAGCTCTTCGAGCTCTACAGCGGCATCGACGACGAGACGCTGTTTGCCAACCTGAAGTATTTCCTTGAGGCGATCATGCCGGTGTGCGACAAGTACAACATCAACATGGCGATCCATCCGGACGACCCGGCCTGGAGCGTGTTCGGCCTGCCGCGGATCATCATCAGCAAGGAGAACATCCTGCGCATGATGAAGATGGTGGATAACCCCCACAACGGCGTCACCTTCTGCACCGGCTCCTATGGGACCAGCTTGCGCAACAACCTGCCGGAGATGATCCGCGCGCTCAAGGGACGCATCCACTTCGCCCACATCCGCAACCTGAAGTTCAACGACGGGGAGCGGGACTTCGAGGAGGCCGCTCACCTTTCCAGTGACGGTACCTTCGACATGCACGCGATCATGCGCGCGCTCTACGACATCGGCTTTGATGGGCCGATCCGCCCTGACCACGGCCGCATGATCTGGGACGAGGTGGCCATGCCGGGCTACGGCCTGTATGACCGCGCGCTGGGTGCGGCCTACCTGTGTGGGCTCTGGGAGTCCATCGTCAAGGAAAACCAGTGATCCATCCTCTGGCTGGGCGGCGCGTCGGGTTTACGGTTACGACGCGCCGCCCAAGCCGGTCATGACTTCAAAGAGCGTGTCGCTGCCGGGGAAGAGTTCTTCCGCCGACTCACCGTTGAAAAATGCACGGCGGGCGAGATAGGTCGGCGTGTGCTCCAACCCTTCACAAGTCCAGGCAACGCACATCTCCTCCCAGTTGGCGGCCTCATAATCGTTCTCCTCTCCGGGAATCCTGCCGTCGAGGTACTGCAGGACGCCGAGACTGCGCTGGAACGCCTCCGGGTCTTCGATCAGGAAAAGGTAGCAGTCCTTCAGATCCAGGTCGGCCATCAGCTTTACCAGGGCGGAGTAGGAGAGGGCGGGGTCCGCCGTGTCCTCGTCCGGCTGGAAGTCGATGATGTACTGTACGAGGTCGACGGTCACCTCTCCGTCCCCGTTCTGGTCGGCGCCGAGAGAGGACATGGCCAAGCGGACAGCCTCCTGTTCCGCCTCGCTCAGTTCCGTACTGCCCACCCAGCTGATGCGGTAGTCGGGATCCGCCTCCACGGTCCGGCCGGTGTAGAAATAGAGCGCCAGCAGGGCCAGCACGCCGGCCAGGACAAACCAGCCCCAGTGATAGCTGAACCAATGGGAAAACGAGCGATATTTGACAGTTTGCAACGGGGAACACCTCCTGGGATATCTGTGCTGCACGGAAGGACCGTGTCAGGACAAAACAAGACCGCTGCGGCAGAGAACTCTGCCGCTGAAACAAAAGGAGCGAGACAGTCAGCATGATTTTCGGACAAGATTTTAATCAGATGGGCGGAACGACCTCCGGTCCGCAGCAGCCCAAAGCAAGGGGCCTCACCCGCCTCTGGGAGATTTTCCTGGATAACCTCGGGCGCTTTGCCGTGACCAACCTGCTGTGCGTGCTCAGCGCGCTTCCGGGCGCGGTTGGCATGTCCCTCGGCGTGATGGAGGGAGGCCAGCCAATCTGGCTGCTGCTCTCCGGCATCTTGGGCGGCGCGCTGTACGGCACCTGCTACGGAGCGATGATGGACGGCATCCTGCACGCCCTGCGTGATTCCACAAGCGGCTGGTGGCGGCAGTATTGCCACGCCTGGCGGCGCGACTGGAAGGACAATCTCCTGCCCGGCGCAATTATGGGCACGCTGATCGCGCTGGTGATCCATGTGCTCAACCAGCTCCAAAACGGGCAGACGCTCCCGCCGGCCATGCTATTTTCCACCATCTTCGCAGCGGTGGCGGCGCTGGCTCTGTTCACCTATCTGTGGCCGCAGCGGGTGTTTCTCGATCTGGGCATTGTGCCGCTCTTCCGCAACAGCCTGCTGATGATCCTCTATCATCCGATCAAGAGCGTCCTGTCCGTGCTGGTGCAGGCGATATACTGGGGACTGCTCATCTTTATGATCCCGTACAGCACCATGCTGCTGCTCGTCCTGGGCGTTTGGTTCCCCGCCCTGGTGGGCACGATGATTGTCTATCAACCGCTCAATCACGACTTGAAGATCGAGGAGCGTCTCGGCCTGGCCCCGGAAGAGGAAGAGGAA
>CAYWUA010000001.1:71828-124461 GCA_964461385.1 uncultured Oscillospiraceae bacterium
GGAAGAGGAAGAGGAACCAGAGGACGAAGAGGACGGCGGGGAGATGGAATAACCCAGGCCCGGTGGCTCCACCGGGCCTTCGCCGGTTCAGAGCCATAGACACACAATTTAAAATAGTATACACGATTGTGACAAAAATTGCCACAGGGAAAGCGAAGAAAATGCGTTCACAAAAGCAAATTTTGAGAAGTATGGCGGCGTGGTCCTTGCTGTCCGGCAGACAGATATGGTAAATAGAAAAAAGCTGGTCGATGATTGGACATCGGGGGGAATCGGGCGTGACATGTAAATATTGCGGCAAGCAGCAGCCGGGCGGGGTGTCCTACTGCGTCTACTGCGGGCGGAAGCTGGACGAGGAGCGGCCGCGGCGCTGCCAGTCCTGCGGGGCGGAGCTTGTGCCGGGGACGGCGTTCTGCGGGGCCTGCGGCGCGCCGGTCCACTCAGACAAGCCCCGGACGGACAACGGAGCGGCGCGCAGGCTGACCGTGCTGGCCGCCGTGCTGGGCGTGGTGATCCTGGTGCTGATGGGGATCATCGTGGTCGGCCTGGTGATGACCGGGCAGGAGGACAGCGGCGATGTGGCCGCCCTCTCCGGGGGAGAGGAAGAGGGGACCCAATCCGCCGGACAGACAGAGGAGCTCCCGGACGAGGAGGCGGAGGCCGACGGCCTGCAATCGGAGAGCGAATCTGAGCAGGAGGCCGCGCTTGGCTGGGTCTTGCAGACGGATTACTACGACCTGGCGATGGACTGGGAGCGGGCTGCCTAGTCATACACCTACAGCGAGGACAACCGCCTGAACGTCTATCACCAGGCCAGTGCGGACGCGGGCTATGGCGGCAGACTCTTCGACATTGCCCTCTACGAGAGCGGCCATGAGGAGGAGTATGATTTCCTGCCCGCTTACCGCGTGCTCGGCGAGCTGGAGACGGCGGAGGGAGACACTACGATGTGGTGGCGTATTTTCCCACCGACGTCCAATTCAGCGGGGAAACCCAAGAGGGATACTACGAACTCCGGGAGGACGTGGATGCGGTGCTTGACACCTTCGCGCCGGCGGAGGGTTGCCGGTTCACCCCTGCCGCGTGAGGAAATAACGACCCGAACGGCAGGCAAAACACAACCGCACCTTTGAAGCAGATGGGACTCCAAAGGTGCGGCGATTTTTTACAACAGATGGGTCAGATCTGTGTCTGCCCGGCCAGCTCCAGCTCCTTTTCCTTCCACCAGGCGCGGTTGATCGCGCACAGCACGCCCTTAATGGAGGCCAGAGAGATGTTGTGGTCGATGCCGACGCCGAAGATGTCCTGGTTTTCCTTCGTCTTGAGGTGGATATAGGCCACCGCCTGCGAGTCCGAGCCGGTGTTGATCGCGTGCTCGGAGTAGTCGGCAAAGGTGTACTTGTCCATCCGCTGGCCGTGGATGGCGTTGAAGAAGGCGTCGATCGGGCCGTTGCCCTCGCCGGCGACCTCGAAGACGGTCTCCTTGTGCCGGAGCGTCCCCTCGAAGGTGACATGGCTCTTGCCGTCCACCATCTGCTCATGGAACTGGTGACGCAGCAGCTGATAGGGGCCGTCTACCTCGAGGTACTCCTTGCGGAAGAGCTGGAAGATGGCCTCCGGCAGCAGCTCCTTGCCCACCCGGTCGGTCTCGTGCTGGACGATGGTGCCGAACTCCGGGTGCATCGCCTTGGGCAGGTTAAAGCCGAAGTTGTGCGCCATGACAAAGGCGGTGCCGCCCTTGCCGGACTGGCTGTTGATGCGGATGATGGGCTCGTAGGCGCGGCCCACGTCCGCCGGGTCGATGGGGAGGTACGGGACCTCCCACTTGTCGGTGCCCGACTCGGCCATGTACTGCACGCCCTTGTTGATCGCGTCTTGATGGCTGCCGGAGAAGGCGGTGAACACCAGCTTGCCGACGTAGGGCTGCCGCTCGCCGACGCGCATCTTGGTGACCTTCTCGTACACGTCGCGGATCTTGTTGATGTCGGAGAAGTCCAGCTCGGGGTCGATGCCCTGGGTGTACATGTTCATCGCCAGCGTGACCATGTCGACGTTGCCCGTCCGCTCGCCGTTGCCGAAGAGGGTGGCCTCGATCCGCTCGCCGCCGGCCAGCAGGCCGAGCTCGGCGGTGGCCACGCCGGTGCCGCGGTCGTTGTGCGGGTGGAGCGAGATGATCGCCCGCTCCCGGCCGGGCAGGTTGCGGATGAAGTACTCCAGCTCGTCGGCGAACTGGTTGGGCATGCAGTTCTCCACCGTGGTGGGCAGGTTCAAGATGACCTTGTGCGCCTCGTCGGCGTGCAGGGCGTCGAGCACGGCGGCGCAGATCTCGTCCGCCGCGTCCATCTCGGTGCCCATGAAGGACTCGGGAGAGTACTCATAGCGCAGGTCCATCCCCGAGGCGAGGAAGGGCTGGCTCATCTCGTAGATCATCTCCGCCGCGTCCACGGCGATCTTTTTCACGCCCTCCACGTCCGTGCGGAAGACCACCTTGCGCTGGAGGGTGGAGGTGGAGTTATAGAAGTGGAAGATGACGTGCTTGCAGCCCTCGATCGCCTGGAAGGTGCGGCGGATCAGGTGCGGCCGCGCCTGCACCAGCACCTGGATGGTCACGTCGTCCGGGATGTGACCGTCCTCGATCAGGGTGCGCAGGAAGAGGTACTCCGTGTCCGAGGCGGACGGAAAGCCGACCTCGATCTCCTTCACGCCGATGTCCACCAGGCAGTGGAACAGCTCCAGCTTCTCCTGCACGTTCATCGGGTCGATGAGGGCCTGGTTGCCGTCGCGCAGGTCGACGGAGCACCACACGGGCGCGTGAGGGATCTGCTTATCCGGCCAGGTGCGGTTCTCAATCGGCTGCGGCACGAAGGGAATGTACTTTTCAAATCCGGTCATCGTTCGGTTCCTCCTAAAAGTGATGGTTCTGCCCGTCAGGAGAATGAAAAAACACCCCTGACCTCGGCATTGGTCAGGGGTGTAAAACACAATTACACGGTACCACCCTGGTTCGGCCGGCGGTTGCCCGCCAAGCCCTCTGCGGCCTCCAACAAGGCCTGGACCGGTAACGGGGTCAGCCGGCTGACCCTACTGCGCCGCGCGGTTCGGGTGAGCGACTCCGGGAACAGTTATCCACCGCACGCCGCCTGCCGGTTCACAGCAGCCACCGGCTCTCTGGAAGGGATACATACGGTCTTTCTTCCCATCTGCGTCTGTTAATAAATGCATTATAGCCGGGGGAACCTCTTTTGTCAAGATGTATTCTGCCGCTGTTTTCCGCTTTGCGGGCAATCCGTTGACTTTCTACAGCCAAAATTGTATACTAAATAAAATATATTAAAAAAGGGAGGACGCCCTATGAAGAGATTTTTTGCATTGCTTCTGATGTTGGCCCTTCTGGCCGGCCTTGCCGCCTGCGGCGGTCAGACGGACACGCAGGCCGCCGCGGACCAGGAGAGCGCCGGAGAGAACGCCGCCCAGACGCAGGAGACCTCCGTGGTCAATATCGGCTGCACTTCGCGCCTGGGCACGCTCAACCCGCTGCTGATGGACGGCACCTGGGTGAACCTGTACGCGATGAGCTTGGAATTTCTGCCGCTTGTGAGCCTGAACGATGAGATGGAGTTTGAATTTGTGCTCGCCGACGCCATCACCACGGAGGACAACCTGACCTATACCGTCCATATCGATGAGGCGGCGGCGTGGTCGGATGGCGAGCCGGTCACGGCGGAGGATCTGGCCTATACCATGACACGCATTGCAAGCCCGCTGGTGATGAACTACGCAATGCAGTTTTCCGCTATCGTCGGCACGGATGACGAGACCGGCTGGGTGGAAGAGGGAGCAGAGACCATCGAGGGACTCACCGTGGTGGACGAGAAGACGTTGGAGATCACCTTTAAGTATGAGATGAATATGGTCAGCTTCTTAAACGGCTACGCCCAGTACATCCTCACGCTGCCCAAGCACGTGCTCGAGACCATCCCGGAGGCGGAGCTGGCCACGTCGAGCTGGTTTGACGCGCCCACCGTCGTCTCCGGGCCGTATATGGTGACGGACTACGACGCCGACCACTATATCTCCTACATTGCCAACGAGAACTACTGGCGCGGCGCGCCTCAGATCGAATACTGCAATATCCGCATCGTCGAGGGCAGCGCCCTGCTGGCCGCGCTCCAGTCCGGGGAGATCGACATCGTCCCCCCGCTGCTGGGCAGCATCCCGGAGGAGGACCAGGCGGCGGTGCAGGCCTTGGAGGGCATCCGCTCCGCCTACGGCTCCGCGCTTGCGACCGAGAGCATCTTCCTCAATGCCGAGTCCATCCCGGACGAGCGGGTGCGCCAGGCGATGCTGTATGCGATCGACCGGGAGACCATCGTCGAGGGTCTGCTCTCCGGCGGAGCGGAGATCATGGACGGCTTCTGCGTCCCGGACGGGCCGTACGCCTCCGGGCTCGAGCCGGTTTCCTATGATCCCGAGCGGGCCCGCGAACTGCTCGACGAGGCAGGATGGGACGGCAGCGAGACCTACACCCTCTACATCGACTCCGGAGACCAGACGCTGGTGAACGCCTGCACCCTTTGCCAGTCCTACTGGGCGGCGGTGGGCATCAACGTAGATCTGCGCACGGTGGACCTTGACACCCTCATGGCCCAGGCAGGCGCGGAGGAGACCGACCTGCTGGCCGTGCAGTACACCTACCCCGCAGTGGACCCGAGTTGGGATATTGACTACGTCCTCTCCTCCTGGTGCCATCTCTATCCGGACGAGGCGCAGCAGGCCATTGCCGCGATCTGGACGAGCAATGACGAGGCGGTGCTGCGCGAAAACTACGCGGCCATCGACGCACTGGCGCAGGAGCAGGTCCCGGTGATCTGTCTGTATGCCTACGGACCGCTGGGCGCGGTGCGCGAGAGCTTGCAAAATGCCGAGGCGACGATGTACGGTTCCCTCAACAATATCCAGGAGTGGAGCTTTGCTGCATGAGCCTGCTGGAAATTGAGGACCTGCATCTGGAGATCGGCGGGCAGGAGATTTTGCGCGGCATGTCGATCGCCGTGGAGGAGAGCGAGTTTATCGCCCTGGTGGGGGAGTCCGGCTCGGGCAAGAGCATGACCGCCCTGGCGGTGATGGGGCTGCTGTCTCCGAAGGCGCGCGTCACCGCCGGCGCTATCCGCTTTGGCGGGCGGGAGCTGCTCGGGCTGGACGGCAGCGCGCTCGACCGGGTGCGCGGGTCGGAGATCACGATGGTCTTTCAGGACGCGCTGACCAGCCTCAACGGTGTGCTCACCATCGGGGATCAGCTCACGGAGGGGATGCGCATCCACATGGGGATGGACCGCCGCACCGCCGAAGCGCGCGCGCTTGAGCTGCTCGGGCGGGTCGGCCTGCCCGCTGACCGGGCGATGCTTCGCCGCTATCCGCACACCCTCTCCGGCGGCCAGCGCCAGCGGGTGTGCATTGCTATGGCCCTGGCCTGCCATCCGCGGCTGTTGATTGCCGATGAGCCCACCACCGCCCTGGACGTCACAGTGCAGGAGCAGATCATGGAGCTGCTTGGGAGTCTGAAGCGGGAGAACGGCATGGCCGTGCTCTTTATCACGCATGACATCGCCCTGGCCGCCCGCGAGGCGCACCGGATTGCCGTCGCCTGGGAAGGCCGAGTAGTGGAGATCGGCACAGCTCAGGACGTCATGAACCATCCACAACATACCTATACCCGCCGGCTGGCCGAGGCGGCGGAGAAATTGAGACTGAAATGAATGAAATCTGTCAACTGGAACGGGTGAGCAAGTCCTACCGTCTCTCCGGCCGCCGCACAATTGAGGCGGTGCACGATGTCTCCCTCACCCTCTATAAAGGGGAGACGCTCGGCCTGGTGGGAGAATCTGGCTCGGGCAAAAGTACACTGGGCCGCCAGATCATTGCGCTCGAACGTCCAACGAAGGGCAAGGTGACCTACCGCAGGCGCGACCTTGCCGACCGGAGCTGGCTGCGCCAGGTGCGCTGCGAGATCCAGATGGTCTTTCAGGACACCTACGCCTCCCTCAACCCGCGCAAGACGGTCTTTCAGACCCTCTATGAGCCGATGGCCTATCATCGCCTTGCCACCCGCGCGGACGGGCGGCAGAAGGTGGAGCGGCTTCTGGACATGGTGGGGCTGCCCGCGGCCTATGCCGGGCGCTATCCGCACGAGCTCTCCGGCGGCCAGCGCCAGCGGGTGTGCATCGCCCGCGCCCTGGCGCTGAACCCGAAATTCGTCGTCTGGGACGAGCCGGTCTCCGCCCTGGACGTGACGGTGGCCGCCCAGATCCTGGAGCTGATGCGCCGCCTCCAGCGGGAGCTGGGGCTGACGAGTATCTTCATCGGCCACGGCATCGGTGCGGTGGCTTACGTCAGCGACCGCCTGGCCGTCATGCAGAGCGGCCGCTTGGTGGAGGTGGGGCCGACGGAGCAGATCGTGAACCACCCGCGTGAGCGCTATACCCAGACCCTCATCCGGGCCGCGCGCTACTGAGGAGGCGGAGATGGGAAAATATATCCTCAAGCGTATCGCCGTCGCCATCCCGGTGCTCATCGGCATTACGGTGATCGACTATGCGCTCATGTGCCTGGCCGGCAGTCCGCTGGATATGCTCACTGGCCCGCGCGTTTCCGAGGGGGCGCTGGCTGCCCGGGCGGTCGCCTGGGGGCTGGATCAGCCCTTCTATATCCAATACTTTGTCTGGCTCCAGCAAGTGCTCACCGGGAACCTGGGTTATTCCACCAGCAGCTTCCAGCCGGTCAGTGAGATGATTTTCTCCCACCTCGGGCCGACGCTGCTGCTGATGGTGACCGCGCTGGTGCTCAGCATAGCCATCGCCCTGCCGCTGGGCATTTGGTCGGCCACCCACCCGTATACGAAGGGGGACTATGCCCTGGTGGCGATCAGCTTTGTGGGCACGGGGATTCCGAGCTTTTTCCTCGCGCTGGTGCTGATCTGGCTGTTCACCGTGCAGCTCGGGTGGCTCCCCTCGAGCGGGATGACCACGCTGGGCACGGGCGGTGGCGCGCTGGATGTGCTGCGCCATCTGGTCATGCCAGCTGCGGTGCTTACCGTCTACCAGACGGGGGTGAACCTGCGCTATATCCGCTCGGCCATGCTGGACATCAGCCAGCAGGATTACCTGCGCACCGCCCGGGCCAAGGGCCTGGGGGAGCGCCGGGTGATCTGGAAGCACGGCTTTCGCAATATCCTCCTGACCGTCATCACGGTGGTGGGGGTACAGATTCCCGCCCTCTTCGGCGGCAGCGTGGTGGTCGAACAGGTCTTCTCCTGGCCGGGGCTGGGCCTGATGACCATGAGCGCGATCAGCAGCCGGGACTATCCGGTCATCATGGGTGTCTGCCTGATGACGGCGGTGGTGGTCGTGCTGGTGAACCTCATCACAGATATCCTCTATGCCCTGGCCAACCCGACGGTGAGACTGCGATGAGAAAAGACGGACTGACGGCGCGTTTCCTGCGCCATAAATTGGGGGTGGCGAGCCTCGTGGTGGTGGTGCTCATCACCCTGGCGGCGGTGCTCGCCCCGGTGATTGCCCCCTATGACCCGACGGCGATTCACCCGGCCTTCAGCGCGCCGCCCAGCCTGGCCCACCCCCTGGGCACCGACCAGATCGGGCGCGACGTGCTCTCGCGGCTTCTGTACGCCACGCGGACCTCGCTGCTGGTGGGGGCGCTGGCGACGGCGCTCTCCACCGCCCTCGGCGTGGTGCTCGGGCTGATCTCTGGCTACTTCGGCGGGGTGGCGGACATGATCATCATGCGCGTGACGGACATGGTGATGAGCTTTCCCTACCTCCTGCTCGTGCTGGTGGCTGCGGCCATCTTTGAGCCGGGGCTGTGGAACATCATTCTGATTCTCGGCTTTGTGGACTGGCCGGGCGTGGCCCGGCTGGTGCGCGGCAACGTGCTCGCCCTGCGCGAGAGCGGCTTTGTCCGCGCCAGCCAGGTGGCGGGCATGCCGGGGCGCTATCTCCTCTTCTCCGAGATCTTGCCCAACACCCTCGCCCCCGTGCTGGTCTATGCGACGACGGTGATGGCGGTCTCCATGCTCGACGAGGCGGCGCTCAGCTTCCTGTCCATGGGGGTCCAGCCGCCGGACGCCAGCCTTGGCAATATGCTCGGCGGGGCGCAGTCGCTCACGGTGCTCACCGAGATGCCGTGGCTCTGGCTGCCGCCGGGGCTGATGGTGATCGTGCTGGTGGTGGCCATCAGCTTTGTCGGCGACGCCCTGCGCGACGCGGCCGACCCGACAGGGACGAAGTAAGGGGGCACCAGGACGAAAAGGGCGCACAAGGTGCGCCCCTACGGCCCGGCGCATAAAAAAGACTTTCCCTAATAACCGCCCGCGAACGCGGGATATCACAATCAGTGAGGTGCTGAACATGAGTACATTCAAAATTGCCCTGATCCGGGGCGACGGAATCGGCCCAGAGGTGGTAGAGCAGACCGTGCGCGTGATGGAGCGCGTGGGGGAGAAGTTCGGCCACAGCTTCACCTGGGTGGACGTGCTGATGGGCGGCTGCGCCACCGACGCGGTGGGCAAGAGCTACCCGGACGGCACGGCGGAGACTTGCCGCGCCTGCGACGCTGTCCTCCTCGGCGCGGTGGGCGGCCCGAAGTGGGGGAGCGACCGCCCGGCGCACGAGCGCCCGGAGACCGCGCTGCTGGCCATTCGCAAGGACTTGGGGCTGTATGCCAACCTGCGCCCGGCGGCGCTGCGTCCGGCCCTGGCAGACGCCTGCCCTCTCAAGCGGGAGACCGCCGAGGCGGGCATCGACCTGATGATGGTCCGCGAGCTGACCGGCGGCATCTACTTCGGCAAACGGGACAAGTACCAGACGGAGGAGCGCGGCATGGAGGCGACCGACCTGATGGCCTACTCCGAGCTGGAGATCGAGCGCATCGGCCGCCGCGCCTTTGAGCTGGCCCGCCTGCGCCGGGGCAAGGTGACCAGCGTGGATAAGGCCAACGTCCTGGAAACCAGCCGTCTCTGGCGCGAGACCATGCACCGTCTGGCGGCGGAGTACCCCGACGTGACCTATGAGGATATGCTGGTTGACAACTGCGCGATGCAGCTCGTGCGCAATCCCAGCCAGTTTGACGTGGTGGTGACGGAGAACATGTTCGGCGATATCCTCTCGGATGAGGCGTCCATGATCACCGGGTCTATCGGCCTGCTCCCCTCCGCCTCCATCGGGGACAGCGCGCCCGGCCTCTACGAGCCGATCCATGGCTCCGCGCCCGACATCGCCGGGCAGGACAAGGCCAACCCCATCGCCACCATCCTCTCGGCGGCGATGATGTTCCGCTATTCCTTCCAGCTCCCGGAGGAGGCGGGGGCGATCGAGGCGGCGGTGGACCGCGTGCTCGCTGCCGGCTGGCACACCGCCGACACCGCCGGCGGCGCGGAACGTCTCGTGGGCACCCGTGAGATGGGGCGGCTGATCTGTGAGAAGGTCTGAAGGGGAGAAGTCCCGGCTTTTGCCTCGGAGCAGCGCCGACGCTGAGAGGGGTTTCTGGCCCGGCACCGAACATCGGTGCCGGGCCGTTTTGCGCCCGTGCGGCCATTTGAGCCGCTGAGAGAGGCGCTGGCATAGGCAGCAGACAGAGGGGAGGGCTCCCCCGAGGGACGTCTGCCGCATTTGACGCATCCAGCGCCGTCTGATATACTGGACAAAAGTATTTTTGGGAGGTGCCGACATGCCCCCGCTGCCGGAATCCTTTTACCTGGGCGACACCGTCGCCATTGCCCGCGCCCTGGTGGGCAAGTATCTCGTCCGCGCCTCAGGCGGCGTGACCCTCGCCGTGCGCATCGCGGAGACGGAGGCGTATCTCGCTGCGAGGGACAAGGCCTGTCATGCCTACGGCGGTCGCCGCACGGCGCGCAACGAGGTGATGTACGGTCCGCCGGGCCGGGCGTATATCTACTTCACCTATGGGATGCACCACATGCTGAACCTGGTGACCGGGTCGGAGGGGACAGCGTCCGCCGTGCTGGTGCGCGGGGCGCTGCCGGTGCTCGGCGTGGATGAGATTGCCCGCCGCCGCTTTGGGCGG
Organism: uncultured Oscillospiraceae bacterium; assembly: GCA_964461385.1. Classification (GTDB taxonomy): domain Bacteria; phylum Bacillota; class Clostridia; order Oscillospirales; family Oscillospiraceae; genus Onthomonas. Next base: position 81,927 of record CAYWUA010000001.1, read on the forward strand.
GTGATGGGGGAGCTGAGCGCCTATCAGCGGCGCAACCTCCTCAACGGGCCGGGCAAGCTCTGCCAGGCCCTCGGCCTCACGCGCTCGGAAAACGGCCTGCCGCTGTCAGGTCCCGGCCTCTGGGTGGCGGAGGCGCTGCCCGAGTTCGGCCTCGCCGCACCGGAGCCGGTGGGGCCCATCCGGACGGGGCGGCGGGTCGGCATTGCCTACGCGCAGGAGGCGGCGGAATTTCCCTGGCGGTTTTGGCTCGCGGAGGGTTATACGGAGGGGAAGGCGCGATGAAACTGTTTGATCTGGACGGGACCCTGCTCGACTCCAACGGCATCTGGGAGGAGATCGACCTGCGATTCCTGGCAAAGCGCGGCATCCCCTGGTCGAAGGAATACCACGAGGGGGTCATCCACGCCATTTTCCCGGTGGCGGCCCGCTTTACCAGGGAGTTCTGCCACCTGGACGAGAGCGAGGAGGAGATCATGGCGGAGTGGCTCGAGATGGCCTATGACGCCTACGCCCATTCCCTCCCGGCCAAGGAGGGGGCGGCGGAGTACCTCTCCGCCTGCGCCGCGCGGGGGGAGCGGCTGGCGCTCTACACCTCTGCCGAGCCATCGCTGGCCAAGGCTGCCCTCGCCCGGTTCGGGTGGGACCGCTTTCTCCATCCCTTTCTCTTTGCACAGGAGCTGGGAATGACCAAGGGGACGCCGGGGGCGTTTGCCGCCGCCGCGCGGGCTCTGGGGACCCCGCTGGAGGAGATCGAATTCTTTGACGACTCGCCGGTCGCCTGCCGCGCGGCCAAAGAGGCGGGCTGCCGCGTCACCGGCGTCCAGGACCGCCTCTTTGCCGCCCAGGAGGGGGAGATGCGCGCGCTGTGCGACCGATACATCCGCTCCTTTCGGGAGCTGTTGTGACAAACGGAAAGCCGGACGGAAACCGCAAGGCGGCCCCGTCCAGCACAGACTGTCAAAAAGGTCTCACCGAGTTTGGCTCGAAGAGCCAAAGAGAGTCCAATTTATTTTTGGCACGGGCATGTACCGGGCCAAAAATACAAATAGTCCGGCAAGTGTGCGGATTTTGGAACAAAATCCGTGCGCGCAGTCGGACTGCAAAACTCGCGCAAATGCTTGCATTTGCGCGAAAACCGGACGGAGGCGCAAGACGGCCCCGTCCGGTTTTGCTCTGCGTGAGGTCAGACCTCTTTTTCCCGCGCGCGCAACCCGAAGCTCACGGCGATGGCGGCGTCCACCTCTGCCATCATCCGCTCATCCAGATGGCCCATCCGCTCGCGCAGGCGGCGTTTATCCAGCGTGCGAATCTGCTCGAGCAGGACCACGGAGTCCCGTGTGAGCCCGCAGTGCTGGTTGATCAGCTCGATATGCGTGGGCAATTTGGCCTTGTTGAGCTGTGAGGTGATGGCCGCGGCGATCACCGTAGGGCTGTGCCGGTTGCCCATGTCGTTTTGTATGATGAGCACCGGCCGCACACCGCCCTGCTCACTGCCCACCACCGGGCTGAGGTCGGCGTAAAAGATGTCTCCTCTTCTGACACTGGTATCCACGTTTTCACACTCCGCCGCTTGGTATCGTTCCCCCCGCCACATCGCTATGTAACGGGGTACTATCATTCTCCCACTGCTGTGGCCGGTTTATACCCGATGAGGGGAGGAAAGGCGAAATCCCCCTCCAAGTCAGCATATGCGGCAGAAAGCGGCGTGGTGTGTCAGGATTCGCGCGATGGCTCGCCGGCGGGCCGGCCGGCATATACCTCGGGGCAGACCGCGCGAATCTTCTCCCGGATGCCGATCAGGTCGTCAAAGGTCTCCGGCCGCTTGCTCACGTCGCGCAGCAGGGCGGAGGGGTGGTAGATCGCCGTCATCCAGACGCGGCCCTTCCGGACCCACTGGCCATGTTCGCGCGTGATGCGGTAGTCCGAGTGGATCAGGCGTCCGGCGGCGATCCGGCCCAGGCAGATGATGATGCGCGGGTCGATCAGCCGGGTCTGTACGCGCAGGTAGCCGATGCAGGCCTCCTGCTCCTCGCGCAGCGGGTCGCGGTTGTGCGGCGGACGGCATTTGACGATGTTGGTAATATAATACTTTGTGCGGTCCAGGTCGATGATCTCCAGCATCTGGTCGAGCAGCTGGCCCGCCGGGCCGACGAAAGGGACGCCGGTCAGGTCCTCCTGCTGGCCCGGCCCCTCCCCGATGAACATGATCCGGGCGGCCGGATTGCCGTCCCCGAAGACCAGATGGGTCCTGGTGCGGCTCAGGCTGCACTGCTGGCACTGCTGGCACGCGGCACGCAGGCTCTCCCAATTTTGCATCTTGCTCCCGCCTTTCCGGGCGGCCGGTTTGACCTGAGAGGTGCACCGCCCGCCTGCTATTGTATCACAGAAGGCGGCGCCGGAAAACCGGCCGAAAAAATAAAATAGGGGTTGACAACCCCGGCAAAATGATTATAATAATAAAGGCCGTGAGGCGATGCGAAATAGCGGGATTGTGTAAGGGTAGCACAGCAGACTCTGACTCTGTATGTGAGGGTTCGAATCCTTCTCCCGCTGCTCAGTGAACCGCTTGAAACCGGGATGGTTTCAAGCGGTTTTTTCTGTTTCTGGAGATTCCCGAATGGGAAAAGTGCGGATTTTTGCCGGTTTTATGGGGATGTGATGCACAAACGGTGCACAAGACATACGTCTGAGAACGGTCCTGTCACCGATGAGGCGGCAGAGCGGCCGCCCGGCCGGTCCGCCGCTTGAATACGCTGTATTCGCGCGAGAGAAGTTGGCCGCTGCGGCCCGGCGGTCATCCATCGAACAGGCCCCGAAACAGCCGCGCAAACCACGGCGCGACCTGGGACAGGGTCTGCCAGAACTGCCGGAGCTGCTCCTGAAGCTCCGTCTCCGTGAGGCTCGGGTCGCCGGTGGAGACGGCAAACGCGCCGGAGGCGCTCTCCCCGAGGGCGTAGGGGGCAAAGGCCGCGCCGCCGAGCGCGGCGGTCTGTCCGACTGCCAGCCCACCGACTGCCCAGACGCCGATCGCGCCGCCGAGGGCGAACAGACCGAGCGCCAGTCCGCCGATGGAGATGCCGCCCAGCGCCAGCCCGCCGAGGGCGAGCAGACCCAGACTCACCCCGCCGAAGGCAAAGCCGCCCGCGGCCAGTCCGCCGACCGCCACCACGCCGGCGGCGACGTTGCCGACGGCAAAAATGCCACGCGCCGGCCTGGGGCGCCAGAGGCCGAAGGAGATGTGCACCAGCGGCAGGCCGAACAGCTCGATGCGGCTGCGGTACTCGTAACAGGGAAAGGAGAGCGTCTGCGCCGCCGGCTCGCGCTGCGGCGTATCGTCTGTCTCACGCCCGAGCACGAGCCAGTCAAGGGAGACGTGAAACAGCTCGCTCAGCGCCGTGAGGTTATCCAGATCCGGCCGGGCGGTGCCCGCCTCCCACTTCTGTACGGCCTGCCGGGAGACGGAGAGCTGGTGAGCGAGCGCCTCCTGCGACCAGCCGCGCCCGGTGCGCAGCTCCCGCAGGCGCTGGGAAAAATCTGCCATATCCGGTCCCTCCTCTGTTGGATTCTGACTCCATGATAGCAGGCATGCGGCCGGACCGTCAACCAACGGAGATAGAGAATTTGACAACCACCGGTTGCGGCGCGAAAAACGCCCGGAGAGTCCGGGCGTTCACGCTTGCGTGTCTGTGGAAAGCGGCAGATAGAAAAAATCGCTCTCCGCGTACGGGTGGTCATAGCGCAGTGGGACCTCCTCCGGCGGCAGGAGCCGGAAGCCCGCGCGGCGGTAAAACCGGTGCGCCCGGTCCGTGTTCTTCGGTGTGTCCAACAGCAGGGCAGTGAAGCCGTGCGACCTGGCGTAGTCCGCCAGCGTCCGGTAGAGCCGCTGACCCAGATGGTGCGGCGCGCCGCGGTAGGCCTCATAGACGAAGAATTTTTTCAGGATGCCCAGGCTGCCCTCCGCCGGGAACAGACCGACGCACCCGGCGAGCGCGTCATCGTCCATTGCCACCCAAAAGTGTCCGCCACGGTCCAGATAGAGCTCCGGGATACGCAGCAGCTCCGGCTGGTCCTCTACCGAGACGAGGGGACGCGTGCCGTCGTTCTGGCAGTGCAGGACCAGCGAGATGACCGCATCGCGGTCACCGGGCTGGAAGGTCCGAATGACGATCATATCCTCACCTCCGGTCGCGACCGGCTGTCAGCACATCTCCGCGATGTCGTAGATCAGCCGCTTGGAGTCCGTCCAGCCCAGGCAGGGGTCGGTGATGCTCTTGCCGTAGGTGTGCTCGCTCACGTCCTGCCGTCCCGGCTCCAGGTAGCTCTCAACCATGACGCCCTTAACCAGGCGGCGGATGTCGTCGGAGAACTGGCGGTTGTGCAGCACCTCGTGGACGATCCGGATCTGCTCGTGATACTGCTTATCCGAGTTGGAGTGGTTGGCGTCCACGATGACGGCGGGGTTTTTCAGACCCATCTGATGGTACATGCCGATCAGCCGCTTGATGTCCTCGTAGTGGTAGTTCGGCTGGCTGACGCCGCGCTTGTTCACGCCGCCGCGCAAAATCGCGTGCGCGTAGGGGTTGCCCGAGGTCTCCACCTCCGAGCCGCCGTAGGCGAAGTGCTGCTGGTGCTGCGCGGCATAGATGGAGTTGAGCATGACGGAGAAGTCGCCGCTGGTGGGGTTTTTCATGCCGGTGGCCACGTCAAAGCCGCTGGCGGTCTGGCGGTGATGCTGGTCCTCCACCGAGCGCGCGCCGATGGCCACGTAGGACAGCAGGTCCTCTACGTAGCCCCAGTTCTCCGGATAGAGCATCTCATCGGCTGAGGGGAGGCCGAACTCCTCAATCGCGCGCATCTGCACCCGGCGCATGGCGATCAGCCCCGCCACTAGGTCGGGCCGCCGCTCCGGGTCGGGCTGAAAAGCGATGCCCTTGTAGCCGTCGCCGTTCGTGCGCGGCTTGTAGGTGTAGATGCGCGGCACGAGCACCAGCCGGTCCTTCACCTGCTCCTGCACCCGGGCCAGGCGGCTGACATAGTCGCACACGGCGCCCTCATGGTCGGCCGAGCACGGCCCGATGATGACCAGAAACTTGTCCGATTGGCCGGAGATGATGTCGGTGATGGCGCGGTCCTTCTCCTGCTTGATTTTCTGGCCGCGCGGGGAGAGGGGGAGCTGCTCGCGCACCTCCTCCGGCGTCGGGAGTTTTCTCAGCTGTGTAAAGCTCATCCTGTTTCCATTCCTTTCTCTTCGCGCTGCCCGGAGATGCCGGGGCGGCACACTGCCCGTCCAGTATATCACAGGAGGGGCGGGGAGGAAAGGGGGAAAGGGGCGCTTTTGTCCTTTTTCTCCCGAAAGGGCGCGGGCGGCGAATCTCTCTTGGCCGGGGCTGGCAATTCCCGCCCGGCTGTGATAGAATAAGGCGATTGAAGAGAGGGGGCGGCGCCATGGCGGTGTTTCTCACCGGCGACACGCACGGGGACTTCTCCCGCCTGCGCCGGCACTACCTGTCCTATCGCGTGAACCACGAGAGCTGGTGGGCCCAGGAACTGCCGGACGAGGCGGAGTACGCCCGCGCCCGGGCCAACCTGGACCGCTGCGGCTGGCAGGTGGATGAGATCGTCACCCACTGCGCACCTACCGGCATCCAGCGGCAGCTGTCCGCCCTCTGCGGGCCGGATATGCTGACGGACTTCCTGGAGGAGGTGCGCGGGCGCTGCCGCTTTCGCCACTGGTCTTTCGGACACTACCACGACAACCGCTCGCTGCCGGGCGGGTTTACCCTGTTCTACGAGCAGATTGTCCCCCTCGGCCGGGGGGAGGGAGGGAGCAGATGACCGATCTGAACGCCGCGCTGGTGCGCAGCTGGCTGCCGGAGCGCCCAGTGGACGGGCACAAGGGGACCTTTGGACGGGTGCTGGCGGTGGCCGGGTCGGTCGGCTTCACCGGCGCGCCGGTGCTGGCCGCCCGGGCCGCGACGCGCAGCGGCGTGGGGCTGGTCTTTCTCGGTGTGCCGCGCGCCGTCTGGCCGGTGGCCGCAGTGAAGTGCGATGAGGCCATGCCTTTTCCCCTCCCGGAGGACGGGGAGGGCCGTCTCTCCCTGGAAGCGCTCGAGCCGCTCGCAGCGCGCCTGGCCGGATGTGACGCCACCCTCCTCGGCCCGGGCCTGGGGCAGAGCGGGGACCTGCGCGCGCTGGTGCGCGCCCTGCTGCGGCGCATGCCCTGTCCCCTCGTGCTGGATGCGGACGGCATAAACGCCCTGGACGGGCATATAGATGTCCTGTCAGATTGCCCCGCCCCGCTGGTGCTCACCCCGCACGACGGGGAGTACCGCCGCCTGATGGGCCGTTGGCCGGGGGAGGACCGGGCCGCCGCCGCGCGCGAGGCCGCCGAGGCGTGCCGCGCGGTGGTGGTGCTCAAGGGGCACCGCACCGTGATCGCTGCGCCGGACGGGCGCCTCTGGCGCAACACGACGGGCAACCACGGCATGGCCAAGGGCGGCAGCGGAGACGCGCTGGCCGGCATCCTGCTCGCCCTGCTCGGGCAGGGGATGGAGCCGGGGCGCGCCGCGGCGGCCGCCGTATGGATTCACGGCCGCGCGGGCGACCGGTGCGCCGGGCGGCTGGGCTATCGGGGGATGCTCCCGACTGACCTGATCGAGACATTGCCCGAGGTCTGGCGGGACGATCTGAACAGCTGACCGAAAAGGGGGAGGACGGATGCGCCTGCGAGCGGGCGCACAAAAGATCGCGGCGCTAGCCCTGCTGGTCTGTCTGACCGGTTGTACCGGCGGACAGGACGCCCAGACGGCGGCGCAGGCGCTGCGCGAGGCATATCAGACCCTGGAGGCATTTGCCGCCACGGCGGAGGTGACCGCTGACTACGGCACGCGCGCCTACCAGTACACCGCTCAATTCTCCGGCGATGAGTCGGAGGGGGAGATGACGGTCCTCACCCCGGAGTCCATCGCCGGGACGGGGGCCGCCTGGGCGGACGGGCAGCTCTCGCTGGAGTATGAGGGCGTCTCCCTGGAGACGGGGGAGCTCTCCTCCGACGGGCTCTCCCCGGCGGACGCCATGCCGGCCGTGCTGGCCGCCTGTCAGGGCGGCGCGGTTGTCGAGTGCGGCTGGCAGAGCCTGGACGGCGCGGAAGAAGAGTGTCTCTATCTCCTGCTGGAAAATCCCAATCAGGCCGGCGGGGAGAGCCGCGTCGCCCTCTGGGCGGAGCCGGAGCACTGGAATCTGCGCCGGGTGGAGATCTTCTGGGAGCAGCGGCGCGTGATCGCGCTCGTCTTCTCCGACTTTACCTGGTCAGGCGATGCCTCCGGCGAGGCCGATTCGTGACAGAACACAGAAAGAAGTGATACAAATGACCGAACTCACCCGCCGCACCTGGGCGGAGATTTATCTGGACCGCCTGGCGGAGAATTACCGCCGCCTGCGCGCCATTGCCCCCCACAGCCGCTTTGCCGGCCTGGTCAAGGCCAACGCCTACGGCCACGGGGCCCTGCCTGTCGCGCGGAAACTGGAGGAGCTGGGCGCGGACTACCTGCTGGTCGCCTGCCTGGACGAAGCGCTCGAGCTGCGCCAGGGCGGCGTGCGCATGCCCATTCTGATCCTGGGCTATACGCCCTCCGGCTGCCTGCCCGATCTGCTGCGGGAGGACCTCACGCAGACGGTCTATGACCCGGAGCAGGCGGTCGAGCTCTCCCGCCGCGCCCTGATGCTGGGGGGGCGCCTGCGCTGCCACCTCAAGGCGGACACCGGCATGTCCCGCCTCGGCGTCTTCTGTAACGAGGCAACGCTGGACACGGCGGCGGACACCCTGGCCGCCATGGCCCGCCTGCCCGGCCTGGAGGCGGAGGGCCTGTTTATGCACTTCGCGGACGCGGACACCTCTCCGGCGTACTCCGCGACGCAGATTGCGCGCTTCCGCGGCCTGCTCGACCGGCTTGCCGCGCGCGGGGTGACCTTCCCCATCCGTCACTGCTGCGCCGGGGCGGCCACGCTGAACTACCCCGAGATGCACCTGGACATGATCCGCCCCGGCATCCTCCTCTTCGGGCACTCACCCGACCACGCCTGCGACGGGAAGATGGCCCTCTCGCCGGTTATGGAGCTGAAAAGCCGGGTGGCCTCCGTCAAGCGCCTGCCGGCGGGGACCTCGGTCAGCTACGGCTGCACCTATACGCTCGAGCGTGAGAGCGTCGTCGCCGCCGTGCCGGTGGGCTACGCCGACGGGCTCTTTCGCCTGCTGTCCAACCGGCAGGAGATGCTGGTCCACGGCCGGCGCGCCCGCCAGATCGGACGGGTCTGCATGGACATGTGTATGCTCGATGTGACCGGCATCCCCGACGTGCGGGTAGGGGACGTGGTCACCGTCTTTGGCGACGGCATTCCGCTGGAGGAGAAGGCGGACACGCTGGGCACCATCACCTATGAGCTGCTCTGCGCCGTCTCGCCGCGCGTCAAGCGGGTCTACCTGGATGGCTGAACCGGGGCCGAACCAAATGGGAAAACTGCCAACCGAAGCAGCGCCGTACGCTGTCGGATGGCGGTTTTTGCTTTTCCCGGGAAATGACTCACCCGATAGAGTGTATTTTTAGGATCTGGATACCGTCGTCAAATTCCTGCACCACGTCGTACTCCACCGGCGCAGACTCCCCCACGCCGAGGATCTCGTGCAGGTTATAGTTCTTGCGGATGATGAGATAGACGTTCTCTTGAAAGAGGGTCTCGCGGCTCAGCTCCTCCAGGCCCATCGCCTCGAGCTTTTCGTAGTAGAGCGGGGAATAGGCGCTCCAGCTGCCGGTCGCGATCACATTGACGGAGATATTGGGGAACTCGGAGAGCAGCTTCTTGTCGTATTGGGTGGAACGGGTGTCCCGGATGTAGATATTCTCCGGGTATTGGGCGATGTAGGAGAGGTATTCCATCGCCCGGTCCTCCGGCCCGCCGCGCGACTGGCGCAGGTTCCAGAACCCGGCGGCGCCGGTCAGCGCCAGCACGGCGGCGAGCGCGAGGGAGACGAGCTGCGCCCCGCGAGCGCGCGGCAGCCTGACCGGACGCAGGACAAACAGCTGCGCCAGTCCGGCCAGCGAGCCGGTGACGGTGAGGATGCGCAGCGAATAGGCGATGCGGTCGGGATACCGCCCACGGTAGCCGATGAACAGCCAGCAGCAGCCCACCGCCGCCAGCAGCAGAAGGGAGAAAAGGATGTAGCCTTTCCGGTCCCGGATGGACAGGGCGAGCGAGAATGCCAGCAGCGCCGCCGGCAGCAGATAGGACGCCGCCTGCAGCGGCGTGATCTCCTCCCAGTTGTCGATGAAATAGTAGTCGACGGCCTGTTTCAGGGAGCGCTTGGCGGTCTGCGTCAGGCTCTCCGGCTTCTGGAGGGATTTGGCATATTCGGCCAGATCCTCGATGACCTCCGGCCCGAAGGACTCGAGCAGTCCGTAGTCGTAGTGATAGATGGTGAAGTATTCCGGGTAATCGTACCCGAGCGACTGGATAAACGCCTCGTGCTCGGTATAGTTGGGGAAACGGTCATAGTCCTGCAGATAGACCCGGGCGAGGTTATAGGTGTTATAGTCATCCCAGTCGCGGTAGGCAAACGCGTGGATACCGGCGGCTGCGCCCAGGCAGAGCAGTCCTGCCAGCGGGATCAGCCAGCACCGGGGTTTGGAGAACATCTCCCGCGCGTACTTGCTCAGCCAGACCACGCCGAGAAAGGCGACGGCGGCCAGACAGAAGAAAGCGCGGATGCAGTAGGAGCACACCAGCAGTACCAGCACGTTGGCCAAAAAGCCAGGGCGCAGGTCCTCCTCCCGCGTCTGCAGCGCGAAGGTGAGCACCGTCATGCCCGCCACGAAGGCCCCGCAGGTGGTGAAGGTGAACTGGAGGAGGTTAAACAGCCACAGGCAGACGACGGCGCAGAGAAATCCCGCAGCGGCCAGCGGGCGGTGCTCCGGCAGGCGTCGCAGCAGCCGGAAGAGCACGGAGACCATCGCCAGCAGGCAAATCCCCAAAAGCACCACCAGGTACCAGCTCACCTGGATGCCGGTGCGGTAGAGCATGGCGATCAGCCAGCCGAGCGGGTATTGGATAAAGATGGCGTGCCCGTCCGGCGTGCCGGTGTACGAGCCGTTCAGAATGCTGATCATACCCAGATCGTCGTTGGTGTCAAAGCTGAAGTCGATACACAAAAAAGCCAGCAGCAGCAACCCGGCCACACAGCCGAGCGACAGCAGCAGATCCAAGGGCCAGCGTCTCTCTCTCATCATCGTTCCCCCTGTCAGCGCTTTGGGATGGAAGGGCCAAAGTCCTGTCACAGTATAGCAAAACAGGAAAATTTTTGCAATCTATTCCGAGAAAAACGCCCCGATACGCGCGCATGACGGCCGTATCGGGGCGTGTCTATTAGATAATTCTGTTCGCTCAGTCCACCCAGACCTTGCCGATGTCGGTGCGGAAATGCAGATCCGTCCAGTGGATGGGCCGGGCGGCCTCATAGGCGCGCGCGACCGCGCCGGCGAGGTCGCAGCCTGTCGCGGTGACACCGAGTACGCGGCCGCCCTGGTTGGTATAGACGCCGTCCTCCAGCCGGGTCCCCGCGTGGAAGACGGTGGCCCACTCCGGCACCCGGTCCAGGCCGGAGATGGGATAACCCTTCTGGTAGGAAAGGGGATAGCCGCCCGAGGCGAGCACCAGGCAGCAGGCCGCGCCCGGCTTCCAGGTGATGGTGAGCCGGTCCAGTGTGCCATCCACGCAGGCCTCGAAGATGTCCATCAGGTCGGTCTCCAGCATCATCATCAGCGGCTGGGTCTCCGGGTCGCCAAAGCGGGCGTTGTACTCCACCACCTTCGGGCCGTCCGGCGTGAGCATCAGACCGAAGTAGAGCACGCCCTGGAACGGCCGGCCCTCCGCGCGCATCGCCTCCATCGTGGGCAGGAAGATCTCGCGCATGCAGCGGTCCGCGATCTCCGGCGTGTAGTTCGGCGAGGGGCAGAAGGCGCCCATGCCGCCGGTGTTCGGCCCCTGATTGCCGTCATAGGCCCGCTTGTGGTCCTGGGAGGAGAGCATGGGCACCACCGTCTTTCCGTCGGCAAAGGCGAGCACCGTCACCTCCGGGCCGGTCATGCACTCCTCAATCACCACCGTCCGCCCGGAGGAGCCGAACTTGCCGCCCTCCATCATGTCGCGCACGGCGGCCTTGGCCTCCTCCGCCGTGGCGGCCACGGTGACCCCTTTGCCCAGGGCAAGGCCGTCCGCCTTGACCACGATGGGCGCACCTTCGCGGTCGATGTACTCCAGCGCGGCCTGCTCGTCGGTGAAGGTCTGATAGCGCGCGGTGGGAATGTGGTACTTGCGCATCAGCTCCTTGGAAAACGCCTTGGACGCCTCGATGACGGCGGCGTTTTTACGCGGGCCGAAGGCGCGGATACCCTCCGCCTCCAGCGCGTCCACCATGCCGAGGGCGAGGGGGTCATCCGGGGCGACGACGACGAAGTCCATCGCCTGCTCTTTGGCCCAGCGAACCATGGCCTCCACATCGGTAGCGGCGATGGGCACGCAGGTTGCCACCTGGGCGATGCCGCCGTTGCCCGGCGCGCAGTAGAGCTCGGTCACGCGGGGCGACTGGGCCAGCTTCCAGCAGATGGCGTGCTCCCGCCCGCCTCCGCCGACGACTAATACCTTCATGCTTGGTCACTCCTTACTCGGTTGAGGATAAAAGCGGTCTTGTTTCCAGTGAAGGGAATTTGCTTCCATAGCGTGCGCCATTTCCCGATCAGTCTGTTCCTTTCAGACCGGGTGATCATAACGGGATTTCTGCCGCAGGGGGAAATGGGAACGCATGAGATCACGCCAGCAGCTCGCGCAGCTTGTCGAGGAACGCCTCCTCGCCGAAGGTGTTCACCTTAAAGAACATCGCCTGGCTGCCCCCGGCGGAGATGCCGGAGAGGTAGACCGGCCCGTCCTCCGCCTGGAAGAGGGTGACGGTCAGGCTCAGACGGTTGCCGCCGAGCATACTATAGCGCTCAAAGACGATGACGGCGCACCGCGCGCCGCCGCGCGAAAGTCGCTGCGGTTGACCAGCGTGGCGGACACGCTGCTGTGGAGAATGCCGTCGGCAATCCGGTTCCAGAGCATGTCGAAGTCATATTGGTTGGTCTGCCATTCCAATTTTGCCATGGAAAAACCTCCCCTCAGACGGGAAGGGACAGGGGTAAAACCCCCGCCCCTGGAATTGTCTCTCAGTGGTGGAACAGACGGATGCCGGTGAAGCACATGGTGATGCCGTACTTGTCACAGGTCTCGATCACGTTGTCATCCCGGATGGACCCGCCGGGCTGGACGATATAGCGCACCCCGCTCTTGCGCGCGCGCTCGACGTTGTCCCCGAAGGGGAAGAAGGCGTCCGAGCCGACGGTCACGCCGGTCATCCGCGCGATCCAGGCGCGCTTCTCTTCCGCGGTGATGGGCTCCGGCCGCGTGGTGAACACGCGCTGCCATGCCCCCTCGGCCAGTACGTCCTCGCTCTCGTCGGAGAGGTAGACGTCAATCGCGTTGTCGCGGTCGGGACGGCGGATACCGTCGACAAAGGGCAGTGCAAGTACCTTCGGGTGGTGACGCAGCCACCAGTTGTCCGCCTTGGTCCCGGCCAGGCGGGTGCAGTGGATGCGGCTCTGCTGCCCGGCGCCGACGCCGATCGCCTGGCCGTTCTTCACATAGCATACCGAGTTGGACTGGGTGTATTTCAGCGTGATGAGGGCGACGATCATATCCCGCTTCGCGCTCTCCGGGAGATCCTTGCTTTCGGTGACAATGTTCCGGAGCATCTCCTCGTCGATCTTCAGGAAGTTGTGCCCCTGCTCAAAGACGACGCCGAAGATGTGCCGGCGCTCGATGGGGGCGGGGACGTAGTCCGGGTCGATCTGCACGACGTTGTAGTTGCCCTTCTTCTTGGTCTTGAGGATGGCGAGGGCCTCGTCGGTATAGCCCGGGGCGATCACGCCGTCGGAGACCTCCAGTTTCAGATAGCGCGCCGTCGCCGCGTCGCACACGTCGGAGAGGGCGGCCCAGTCACCGTAGGAGCACAGCCGGTCCGCGCCGCGCGCGCGGATATAGGCCGCGGCCAGCGGCGTCAGCTCCTCGTCCGGCGCGACGAAGTAGATCTGCCGCTCGATCTCGTCCAGCGGCAGGCCGACCGCCGCCCCGGCGGGGGAGACGTGCTTGAAGGAGGCCGCGGCGGGCAGGCCGGTCGCCTCTTTCAGCTCGCGCACGAGCTGCCAGGCGTTGAGCGCGTCACAGAAGTTGATATAGCCCGGCTTGCCATTGAGCACCGTCACCGGCAGCTCGCCCTCCTCCATGAACAAGCGGGAGGGCTTCTGGTTGGGGTTACAGCCGTATTTCAGTTCCAGTTCCTTCATCTCGTTCGTACCCTCCTCAGCGCTGGTGGCGGTTGATGATGACGTCCTGCGTCTCGTGGCTGGAAAGATCGAGGAAGCGCACGAACAGCGACACGCGGTTGTCCCTATCCAGGCTTTCCCAGAGGGTCTCCGCGACGGCGTTCATATCGCCCTCCGGCAGGCGGACCAGCTTTGGCTCACCCTCAAAGGAGGGGAGGGGATTGCCGTCGCCCTGATAGGTGTGGATAAAGTGGCCGCACCCGGCGGGTGCGCCCTCATACTCGTAGAAGTAGCGGCAGCAGAAGGCGGGGTCGCCGTTCAGGCTCTTGAGAATGGAGAGTTTGTAGCTGCCGTCCTGGCGCATGACACCGGAGATTCGCGGGGTATAGTTCGGCGCGTCCGGCTCAAAGGTGCGCTCCAGCAGGCCGTGGCGGTAGCAGTGCCCGGCGTTCAGGGCCTGCATGATGGTGTCCGTCTGGTCGCCGTTGGTGACGATGGTCAGGTTCTTCACCACCCGCACGGGGTGATAGATGATGAGGGAGGGGTCAGTCATCTTGGCCGGGTCGAACGCCTCCGTCCGGATGCCGTCCTCGGTGACGGAGAAGATGCGGTTGCGGCTGTTCTCGCTGCGGCCCATGATGAAGTAGGCGATCACGGCGCTTTTGCCGTCTGCGCTGCGGCCGAGGACGATGCCGCGGCCGGGGTAGGAATTGCTCTTCAGGTCCTTGGTGATATCGATAATCTGCATCTTGCGCTCCTTTCAGGGATGAATCGTCACCCGGCGGCCCGTCACGGACAGCCGGCCCTCGCAAAACAGCCGCACCGCCTCTGGCAGCAGCTGCCACTCCGCCTGCTCCATAATCCGGCGCTGGAGGGTCTGGGGGGTGTCGTCCTCCTCCACAGGCACCGCCTTTTGCAGGATGATCGGCCCGCCGTCGCACTGCTCGTTGACGAAGTGGACGGTGGCGCCGGAGACCTTCACCCCGTAGGCCAGCGCCTTTTCGTGCACGTGCAGGCCGTAGCAGCCCTCCCCGCAGAAGGAGGGGATGAGCGCGGGGTGGACGTTGATGATCGCGTTGGGATAGGCCTCGATCAGCTCGGGGGTGAGCACATAGAGGAACCCGGCCAGCACCACCAGGTCGATCTCCAGCGCGCGCAGCCGCTCGGTGATCGCCCGGGTCATGGCGCGGTTGGAGTCGTAGTCCCGGCGGCTGACGACATAGCCGGGGATGCCCGCCGCCCTGGCCCGCTCAAGGGCATAGGCCTCCGGGGAGGAGGAGAGGACGGCGGCGATTTTGCCCGGCCCCAGCGCGCCCCGGGCCTCGGCGTCGATGAGCGCCTGCAGGTTCGTGCCCCCGCCGGAGACGAGGACGGCGATCCGTGTCACAGGATCACCTCGATGCCCTCGTCGCCGCGGCTGACCTGGCCGATCACGCTCACGCGCTCGCCGCACTGGATGAGGATGTTGGCTGCCTCGCCCGCCTTGTCGCGCGGCACGGCGAGGACCATGCCGACGCCCATGTTGAAGGTGTTGTACATGTCGCGGCGGGGGATGTTGCCCGCGCGCTGCAGGATGGCGAAGATGGGCATCTGCGGGATGGCGCCGGTATTGATGCGTGCGGTCAGGCCGGGCGGCATCATGCGCGGCACATTCTCATACAGGCCGCCGCCGGTGATATGGCTGATGCCGTGGATGGGCACGCCGCACTCCATCAGGCTGCGGATGGAGCTGACATAGATCCGCGTCGGCCGCAGCAGCTCCTCGCCCAGCGTGCAGGCGAGATCCATATTGTACTGGTCGTAGGTGTTGGCGATGTCGAGCACCTTGCGCACGAGGGAGTAGCCGTTGGAGTGCACGCCGGAGGAGCCCAGCCCGAGCAGGATATCCCCCTCCTGCATCCTGTCGTTGGTGATGCGCCGCTCATAGTCCACCAGGCCGACGGAGAAGCCGGCCAGGTCGTACTCCTTTTCCGGATAGAAGCCGGGCATCTCCGCCGTCTCGCCGCCGATCAGGGCGCAGCCGGCCTGCCGGCAGCCGTTGGCAATGCCGGAGACGATCTGCTCGATGCGCTTCGGATCGTTCTTGCCGCAGGCGATATAGTCCAGGAAGAACATCGGCATGGCGCCGGAGCAGACGATGTCGTTGACGCACATGGCCACGCAGTCGATGCCGACGGTGTCGTGTTTGTCCATCAGAAAGGCCAGCTTGAGCTTGGTGCCCACGCCGTCGGTGCCGGAGACGAGCACCGGGCGCTGCATCCCCTTCATCTGGGGCTCAAACATGCCGCCGAAATCGCCGATGCCGCCGAGCACGCCGGGGATGGCGGTGGAGGCGACGAGCGGCTTGATGCGGTCCACCGCCTCGTACCCGGCGGTCACATCGACGCCGGCGGCGGCGTAAGAGGCGGATTGGCTGTTGGGATTCACGAAAGATAACCTCCTCCACGGATGAGAGAAAATCTGGGACAGCCGGGCGGCCGTCAGGTGGGAAAATACTGTCAGTCCGGCGCGGCGGCCGGGTCCTCCTCCGGCAGCGGCAGGACATAGCGCCCGGTAAAGCACGCGTCGCAGAAGTCGAGGTCCAGCCCGGCGGCCACCGTCTTGAGCTGCTCGAGCGGCAGGTATTGCAAGCTGTCCGCCCCGATCATGCGGCAGACCTCCTCCTCCGTGCGGCCGTGGGCAGCCATCGCCTCGGAGCGGGGGGTGATGGTGCCAAAGTGGCACTGATAGCGGAAGGGGGGGGAGGATACGCGCATGTGCACCTCTTTTGCCCCCGCCTCGCGCAGGAGCTGGACGATGCGCGCGCAGGTCTTGCCGCGGATGATGGAGTCGTCCACCAGGATGACGCGCTGATCCCGCACGGTGGCGGAGACGGCGTTGAGCTTGATGCGCAGGCTCTTCTCCCGTTCCCAGCGCTGGGACTGGATAAAGGTGCGGGCGATATAGCGGTTTTTCACCAGGCCGATGCCGTAGGGGATGCCGGACTGGCGGGCGAAACCCATCGCGGCGGCGACGCCGGAGTCGGGCACGCCGATGACCAGATCTCCCTCCACCGTATTCTGCTGCGCGAGCAGCCGGCCGGCCATCTCGCGCGCCGCGCCGACGGAGCAGCCGTCCACGACGGAGTCCTGCCGGGCGAAATAGATCAGCTCAAACAGGCAGAAGGCGCGCCGGGCTGCCCGGATGCGGCAGTGCAGGCTGGTGATGCGGCCCTCCCGGTCGGCGATGACCACCTCGCCGGGGGCGACGTCGCGCAAAAAGGTACCGCCAAGGGCCTCAATCGCGCAGGACTCGGAGGCGAAGAGGACGGACTTGCCCACCCGGCCGATGCACAGCGGGCGAAAGCCGTTCGGGTCGCGCGCGGCGATCAGCTTGTCCGTCTGCAGCAGGACGAGGGAGTAGGCGCCGATCATATACTCCATCGCGTTGAGCACCGCGTCCTCCAGCGTGTGGGTGCGCAGGTGCTCGCGCACGATGAGGTAGCTGATGACCTCGGCGTCGTTGGTTCCCTGGAAGATGCCGCCGCGGTGCTCCGACTCCGCCCGCAGCTGGCGGCTGTTGACCAGCGTGCCGTTATAGCACAGCGCCATCGAGCCGGAGGCGTGGTGGACGACCAGCGGCTGGGTGTTGGCGGGGTTGACGGAGGCGGCGTTGGCCGCATGGCGGACATGGCCGATCGCCCCGTCCGCGCCCTGGAACTGGCGCAGCTGCGGCAGGGAGAACACGTCGGGCACCAGCCCCTTGCCTTTGTGGACGGTCAGCTCGCCCCGGAGCGACACGGCGATGCCGCAGGAGTCCTGGCCGCGGTGCTGCAGGGCAAAGAGCGCGTTGTAGGTGTCAAAGGCCGGCTCCCGGTCCTCGCCCGGGGGCGTGAGGATGCCGAAGACGCCGCACTCCTCCCGCAGGGACCCGCTCAAAACGGCTCGTCTCCCATCAGGCGGCGCATGACCTCCTGATAGGCCTCTTCCGCACCGCCCAGATCGCGGCGGAACCGGTCCTTGTCCAGCTTTTCGTGGGTCTTCTCATCCCAGAGGCGGCAGGTGTCCGGGCTGATTTCGTCGGCCAGGACGATGGTCCCGTCCGCCGTCTTGCCAAATTCCAGCTTGAAGTCCACCAGGTCGATGCCCACGCCCTTGAGGAAGCGGCGGAGCAGGTCGTTGACCTGGAAGGCGTACTTCTTGATGAGGTCAATCTCCTCCCAGGTGGCCGCCTTGAGGGCCACGGCGTGGTAGGAATTCATGAGCGGATCGCCCAGCTCGTCGTTTTTGTAGGAGAACTCGATGGTGGGCTCGTCGAACACGATGCCCTCCTCCACGCCGAAGCGCTTGGCAAACGAGCCGGCGGAGATATTGCGGATGATGACCTCCAGCGGGATGATGGAGACCTTCTTCACCGCTGTCTCGCGGTCGGAGAGCTCCTGGACATAGTGCGTCGGCACGCCCTCGGCCTCCAGACGGCGCATCATGTGGTTGGTCATGCGGTTGTTGATGACGCCCTTGCCCAGGATGGTGCCCTTCTTCAGGCCGTTGAAGGCGGTCGCGTCGTCCTTATAGGAGACGATGACCACGTTTGGGTCGTCGGTGGCAAACACTTTCTTGGCTTTTCCCTCATAGAGCTGTTCGCGCTTTTCCATGGCAATGACTTCCTTTCTTCTCATCAGGGCCTGTCCTGCCGGGCATGGCCCGGTACGTTAGACGTTATACTCCGCACAGACCTTCGCGTCCTTCTCCGCCACGGAGCGGGCCATCTCGGCCTTGTACTCCGCCAGGCGCGCGGCGAGGTCCCCGTCGCCGATGGCCAGCAGCTCGGCGGCCAGGATGCCGGCGTTGGCCGCGGCGTTGACGCCCACGGTGGCCACCGGCACGCCGCTCGGCATCTGCACGATAGACAGCAGGCTGTCCAGCCCGCCCATCATCGAGGTCTTGATGGGCACGCCGATCACCGGCAGGGTGGTATAGGCGGCCAGCACGCCGCCCAGATGGGCGGCCTTCCCGGCCCCGGCGATGATGACGCCAAAGCCCTCGTCCCGGGCAGAGGCGGCAAAGGCTTCTGCCGCGGCCGGTGTGCGGTGGGCGGAGATGATACGCACCTGATACGGGATCTCGAAGCGCCGGAGCTGCTCGAGCGCCTCGCGCATGACAGGCAGGTCACTGTCCGAACCCATCACAACGGCAACTTTTTTTACCACGATACAATAACCTCCTTCACAGCGGAAAGAAAAAGGCAAGCAGATGGACCGATTGACCCATCTGCCTGCCGGGCGGGCCTCAGCGGCCCTGGCGAAAGAGCGGGCGGGCCTGAGTGCACAGCGCGAAGAAACGCACGACCTCGTTCCAGCGCATATCCGACACCGCCCCTCTCATCAATTAAGCATATTTTAGCCTATTTTGGGGGAAGTTTCAAGGGAAAGGGAACCTGAAAAAGTTTTTTGTACGCTTGTACAACAGGAAAATCAAATCGGAAAGACCGCTTGTCCAAAAAGCTATGCGCCGCGCTCACAGCAGGCCGTTGCTCTCCAGAATCCGTTCCGCCTCCGCCGCACGCAGCTCCCAGGCGGCTTCGGCGCCGTATTGCCGGCGGCTGGCGGGGGCCCAGGCGCTGTTTTCCAGCACGGCCTGATAGCACGCGTCCACAAATTCCTTCGGGGAGCGGGCGCCATAGATTACGTCGGGATAGACCGGGATGAACCGCGCCGGATACATCGCGGCGATGGGCTTTCCGACCATGAGATACTCGTAGATCCGGCTGGGGACCACGTCCTCGTCCGGGTCGTCGGTGTCCAGCAGGTCGATGAGCACGTCAAACTGCGCCGCGTAGCCTGGCAGGTTGAGCCGGTCAATTTTTCCGAGAAAATGCACGTTGGCGAGCTGGTTCATGTGCCGGTAGAGCGGGTTTGCCTGGCTGCACCGCCCGGCAAAGACAAAGCTCCACGCCGAGTGCGCGCGCGCGGCGTGATAGACCGGGCGAAGATCCACGTCGCGGCCCACGTCGCCCAGATAGCCAAACAGCGGCCCCCGGATGCGCAGCAGCGGCGCGGGTACCTGCAGCGTCAGGTCATCCGCCTTGGAGAAGAGCTTGCGGTCGCCGCCGTTGGGCAGCAGGGCGATGTTGCTGTTACAGGGGGCGAGATGGTCCACCAGCCCCGGTGAGGCGGCGAAAAGCACGTCCGCCCGGTTGGCCAGCAGGCTCTCCCAGTGGATGTCAAACTCCGGCCAGTCCTGAAAACAGTCGTAGACCAGCCCCTGATAGTCCAGCGTCTCGAGCAGGGTGGCATACAACGGCGAGCAGGCCCACACCAGCGCATTGCGCACATTCTGCCGTGCGGCCTGGGCGGCGATATAACCCGCCATTTTTTTGATATTGCGCCGCAGCAGGAAGGGGTGGCTGTCATCCGTCACGCCCAAGATGGGGGGCAGGGTGTAGACTGTGATGTTCTCCTGTGCCCGGCGGCCCTTCTTCTTATAGTCATTCCGGTGCGCATCGCGCGAGAGCCAGGCGGGAGGGGGCTGGAAAAACAGGATTTTGTGATACCGGTTGAGCTGCATGAGCAGGCGCTGCGTCCGTGTGGGCGTTTTTTGCCAGCGGCTGCTGGACAGACAGATGATATATGCCATCAGGATTTCCCCTCCTCTCCCGGCCGTGGCCAGCCAATTGACATAATCAGTATTGTATCCTGTTTTGCGCGCAAACGCAAGACGGAATCGCCGGTTAGGACGCCGAACTATTTGTGCATAATGGAGAGAGGAAAGGAGAAAACGCGATGAAAATAAAGGTTTTTGCGCTGTTGGCGGCGGTTTTTCTCGCCCTTTTTCCGTCAATTTCCGCCCGAATCTTACAGGAATCGTCCGCGCAGGGCGTTTTGATCCTCTTTGACAGCCGTTCGCTCGAGCAGCTGGCCCGAGATGCCGGGGAAGAGCCGGAGGTATGGGCGGACAGCCTGCAATCGGAGGGGATGGGCGGTCTGGCCCTCTGGCCGGAGACGCTGGAGAGCCTGCAGTCGCGCGGCGTCCTGGCCTGGAACACCCGCGCGGGGGCCTGCGCCGATCCGGGCTGGCAGGCGAGCTGCCCCGAGTCGGTGCGCCTCTGGCTGCGTGAGCCGGGCGACGGCGTTCTCGCCGCCGTCTGGGAGAAGGAGACGGCGGACTGGCTGTGTGCGGCGCTGGAGTCGCTGGGCGAGCCGTACCGCCGCGCGGCGGGGGAGGGGGCGGACTGGGTGCTCCTCGAGCGGGACGAGGCGGTGGCTGCGCTCCCCCTCGGTTTCTGGCCGGAGACGGAGAAACTGGCCCGGACGCTCGGCCTGACGGTCTGCCCGGTGCTCTCGCTGCGGGAGGAGAACGACAGCCTGGCTCTCGCCCGGCGGCTCTGGCAGGCGTGGGAGGGCGCTGGCCCCGTGCTGTGCGCCGGCCCGGTGCTGCCAGGATTTGCCGGGGAAGAGCCGGAGACGGCGTGCGCGCTCCTGTCTGCCTTCCTGGACAGCGGCGGGACATTGGCCCTGGTGGAGTCTGACGCCCAGCGCGGCAGCCTGGAGCTGGAGGGCAAGGAGACCGCCCTCGCGGCGGGGGAGGGACATCTCTTGCGCTGCTATTATCAGTGGGACTATCTCTCCGCCCAGTATGACGCGGAGGACCCGTCCAGCGCACGGGCAATTGGGCTGGAGCTGGCCCGGGCGGCGGGAGAGCGCGGCTGCCGTGTGCTCTGGCTCCAGCCGCTCACCGATGCCCAGAGCGGCCGGACGGTGGAGGAGCGCGCGGTCTATGAGGAGATGGTCGCCGGACTGTGTGAGGACCTCGCGCGCTATGGACTGCATTCTGCGTCGGAGGCGGAGCCTGTACCGGCGCTGGGCGGCTGGCTCGGCGTCCTGCCGCGGCAGGTGCTCAGCCTGCTCACCGCCTGCGCCGCCGGCGTCCTGTGTGCCTGGTTGCTCGCCGCCGGCGAGGGGGGCTGGGGTCTTCTGCTGCTCGCGCAGCTGACCGCCCTGGCGGGGGGACTGGCCGCCGCGTTTTGGCTGGAGGCGACCCCCTTCCTGCTGGGAGAGGCGGTTTTTCGCGGCGTCAAGCTGGCGCAGCTCGTGCCGCTGGCGGCCTATCTGGCGTTTCTCACCCTGCAGTGGGGGCGGGGATGCCGCCGGGTGCTGCCCGCCGTGCTGGACCGGACGGTGACCGTGCGGATGCTGCTGCGCGGCGGGCTGTTCGCTCTCGCCGGGGCGGCGGTGCTGGCAGCCGGCGCATACTATCTGGTCCGGACGGGAAACTCCGGCCTGGTCTCCGACTGGGAGCTGCGTCTGCGCGACGCGCTCGAGCGCCTGCTGGGCGTCCGGCCGCGCTTCAAGGAGTTCGCGATCGGTCTGCCCTGCCTGGCGCTCTATCTCTGGGGCGGCCTACCGCAGACGCTGCGCGCGCTGGCAGGGCTGGGGGCAATGGTTGGGCTGGTGTCGGTCATCAATACCTTCCTGCACCGCTGGACGCCGCTGGCGGTCAGTCTGCGCCGCACGGCAGCGGGCTGGCTGCTCGGCGTGCTGTTGGCGCTGGCTGTGCTGGCAGCGGTCCGCCTGCTCCTGTGGCTGAGGCGGCGTGGCGGGAAGCACAGAAACTGTTTATGAGATGTTTAAAAGAGTTTCGTCTCTGTCTGTTTCGCCGCGGCAGGATAGACGGCGACAAAACGGGGATGCGCGCCCAAACCAGGCAGCAGGGACGGAAAGAGAGAACCGCGATGTGGGAGACAATTGAGGCGATGGACGCCGGTGTGCTGCTCTGGATTCAAGAGCATGTGCGCTGCCCGGTGCTCAACTCGCCGGTTAAATGGTTTACCAACCTGGGGGCGGGAGGCCGGCTGTGGATCGTCATCTCCCTCGCCCTGCTGCTGCGGCGAAAGACGCGCCGGGCGGGCGGCCTTTCACTCGTGGCGCTGCTGGTGTGCCACATTATCAATGACCTGCTGCTCAAGGAGCTGTTTGCCCGTCCGCGTCCCTTCCTTACGGTGGATGAACTGGAGATTCTGATCGCGCCGCCGGCTTCCTGGTCCTCTCCATCTGGACACGCCTGCTCCTCCCTGGCGGCGGCGGGGACGTGGCTGTGGGCGCTGCCGGGGCGGTACGGCAGGTGGCTGCTGCTTGCCCTGGCGGAGGGAATGGTCCTCTCCCGGCTGTATGTGGGAGTGCACTATCCCACCGATGTGCTCGCCGGGATGCTGGTCGGCCTGCTCGGAAGCTGGGCGCTCTATCGGTTCACGGGGCCGGCCTACAACCGCCTGTCCCGCCGGTGGTCCTGGCTGGCGGCGTGAACGGGCGCAGCAGTTCGTGCAGCCCCACCGCGAGCAGATAGCCGCCAAAGCAGCGCCGCAGCAGCCCGGTCTCCAGACCGGTGGCCAGCCAGGCGGTCAGCGCGGCGGTGAGGGCTCCTGCGGCGGCGGCCCAGAGCACCGGCCCGCGCCGGAGATAGCCGTTTTTTCCGTGCGACGGCAGGGCGGCCGCGGAGACGGGTAGGAAAAAGAGCAGGTTGATGCCCTGTGCGGTGCGCTGCTCCATCCCGGCAAACAGGGTGAGCAGGAGCAATAGCAGCGTCCCGCCGCCCAGCCCGAGGGCGGAGAGGACGCCCGCCGCACAGCCGACTGCCAGCGCGAGGAGCGCGCTCACAGGAGATTCCTCACGCCGCCGTAGAGCAGGAAGAGGGCGAAGGCCCGCCGCAGCAGCGTGGCCGGGACACGCCGGAACAGCCGGCCGCCCCAAAAGCCGCCCAGCAGGCCTCCGAGCAGATAGGGCAATGCCTGGGGCAGGTCGAGCGCGCCGCGCGCCCAGTAGACCGCTGCCGAGACGAGGCAGAGCGGGAGGATCACCGCGACCGAGCAGGCAAACGCCGCCTTTTCCTCTACCTTGATCCAGCGCAGCAGCAGCGGCACGAGAATCATCCCGCCGCCGGCGCCGAACAGGCCGTTGGCCGCCCCGGCCAGCGCGCCGGAGACTGCCCAGCGCCAGGGCAGCCGCACCCTCTCCTCCATAGACATCCCTCCGTGCAATCAAAAATCCCCTTCCCCACCAATTTGGCAGGGAAGGGGAAATTTTATGCCTGTAAAAAACCGGTTACGTTCAGGCATCAATGGCCACGTAGCGCATCAGGAAGGTCTGGACGGCGCTGTCCGAGTCGTTGTTTTCCTCCAGCCACTCGCTGTAGCGCTCGGACTGGATGGCGGAGTAGGCCAACGTCTGCCAGTAGGGCATGTCATCATAGCCGGTGAAGTAGACCAGGCGATAGCCGTGCAGCGTCTCGTCGCGGATGATGGCGTAGTCACCCGCTTCGTGCTCGCTGCCGAAGAGCCACTCGTCCACTTCGCTGTTCTGTGCGCCCTTGGCAATATTGGTGTACTCCACCGTGGAGCCATCGGTGTTCTCTTCCGCCATGGAGAGGAAACTCTCCGCGTCGCCGCCGGCGGCGAGCCATTCCTCCTCCAGCGCCTCGATCTCTTCCAGCGCCGCGTCCCAGTCGTACCGGGTTTCCGTGGAGGTGTCCTCGGTGTCCTCCGTGGCGTCTTCCTCCGTGGTATCAGCGGCATCATCCGTCTCGGCGTCTTCCTCCGTGGTATCGGCGGTATCATCCGTCTCGGCGTCTTCCGACGCGGTGTCCTCCGTGGCCGCATCCGTCTCTTCCGTCTCCGCAGCGGCCTCGTCGCCGGCGGTTTCCGCCGTCTCAGCGGTCTCCTCTGCCGCGGCGTCATCGCTCTCCTCTGACTCGGTGGTCTCGGCGGCGGTGTCCTCGCTCTCCTCCTCCGTCGTCTCGGCGGTGGTGGAGCTGCTGGAGGTATCCTCGCTTTCCTCGTCGTCGGTGATCGTCTCCGCCTGAATCAGCAGGTTATACATGTTCGCGCCGTAGTACTCGTCCAGCTCGCGGCTGTCAAAGCGCACAACGTAGTAGCCGTAGAGGTACTCCTCCCCCTCGCTGTCAGTGGAATTGGAAGCGATTTTGGTGGTCTCGCCGGCGGTGCGGCCGTCCTCGGCCAGCCATGTGCCAAAGTCGTAGTACGAGAGGGTGGAGCTGCTGAAGCCGTTGAGTGAGCTGGCGCCGTATTCCTCCACCAGCGCGGCGATCTCGTCCGTGTCGCCGTTGGCCAGCGCCTCTTCCAGCGCGTCGGAACGCTCCTCCAGCTCTTCCTGCGCGGCGGCCAGTTCGTCGGAATCATAGTCGAGCTGGTTGCCATCGTCGTCGTACTCCGCCTCCAGGTCGATGGTGATCAGATACGCCTCATACTCAAAGTCATCCAGCGTGGCGGCGTTCTCCTCGTAATAGGCGTCCATATCCTCCTCGGAGATGTCAAAGTTCTCCTGCAGGTACTCGGCGTAGTCCTGCGCCAAGTACTCCTGTGTGAGTGCTTTCTCGTAGGCCGAGATGGTCATGAACCGGCCGTAGACGGAGGAGAGATAGCTGCCGAGCGTCACCCCGTAGCTCTCCGCGGTGGAGCGCAGGGAGTCCATCGCCGCATCCACATCCGCCTGCGCCTCATCAGAGATGGTGTAGCCCTCTTCCTGGGCGGCGCTGAGCAGTGCGCCCACCGTGTCCAGGGAGCTCATGGCGTTCTCCAACAGGTAGTCATACCACGTCTGACCGTCGGAGATCTCCTGTTCCTTGAGGCTGACGGTGGTGTCTAGCCCGTAATAGGACGCATAGCTGTAAATGGAGTTGTACTCATTATAGAAATAGTAGTCGATGTCGGTCACGGTAAAGGACTGCCCGTTCACCTCATAGGCAGGCATATGGCGCTGGAACACACCGGAGTCCCAGATCAGCAACGCGGCGACCAGGACCACGACTACGGCGGCGGCGATGGTATACAGCCGCGTCCGCCGCTGCTGCGCGCGCTGCTCTATGACCTCCTGCCGGCGGCGGACGGACAGGTGGCTCAGATCCTCCTGGACCTGGGACTTGGATTTCTTTTTGTGATTCATGCTACTCTTGCCTCCTGTGTATTGCATCGGCACCGGGAAACGCCGGACAATCATACAAAACCGACGTGAAAGGCCGCCGGGACGGAAGAACTCGTCCTAAACATGGGATATTATATATGATGCGGCTGAAAGATGCAAGGAAAAAATGAAAACGGCAGGGGAAACCCCTGCCGTGCGGTCAATTATGAAAAGACCCCCGCTCTGGCCGTGTGGCCCAGTTCAAACCTGCACCGAGTGGCAGGTGGGATGCCTCCGTCTGACTTTACTGCTTCCAACTTCCGATGCACAAACACAGGGAGGCCTGCAAACCGCCAGCCGAGTTCCAGCATCCCGTATGAGAATTGTGGGTTTAAAGATAGGCCATCACGTACCGAGCAGGGATCGAATGGGAAAAATACGGGAAGACGTCATTCGCGCTCCTCGTCCTCCTCTTCCTCGAACAGCGTCTCCATAAACAGGTCATATACGGCGTTGAGCTCCGCTTCATTCTCGATGGTGACCAGTTCCTCTTCTTCGCCGTTGTCCGAAACCACTTTGAGGATAATCAGGCCGTAGTCCTCGTTATCCACGGCGTCCTCCTCTTCTCCCTCCGGAATGGTGGGGAAGAAGGACATGTAGACCGCCCCGTTATATTCCACGGTGTCGAGGTACTCCAGCTCGATCTCGTTGCCATCTTCATCGGTCAAGGTGATGAAGGTGCTCTCAAATTCTTCGCTCATTGGACTCACCGGCCTTTCTGTTTCTGGCTCTATTGTACCGTGTGCCAGGGAAAAAAGCAAGAGGGATTTTGCGGCGGAATTTTTGCAAAAGAGGCGAAGGGGGCGGACGCCCGCTCCGTCAGGACCCGAGGTCTTCCAGCAGGGCGGTCAGCTCCGCCTGGCTGGTCACGGCGATGCCGGCCTCCAGCGCCGCCCGGTCCTGCTGCGGCAGGGTGGAGACGGCCACGCCGGTATGGAGCACGACCTCTCCCTCCAGACAGAGGCAGACCTCGCCGTCCACCGCGCATAGCGTATAGTCGGGAAAGGCTGCGGCCGCAGTGTCCTCCGCTGTCTTGTCCGTCTCTGGTGCTGTCCCGTCCGCTGGGACCGGCGCTGCGGCGGCTGCGGAGAGTGCCGGCGCCGTTTCGCTTACCGGCGGCAGGCGCGGGTCTGCCAGCGCGGTCAGGGACAGGCAGTAGACCGCCAGCGCCGCGCAGGCGCACAAAAAAGCGGCCCGTTTTTCGGTCTTTTTCATAGCGTACACCTCCAGTAAGGCCAGTTTCCCCGAAAAAACAGAGATTTAACCTTAAGAATGGCTAAAAATTCCGTGCCTGACTTGAAATTTTCTCCATTCTTTGGCATAATAAGCGTGACATCATCTGCCGTGCGCCGCCTTGCGTTTGCGCGGCGCCGCTTCGCATAAACGCGGCACCATTCCTTCGGTTCCCGGCCGGAGGTGTTTGACGGGAGGGATACACGCTTATGGCAAAGAGACAGCCGTCGCCCGTGCTTCGGGGAATCAAGGCTTTTTTTAAGTGGCTGATGATTCTGCTCGGCACGCTGCTGCTCATCCTCGCGGCGACGGGGGCGATCATGGCCTGCTATGCGGCGGGTTATATCCAGTCGGTCATTATTCCGGAGGCCCAGGAGGCCACTGCGGCGCTCGACCTGATCCGCTCGGACGTGGACCTTACCTCGACGATCTATTACTATAATTCCGAGAGCGGCACATACGAGGTGCAAGAGACGCTCTACGGTACCGCCGACCGCGTCTGGGTCTCTTATGACGAGGTGCCGCAGGACCTCATCAACGCCACCGTCGCCATTGAGGACAAGCGCTTTTGGACGCACGGCGGCGTGGACTGGATCCGTACCGCCAGCTCCGTGCTCAGTTACGTCACCGGCGGCACGCAGCAGGGCGGCTCCACCATCACCCAGCAGCTTATCAAAAATCTGACCGGCAACAACCAGGTCACCGTCCGGCGAAAGGTGCTCGAGATCTTTGAGGCCCTCGAATTTGACGCCACCCATACGAAAGAGGAGACGATGGAGTGGTATCTGAACGTCATCTACCTCGGCCGTCAGTGCTATGGCGTCTATACCGCATCCTATCAGTATTTCGGCAAAGATGTAAGCGAGCTGTCGCTGGCCGAGTGTGCCTCGCTGATCTCCATCACGAACAACCCCTCGCTCTATGACCCGTATACCTACCCGGAGAACAACTATCAGCGCCGCTGCCTGGTGCTTGAGCAGATGTACGAGCAGGGCATGATCTCGGAGGAGGAGATGAATGCCGCCATGGCGGAGGAGATCAATTTCCACAGCGCCGAGATTGAAGAGGAAGAGGAGACTGCCTCCCTGGATAACGACGAATACTTCTCCTGGTATACCGACACGGTCATTCGTGAGGTCGCCCTCGACCTGATGGAGGTCTACGGGGTGGAGGACTATGACGTCGCTCTGCAAATGATTTATTCCGGCGGCATGCGCATCTACAGCTGTCTGGATCCGGAGGTGCAGCAGGCGGTGGACAATGTCTACGAAGACACATCCTTCTTCGCGGACAACCAGTCCGATGGCGGGCAGACGCTCCAGTCCGCCATCACGGTGATCGACAACGCAACCGGTGCCGTGGTCGCCATCTCCGGCGGCATGGGGGAGAAGGAGGGCAATCTTCTCTGGAACCGGGCTACCCGCACCCTGCGCCCGCCCGGATCGGCCATCAAGCCGCTGTCGGTTTATGCCCCGGCGCTGGAGATGGGTATTCTCACCCCGGACGACCTGATTGAGGACAGCCCGATCACCCTCTCGGATGGTACGACCTATCCCACCAGCAACTCCGGCCGCAGCTTTACCGGCGAGATGGTCACGGTGGACTACGGTCTGACTGAGTCGCTAAACTCGGTCGCGGTGCAGATTTTGAACCGTGTCAGCCCACGTTACGCCTTTAATTTCCTGCAAGAGCGCTTCGGCATCACCAGTCTGGTGGAGGAGTATACCAGCCCCACCGGCCGGCAGTATACCGACCTGGCCATGGCTCCGCTGGCCCTCGGCGGACTGACCTACGGCGTGAGCACCTACGAGCTGACGGCGGCCTATGCCGTGTTTGCCCGCGGCGGGGTCTATGTCGAGCCGTATGTGTACACCGTTGTGACCAACAGCAGCGGGGAGGTCATCCTCAGCCAGGACGGTTATGAGCTGGTCACCAACGCCGACGGCACCAGCAGCGTGCGCGGCTACGCCGCAGGAGAGGCGGTGCTCAAGCAGAGCACGGTGGACGACATGGATGAGATGCTCCAGCACGTCGTCACCCGCGGCACGGGTACTGCGGCCCAGATTGAGGGCGTGACGGTGGCCGGCAAGACGGGTACGACCGACGACGACTATGACCGCTGGTTTGCCGGATATACGGACGATTACACCGCTGCCGTCTGGACCGGCTATGACAACGCAGACACCATCAACTACGAAGGGAATCCCGCTGTGGACCTGTGGCGCACCATCATGGAGCAGATTAACTGACCGACGTACGGTTCCCACACATTCATGGAGATAGAGGCAGCCCGGAATTGGGGAGTAATCCCCCGATTCCGGGCTGTTTTTACGCTTATGAAGACGACTCCGCCGGTCCCGGAGAGCTGGCTTCTGCCCGGCGGCGCAGCAGCAGCGCGGCCTGCCGGCGGTAGAGGAAGGAGCGCAGCGCCGCGTCCAACAGGGGATGTCCCTCGTCCAGCACACCGAGTCCCTCCGGGCCGTCCCGGTCCGCATGCTCCAGCTGGGCGCGGAGCCAGCGGTAGGATGCTTCTGTCCGTTCCGGGGGAAATTCTTCCCGCAGCAGGGCGCGAATCTCCTCCATGCTGAGCACTTGCTTGAGCAGAAAGACCACATAGAGGCAGATCAGCTGTTCACGGCGGTACTTCTTCTTCTCTGGCGGGGCGATCACGTTCAGCTTGACGTAGTTGTTGATGCGCGCAGCGGTCACCGCCATCTCCTCTCCGCCGTCAAAGGGGGCAAGTGCCTCAGAGAGGAACGAGACCACCTGATCTTTGTAGAGCGGAATGGCGGGAAAGTCGGCATAATCCGGGCAGACCGGCCTGGCCGCAGATGGATTTTGCATAGAGCGCGTCCACTCCTTTTCAGCTGGGATATCCTGTATTTAGTATAATCTAAAAAAATGCGTTGTCAAGACCTGAAAATATCTTGACAAGATGATTTGGTAGATATAATATAGTATCAAATACTAGATGATAAAAAGTTAAAAGAAAGGAATGAATCTGCATGGACTTCTCTCTGCAAGCGTTTCCTGCCGCGTCCGCCCCGCATGAACCCCGGTTCCGGGCGAAGGACCCGATCAGCGCCCTGACCCACTTTGCCGGCTTCCTGGCCGCCATTGCGGCCACCTTCCCGCTGTTGGTGCGCGCCTCCTGCGCCGGGTGTACGCTGGCCGAGACGCTGAGCCTGTGCGGCTTCCAGGCGGCGTCTATCGCCCTGTACGGCGCGAGTACCGCCTATCACACGTTCCAGCTCGGAGAAAAGGGGAATTTAATCCTCAAACGGCTGGACCATGTGATGATCTATGTCCTGATCGTCGGCTCCTATCTGCCGATCTGCGTCTGCGCCCTCTGGGACAGAGGGGGAGAGATTTTGCTGACGGCGGTCGCGCTGATCGCGCTGGCGGGAGTGGTGTTCACCCTGTTCTGGGTGACCTGTCCAAAGTGGCTCTCCTCCTGCATCTATATCGCCCTCGGCTGGCTCTCCGTCGCGGCGCTGCCGCAGATGCTCGCCGTGCTCCCGGCTGCGGCGGTGGTCTTCCTCGCCTTGGGCGGCGTGCTTTACACGGTGGGAGGGGTGATCTACGCCCTCAGGCTGCCTGGCCTGGAGCGGCGCTTTCCCGGCTTTGGGGCGCACGAGCTGTTTCACCTCTTTGTCCTCGCCGGGACCGCCTGCCACTATTGGATGGTGTTTGCCTACCTGATCTGAGCGCGCCGCAGGATTTCACAGCCCCACCGCCCGCAGCAGGCCCATCGCGTTGGCCACCGCTGAGGTCAGGTGGGGCGCACTTTCGCCCCGCACCTGCGCAAAGGTTCCCGGCGCGGGGTGGATGGGGAAGACGGCGCTCACCCCCAGCTCCGCCGCCCGCCGCCGGTCCAGGTCGTCTCCGACCGCCCCGGCGAAGACCGCCAGGGGCACACCGGCGGCGCGGGTGCGCCGCGCGATGCCGGCCAGCGCCTTGCCGTGCAGGCTCTGGCTGTCGCATTTGCCCTCACCGGTGAGTACCAGATCAGTCCCGGCGAGCAGCCGGTCAAATCCGGTGAGGTCGAGCACGGTGTCAATGCCGGACTGCAGCCGCCCGCCCAAAAAAGCGGCGACCCCAGCGCCCAGACCGCCGGCTGCTCCGGCGCCGGGCAGGCACTGCACATCCAGCCCCAGCTCGCGGTGGATCAGAGCGGCAATGGCTCGCAGGTTCTCGTCCAGCCGTGCCACGACGGCGGGGGAGGCCCCCTTCTGCGGGGCAAAGACATACGCCGCGCCCCGCGGGCCGTAGAGGGGGCTGTCGATGTCGCACATCGCCACGATCTCTATGCCTGCCAGCCGCTCGCGGACGGCGGAGCAGTCCAGCCTGGCAATCTGCGCCAACGAGTCCGCCCGCGGCAGAAACGGGCGTCCGGCCCGGTCATAGAACCGTGTGCCCAGCGCCGCGGCCATGCCTACGCCGCAGTCGTTCGTGCAGCTCCCGCCCAGGCCAAGGACGATGCGCCGCGCCCCGTGTGCTGCGGCGTGGGCAATCAGTTCCCCTACGCCGCGGGTCGTGGCGCGGCAGGGATCCTCTCGCCCTTCCACCATCGGGAGACCGGCGGCGGCCGCCATCTCGATGATGGCGGTCTGCCCGTCACGGGCGTAGCGGGCGGTCACCGTCTCGCCGTCGAACGGGCCGGTCACCTCTGCCGGGACGGACACGGCCCCGGGCAGCGCCCGCAAAAAGCAGTCCACCGTCCCCTCGCCGCCATCGGCGATGGGCAGCAGTACCGTCCGGCAGTCCGGCCAGACAGCATGCACGCCGCGCCGCATCGCCTCGCAGGCGGCGGGCGCGTCCAGTGTGCCTTTAAACGCGTCCGGGATAATCACAATCTGCTTCATGAGGTTCCTCCGGCTGTCTCATAGAAACGAGTTTTCTATATCATATAACAGTCAGGACGGAAAGTAAATAGCCGCGCGCCGATGGTAAAATTGTGAGATTTTTCTCTTGCATTGCACTTCCAGGCATGCTATACTAGCGGCAACCGGTTATAAATCGGGCTAAAATGTTTCCATACACGACAGAAAAATGTGTATCCATAGGAGGTTCCCCATGAAGTATGAGCAGATCGTGAGCAAGGCCAGAAATATGCTCACCAAATATAGCTATCACGACAATGCCGGCAGCTTTGCCGTCGAGGTCAACGTCACCGGGCCGGGCGAGGGCGTGTTCTATATCCGCGTCCAGCAGGATGCCGACGGCGTGACGGTGGACGTACAGCCGTATAACTATTATGACTACACCGCCCGCATCACCGCCCCCTTTGCCAGCCTGCGCCGCATGATGGAGCGCACCAACACCGCCGACGAGCTGTGCGCCGGCGGCAAGATGGAGGTGGAGGGCGATATGCAGGCCGTCTACACCCTCGAGTCCATGTTTTCCAACTACAAGACCATGCACGAGGCGGCGAAGGCGGCCAAGCCTGCCAAGCCCCGCAAGCCCCGCGCGGCCAAGGCCAAGGCGGCGGAGTGAGCCGTGGGCCATCCCACAGGGATTACAATTTGATATGTCAACGGAACGCCCGATGGGGGAGCGGCTGCTCCTGTCCGTCCGGGCGTTTTGCTCTCGCCGGATAGAGATGCCGGCCGGACTGCGGGTGCTGCCCGGGTCCGGCCGGCGTTAGAGCACCGGGATTCGGGTTGTGCGGCGTCTTATCCCTCGGATGAGCGGAAACTCCACAGGTTGTTGATCTGATCACTGATCTCGTCAAATGCCCAGGTCCGCGCGCTGTTGGACGTGCTGTTGGGGTCGTTGACGGTAAAGCCCTGCCCCTCGGTATAGCCGGTGAGGACGATGAAGTGCCCGTTGTCGGTGAAGTATCCTTTGCCCATCGCGCACACGACCGGCTCGCCGCTCTCCAGCGCCTTGATGATCCGGTTCTCGTCCAGCGTCAGTTCGGTGGCCGTAAGGCCGAAATGCGCGCTCGCCTCACTCATCAGCGTCCAGGCCGAGCCGGAGCCGTTGTAATAGTAGCCGTTCTCGTCGGCGTACTGGGCGATGGTGTACGGGTCGTTGTTGTCCCAGCCGTTGAGGTAGAGCGCGACCATGGACAGGCAGGTCGGCCCGCACCCGGTGTAGCCGAACAGGCCGTCCCCGTAATTCCGGTAGGCCCAGCGGCTGTCCCACTGGATCAGCAGGGGCACGGTGTCGCCTGCTCCCTCCTCGCTCAGGTCAATCTCCAGCGACAGGTTTCCGTTGATGTAGTCGGGGTAGGCCGCGGCAAACGGCATCGCCTCGGGATAACGGACGACAAAGTCGAGAATCTCATCCGGATAGAGCGAGAGGTTGCGCAGCACATACGCCGCCTCCGGGTGATCCTCCAGCAGCGCGTAGAGCTGCCCGGCGTAGCCGCTGGCGCCTGCGTACTGCGCAAGGTCGGAGGTGTCAGCGCTCTCACTGTCTGTCTCGCCGCCATTTGTCTGGCCGACAGTGACCATCCCGGCTGGCTGATCGTCTCTCAGGGCGTCGACCAGCATAGCCGCGCCGGTCACCGTCATGACCAGCGCCAGCAGCACCGTCAGAAAAAAGAATCCGAGTTCGATGGGAGGCCACTCCCGCTCCCTTCGGCGTCTGCGCCGGACGGGTGGGGTCTGCTCCACAGACGTCACTTCCTCTCTTTGCTTTATATGTACGGCCCATGAGGGCCGCCGGATCAAAGGCAAAAGGGCTGTCGAAATTGGAGTTCGACAGCCCTATTATAGCATTTTCAGTCGGCGCGAGACAAGGCCGGCGGCTGATTTTTCGAACTTTTCAGAAAATCAGATGCCAAATGGATGGAAATTTAGAAGAGAGAGGAAGGCGGCTCAGAATCCGAGGTCCTCCCCGACCAGGATGACGTGAATGCGGTTCGGCCGACGGCTGCGCCGGGTGATGACCACCTGGCAGCAGATGCAGTCCTTGCTCTGGCAGTTGCAGCAGCGCCCGACACTGACGCAGGGGGTGCTCAGGCCGAGGCGTGTGGCGTTGGTCGGACCGGCGGTGTTGCGCGCGCGGGAGACGGCGGACTCCAGGTCAGCGGCGACCTTGTTCATCCCGACGACCAGGACGACCTTTTTGGGACCGAAGCAGAGGGCCGCGACCCGGTTGGCGTTGCCGTCGATGTTGACCAGCACGCCATCCATCGTCACCGCGTTGGCGGACATAAAATAGGTGTCGCAGAAGAGCAGCCGGCGGTAGATCTCCTCTTCCTCCTCCGGGGAGGAGGCCGCGTGCCGGTCAAGCACGGTGCAGCCGCTCTCGCGGATGGCCTCCATGGCGCCGATCTCCTCCAGAGAGGCGCTGCCGCCCCAGGAGACCGACGTTCCAGGGGTCAGAAAACGCTTCGCCGCCTCACGCGCATCGGTTGCGGTGGGGCAGTACTCGCCCGTCATATTACGTCGCGCCAGACCTTTCAGGACGGTCTGAGCCGCGGCGGCCCTTGCCTGCTGCAGGAAGGTCATAAAAATCATCCTCTCTGCCCCGTCTGCTTGGCGCGGGGACGTTTTCTCCCTTTATTATAATGCCTCGCCGCTGCGCGCGCAAGGAGAAAAAACCGCGTGCAAAAAATGCACGCGGTGATAGAAAACCTTGACAGTAAAAAAAAACTGTGATACAATAAATTGCTATTGCGGCAACTGAGCCAATTTCCCTTCTCTCACGACGTACCCAGTATACCACAGCTTGTCCTGGATTGCAAGAGTGAATGCAGAAAATGCATACCGCGTATCCGTGTGTATCGCCACGTGAGAGCGTACCGACCGGACAGATTCGACGAAAATGGGAGTGAAATCATCTATGGTCAAAGACGTAACCTTCGGCAAAACGACGCGGAAGAGCTTCATTCGCCACGACGAGATTGCCCAGATGCCGGACCTGTTGGAGATCCAGAAGAAGAGCTATCAGTGGTTTTTCGACGTGGGTCTGCGGCAGGTCTTTAAGGATGTCGGCTGCATCACCGACTATGCGGGCAATCTGGAGCTGAGCTTTATCGACTACTCCATGACCAAGCCCCCGAAGTACAGCGTGGAGGAGTGCAAGGCGAGAGACGCGACGTATGCCAAGCCGATCCACGTCAAGGTCCGTCTGCGCAACCGCGAGACGGAGGAGATCAAAGAGCAGGAGATCTACATGGGCGATTTCCCGCTGATGACGCGGGGCGGAACCTTTGTCATTAACGGCGCCGAGCGCGTCATTGTCTCCCAGATCGTCCGTTCCCCCGGCATGTACTATGGCCGGGAGGAAGACAAGGCCGGCAACCTGATCTATTCCACTACCGTGATTCCGTACCGCGGGGCGTGGCTGGAGTATGAGACCGACCTCTCGGACACCTTCTATGTCCGCATCGACAAGAACCGGAAGATTCCCATCACCTGCCTTCTGCGTGCGATCGGCCTCAAGACGGACGCGGAGATCCTCGCCGTATTCGGGGAGGACCGCCGCATCGTCGCCACGCTGGAGAAGGACGCCTGCAAGACCTACGAGGACGCGATGCTCGAGATCTACCGCAAGCTCCGTCCGGGCGAGCCGCCCACGGTGGACTCCTGCGAGACGCTGCTCGAGTCGCTCTTCTTTGACCCGCGCCGCTATGACCTTTCCGAGGTGGGCCGCTATAAGTTCAACAAAAAGCTGGATATCGCCCGCCGTCTGGCGGGGCAGAAGCTGGCCATGCCGGTCGTCGACCCCTGGACGGGCGAGATCCTCGCCGAGGCGGGGGAGACGCTCACCCGCGAGCAGGCGCAGGCCCTCACCGCGCGCGGCGTGAACGAGGCGTTTGTCGACGTCGAGGGCGAGACGGTGAAGGTCTTTGCCAACAACGTGGTGGACATGTCCGCCTTTGTCGACTTTGACCCCGCCGAGTGCGGCATCACCGAGCGGGTGCGCGTGAGCGTGCTGCGCGAGCTGCTCGAGCAGTACAGCGGCGAGGAGCTGCGCCAGGCCGTGCGCGAGCGCGCGGACGACCTCGCGCCCAAGCACATCACCGTGGACGACATCCTCGCCTCGGTCAACTACCTCAACTGCCTGGCCCACGGCATCGGCACAAAGGATGATATCGACCATCTTGGCAACCGCCGCCTGCGCTGCGTGGGCGAGCTGCTGCAAAACCAGTTCCGTATTGGCTTCACCCGCATGGAGCGCGTCATCCGCGAGCGAATGACCATCCAGGACCAGGATATCGTCACCCCCCAGTCGCTTATCAACATCCGGCCGATCACCGCGGCGATCAAGGAGTTCTTCGGCTCCTCGCCGCTGAGCCAGTTCATGGACCAGACCAACCCCCTGGCCGAGCTGACCCACAAGCGCCGCATCTCCGCCCTTGGCCCCGGAGGCCTGTCGCGTGAGCGCGCCTCCTTTGACGTGCGCGACGTCCATTACAGCCACTACGGCCGTCTCTGCCCGATTGAGACGCCGGAAGGCCCGAACATCGGCCTGATCTCCTACCTCGCCTCCTATGCGCGCGTGAACCGCTACGGCTTTATCGAGGCGCCCTACCGCAAGGTTGAAAAGGGCACCTGCCGCGTGACCGACGAGGTGGAGTATATGACCGCCGACGTGGAAGATCAGTATATCGTCGCCCAGGCGACCGAGCCGCTGGACGAGAACGGCTGCCTTGCCAATCAGCGTGTCACCTGCCGCCACCAGGACGAGATCGTGGACGTCGACCGCGAGATGGTGGACTACATGGACGTCTCGCCGCAGATGATGGTCTCCGTCGCGACCGCCATGATCCCCTTCCTGGAAAACGACGATGCCAACCGCGCACTGATGGGCGCGAACATGCAGCGCCAGGCAGTGCCCCTGCTGGTCACCGAGGCGCCCATCGTCGCCACCGGCCAGGAGTATAAGAACTGCCAGGACTCCGAGATCTGCGTCCTCGCCGAGGGGGACGGCGTGGTGGAGAAGGTGAGTGCTGACTCTATCACCGTGCGCTACGACGGCAAGGGACTTGTCACGCATCAGTTGACCAAGTTTATGCGCTCGAACAACGGCACCTGCATCAACCAGCGTCCCATTGTCAGCGTGGGAGACCGCGTGAAGGCGAGAGACACCCTGGCCGACGGCCCGTCCACCTGCGATGGAGAGATCGCCCTCGGACGCAATATCCTCATGGGCTTTATGACCTGGGAGGGATATAACTACGAGGACGCCGTCCTGCTCTCCGAGCGGATGGTGAAGGACGACGTGTTCACCTCCATCCACATCGAGGAGCACGAGCTGGAGGCCCGCGAGACCAAGCTTGGCCCGGAGGAGATCACCCGCGACATCCCCAATGTCGGCGAGGACGCCCTGAAGGACCTGGACGAGCGCGGGATCATCCGCGTCGGCGCCGAGGTCACCACAGGCGATATCCTGGTCGGCAAGGTCACGCCGAAGGGCGAGACCGACCTGACCGCCGAGGAGCGCCTGCTGCGCGCCATCTTTGGTGAGAAGGCCCGCGAGGTGCGCGACACCTCCCTCAAACTGCCTCACGGTGAGAGCGGCATCGTGGTGGATGTCAAGGTCTTCACCCGCGAAAATGGCGATGAGCTCTCTCCCGGTGTGAACCAGTGCGTGCGCGTCTATATCGCTCAGAAGCGCAAGATCTCCGTGGGCGACAAGATGGCCGGCCGCCACGGAAACAAGGGCGTTGTTTCCCGCATCCTGCCGGTGGAGGATATGCCCTTCCTGCCCGACGGCACCCCGCTGGATATCGTCCTGAACCCCCTGGGCGTGCCCTCCCGTATGAACATCGGCCAGGTGCTGGAGGTCCATCTGGGCTACGCAGCCAAGACGTTGGGCTGGAAGGTGGCCACCCCCATTTTCAACGGCGCCAACGAAAAGGACATTCAGGACCTGCTGCGCCAGGCCGGTCTGAACGAGACCGGCAAGAGCTGGCTCTACGACGGCCGCACCGGCCAGCGGTTTGACAACCCCGTTACCGTCGGCTACGTTTACTTCCTCAAGCTGCACCATCTGGTGGACGACAAGATCCACGCCCGTTCCACCGGTCCCTACTCCCTGGTCACCCAGCAGCCGCTGGGCGGCAAGGCCCAGTTCGGCGGCCAGCGCTTCGGCGAGATGGAGGTCTGGGCGCTGGAGGCCTACGGCGCGGCCTATACCCTGCAAGAGATCCTCACCGTCAAGTCCGACGACGTGACCGGCCGCGTGCGCACCTATGAGAGCATCGTGAAGGGACACAATATCCCGCGCCCCGGCGTGCCCGAGTCGTTCAAGGTGCTCATGAAGGAGCTGCAGGCCCTCTGCCTGGACATGCGGGTGCTGGACAAGGACGGCAACATCGTCGAGCTCAAGGACGACGAGGACGACGACTTCCAGCCCGGCCGCGGCAAGGACTATGACGACGATTACTATTCCGGCGACGAGGGAGAGTTCGCCGCCCACGGCTATTCCACCGGTGAGATGGACGCCGAGGGCAACGTGGTGGACGACAGCCCGGCCTTTGAGGAGGGCGAGCTGTTTTTGGACGACGGCGCCGGCCTGTCCGATGAAGATTAAATAGGAGGAGGACGAACATGAGCTGCCCTGATTTTGACGCCATCAAAATTTCCGTCGCCTCCCCGGAACAGATTCGGGAGTGGTCCTACGGCGAGGTCAAAAAGCCGGAGACCATCAACTACCGCACCCTCAAGCCGGAGCGGGACGGTCTGTTCTGCGAGCGCATCTTTGGCCCCACCAAGGACTGGGAGTGCCACTGCGGCAAGTATAAGAAGATCCGCTACAAGGGCAAGATCTGCGACCGCTGCGGCGTGGAGGTCACGCGCTCGAAGGTCCGCCGCGAGCGCATGGGCCACATCGAGCTGGCCGCACCCGTCTCCCACATCTGGTATTTTAAAGGCATCCCCTCCCGGATGGGCCTGATTCTGGACATCAGCCCGCGTATTCTGGAAAAGGTGCTCTACTTTGTTTCCTATATCGTCACCGACCCCGGCTTCACCCCGCTGAGCAAGAACCAGATCCTCACGGAGAAGGAATATCGCGACATGCGTGAGAAGTACGAGGACGACTTTGACGCCGGCATGGGCGCCGAGGCGATCAAAAAGCTGCTGCAGGACATCGACCTGGAGGCCCTCTCCGCCGATCTTCACAAGCAGCTGGAGACCGCCTCCGGCCAGAAGAAGGCCCGTATCGTCAAGCGCCTGGAGGTGGTGGATGCCTTCCGTGTGTCCGGCAACCGCCCGGAGTGGATGATTATTGAGGCCCTGCCCGTCATCCCGCCCGAGATCCGGCCGATGGTCCAGCTCGACGGCGGCCGATTTGCCACCAGCGACCTGAACGACCTCTACCGCCGCGTCATCAACCGCAACAACCGCCTCAAGCGTCTGATGCAGCTCCATGCGCCCGATATCATTGTGCGCAACGAAAAGCGTATGCTCCAGGAGGCGGTGGACGCCCTGATCGACAACGGCCGCCGTGGCCGCGCCGTCACCGGTGCGAATAACCGCGCCCTCAAGAGCCTCTCCGATATGCTCAAGGGCAAGCAGGGCCGCTTCCGCCAGAACCTGCTCGGCAAGCGCGTGGACTACTCCGGCCGTTCCGTCATTGTCGTCGGTCCGGAGCTGAAGATCTACCAGTGCGGTCTGCCCAAGGAGATGGCGGTGGAGCTCTTCCGCCCGTTCATCATGAAAAAGCTGGTGCAGGACGGCGCGGCAAACAACATCAAGTCCGCCAAGAAGATGGTGGACAAGGGCAACCCCGCCGTGTGGGACGCCCTCGACTTCGTCATCAAGGACCACCCTGTCATGCTCAACCGCGCCCCGACGCTGCACCGCCTGTCCATCCAGGCCTTTGAGCCGGTGCTGGTGGAGGGCCGCGCGATCAAGCTGCACCCCCTGGTCTGCACCCCGTTTAACGCCGACTTCGACGGCGACCAGATGGCCGTCCACGTCCCGCTCTCCGCTGAGGCCCAGGCGGAGGCTCGCATCCTGATGCTCTCGGCCAACAACCTCCTGCGCCCGCAGGACGGCGGCCCGGTCACTACGCCGACGCAGGACATGGTGCTTGGCTCCTATTACCTGACCTACGAGAAGGACCCGGTCAATGACCCTGCGCGCAGCTATGAGACCGCCGCGGCGGCGGCCGCCGCCCTGGAGGCCGGTGAGATTGAAGGGGACGAGACCATCTGGGTGCACGACCCGGACGAGAAGCGTTATCAGCCCTGGATCCGCACGACCGGCTTCCTCGCCCAGGAGGCTGCCGCCTCCGGCGCCCTGCCGTGCGAGATCTATCGCTGCTATTCCGACGATGGCGAGGCCCAGCTGGCCTACAGCGAGGGTGAGCTGGAGCTGCACGAGCCCATCCTGGTCCGCCGTACCGGCATCTGCCGCGGAGAGACCATCACTCGCATGGTGCGCACCACCGTCGGCCGCCTGATCTTCAACGAGCAGGTACCGCAGGACCTCGGCCTGGTGAACCGCGACGACCCCGAGACCGCGCTGGTCCCCGAGGTCAACGTGGTGTGCGGCAAAAAGCTGCTCAGCCAGATCATCAAGGCCTGTATTGAGCGCCACGGCTTTGCCACCTCGGCCAATATGCTCGACGCGATCAAGGCGCAGGGCTACCACTACTCCACGGTCGGCTCGCTCACTGTGTCCATCTACGATATGACCATCCCTCCGTCCAAGTACAAGATGGTGTCAGATACGGAGGAGCTGGTCGTCCGAATTGAGGACATGTACCGCCACGGCAAGCTGACCGACGATGAGCGCTACCGCCTGGTCGTGCGCGAGTGGGAGAAGACCACCGCCGATGTCTCCAAGGCGCTGACGGAGAACCTGGACCGGTATAACCCCATCTTCATGATGGCGGACTCCGGTGCCCGTGGCTCTCAAGCCCAGATCCGTCAGCTGGCCGGTATGCGCGGCCTGCTGGCCAACACCGCCGGTAAGACGATTGAAATTCCGGTCAAGGCCAATTACCGTGAGGGCTTGTCCGTGTTGGAGTACTTCATCTCCTCCCGCGGCGCCCGAAAGGGCCTGGCGGATACTGCGCTGCGGACGGCGGACTCCGGTTACCTGACCCGCCGCCTGGTGGACGTGTCCCAGGAGGTCATCGTCCGCGAAGAGGACTGCCAGACCACTGACGGCATCAGCGTCTATGAGATCGCGGAGAACGGCCAAGTGATCGAGACCTTTGGCGAGCGCCTGAACGGCCGGTATCCCTGCGAACCGGTCTGCGATCCGCAGACGGGCGAGGTGCTCTTTGACACCGAGCACAGCTTTGCCGAGCGTGACGCCGCGGTACTCGAGGCGCACGGCATCCACGCCGTCAAGGTGCGCAGCGTGCTCACCTGCCGTGCGCGCAACGGCGTGTGCTCTAAGTGCTATGGCCTGAACCTTGCCATCGGTGAGCGCGTGGGCATCGGCGAGGCGGTCGGCATCATCGCCGCCCAGTCCATCGGCGAGCCGGGCACGCAGCTGACCATGCGTACCTTCCACACCGGCGGCATCGCCGGCGGCGATATCACCCAGGGCCTTCCCCGTGTCGAGGAGCTGTTTGAGGCCCGCCGCCCGAAGAAGATGGCCCAGCTGGCGGAGATCAGCGGCCAGGTCAAGGTGGGCGAGGTGCACAAGGGCAGCCTGGTCAGCGTGAACATCACCGGCAGCGACGGCGACGTGCGCAGCTATATGCTCCCGCAGGCCCAGCTGCTGGTCAAGGATGGGGACTATGTCGAGCAGGGCTTCCAACTCGTGCCTGGTGCGCTCTATCCGCAAGATGTGCTGCGCGTGCGCGGCATCCATGCCTTGCATGAGTACCTGGTCAAGGAAGTCCTTAAGCCCTACCGCAGCCAGGGCGTGGACATCCACGATAAGCACATCGAGGTCATCTGCCGCCAGATGATGCGCAAGGTCCGTGTCGAGGATGCCGGGGACTCCGATCTTCTCTCCGGCTCCACCATCGGAATCACCGCCTATGAGGACGCCTGCGACGCCGTCCGGGCGCGCATTGCCGCCGGCGAGCGGCGGGAGGACGGCAGTGAGTTGCACCTGCCCACCTGCACCCGTCTGCTGCTGGGCATCACGAAGGCGGCGCTGGCGACCGAGAGCTTCCTGTCAGCCGCCTCCTTCCAGGAGACCACCAAGGTGCTCACCGAGGCCGCCATCTACGGCAAGGTGGATCATCTGCTGGGCCTGAAGGAGAACGTCATCATCGGCAAGCTGATTCCCGCCGGCACCGGTCTGAGCCAGTTCCGCGTAGAGGACAACTTTGGCGACGACGGCGAGCCACTGTCGGAGAATGCCCCTGCCGAAGCTGCGGACGAGACGGACGGCGGCACTGTGCCGGAAGAGACCGTGCCGTTGTTTGAGGAGGAGGGCCTCTTCTACGAGGAGGAAGGGAACTCCCCGAGTGTGGGATGACGTCTCTTTGGCAGACGTTGCGCACATGTGCGGCCATACGGCCGGCCGTCCCCATTGAGGGGACGGCCGGTCTAAAACAGGCAAAAATTCCACTTGACAAAGCAGATGATTTTGGATAAAATATTACTTGCGTTTGTGGGATGCAGCTGGAGAGATGTCCGAGCGGTTTAAGGAGCTGGTCTTGAAAACCAGTGACTCCCACAAGGAGCCGTGGGTTCGAATCCCACTCTCTCCGTTTTTTTGCCGGCGTGACAAGTGAATTTATCATCCTATTTTCGGTTTGGAGAAGTACTCAAGTGGCCGAAGAGGCGCCCCTGCTAAGGGCGTAGGCGTGTTACAGCGCGCGAGGGTTCAAATCCCTCCTTCTCCGGTTCGAAACCCCGTCTTTCTGTTTGTGAAAGACGGGGTTTTAACTATTTTGCGGTGTTTTTTACTAGGAAAAGTGATGTCTTTTGATTTTGACCCCACTTTTGACCCAAATGCCGTAAAGATCGTAATTCAAATCTCTCCTTCTCCGTTCAGAAAACCGGTCGGGAAGAAGTATTTTTGCCTTCCCGATTGATTTCCACCACGAAGGCCGATATAATAGA
>CAYWUA010000001.1:124561-156095 GCA_964461385.1 uncultured Oscillospiraceae bacterium
AAGAAGTATTTTTGCCTTCCCGATTGATTTCCACCACGAAGGCCGATATAATAGACCCGTCGTCGGGGCGGACTTGCCCGCGCGGCACCGGTTGTTCCGGGCTGCAGAGGGACAGAAGCCTTTTCCCGCCGCCGGACGGCATAATTATCACGCGCTGTATTCGCACGGGCGAAACAGCAGCAGGAGGTTTTACCATGAGGGATAAGAAGACGAACGTCCGCTACATGACGGAGCTGGCCCTGTTGATCGCCATTGAGCTGGTGATGCGCCTGCTCGGGCTGGGCAGCGTGCCGGTCGGGCCGCTGGTGATGAGCTTTCTCACCGTCCCGGTCGCCATCGGCGCGATGCTCCTCGGCCCGGCGGCGGGCGCTGTGCTCGGCGCGGTATTCGGGTTTTGCAGCCTGTACGACGCGATTACCGGCGCGTCCATGATGACCGGTGTCTTTTTCCAGCTTGATCCGCTCAATACCGTCATCCTCTGTGTCGGGATGCGGATCCTGATGGGCTTTGCCACTGGCTGGGTCTTCCGCCTGGTGTGCAAGGTGGACCGGACGCAGACGGTCTGCTACGTGGCCGGCGCGCTCTCCGCGCCGCTGCTCAACACGCTGTTCTTTATGGGCTATATCGTGCTCGTCTTTTACCGGACGGATTATGTACAGAACATGGTCCAGAGCCTGGGCGCGGTCAATCCGCTGATGTTCGTCGTGCTCGCCGTCGGCGTGCAAGGCCTCGTCGAGGCGGTGGCCTCGGGCGTGGTGTCCACTGCGGTGGCCAAGGGCGTCGCCCATGTGCTCGACCGCGCCTGAAAAGCATACAATACAGAAAAGAGACCGGGCGCGCCGCTTTCGTTTGGCGGTGCGCCCGGTTTTTCGTTTTTGTTTGAACAGAGAAAAATTGGCGCAAAATACCTCTGAAGACTCAATTTGTCAGGGGGTATGTCGTCCATGAAGACAGGTACGTTTTCCGCTGCCGCGCAGGAGGCGATCAGCTATGCGCAGGAGATTGCCGCCGAGCTAGGACACAGCTACGTCGGCACGGAGCATCTGCTGCTCGCCCTGCTCCACTTTCACCGCGGCGAGGGGGCGCGGCTGCTGCTCGGCTGCGGCGTACAGGAGGCAGCTTTGCGCCGCGAGGTGGTGACGCTCGTGGGGGAGGGGACGCGCGGACACGCCCCTTCGCTCGGGCTCACGCCCTGCTGCTGCCGGGTGATTCGCCTGGCGGCACAGGAGAGCGTGCAGCTACACGCGCCGGAGGTCACGCCGGATCACCTGCTGCTCGGTCTGCTGCGCGAGGGGGAGGGGATGGCACGCATCGCCCTCGGCCGTTGCGGGCTGGACTGCGCCGCGGCAGAGCGCCAGCTCGCCGTCCTGCTCGGCGGGGAAGGCTCCTCCGCCTCCTTCCCGACGCGCAAGAACCCGCGCGAGGCGGAGACGCTGCGGGAGTCCCGCCTGCTTGACCAGTTCGGGCGCGACCTGACGCGCATGGCAGAGTGCGGCAGGCTGGACCCGGTGACCGGCCGGGAACCGGAGCTGGAGCGGATGATCCAGATCCTCTGCCGGAGGACGAAGAACAACCCTGTCCTGCTCGGAGACCCCGGCGTGGGCAAGACCGCCATCGCCGAGGCGCTCGCCCAGCGGATTGCGGCACGTCAGGTGCCCGCGCCGCTGCTGGACAAGCGCATCCTCTCCGTCGACCTCTCCGCCACCGTGGCGGGGACCAAGTACCGCGGCGAGTTCGAAGAGCGCGTGCGGCGCATTGTGCGCGAGGTGCAGCGGCTGGGGAATATCATCCTGTTTATCGACGAGCTGCACACCCTGATCGGCGCCGGCTCCGCGGAGGGGTCCATCGACGCGGCTAACATTCTCAAGCCGGCGCTCAGCCGCGGCGAGCTCCAGGTGATCGGCGCGACCACCCAGGAGGAGTACCGCAAGCAGATCTGCAAGGACGCGGCGCTCGCGCGGCGCTTTCAGCCCATCACGGTGGAGCCGCCCGGCCGAGAGACGGCAGTGCGCATTCTCACTGCGCTCCAGCCGCGCTATGAGCT
The DNA here is from genome assembly GCA_964461385.1 of uncultured Oscillospiraceae bacterium. GTDB lineage: Bacteria > Bacillota > Clostridia > Oscillospirales > Oscillospiraceae > Onthomonas. The sequence continues at coordinate 126,606 of CAYWUA010000001.1, forward strand.
GTACCATCGCCTGACCATCTCCTCGGAGGCAATCACGGCGGCGGTGGACTACTCCGTGCGCTATCTGCCCGACCGTTTTCTCCCGGACAAGGCGATTGACCTGATGGACGAGGCCGCCGCCTGCGTGCGCATCCGGGCTGAGACGCCCAACGAGGCGGTGCGCGCCCTGGCGGAAAAGCACCGCGGTGCCCAGGCGGAGCTGGACGAGGCGGTGCGCAGTCAGGACTTTGAGCGCGCGGCGCTGCTGCGGGACGTGGAGCAGGACTTCCGACGCCAGCTCCAGGAGGCACGCGGCCGGCCCAGACAGATGCCCCTGCCCGAGGTCCGTCCGGAGGACATCGCTGAGGTGATCGCCAGCTGGACCGGGATTCCGCTGCGGCAGATCACCGAGGGGGAGGCGGAGAGTCTGCTCCACCTGGAAGAGGCGTTGGGCCGACGGGTCATCGGCCAGCGGGAGGCCATCCGCGCCGTCTGCGCCGCCATCCGCCGCAGCCGCGCCGGGCTGCAGGAGGAGACGCGCCCGATCGGCTGCTTCCTCTTCGCCGGGCCGTCCGGCGTGGGGAAGACGGAGCTCTGCCGCGCGCTGGCGGAGCGGCTGTTTGGGGAGCGGGCCGCCCTGCTGCGCCTGGACATGAGCGAGTATATGGAGGCCCACTCCGTCTCCCGCCTGATCGGCTCGCCGCCGGGCTACGTCGGACACGAAGAGGGGGGACGGCTCACCGAGGCGGTCCGTCAGCGGCCCTACCGCGTCATTCTGCTCGACGAGCTGGAAAAGGCGCACGCCGACGTGTGGAACCTCCTGCTGCAGATCATGGAGGAGGGCACGCTCACCGACGCCCAGGGCCGCCGGGCGGACTTCCGCAACACCGTGCTGGTGATGACCACCAACGCCGGGGCGGAGGAGCTCTCCCGCGTCCGTCCGCCGCTCGGCTTTTGTAGCTCCTGCCCCGCCGGGGACGGGGAGGCGCGCCGCGTGCTGGGCCGTCTCTTCCGGCCGGAGTTCCTGAACCGGCTCGACGAGATCGTCTGTTTCCAGCCGCTCGGCGCGCGGGAGGTGGAGCGGATCGTCTCCGTCATGCTCGCGCAGACCGCCGCACGCTTTCGCCGCCTGGGCGTCGCGCTCCAGGTCACGCCGGCGGCCCGCGCTGCCCTCGCCGCCGAGGGGCACAGCCCGCTCTACGGTGTGCGGCCGCTGCGCCGCTGCCTGCGGCGGCAGATCGAGGAGCCGGCCGCCGAGCTGCTGCTCGGGCGGACGCTCTCGGCCGGGGACACCCTGTCGGTGGACGCCGCGGCGGAGGGACTGCGCCTCACGGTGTCCCACCCGGCGGCGCTCCCGGCGGGAGAGACCGGCTGAGCCTTTTCAGGCCCGACGGTGGGGAACCTCTCCCCGCGCCGGGGAAGGCGGGAATTCAGCTCTCCCGCGCCCAGCCGAGGGTGCACTGCACTGCCCGCTCCCAGCCGCGCAGTTTTTCGTCCCGCGCCTCGGGGGAGAGCGCTGGGGTGAAGACGCGGTCCATCGCCCAGTTGCGCCGGACCTCCTCCCGGCCGGACCAGTAGCCCACGGCGAGGCCGGCGAGGTAGGCGGCCCCCATCGCCGTCGTCTCCACGCAGACCGGCCGGTGGACGGGGGACTGGAGAATGTCCGACTGCATCTGCATGAGCAGGTCGTTGGCGGACGCGCCGCCGTCCACCCGCAGGGCGGCCAGGCGGATGCCGGCGTCCGCCTCCATCGCGCGCAGCACGTCGTAGGTCTGGAAGGCGAGCGACTCCAGCGTGGCGCGGATGATGTGGTATTTGTTCACTCCGCGTGTGAGTCCGACGATGGCGCCGCGGGCGTAGGGGTCCCAGCGCGGCGCGCCCAGCCCGGTGAAGGCGGGCACGACGTAGCACCCGTTCGTGTCCGGCACCTTGCGGGCGAAGTACTCCGAGTCAGGCGCGCTGTCCACGATTTTCAGCTCGTCGCGCAGCCACTGGATGGCGGAGCCCGCGACGAAGACGGAGCCCTCCAGGGCGTACTCCACCTTGCCGCCCAGGCCCCAGGCGATGGTGGTCACCAGGCCGCTGTGGGAGAAGACGGGGCGCTCGCCGGTGTTCATCAGCAAAAAGCAGCCGGTGCCGTAGGTGTTCTTCGCCTCGCCGGGGGAAAAGCAGGTCTGCCCGAAGAGGGCGGCCTGCTGGTCGCCCGCCGCGCCGGCGATCGGGATGGGCCCGCCGAAGAGCTCCGCCTCCGTCTCGCCGTAGACGCAGCTCGAGGGGCGCACCTCCGGCAGCATCGCGCGCGGGATGTCCAGCTCGGCGAGGATGTCCTCATCCCAATCCAGCGTGCGGATGTTGAAGAGCATCGTGCGCGAGGCGTTGGAGTAGTCCGTCACGTGGACCCGTCCGCCGGTCAGCTTCCAGATCAGCCAGGTCTCCACCGTGCCGAAGAGCAGCCGTCCCGCCTCCGCCTTTTCTCGCGCGCCGGGGACATGGTCGAGCAGCCAGCGCAGCTTGGTCGCGGAGAAGTAGGGGTCGATCACCAGCCCGGTCTTCTCCCGGAACGGCTCCGTCAGCCCCCGCGCGGCGAGGGCGGCGCAGTCGTCCGCCGTCCGCCGGTCCTGCCAGACGATGGCGTGGTGGACCGGCTCGCCGGTCTCCCGGTCCCAGACGACGGTGGTCTCGCGCTGGTTCGTGATGCCGATGGCGGCGATTTCACCGGCGCCGGCGCCCAGCTTTGCCAGCGCCTCTGCGGCGACGGCGTACTGCGTCAGCCAGATCTCGGTCGCGTCGTGTTCCACCCAGCCGGGGCGGGGAAAATACTGCGTGAACTCCTTCTGTGCAGCGCTGCACATCCGGCCGGAGCGGTCAAAGAGAATGCAGCGGCTGCTCGTGGTCCCGGCGTCCAGCGCCATAATGTATTGTTTCATGGGCGACCTCCTCTTCTATCAGGTCAAGATAGTAATAGTATACTGGATTTTCCGCCCTTTGGACAGACAAAACGCAAAAGCGCGCAGCAAAAATTGCTGCGCGCCCTGGACTGCGTTTTGAGAACGAGAAGGAGTTCACTGGTTTGCGCTGAGCACGTCGAGATAGAACTCGTCCAGCTCCTCCTTGGTGGCGAAAGTGGCGACGTACATCTGATTGCCCATCGCGTCGGCCAGCGCGTCCGGCATCCGGTCCACCATGCGCATGTGGCTGCCGTACTTTTTCATGATATCGGTGTGGCTCATGGCAAAATTCTTGCCGTCGCGCCGGCCGGCGTAGGCGCAGTAGGTGTGCTGCCCGACCGGCATGGTGGAGCGGTCAAAGGCGATCATATCCGCCCAGATCTTGTACACATCGGTGCTGTGGGCAAAGTCGATCATGTCCGGGGTGAAGCCGCCACAGGGGCGCATATTCACCTCCAGCGCGACGATATCCCCCTTCTTGCCAAGCCCCTGGTCGCGCGTGAGGCGGAAGAACTCAAAGTGGACGAAGCGGCTCCTCACGCCGAAGCTCTTCACCGTCGCCCGGCCGGCGCGGCGGGTGTCCTCCGGCAGGTCCTTGAGGATATAATAGATGGAGTTGTCGGCGTTGTTGACGATGTCCATGATGGACACCGGGGTGACATTGCCCGTCTCAAACATCGGCTCGCCGCGCGAGTCGATGATCGCGTCGTAGGAGTTCACCTCGCCGTCGATAAACTCCTCCATGATATACTGCGTGCCCGGCCACTTGAACTCAAAGAAACGATAGAGGTCCTCGTCCGACTTCAGCTTGAAAGTGTGCGAGGCGCCCACGCCGTTGTCCGGCTTGACCACCACCGGATAGCCCACCTCGGCGATGAATTCCAGGCAGCGCTTCGGCGTGTCCACCAGATGATAGCGCGCAACCGGAATGCCCGCCTGGCGGTAATATTCCTTCATCTTGGACTTATACTTGATCCGCGGGATGTCGTCGGTCTGGAAGCCGCTGGTGATGTGAAAGTCGGTGCGCAGCCGTGCGTCGCGCTCGAGCCAATACTCGTTGTTGGACTCCAGCCAGTCGATTCGACCGTGCTTGAAGATGAGGAAGGCCACCGCGCGGTAGACCGCGTCGTAGTCCTCCAGGCTGTCCACCTTGTAATACTCGTTCAGACTGTCCTTCAGGTCCTGGGTCAGCTCCTCATAGGGCGCGTCGCCGATGCCGAGCACGTTCAGGCCGTTCTTTTTCAGCTCGCGGCAGAACAGCCAGTAGTTGGTGGGGAAGTTGGGGGAGATAAAAACAAAGTTCTTCATGTGGGTTCTCTCTCTTTCTGTTCCGTTTTATGCCGGCGGCCTTACCCGGTCAGCTGAGCAGGTAGGGGACAAAATAGGCTACCTGCATGTACCACCACGACCAGTCGTGTGAGCAGTCCGCGCCCCAAAAGTCCACCCAGGCGTGAATCCCCTTGCTCTTGAGGATGTACTGCAGGTTGCGCGTGGAGTCGGGCACCTCCCATGCGCCCTGTCCGCAGCAGATGACCGCCTTCTTCTGGTTGTACTCGGCGATAAAGGGGTGGTCGGACGGCATGCCGCCGAGATAGTGGATGGGGGAGTTGCGGTAGACCACCTCGTCCATATACCCGCCGAAGCCGTACTCGGCAGTGTAGATGCCGCTCAGGGCGAGCAGGCGGTCAAAGAGGTCGGGCCGGCGGAAATAGAGGTTGGCCGCGTGCGTCGCTCCCAGGCTGGCCCCGAAGACCATCACGCCGGGGTAGCCCGTCCAGCCGTTGCGGCGGTTGACCATGTCGCGCATAAAGGGGACCAGCTCGTCGGTGATAAAGTTGATCCACTGCTCGTAGCGGCGGATGCGCCAGTAGGGGTCCCCGCCGGGGTCCGACCAGGTCTCCGCGTCGATGGTATCAATGGAGAAGACCATCACCTGACCCGAGTTAATCCACGGCCACCAGGCGTCCGTCATCTTGAAGTTCTCAAAGTCGTAGAACCGGCCGTCCTGGCAGGGGATGAAGAGCACTGGCCGGCCCGCGTGGCCGTAGACCTTGCACTCCATGTCCCGGCCGAGGGCGGGGCTGTACTCCTTAAAGTATTGCACTTCCATCGCCATTTCTCTCCTCTCTGTCGGCGCTCGCGCTTACGGCTCGTAGAGCAGGGTCTGCAGGAAGAAGGGGATCTGCCGCTCCCAGCTGGCCTCGTTGTGGTTCCCGCCGGGGATGATGCGGCAGGTCAGGTTCATCCGCCGGTCCAGCAGCAGACCGCTCACGCGGCGAAACTGTTTTTGCATATTGTCCCGGTAGCCCAGCTCGCGCGAGCCGTAGTCCATGTACAGCACGGTGTCCGGGTCAAACTGCGCCGTCTTGACCAGGCGCTCCACCTGCGCTGCGGCCAGCCAGAGAGAGGGGGAGAGGGCCGCGGCCTTGCCGAAGACCTGATTGTAGGCCAGCACCGCGTACACGCTCATCAGTCCGCCCATCGAGCTGCCGGCAATCCAGGTGTGCTGCCGGTCGGGCAGGGTGCGGTAGCGCCGGTCGATCTCCGCCTTAAAGGGGCCGGAGAGCCAGTCCATCGTCTGCTGCCCGCAGCCGGTGATGCGCCCGAACTGGGGGTCGATGAAGGTGAAGGGGGAGTACTCGCGCAGCCGCCCGTTGTCCGGGCTGTGGTTGCACTCCACAGCGGCGACAATGATCGGGGTGTCGGTATAGTCCAGATAGTTCGCCAGCCGCCAGCTGCGGCCGTAGGTGGCGTCCTCGTCGAAAAAGACATTGTGCCCGTCAAACATATACAGCACCGGAAAGCGCCGATCCGGCTGCGACTGGTACATCGTCGGCAGGTAGGCGAAGGCGCGCCGCGGGGCATCCCCCGTCAGTTCCGGAATGGTAATCTCCCATTTTTCAACCATCACACATGGCTCCTTTCCTGGGGGCGCCCTGGGGCCGCCTCCAGGGCTTTAGTGTAGCACAGTCTTAAAGAAAATGCAATTCCCTCCCGTCAGTCTGTGAGCGAGGCAATGTACCGGCAGATGGCGTCCACCGCCTCGCGCTCGTCCGCACCCGCACCGGAGACGGTGATCTTGGTCCCCTGAGCGATGCCGGCGGCGAGCAGACGGAGCAGGTTTTTCGGGTCGGCCGGGCGCTGCCCGCCGGTGATGGTGAGCTGACAGGAGAAGCCGTTGGCGAGCGCGACCAGTCGGCTGGCGGGCAGGGCGTGCAGCCCGGTGCGGTTGTGGACGGTGATCTGTCTGGAATACATGGCGCAAAGCCCCTTTCTGGCTCCCGGGATGTCCGCCGGGGAAAATAGAAGTTGACAAGAGAAAAACAATGTGTTACAATTTAGTAACAGATTTTTCTTTTGGAGGTAACAAAAATGGCGACGCAGACGAAATTTCCCCTGGAATATAAGGGATTTCCCCTCTGCCGGAAGGATAATCTGATCTATTACGGCAATATGTCCGATCCTTATATCATTATGCTGCAAGTGATGGGCACACTGCATGTGGATGACCTGGACGTCTCCAGCAAGGTTGTGGTCCAGCTGCAGCGCACTGATGCGGATCTGAAGAGCCGCGACCGGGTTGTCCGCTCGAGTGAGAAGAATTCGCTCTATGCGGCGATGGATCTGGCCTATGTGTGGCTGAAGCGGGCGCTGGCCAACCGCTGACCCCCTGGTTACCGATGAGAGTGCTGCGTAGATTCACGTGCGCCCTGTTGCTGGGAGGGATGACCGCCGCGCTGCTGGCGGCGCCCGCGCTGGCTGCGGAGGCGGAAGAAGTGGTGATCCCCTGCCAGGGGACAGTGACCGCCGAGGCGGTTTCGCTGCGCTCGGAGGACTCCTCTGAGGAGCTGGCGACGCTGGAGGCGGGGGCACAAGTCATCCTGCTCTCCGGCGACCTGGGAGCAGAGCTGGCGCTGGTGGCCTATGAGACGGAGGACGAGGTGCTCACCGGCTGCGTGGAGCAGTCGGCGCTCACCCTTGACGCGCTGGGGCGCGCCACCGTGCTCACGGAGCGGGCCGCCCTGCTTGACGCCGCCGGCGAGAGTGGGGAGGAACTGCTTTGCCTGGCGCGGGAGAGCCCGCTGCTGGTACTCGGTTATGCCGACGGGTGGTATTGCGTCCAGGCGCAGGGGCTGACCGGCTACCTGCCGGAGACGGCGGTCTGTGTCGAACTGACCACGACGAGCCGGCTCAACCTGCGTGCCGAGGCGGATGTGGACAGCGAGAGCTTGTGCCTCATTCCGAAGGAGACGAAACTGACCCCTGTGGATGGCACAGAGGGTTGGTACCAGGTGACCTATGACGGGCTGAGAGGCTATGTCTCCGCCGAATATGTCTCCGTGCCGGAGGAATATCAGGTGGAGGACCCCACTGTGAGCGATGGCGAGGCAGTGCTGGCCTACGCGCAGCAATTTCTCGGCAACCGCTACGTCTGGGGCGGCACCAGCCTGACCAACGGTTGCGACTGCTCTGGCTTTGTGATGCAGATCTACGCAGAGTTCGGCGTGAGCCTGCCGCACAGTTCTTCCGCCATCCGCGGGTACGGCGAGAAGGTCTCCTATGATGAGATAGAGGTGGGGGATGTGGTCTGCTATAGCGGCCACGTGGGAATCTACGCCGGCAACGGACAGATCATCAACGCCCTCAACAGCCGCAAGGGTATCTGCTACACCGACGTCAACTACGCACCCATCGTCACCATCCGGCGGCTGCTCTGACGGGGGTCGGAATAGGGATACATATCATATCTATATCGATTGCCAAGAGGCCGGTTTCCAGACGGAGACCGGCCTCTCGTAGGGTCTAATTTAGAATTCAAAGCAGGAGAACAGCTTGACATGCGGATTGCTGCGCTCGGCGCGGCGGATCCGGTCTCGGTACGGCTCGGTACACGGCAGGGCGTAGAAGCGGTCGATGACCTCTCCTCGATCCCAAAAGTGCATGGGATATGCCTCATCCGTGTCCGTCAGGCGCATGAAGTAGTCAAACCCCTTATAGTAGTCCTCCTCCTGCCGCGGGTCGAGAGGAAGGAAGGCCGCGTCGAAGTGCTGTCCGCGCAGCGGCTCCAGGATCTCCTGGAAACGGCGGGTGATGGAGCGATTCCACTGCTCCGTCTCCCGCGGCCAGAGCCAGAGATGCAGGTCTCCGGCGTGATAGATGGTCTTTCCTTCTGCCTGGATGATAAAGGCCACGCCCTCGTCGGTGGAGGGGAGCGTCTGCACGTCGAGGTCCTGGATATGATACTGCCGGTCGGGGGCGACAAAGCGGAATGCCTCATACTCGGCGTCCGTGACGCCCAAACAGCGCAGCGTTGTCCGGCTGTAACGCTGCTTGATGTCGTCCGATAGGACAAAGGTGACGGACGGATGACCTCGAAAGAGCGGGAAGAGCATCGGGCTGAAGTGGTCGCTGTGATGGTGACTGATAAAGACATAGAGCGGCTTGGTGAAGTCAAAGGTGGGCAGTGTGCCGCGGCAGTAGTCAAACAACAGCGCACAGTGCTCCAACTCGACATAAAATCCGCTGTGTCCGATGTAAGTGATACTCATAATTATAGTTATCACGCCTTATAGGAAAGATTAAGCGGGCCAAATCCGGTGATACAGGCGCCAGTACTCTTGCCAGGCGGACGTCTCGCGGAAGGGCGCAAATAACTCGCCCATCTGTCGGTAATACCAGGCATGCGCCTGCGGGTCGGTCTCGTGGAAACGGCTCCAGAGCAATGGGCCGAGTGTCTGGTGGTCCTGGCAGATAGAGCGGAGGTTGGAGAGTTTATCACCCATTGCGACGATGAGGGCGTCTCGGCTGCCGCACGCGCGCAGGCGGGCGACCGCCTCCTCCTTGCGCCGGCGCCAGGTGGCGGCAGGAGGGAAAGCGCGGTATTTCTCCTCCGTCTCTACCGCTACCAGGCGGGCAACCCGCATGCCAAACTGCGCGCGGAGTGTTTCGGCTGTGGTGCCGGTGTCCTCCAGTACGTCGTGCAGCACGGCCGCGGAGAGCACCTCCAGGTCGTCCGTCAGCGTCGCGGCGATGGCGGCCGCCTCCAGCGGATGGAGGATATAGGGGGTCCTGCCCCCTTTGCGGACGGCGCCGCTGTGCGCCTGGGTGGCAAAGACGATTGCCCGGTCAAGGATGGTCATCGGGGTACTGGCTCCTCCTGTCTGTGCGAGGTGAGGATGGGATGGTGGGACACAGAGTTTGCAAAGCGTGACCCCTATCCATCTTCATCGTGGATAGGGGTCAACGCTCTGAACTCTTAGTATCTAACATCCGTTGTTTACCTCACTTTCCTAGATTTGTGAGTCCCGAACCTTTTGACTGACAACGCTGCCACACTTGCCTGCCGCAACAAATTGACATCTCTCTCGATGTCCGTCCCCTTATGGGATAATTGCCGGAAGTGCGGAATTCATTCCGCCATTCAAAAGCTCACACCGCTTCGGAGAACTGCTCCGTTCTCCTCGGGATTGGAATTCATGAATGAATTTTTCTTTCCATCACCCTTCCTTTTGGATGGCACTATCATAGCATGGTTCCTTTCTTTTGTCAAGCAGTTTTGGGCATAATTTTTCAAAAACAATGTCGAAAAATGACGGCGGCGACAGCCGCCGTGCCAGGATAAAAAGTGCGCGCCCGCTCCCCCTGAACTGTGACCTGCCCCGGTAAAAACGGACAATAGACAAAACGCCCCTGTGTAGGAAAATAGACCTATACAGCATGTAGACGTAATAGGGCTTACCCTCGCTGCGTTTTCGGTAAGGCATTCAGGCTTTGCTTTCTAACGCAGTCAGCTACCCAGCGATATCTGCGCCAGGCGCTCAGCGCTTCACCGCCAGCCTCACCGCCAGCTCCCGGTCCGGGGTGACGTAGAGGGTGCGGTAGGTGGTGTAGATCACCATGCCGGGGCGGGCGCCGTTTGGCTTTTTCACATACTTGACGGGGGTATAGTCCACCGGCACCTGGCCGCTCTCGCGGCCCTGGGAGTACCAGGCGGCGAGCATGGCCGCCTCACGGACGCTCTGACTGTCCGGCTCCGCCCCCTCTGTCCAGAGGATGACGTGCGCGCCGTGAATCCCCTGCGTGTGCAGCCAGAGGTCGCCCTTGCCGGCGCTCTTGCAGGTGAGCTGGTCGTTCTGGGTGTTGTTCCTGCCGACCGAGATGCGCAGCCCGGCGCTGGAGCGGAACTCCAGCGGCTGCGGGCGTTGACGCTTGACCATCTTTTTCCCGTCCTTCCGGCGGCGGAGGTAGCCGGTGTCCTCCAATTCCTGGCGGATCTCGCTCAGGTCGCGCTCTCCCTCCGCGCGGCTCACCGCCTCGAGCACGCTCTCGAGGTAGTCCAGCTCCGCGCGGCCCTGCTCGAGCTGCCGGGTGAGCGCGCCCTCCGCCGTCTTGGCCTTGGTGTAGCGCTTGTAGTACTTCGCCGCGTTCTGCTGCGGGGTGAGCAGCGGGTCGAGGGCGATCGTGGTCTCGCCCCCCTCCGGGTCGTAGTAGTTCTGGCAGGTCAGCTCGGACATGCCCCGCTCCATCCGGTAGAGGTTGGCCGTGATGAGGTCGCCCGCAATGCGGTAGGACTCCCGGTCGCGCGACTCGGCCAGCTCCTTTTGCTGGAGCTGGAGCTTGCGGGCGGTGCGGTTGCGGGTATTGGTGAGGCTGCGAATCAGCTCCTGCCCGCGCTGGCGCACCCGCTCGCCCGTCTCCCGCGCGGCATAGAAGCTGTCCAGGAGCTGGGAGAGGGTGTCGTAGCGCCGCACCTGCAGATAGTCCCCATACTGCCCGATGGGCAGGAAGGAGAAGTCCTTCGGCGCGGCGTCCTGGAAGAGGGCCGACGGCTCGGCCGGGCCGGTGCGTATCCGCGCGCAGAGGGCCTCAAAGGCGTCCAAAAAGCGCGCGCGCACCTCGCCGGTGAGCGCGGACAGCGGCAGGTCAGTCTCCCCGCCCGTGCGCCATGCGAGCTCCCGGCACAGCAGCGGGGAGAGCCCGGCAAAGTGGTCCAGCAGCCAGTCTGCCGCTGTCTGCTCCCGCTCCGTCCCGTCCAGCAGGGCCTCGAGCGCCTCGCGGCCGGTCTCCAGAGGGTTGCGTTTGTCCTCACGGACGGGCGGCAGGCGGTAGAACAGCCCGGGCAGGACGGGGCGAAGCTGAGAGAGCTCGGCGTCCACCTTGCGCATACAGTCGGTGATCCGCCCCGCCTCGTCGGTGAGAATCAGGTTGGAGCGGCGGCCCATCGCCTCTAAAATCAGATGGCGGCTCACCAGATCGCCCAGCTCATTGCGCCCCTCCAGCTCCAGGTCCACCACCCGCTCCATCGGCGGCTGGGTGACCGAGCGAATCCGCGCACCGGTCAGGTGCTTGCGCAGCAGCATGCAGAACATCGGCGGCGCGGCGGGGTTCTCCCGGGCGAGCTCAGTGAATTGCAGGCGCGGGTGGGAGGGGTTCGCGGTCAGCAGCAGCTTGCGCGCCCCCTCCGGGCCGCGCAGGTGGAGGAGGATCTCCTCCCGCCCGGGCTGGAAGATCTTGTCCACCCGCGCCCCCTCCAGCGCGGGGCGCAGCTCCCGGACCAGTACGGTCAGGCAGGCGGCATCCAACGGCATGGTTATCCCTCCTCCGGCTCCATGATCAGCGCAAAGAGCTGGTTGATGCGCGCTTTGCGATCCTGCAGGTAGAGCCAGCCAAAAAGCGCCTCCAGCGCGGTGGCGCGCAGATACTCCCCCCGGCTGGCCGCCTTGGGGATGGTGTGGACGTGGGCGTTGCGCCCGCGGTGGACCACCGCCAGCTCCTCCGCCGTCAGATGCGGCGTGATGCGCACGAGGGCCTCCGCCTGTGCCGAGGCGCGCACCAGCGCCACCGTCCGGCGGTGCAGATTCTCGTTGACCTGCAATCCCCCAGCGCACAGCCAGCCGCGCACGAGCAGCTCATAGACCCCGTCGCCCACATGGGCCAGGGCAAGCGAGCTCATGGCGGCCAGCTGCGTTTGATTCAGATGCAGGGAAAAATAGTCCTTCATACGCGCCCGTCCCTCCGCAGTACAATCGCAAGTATTGTAGCAAGATTCCCCCGCGATTGCAAGGAATTTCCCGTTTTCGGCGGCAGGAGGGCCGCGGGACGGTATTCGAGTCCGGCTACCGCAGGCAGACAAAGGACGCGCCGGCAAAGAAGGCGGCGGCTCCCATCCAGGCCCCGGCGCAGCGGGAGAAAGAGCGGGAAGTTGAGCAGCAGGAGTGCCATCGGCTCGGCCGCCGGCGGCGGCAAATCGAGCAGGCGCGGCCCGTCTATCAGACAACCGGCAAAGCCGGTAATGCCGGAGAGCATGAAAAGATAGGTCAGACCTGTCAGCGCAGGCCTGTGCGGCCCAGACCGGTCTCAGGTCTCGTTTAAAAAATCGGACAGGGGAAGGCTGATCCTCACCGGCAAAGGTTATGACAGCGGCAAATTTGTTCGCTGGGGCAAAGAGCACGGCAGAATTCCTGTCGTTCCGAGCCGCAATCACGCAAGGCATCCGGGGAGATACGGATTGGCTACATACAAACAGGTGTGCTCCCTGTTTTGCCAGATGGTGGAACGGAGATTTTTTGATCCGGCGTCCTATCCCAGCAAATCCAGCAGCAGGCGGACTCCCTCGGCGCTGCGGCCGTATTCCTTCAGGGAAGGGATGCCGAGCTCCGCCTCCAGCTCCTCCACCGTCCAGGTGCGGGCGGTGTAGACCTCTCCGTCCGGACCGGTCTGAATGGTCTGGTAAAAAGAACCGGCGTTCTCCACAAGGGCGAGCATCAGGGCGGCATTGCGGCGGTTTTCCGCCTCAAAACGGGTGCGCTCCGCCTCGCTGCCTGTCCAGTCCGGGTCGGTCGCGTGGAAGCAGAGACCGTAGGGCTCTTCATCGGTGAATAACTCCTGCGTCGTGTCCCGGTACCAGTTGCCCTCGAGCACCGCGCCGCGCAGCGCGCCCACGGCGCTCGCGTCCCCGACGTAGGCCGTCCGGGCCTCGTACAGCCGCGCGGCGTAGGCTCCGCCGTTTAGCCAATTCTCTGCCTCTGCCTGTGTGCCGGAGGCGGGGTAGAGGTACCAGTTCAGATAGACCGTCTCCCCGTTCTCGCCGGTGCGGTCGTGCTGGCAGAGCCAGGTGGGCTGGTCCAAGGTGAGCGCCGCCTGTTCGGCAGGATAGCTCCCGCCGCTGGTCACCGGGTCGGACGCCGTACCTGCCATCAAGAGTTCCTGTGCCGTCTCCCGGAACTGCCCGAGGTCGAAGGTTCCCTCTTGTCCCTCGACGGTGAGGGGGAAGACCCTCCGGGCGGTCACCGCGCTGTTCTGCTCCTGCTCGGCATAGACCAGCAGGCTTTCTGTCCCGCGCGGCAGGGAATAGGTAAATACTTCCTGCGCTCCCCCGTCACAGCGGACCCAGCCGCCGGAGAGAGAGCCGGTACAGCAGGTCAGGCAGCCGAGCAGCAGCACCAGCGCCGCCAGTGCCGCGGCGCGCCGTTCGCCCCGGCGGAAGGTGAGCACATGGCGGATGCGCCGCGCCGCGTCCGGTTTGCCGAAGGTCAGTCCGGGCAGGAAGTCCCGCCGCCCGGCAGCAAAGGCGAGCAGCGTCTCGCCGTAGTCGGCCCGGCACTCGTCGCCCAGGGTGCGCACCGCCGCCTCATCACAGGCGGTCTCCAGGTCGCGCCGCACCGCCCGAAGGGCAAGCCAGACGAGGGGGTTAAACCAGTGCAGGGCCGCCAGCACCGTCCAGAGCGCGAGCGTCCAGTGGTCCCGCCACCGCAGGTGTGCGCGCTCGTGGGCGAGGACGCAGTCACGCCCCGGTCCGGTCAGCCCGGCGGGCAGATAGATGCGCGGCCGCAGAAGTCCGGCCAGGAAAGGGGCAGAGATTTGCGCGGATTCGTAGACCCCCGGCATGACCTTCGCCGCCCCTCTTACCTGCCGCCGCAGGCGGAGGGACTGCGCCAGAGGCCACAGCAGCAGCGCCAGCACCCCCGCCGCCCAGAGCAGGCCGAGCAATGCCATCAGTCCCAACGTCGGCACCGGCGTCCCGGCCGCCTGTGTGGCGGCGGCGTCCATCCCGACGGAGGGGAGGCCGCGGTTTACCGCCATCTCGGTCAGAGCGGCGATCTGCCCGTCCTCACTCGAGGCGAGCGGGGCAAGATTAAAGAGGCTCAAAGCCGACGGCAGGGCGACGGGCGAGAGCAGGCGGAAGACGGCAATCCACCACAGCGCGCAGGTATACCGCCGGGGCGCGCGCCGCAGCAAAAGCCGCAGCAGGAAGAGCGCCAGCAGCACCGGCGCCGCCGTCCGGCTGAGGGAGAACACGGCGGCAAAGAGTTGACTGAGCAGTTGCATCCCCTCACCCCCTGTCCCGGTGCCGGTCGATCAGCGCCTTGAGCTCCTCCGCCTCCGCGTCGCTGAGCGGGCGGCTGCCGCCGAGAAAGGCGGCAACGAAGCCGGGCAGGGAGCCCTGAAAGCCGCGCTGGACAAAGCTCCGGCTCTCCCGGCCCTGCACCTCCTCCCGGGAGACGCGGGCGGTCACCGTGGCATTTTCGTTTTGCACCAGCCCTTTGGCGGCCAGGCGCTTGATCTGTGTGTAGGTGGTGGACTTCTGCCAGCCGTAGGCCTCCCGGCAGAGCCTGACCAGCTCCCCGGAGCCCACCGGCTCGTGCGCCCAGACGAGCCGGAGCAGCCGGTAGTCGCTGTCAGACAGCAGATCGTGTGACATGGGACAGACCTCCTTGGCTCAGATGGGTCTATTATTGTAGACCATGCAATAAGTCTACACTAGTAGACCTGGCCTGTCAAGCCTTTTCTGCCCCGGAGAGGTCCCAGCAGATGGGCGCCTCGCCATGCGCGGCCAAAAAGTCGTTGACCTGGCTGAAGGGGCGGGAGCCGAAGAAGCCGCGCCGGGCGGACAGTGGGCTGGGATGGGCCGCGCGCAGGACGAGACGGGGATAGGGGCTGTCCTCGATTTGGGCGCTCTCCCCCTTTGTCTGGGCGTCCCTCCCCCAAAGGAGGAAGGCGATGGGCCGCGCCTGGCTGCGCAGGGCGAGCAGCAGGCCGGTGGTGAACCGTTCCCAGCCCCAGCCCTTGTGGCTGTTGGAGGCCCCGCCGTAGACGGTGAGCACGTTGTTGAGCAGCAGGACGCCCTGCCGCGCCCAGGGGAGGAGGCAGCCGGTGCTTGCCGGGGAGATGCCGAGGTCGTCTTCCAGTTCCCGGTAGATGTTGCCGAGCGACCGCGGCAGGGGGACGCCCGGCCGGACGGAGAAGGCCAGCCCGTGCGCCTGGCCCGGGTTAGGATAGGGGTCCTGCCCCAGAATGACGCAGCGCACCTCATCCGGCGGCGTGGCGGCGAGGGCGGCGAAGAGGTTTTCCCGGGGCGGGTAGACCGGGCGGGGCCCGGCATAGGCCTCCTCCACCCGGTCAAAGAGCCGGCGGCACCAGTCCTCCTCCAGCATGGAGGCGGCGACGGCGCGCCAGAGTCCGAGCTGTTGGTCCAGTGTGGGCATAGGACATGCACTCCTTTGGAAGGTTTTCCTCAGTGTACCACAGACTGGCCCTCTTTTCCAGCCGCCGCGCGCTCACAGGGTGAAGCTGCCGGTCTCGCGTCCTTCTAGGGCAAATGTGAAGAAAGCTGACTGATCCACTACTGCCAAATAACCTGTACGCGTGTATTCATCTGCGTAGTGCTCTTCGATACGTTTCAGCGTCTCCTGGAGCTGCAGCATAGTGGCATACTCATGCTTACAGTAATAGCTGCAAAAACAGGTACAGGTGAGCTGGCTGATCTCTCCGTTGCGGTATGTAAACTCCACCTCGTATGCGTCACTGCCCTCCACGATGGCAAAGCCGCGGCTCCCATCCAGACAGAGGTATTTAATCCTGTTCTCGCGATAGTATTCCCGGCCGCGCTGTGCGACGGGGCCGCTCACCGGCATCTCGTGCAGGTGATTTAAGTGGAAGGAGGAGTCGTCGCTGCCGCTGGCAAATTCATCGTCTTCCTTCGCCGGGGCTTTGTACCAGGTCAATACCTTGCCTGCCGGCAGCGCCGTGGGGTCAAAGGTGATGAAATGGGAGCCAGCCAAGAAGAAACGGCCGTGTATGCTGGTGTCCGCCACCGCGATGACGCGCTTGTAATCGGACACTTTGATCTTGAAGTTGTAGTTGACCTCCACAACGCGTCCGCGCAGGCCCTCCAGCTTGCCGTCCACATAGACTAGGTCGCCTCGGTGGAGGTCAAACTGATCGTTGTAGTACGCCAATGTCATATTGCGTCGTGCAAAGTATACCTGCACCACGGACTTGCGCGGAGCGGACGCCTGCTGCGGGGCTGTGGGCGCCGTATCTGAGGAGTGCTCTTGAGGCTGCTGTGCCGCAAAACCAATTTTGAATGCCATAGCGGTATCTCCTTCCGGATGATTTCTCTGCTTTGTTTGAAAATATTTTATATGATTGCAGGTCCCATAAAACTCCCTCTCCCGGTGCGTTTGTTCGGACGAGGCAGCTCCGTTTCACGCGCAGTCAATGACAGACAAAAACCGCCGGGCACCGGAATTCCGATGCCTGGCGGTTCTGTCGATTTTGGATAATCTGTCTGTGACCGGGCTTAGTAACCCATATCCGGCGCGGCGGGGGCGGGGGGAGCGGGGGGCTCGGGCTTATCCGCGACGACGGACTCGGTGGTCAGCAGGATGGAGGCGACAGAGGCGGCGTTCTCCAGCGCAGAGCGGGTGACCTTGGTCGGGTCCACGATGCCGCTGGGGATCATGTCGCAGTAGACCTCCTTGTAGGCGTCAAAGCCGTAGCCCGTCTTGCCGGAGGTGCGGATCTTGTCCAGCACCACCGCGCCGTCGATGCCGGCGTTGGCGGCGATCTGCTTGACCGGAGCGGTCAGCGCCTTGGCGATGATGGCGATGCCGGTCTTCTCGTCGCCCTCCGCGTCGGAGAGCAGAGCCTCGACCGCGGGGATGGCGTTGACATAGGCGGTGCCGCCGCCGGCGACAATGCCCTCTTCCACCGCGGCGCGGGTGGCGTTCAGGGCGTCCTCGACGCGCAGCTTCTTCTCCTTCATCTCGGCCTCAGTCGCGGCGCCCACCTTGATGACGGCCACGCCGCCGGCCAGCTTGGCCAGGCGCTCCTGAGCCTTCTCCTTGTCATAGTCAGAGGTGGTGTTGGCGATCAGGGTGCGGATCTGACCCACGCGGGCCTTGATGGCGGCGGAATCGCCCGCGCCGTCGATGATGATGGTGTTCTCCTTGGAGACCTTCACCTGGCGGGCGGTGCCGAGGTCGGACATCTGGGCCTCCTTCAGCTCCATGCCGGTGTCGGAGGAGATGACGGTGCCGCCGGTCAGAATGGCGATATCCTGCAGCATCTCCTTGCGGCGGTCACCAAAGCCGGGGGCCTTGACGCAGACCACGCGCAGCGTGCCGCGCAGGCAGTTGACGATCAGGGTGGACAGGGCGTCGCCGTCCACGTCCTCAGCGATGATGAGCAGCTTCTTGCCGGACTGGGCGATCTGCTCCAGAATGGGCAGCAGCTCCTGGATGGAGGAGATCTTCTTGTCGGTGATCAGGATGGCGGGGTCGTCCAGCACGGCCTCCATCTTCTCGGTGTCGGTCACCATATAGGGGGTGATATAGCCGCGGTCGAACTGCATGCCCTCGACCACCTCGGAATAGGTCTCGGCGGTCTTGGACTCCTCGACGGTGATGACGCCGTCGTGGGAGACCTTCTCCATCGCCTCGGCGATCAGATGGCCGATCGTGTCATCCGAAGAGGAGATCGTGCCGACACGGGCGATGTCGTCCGAGCCGGAAACCGGCTGGCTGTTGGCCTTAATGGCCTCCACGGCGGCGGCGGTGGCCTTGGCGATGCCCTTGCGCATCACCATCGGGTTCGCGCCGGCGGCCAGGTTCTTCAGTCCCTCGGCCACAATAGACTGCGCCAGCAGGGTGGCGGTGGTGGTGCCGTCGCCGGCCACATCGTTCGTGCGGGTGGCGACTTCCTTGACCAGCTGGGCGCCCATGTTCTCAAACGGGTCCTCCAGCTCAATCTCCTTGGCGATGGTCACGCCGTCGTTCGTGATGAGGGGAGAGCCGTACTTCTTGCCGAGCACGACGTTGCGGCCCTTAGGGCCCATGGTGATCTTGACGGTGTTGGCCAGCTGGTCCACGCCGCTTTGGAGAGAACGGCGGGCTTCCTCGCCGTAGCTGATGAGTTTGGACATAGTACATTACCTCCGAAAAAGCAGAAAGAATAGGATAATAGGGAAATTTACTCGACAACGGCCAGGATATCGCCCTGGCGCACGATGGTCAGCTCTTCGCCGTCCAGCTTGACCTGGGTGCCGGAGTACTTGCTGGTGACCACCTTGTCGCCCACCTTGACGGTCATGACGACTTCCTTGCCGTCCACCATGCCGCCGGGGCCGACGGCCACCACCTCGGCGATTTCGGGCTTTTCCTTGGCGGCGCTGGTGAGAATGATGCCGCCCTTGGTGGTCTCTTCCGCCTCCAGCATCTTCAGGATGACGCGGTCAGACAAAGGCTTGAGTTTCATGGGATATACCTCCTGACGAGAAAATAGGATTGACAACTGAGTGATCTAGCACTCTAAAAAGGGGAGTGCCAAATCCTCTATTATCATAAAGCAGAACAGAGAAAAACGCAAGTCCTTTCTGGTCTTATTTTCCTCGAATTTACGATTTATTCAAAAATAGATAGAGAAAATCTTCTGTTATCTCTCTTATTCTTTGAATTGCGTCTGAATTCTATATTTGTTTGCTCAAAAAAACGGAACCACTTTTTTTGAGCGACTGCCGGTTAGCAGTAAGAGAGAAAGAGAGCAAAGAAAACAGCAAAATCACCCGGACCTCACAAGCGGTCCGGGCGGTTGAGAGATCTGATGGAGATGCTCAGTGTCCCGCGGCGGCGGTTCCGCCCGGCGTGTCCGGGTCGAGCGTCAGCCGGGGGGAATAGGGCGCATCATCGCCGTCCACCTTAGGCATCTTCAGGTCATTGGACAGGCCGTCGCGCTGGAGCATGCGCTCCATCACATCGATGTCGGCGGAGATGTCGAGCATGGCGCCCTCAAAGAGCTTGTCGAGCTGGAGCTCAAAGCCCTCCACCACCTTGTCCAGAATCCCCTCAATACGGGCCTTGGTGGCCGAGACGTTCTGCCCATTGAGCTGCTGGGCGTCCAGCTCGGCATAGGTGTGCAGCATCTTGAGCGTAGTGGGCAGGTAGTAGTCCAGGAAGGTGTGCAGTTCGCTGGAGCGCTCGGGATGCTTGTTCAGGTAGGTGAGTATATGGCGGGTGATCTCCTCGATCCGGTCGATCTTGGCGCTGATCACTTCGTCCGGGATGAGATCGTTAGCCCGCCGGATCTCCTGGAGGATTTTGTCTTCCGGGGTGAGCGTTTTTTCCTCCGCCGGTTTGGCCGGCTCCTTTTGAACGGACTTGGCCGCCGGCTTGGGACGGGCCACTGTGCTGTCCACTACCAGCGTCTCGCTGGCAAAGTCGATATAGGCCCGGTCACCGAACACGCCATAGTCGATCATATCCTGGAGCGTCTCGCAAACCTCGTCCATGTCGGCCGGAATGCTCTCAGCCAGCGGCCGCAGAGGGATGAGCGGGTCATTGCCGATCCGGGCGAGGTAGCGTCTGAATTTTTTCGTCTGGTTGGCGCGGAAGCGGCCCCAGACAAACATGCCAAGCCCTACGCAGGCCATCAGTCCGGGTGCCATCGCGTCTTGCAGGGCGTACCAGGGGTAGTTCGGCAGCCAGTCCAGCCCGGCGGTGACTGCGGCAAATCCGAAGGTGACGGCAAAGAAAGCGCCCAGGACGGTCAGCGCCTTACCGCTCTTGAGGCGGACGTAGGGGAACTTGCGCTGAGGCGTATAGACCTTCCCGGTATGGCGGGCGCGGCTTGCCGGCGGGGGCGCGTTCTGCACTGTCTGGCAGGGCTGCTGTGCCTGACCGGTCTGCTGCCGTGCCTGCTGGGTCTGTTGGGTATACCAGCCGGTGTGTTTCGGATGGGAGTCCTGAATCAGCTTATAGATCAGCAATACGACCCCGGCCGGAGGGAAGAAGAGAAAGCCCAGAATAATTACCCACCAGGGCACACTGGGCAGATTGTTTCTCTGATAATTCATACCTGCCTCCAAATGAAAGAGAACGACGCGAATAAAATCTGTATCCAGTATACAACGAAAGGGAAGGGTTTGGAAGGGTGCGCGGCGAATTTAATGAAAAATAAAGGGAGCGCGTCCCAAATTGTCTCAAAAGACGGTCTGCACCAGCACCATGTACAATATGGTCCCGCCCGCGATGGACAGCAGCATCTGCCGCTTCCACAGGTGCAGGGCGATGACGGCGGCGATGGCGATCCCCTCCGGCAGGCCGTGGCTGCCGGTCAGCACGCTGACGTTGCGCAGGCAGTAGATCACCAGCAGCCCGAAGACAGCGGGCGGCAGCACTGTGCCGAGGTAGTGGATATATTTCGGCGTCGGCCGGCCGGCGGGGAAGAGCAGGAAGGGGAGAAAGCGTGTGAGCATCGTCCCGAGGGCGACGACAGCGATGGTGAGCAGCTGCTGCGTGACAGTCATGGCGCATCCTCCTGTTCCATCCGGGTGAGCGGGGCGCGCAGCAGGGTCAACGTCCCCAAAATCGCGAGCATGGCGGGAATCATGAACCCGTCCGCCCCGAACACGAGCAGGCAGGCCAGCGAGAGCCCCAGCCCGAGCAGGGAGCTGGTGTGCCGCCGCTCCTTGAGCCACTGGTCCAGGAAGATGACGACGAACATCGCCGTCATCACGAAGTCCAGCCCTTCGGTGTTAAACTGAAGCAGCGAGCCGAAGACGCTGCCCAGCGTCGCGCCGGTGACCCAGTAGAGGTGGTTGAGCGCGGTGACAAAGAACATGAGCCAGCCGCGGTCCACGTCCTCCGGCGGCTCGGCGGAGCAGTTGATGGAAAAGCTCTCATCACACATGCCGAAGATGAGGTAGAACGTCCGCCAGCCATAGCCCCGGTACTTCTCCAGCATGGACAGGCCGTAAAACAGGTGCCGTGCGTTGAGCATCAGCGTCATCAGAAAAGCCTGCAGCGGGTTAAACGCCCCGAGCAGCAGATTCACCGCGACAAACTCCACCGACCCGGCGAAGACGGTCAGGCTCATCAGCGGGGTGTACCACACGGGAAAGCCGGAGACATTCATGTAGATCCCGTAAGTCATGCCGAGAAACAGGAAGCCGGCTAAGATAGGGATCGTGTGCGGAAAGGCGGCCCGCAGAGCCTGCCCCACGCGGCCGGGCGCGGGGCCGGTGCGCAGCGGGGAAACGGCATTTCTCTGTGTGCCCGCATGTGCGTGCATGTGTGATTCCTCCCTCTCAGGTCACGCCAGTATCCAGGCGAGATCAATTTAAGAATAGCATAAAATGCCGGGGTGCGCAACACGCCTGCCCAGAATTGTTTTTCCGGACGGAATGTGGTATCATCAGAGGGAAAATCAGAATCCGGGAGGGTTTTCCATGCTCAGCGGAAAGACCATTGTCCTCGGCGTCACCGGCGGCATCGCCTGCTACAAGGCCGCCGCCCTCGCCTCCGCCCTCGTCAAGCAGCACGCGGACGTGCAGGTGATAATGACCGCCAACGCCACCCAGTTTGTCACCCCGATCACGTTTGAACAGCTCACCGGCAACAAGGCGCTGGTAGACACCTTTGACCGCAATTTCCAGCACCAGGTGGAGCACATCGCCGTGGCCGACCGGGCGGACTTCGTCCTCATCGCCCCGGCGACCGCCAACGTGCTGGCCAAGCTTGCCCACGGCATCGCCGACGACATGCTCACCACCACCGTCCTCGCGTGTGACTGCCCAAAAGCGGCTGCCCCGGCGATGAACACAAAGATGTATGAGAATCCGGTTACCCAAGACAACCTCGAGATCCTGCGCCGCTATGGCTGGGAAATCATCGAGCCCGCCTCTGGCCGCCTCGCCTGCGGCGCGGTGGGCAAGGGGAAGATGGTGGAGCCGGAGCGGCTGGCGGAGGCCTGCGTCCACGCCGTGTCCCATACGGAGAAGGACCTCGCCGGGTGCCGCGTGCTCGTCACCGCCGGGCCGACGCGGGAGGCGCTCGACCCTGTGCGCTACCTCACGAACCACTCCAGCGGCAAGATGGGCTATGCCATCGCCCGGGCCGCCGCCGCGCGCGGGGCGGAGGTCACCCTCGTCTCCGGCCCGACCGGCCTTAACCGCCCGGCCTACTGCGAGGTGGTGGACGTCGTCTCGGCGGAGGACATGTTCCGGGCGGTCACCGCCCGCGCCGGGGCGATGGACATCGTCATCAAGGCCGCCGCCGTGGCGGACTACCGCCCGGAGACGGTGTCGGACAACAAGGTGAAAAAGTCGGACGGCGCGCTCTCCATTCCGCTCGCGCGCACGAGGGACATCCTCGCCTGGCTGGGCGAGCACCGCCGGCCGGGGCAGTTCCTCTGCGGCTTTTCCATGGAGACGGAGCACATGCTGGAAAACAGCCGCAAGAAGCTGGAGAAAAAGCACATTGACCTCATCGCCGCCAATAACCTCAAGACGGCAGGCGCCGGCTTCGGGGTGGACACCAACGTGCTCACCCTGATCGGCCCGGACGGGGTGCGCGAGCTGCCGCTGATGAGCAAGTCGGCGGCGGCGGATGCTCTGCTCGACGAGATTGCAGCCCGCCGGGAGGCGGGGCGATGAGGCAGGGGCGGCCGTACCCCTCCGTCCGGGTGAGCGCGAAGGCGGAGCGCGCCATCAAGCAGGGCCATCCCTGGGTCTACGGGGAGGAGATCAGGTCTGCGGCGGGAGAGATGGCGGACGGCGGCCTGGTGGACGTCTTTGCGGGCAACGCTTGGCTGGGAACGGGGTTTTATAACCGCCATTCCAAGATCACCGTCCGTCTCATCAGCCGGAACGCGAACGACCGCTTTGACGCGGCCTTCTGGGCGCGGCGGGTGCGCTACGCCCTGGCCTACCGCCGTACCGTGATGGGGGAGGACTGGTCCGCCTGCCGCCTGGTGCATGGAGAGGCGGACCAGATGCCCGGCCTGACGGTGGACCGCTACGGCGATCTCCTCTGCGCTCAGGTGCTCAGCCTGGGGATGGAGCGGGTGCAGGACCTGGTTTTCGCCGCCCTGGCGGAGGAGATGGCCGCCTTAGGCGCACCGGTGCGCGGCATTTTCCTGCGAAACGACGTCTCCCTGCGCGAGCGGGAGGGGCTGGAGCAGGGCAAGGGCTGGTATCCCCTCCCCGGCCGGACGCCGCCCGAATCCGCAGTGACCGAGATCACGGAAAACGGCGTGCGCTACCTCGTGGACTTGGAAAACGGGCAAAAGACCGGCTTTTTCCTCGACCAGAAGTATAACCGCCGCGCGGCCGCCCGCCTCGCCCCCGGCAAGCGGGTGCTCGACTGCTTCACCCACACCGGCTCGTTCGGCCTCAACGCCGCCCGCGCCGGGGCGGAGCGCGTGCTCAGCGTGGACATCTCCGCGGGCGCCATCGAGATGGCCCGCGCCAACGCCGTGCGCAACGGTCTGACCAACATCGACTTTCAGGTGGCGGACGTCTTTGAGCTGCTCACCGCGCTGAGCCGGGCGCACAGCCATGACTTTGACTATGTGATTCTCGACCCGCCCGCCTTTACCAAGTCGCGCGACACCGCCGCGCAGGCCGCGCGGGGGTACAAGGAGATCAACCTGCGGGCGATGAAGCTGCTGCCGCGCGGCGGCTATCTCGCCACCTGTTCCTGCTCCCACTTCATGCCGGAGCGGGACTTCAGGCGGATGCTGCGCGACGCGTCGCGCGATGCCGGGGTCGCCCTGCGCCAGATCGAGGCCCGCCAGCAGGCCCCGGATCACCCCATCCTCTGGAGCGTGCCGGAGACGGATTACCTGAAGTTCTACCTCTTCCAGGTGGTGTGAGAGGCATAACCGCGCCGCGCGGGACATAGACTGCACCGAAATCCAAAGACAGGAGCGCGGTGCGATGCGGACAGACTGGAATGAGAACCGGGCCAGACTGGTAGGCCAGGCGATGGGAGAGCCGGAATACTCCCACACCAACCACGGTGAGGATTTTTTCCGCCTGCCGCTGCGCAGCCACCGGCTCAGCGGTGCAGCCGATCAGGTGAACGTGCTGCTCTCGCGCACGCAGCTGGGCGCGCAGAGCGTCCACGCGGGAGACCGGCTGGCGGTGGAGGGGGAGGTCCGCTCCTTTAACAACCGGACAGGCGTGGGCAGCCGCCTGGTGATCACCCTCTTTGCCCGCCAGGTCACCCCCGCAGGTCAGGAGGCGGACGATAACCGCCTCACCCTCGCCGGGGTGCTCTGTAAAACGCCCAATTACCGGCAGACCCCGCTCGGACGGGAGATCTGCGATTTGATGCTGGCGGTGAACCGCCGCTATGGGCGGGCGGACTACTTACCCTGTATCGCCTGGGGCGCGCTCGCCCAGCGCAGCGCGCGCCTTGGCGTAGGGGACGGCATCCGCCTGGAGGGCCGCCTTCAGAGCCGGGCCTATACCAAGGTCACCGAGGCCGGACAGGTGCGGCGCGTGGCCTTCGAGGTGTCCATCATGACGATGGAGCTGGTCGAGCTGCCGCCGGAGGATGGGAGAAATGAATAAAAAGCGCCGCAGTCTTGCAAAATGCTTGACAAAGCGCGAAACGGCATACTATAATAATCCCACGAAAGGCGAGGAAGAGGACCGCACCCTCCACCACGCCGCCCAAGAGAGCCCGGGCCATCGGCTGAGAGCCCGGACGGCGGCAGGAGCGCGCGCAACACCTCGGAGCCGGAGTCCTGAGCGGTGTTTGGCCGGGTAGGGGTTCCCGTTTCCCCTGCGTTAAAGGGTTTAAAGTGGTGCTGACAAGGAGGCCAGCGCAATTCGGGTGGTACCACGGGGATATTGTATCATTTCCGTCCCGGACTCAAGACAGTCCGGGGCGGTTTTTCTACGCTCGGACCGGTCAAAAGGAGTGGAGCGTCATGAAATTTGTCACAGGAATGGTCAAAAGCACGCATCAGGAGCTCTCCGAGCTGCGCGCGGGCGGCTGGCTCGGCCAGCCCGTCACCCTGCACGGGGCGGTGCACGCCCTGCGGGAGATGGGGGGGATCACCTTCCTCACCCTGCGCTGCCGCGACGGGGTGATGCAGTGCGTCTTTGCCCCCGGCATCCTGCCGGAGGATCTGGCGGAGGAGTCCGCCGTCGTCGTCACCGGCGCGCTGCACGCCGACGAGCGCGCCCCCGGCGGCATGGAGGTGCAGGGCGAGGGGATTGAGGTCCTCTCCCGCCCCGCCGAGGCGATGCCGGTGCCGGTGCATAAGTGGAAGCTGAAGCTGAATTTGGACACCGAGCTGGCCCTGCGCCCGCTCGTGCTGCGCAACCTGCGCGAGCGCTCCGTCTTTAAGATTCAGGAGGGCCTGGGCCGGGCCTTCCGGGAGTACCTCTCCGGCCAGGGCTTCACCGAGATCCACACCCCCAAGATCGTCCACGCCGGGGCGGAGGGCGGCAGCAACATCTTCCGCCTGGAATACTTTGATAAGAAGGCCTTCCTCGCCCAGTCGCCGCAGTTTTACAAGCAGATGATGGTGGGCGTCTATGAGCGGGTCTTCGAGGTGGCCCCCGTCTTCCGCGCGGAAAAACACTCCACCCCCCGCCACCTGAACGAGTACACCTCGATGGACTTCGAGATGGGGTATATCGACTCGTTTTATGACATTATCGAGATGGAGAGCGGCTACCTCCGCTACGCGATGGACCTGCTGGGCCGGGAGTACGCCGACGACCTCAGGCGCCTGGGCATCACCCTGCCGGACGCGGAGCACATCCCCGTCTGCTCCTTCCGCGAGGCCAAGGAGCTGGCGGCGGAGAAGTATCACCGCCCCATCCGCGACCCCTACGACCTCGAGCCGGAGGAGGAGAGCAACATCGGCCGCTACTTCCAAGAGGAGTACGGCGCGGACTTTGTCTTCATCACCCACTATCCGGCCAAAAAGCGCCCCTTCTACGCGATGGACGACCCGGACGACGGGAGATATACCCTCTCGTTTGACCTGCTGTTTCGCGGCATGGAGGTCACCACCGGCGGCCAGCGCATCCACGACTATCAGATGCAGGTGGATAAGATGCGCGCCAAGGGGATGCACCCGGAGGAGTTTGACTCCTACCTGATGATCCATAAACACGGCATGCCGCCCCACGGCGGCCTGGGCATCGGCTTGGAGCGGCTGACGATGAAGCTGTGCGGCCTGGAGAACGTGCGCTACGCCTGCCTCTTCCCGCGCGACCTGAACCGCCTGGAGCCGTAAGGCGGGCGCTCAAAAAGGAGGAACCTGAGATGAAGATCACGGAAGAGATGGTGGATTACGTCTCCGTCCTCTCCCGGCTGCGCCTGCCGGAGGAGGAGCGGGCGCGCATGGCCCTTGAACTGGAGCGGATCACTGACTATATGGAGGTGCTCAACCACCTCGATACCACCGGCGTCGAGCCGATGAGCCACACCTTCCCGCTCAAGAACGTCTTTCGGGAGGACGAGGTGCGGCCCTCCGCCCCGCGCGCGGAGCTGCTGGCCAACGCCCCCGCCGCAGACGAGGAGAGCTACCTCGTCCCCAAGACGGTGGAATAAGGAGGAGGGCGAGCATGGACATTCTGGACCTGTCTGCCCTCGCGCTGGGCAGAGCGATTCAAAAGCACGAGGTCTCCGTCGAGGAGGCCACCCGCGCCGCCCTGGACGCCATCGAGGCGTCCAACGGGCAAAACAACGCCTTTATCACCGTCCTTCCGGACGAGGCCCTCGCCCGGGCCGCGGCGGTGCAGCGGCAGATCGACGACGGGACGCTCACCGGCCCGCTGGCGGGGGTGCCGCTGGCGATCAAGGACAATATCTGCACCAAGGGGGTCAAGACGAGCTGCGCGTCCAGGATCCTGGGCGACTTCAAGCCCCCCTATGACGCCACGCTCACGGAGAAGATCACGGCGGCGGGCGGCGTGGTGCTCGGCAAGCTGAACATGGACGAGTTCGCGATGGGCTCCACCTCCGAGACGTCCTACTACGGGCCGACGCGCAACCCATGGGACCTCGGCCGGGTGCCCGGCGGCTCCTCCGGCGGCGCGGCGGCGGCGGTGGCCGCGCGCGAGTGCTGGTACGCTATCGGCTCGGACACCGGCGGCTCCATCCGCCAGCCCGCCAGCTACTGCGGCGTGACCGGCGTGAAGCCCACCTACGGCACCGTCAGCCGCTACGGGCTGATCGCCTACGCCTCCTCCCTCGACCAGATCGGCCCGCTGGCCCGGACGGCGGAGGACTGCGCGGCCATTCTGGATGCCATCCAGGGCCGCGACGCGCGCGACGGCACCTCGCTGGAGGGGAACTACGGCGGCCTGCTGGCGTCCCTGGACGGGAACCTCGACGGGATGCGGATCGGCATCCCCGCCGAATGCTTTGCCGACGGATTGGACGCGGAGGTCTCCCGGCGGGTACTCGCCGTGGCGGACGTGCTGCGCGGCCGGGGCGCCGTGGTGGAGGAGTGCACGCTGCCCATTATGGAGTACGTCGTGCCCACCTACTATATCATCGCCTGCGCCGAGGCGAGCAGCAACCTCTCCCGCTTTGACGGGGTGAAGTACGGCTGGCGCGCGGAGGGTTATCGTGACCTCACCGACCTGTATAACAAGACGCGCACCGAGGGCTTTGGCGACGAGGTGAAGCGGCGGATTCTGCTGGGCACCTTCGTCCTCTCCACCGGCTACTATGACGCCTATTACCGCAAGGCGCTGCAGGTCAAGGCGGTTATCAAGCAGGCGTTTGACCGCGCCTTTGCGCGCTACGACCTGCTGCTCATGCCGGTCGCGCCCACCACCGCCCCGCGCCTGGGGGAGAGCCTCTCCGATCCCTTACAGATGTACCTGTCCGATATCTACACCGTATCCGTCAACCTCGCCGGCCTGCCGGGGCTCTCCATGCCCTGCGGGCCGGACGGGAAGGGGATGCCGGTGGGCGCGCAGCTCGTCGGCCCTGCCCTCGGCGAGGGGAAGGTGCTGCGCGCGGCGCACGCCTTCCAGCTGGACACGGACTATCACACCCTGCGCCCGCAGGCGGCGGAAGGAGGCGCGCACTGATGGATTGGGAGATGGTGATCGGTCTGGAGACCCACGTGGAGCTTGCCACCCGGACCAAGATTTTCTGCTCCTGCACGACGGAGTTCGGCGGCGCGCCCAACACGCACTGCTGCCCGGTGTGCACCGGTATGCCGGGCACCCTGCCGGTCCTGAACCGGAAGGTGCTGGAGTATGCCGTGAAGACCTGCCTCGCCCTCAATTGTGAGGTCACCCGCTACCACAAGTTTGACCGGAAGAACTACTTCTACCCTGACCTTCCCAAGGCCTACCAGATCTCGCAGCTCTATCTCCCCATCGGCCGCAACGGCAGGGTGCCCATCCGCGTCGGCCAGGAGGAGAAGGTGATCCGCATCCACGAGCTGCACATGGAGGAGGACGCCGGCAAGCTGGTGCACGACAACTGGATTGACCAGACCCGCGCGGACTACAACCGCTGCGGCGTGCCGCTGATCGAGATCGTCACCGAGCCGGACTTCCGCTCGGCGGATGAGGTGATCGCTTATCTGGAGAAGCTGCGCTCCACGTTGGAGTACCTCGGCGTCTCCGACTGCAAGATGCAGGAGGGCTCGCTGCGCTGCGACGTGAACCTCTCCGTCCGCCCGGTGGGCGCGGCAGAGCTGGGCACCCGCACCGAGATGAAAAACCTCAACTCCTTCAAGGCGATCGCCCGCGCCATCCGCTACGAGGCCCGCCGCCAGCAGGAGCGCATTGAGATGGACCACAAGCCGGTCATCCAGGAGACCCGCCGCTGGGACGAGAACAAGGACGCGAGCTTCTCCATGCGCTCGAAGGAGAACGCGCAGGACTACCGCTACTTCCCCGAGCCGGATATCCCCCCCGTCGAGCTGGATGAGGCGGAGCTGGAGCGCCTGCGGCAGGCCCTCCCCGAGATGGCGGAGGCCAAGCGCGCGCGCTATGAGCGGGAGTTCGGCCTGCCGGAGTACGACGCGGGCCTGCTGACCGGCACGAAGGCGCTGGCGGACTTCTTTGAGGAGACGGTGGCCCTCGGCCTTGCGCCGAAGGAGGTCTCCAACTGGATGATGGATGTGCTGCTGCGCACCCTCAAGGAGAAGGGGCTGGAGCCGAAGGCGATGCGCCTGAGCCCGGAGACGCTCGGAGCCATCATCCGCATGGTGCAGGAGGGCCGCCTGAACCGCGCCACCGGCGTGAAGGTCTTCCAGGCGGTCTTTGACGAGGACGCCGACCCCGTCGCCTATGTCAAAGCCCACGGTCTGGAGCAGATTCGGGACACCGGCCTGGTGGAGACGACGGTGCGCGAGGTGCTCACCCGCTGCGCCGCCCAGGTGGAGGAGTACCGCTCCGGCAAGGAGAAGGTCTACGGCTTCCTCGTCGGCCAGTGCATGCGCGCCCTCAAGGGCAAGGCGGACCCGCAGATCGTCAACCAGACCCTGCGCGAGATGCTGAAAAACGGCT
>CAYWUA010000001.1:156195-170065 GCA_964461385.1 uncultured Oscillospiraceae bacterium
TGGAGGAACGACTGCCGCTCACGCGCGCGGGGGAGCCGTGCGGGGAGCTCCTGCGCCGGGAGGATGGGCTGCACACCACCTTTTCTGCCCGGGTGGCGCGCGGCGCGGGGGTGCAGAAGCTCTGGCTGTGCGGGGAGGGGGGAGAGCCGCTCCTGCTTGGGACGCTGATGCCGCTCGGCGGCGGTTGGCGGCTGGAGCGGACGGTCTCGAGCCGGACCTTGCGCGAGCGCGGATTGACCGGCGCGCTGCACGGGGAGATCACCTCTGGCCCGCTGCCGGGGGAGGGGGGACAGGAGGCACTGTGCTCTGTCCCTGATGCGCCGCCCGCTGCCGGGCAGGGGGGAGAGGCCCCGGTCGCGCCGCGGGATGTACTGCTGGCCTGCCTGTTGACCGGGGCGCGGCGGGGACGCTGGACGGCAAACGGGCATTGCTGGCGGCTCGCGATTCCCTGGCGTCGGGGGGAGGCGTTCCCCCTGACACCCGCCTTCTGCCTGGCCCATGTGGAGGGGGAGACGGTCTGCTACTACTTCAGCGCGGACGGGGAAATTCTGCTGCCGCCGGTATAATTGCCCGCCATCGTGGAAAGCTAGGGTCAGATTCGCAAAAGGAGGCAAAATCCATGGCCAATTTGACATCCAAAGAGCTTTCCGCCCTGGAAGACCAGCTCAGCTTTGAGCATACCTGCGTCTGCAAGTATCAGGCGGCCGCCAACGAAACCGGAGAGACCGCACTGCGCGACTGTTTCCGGCAGCATGCCGGCGTCCATCAGCAGAACTTCAACACCCTGCTCACGTTTCTGCGATAAGGAGGCGGCAGTATGAACGACCAGGAACGCATCACTGACCTGCTCCTGACGGAGAAAAAGATGAGCGCCAACTACAACGAGTTTGCCAGCGAGTGCGTCAACCCGCAGCTGCGCAGCCAGTTCCTCGACCTGCTCAATAAGGGGCAGAGCATCCAGAGCGAGCTCTTCCAGGCTGCGCAGAGCCGCGGATGGTATCAGACCACCCCGGCCGACGGGGCGCAGATCAATCAGGCGTTTCAGAAGTTTTCCAATATGGCTTAAATGCCGCCGCCGGGCCGGTTGAGGGCCCGGCGGCAAATTTTTGCCAAACTTTGGGAAAATGTCTGTTCAAATGGCAGAACTATGTTATAATAGAGTTATATTATGACAACTGATGCGGGCGAAGCCGCCCGGAGAGGAGTGCCTGCCATGAAATGCCCCTACTGCGGCCACAGCGACAGTAAGGTGGTGGACTCCCGCCCCGCCGACGATGGGGAGAGCATCCGCCGCCGCCGCGAGTGCCTCGGCTGCCACAAACGGTTCACCACGTACGAGACGGTGGAGACATTGCCGCTAATGGTCATTAAAAAGGACGGCAGCCGTCAGACCTTTGAGAAGAACAAAGTGCTCAACGGCATCATCCGCGCCTGTGCGCAGCGCCCGGTGCCGATGGAGACGATGGTCCGCATTGCCGACGAGGTGGAGCAGGAGATGCAGAACTCCCTCAACCGCGAGATCAGTGCCAAGCGGATCGGGGAGCTGGTGATGGACAAGCTCAGAAGTGTGGACGAGGTGTCCTACGTCCGATTTGCCTCCGTTTATCGCCAATTTAAGGACATTGACTCCTTTATGGAGGAGCTCAACAAGCTGCTCGCCGAGCGGTGAGCGGCGCCGGCAAAGGTCCCTGACGGATTGCTCCAGTCAGGGACTTTGTTGCGTTTTTGCACTCCGAACTGCTTGAACGGGTCGTTCTTCCCGCACCGCGGCCATCGCGGCCGAGAGGGCGATCGGCCCGAAGATCAGCCCGCCGACCCCGAACCATTGCAGCCCGGCGTACATCACCAGCAGAGTCACCAGGGGGGAGGCGCCCGCCTGCCGTCCTACCAGCCGCGGCTCGAGCGCTGTGCGCACCGCAGCGGAGAGGGCCCAGAGGACTGTAAAGGCCAGCGCACGCGTTCCATCTCCCTGCAGCCACCAGAGCAGCGCCCATGGCAGCAGGATGAGGCCGGAGCCGATCAGGGGCAAGGCGTCCGCCAGTGCGATCAGCAGCGCGGCAGGCAGCGCCGCTGAGATGCCGATCAGCAGCAGCCCGCAAAACAGAAGGAGAAAAGTGAGGCCCATCAGCCGCCCTTGTGCCCGCAGCCAGCCGGAGGCGCCCTGCCGCAGCCGGCGCAGCAGGCCGCGCACGGCGGGCACCCACTGCGCCGGCAGCAGGCGCACTAGCCCTGCCTTCACCCGCGTCCAGTCGGCGGCGGCATAGAAGGCGGCCAGAAGCGCGATGCCCGCGGCAAACAGCCGTCCGGGCAGGGCGGCTACCCAGTCCGCTGCCCAGCCCGCCAGTCCGGCGGTCAGCCGCTCGGTCAGCGCGCTGCCCTGAGTCTGGAGCTGGCCGAGCAGCCAGAGCAACGCATCAGAGAGCAGCGCGGGCAGACGGCCCGCCCAGTCCTCCAGCTGTCCCCAGATGGAGCCAGCTCCCTCCAGGTCCGCCAGCACCGCAGGAATGTCCCGCCAGAGCTGGACAGCCAGCAGCGTCAGCGCTGAGAGGGCGAGCAGCGCGGTCAGCGTCAGAATGACAAAGGCCGCCAGCGCCCGCGGCAAACGCATCGCCAGACGGGAGATCGGACGGTCCAGCCCCGCCGCGAGTCCCAGCGCGATCACGAACGGCAGCGCACACGCCCGGGCCGTGCCGCTCGTCAACAGCAGGAGCGTTAGCAGCCCCAGGCCCAACGCTTTGGCAAAGTCAAATATCCCGTTCATCTCTCCGACCTCCCGTTTATGAAAAACAGAAAAAAGTCTGTTTTCGGCTTGCAACAGCGGATGCTATGTGATATGATACTGCAAGTGACCAATTTTGACCGCTGTGGGCGGACAAATGTAGCTGAGGGGAAGTGAGCAGCCGTGTCTGAGACGCCGAAATACTTTATCGTGGAGGCAAACGCGTTGCCGGAGATTTTCCGGAAAGTGGCCCGCGCCAAGCAGGCGCTCGAGCTGCGCGAGGCGGTGACCGTCAATGAGGCGGCCAGGCTGGTCGGGATCAGCCGCAGCGCCTTTTATAAATATAAGGATGTGGTCCGTCCGTTTAACGACATGCTCAACGGCCACATCGTCACCTTCCAGGCCATGCTGCGCGACGAGCCGGGGGTACTCTCGGCGATCCTCAATAGCTTTGCCGCTTCCGGGGCAAATATTCTCACCATCAACCAGACCATTCCCACCGATGGGGTGGCGGCGGTGACGGTGGCGGCGGAGACTTCCGGCTTGCGCGTCACGTTGGAGGAGCTCACGCACGACTTGCGAGGTCAGAACGGCGTGATCAAGCTGGAGATTCTGGCCGGATGAACGGCGGCCGGGGACACGGGGTTCTGGCAGCAAAAGAGCAGACCGGCGGTCCCGGTCAGGAAAGAGGGGAGTCAGAAAGATTATGGTCAATGTAGCAATTTTGGGCTTCGGCACCGTCGGCTCCGGCGTGGCGGAGGTTATCCACAAAAACGGCCAGCATATTTCCGAGCGCGTATCCAACCAGATCGCGCTGAAATATATCCTGGACATCCGCGATTTTCCGGACAGCGTTTTTGCTGATATAATTGTCCACGACTTTTCCGTGATCGAGCGCGATCCCACGGTCGGCGTGGTGGTGGAGACCATCGGCGGGGCGACCATTGCCCTGGACTACACCCGCCGCGCTCTGCTGGCGGGAAAGAGCGTGGTCACCTCCAACAAGGAGTTGGTGGCTACCCACGGTTATGAACTGATGCAGCTGGCGAAGGAGAAGAACGTCTCCTACCTCTTTGAGGCGAGCGTCGGCGGCGGCATCCCGATCCTCAAGCCGATCCGCACCTGCCTGGCGGCCAACGAGCTCAGCGAGATCACCGGCATCCTGAACGGTACGACCAACTATATCCTCACTCGGATGATCCGCGCCGGCCTCTCTTTTGAAGAGGCGCTGCGAGAGGCGCAGGCCAACGGCTACGCCGAGCGCAACCCCGCCGCCGATATCGAAGGGCACGATGCCTGCCGCAAAATCTGCATCCTCGCCTCGCTCGCCTTTGGCCGGCAGATCTCGCCCGGCCAGGTGCCGACGGAGGGAATCACCTCCATCACCCTGGCTGACGTAGAATATGCCAGGAGCGCCGGGATGAAGATCAAGTTGCTCGGCCGGGCAATCCGCCGCCCGTCGGACGGCAAGGTGTGTGCCTACGTCGCGCCGCACCTGGTGCCGGATGAGTCGCCGTTGGCCAACGTAGAGGGCGTGTTCAACGCCATCTCGGTGGTGGGCGACGCCATCGGGGACGTGATGTTTTACGGCCAGGGCGCGGGCAAGCTGCCCACCGCCTCCGCCGTAGTGGCCGACGTGATGGACGCGGCCAAGCACATGTGCTATCTGAAGAGCAACTGCTGGGCTGCCGGCGGACCGGAAGTGGTCTTCTCCCAAGAGGAGGTTGCCAGCCGCTGGTATGCCCGCGTGACGGACGGGGCGCCGGTGGAGGGCGCGCGGCAGCTCTCCGGGGCCTCGGACGCCGCGACGGGGGAGACCGCCTGGCTCACCGACGAGGCGCTGCGCCCCGCCGAGGTCCGCGCCCGGCTGGCCGGACATGAGGTGAAGAACCTCTACCGCGTGCTGGACTGACAGCGGCGGAACCGGGGAGGGGCGCGTGCCCGTCCCGGAAAGACTCAAAGAGATGGAGGGACCCATATCCATGGGACTGATTGTTCAGAAATTTGGCGGCACCTCGGTGGCCAACGCCGAGCGCCTGCGCAACGTTGCGCGCATCATCACGGAGACCTACAAGGCTGGCAACGATGTCGTCGCGGTTCTCTCTGCCCAGGGGGATACGACGGATGAACTGCTGGAGAAGGCTGCGGAGATCAACCCCCGCGCCTCCAAGCGGGAGATGGATATGCTCCTGTCCACCGGTGAGCAGGTCTCCATCGCCCTGTGTGCCATGGCCATTGAGGCGATGGGCTATCCGGTCATCTCGCTGACCGGCTGGCAGGTGGGCATGAAGACCAACCGCAACTACGGCGATGCGCGCATTACCCGGATTGACAAAGACCGTATCGTCTCCGAGCTGGGCCAGCGGCGGATTGTGCTGGTGGCCGGCTTCCAGGGCATCAACCGCTTTGACGACGTGACCACCCTCGGCCGCGGCGGCTCGGATACCTCCGCCGTCGCCCTGGCGGCGGTGCTGCACGCGGACCTCTGCCAGATCTATACTGACGTGGACGGCGTCTACACCGCCGATCCCCGCCTGGTGAAAGACGCCAAGAAGCTCGATGAGATCACCTATGACGAGATGCTGGAGCTGGCGACCCTGGGCGCGCAGGTGCTGCACAACCGCTCGGTGGAAATGGCGAAGAAATACCAAGTGAATCTGGAGGTGCTCTCCAGCTTTTCCGGGAACCCCGGTACCAAAGTCAAGGAGGTTGTCAAAACCATGGAAAAATCTCACATCAGCGGTGTGGCGAAGGATAAGAATATTGCCCGTCTGGCCCTGGTCGGCCTGGCCGATAAGCCGGGCATCGCCTTTAAGATCTTCTCTCTCCTGGCCCGCGAGAAGATCAACGTGGACATCATCCTCCAGTCCATCGGGCGTGGGGAAAGCAAGGATATCAGCTTCACCGTCGCCCGCTCCGACCTGGAGCGCGCGACCGAGATTCTGGACCGCCACCGCGAGAGCCTCGGCTTTGAGCGCATCGAGGTCAACGCCAAGAGCGCGAAGGTCTCCATCGTCGGCGCCGGCATGATCAACAGCCCCGGCGTGGCTGCCAAGATGTTTGAGGCGCTCTACGACGCCGGCATCAACATCAACATGATCTCCACCAGCGAGATCAAGGTCTCCGTCCTGGTGGACGAGAGCGATGCGGACCGCGCGGTGCAGGTGATTCACAACCGCTTTTTCCGCGAGTTCGGAGGGCGGAACTGAGCTGATCGGCGACGGCCGGACCGGGAGAATGCCTCGGTCCGGCCGTTTTTGTCTGAGCGGACGCTCGGACGGGCATCCTGTATGCAGGAAGAAGACGGGAGGGAAGCGAATGAAAAAGATTGCCATTGTGACCGGGGCCTCCTCCGGGCTGGGACAGGCCTTCGCGCGCGAGCTGGACCGCCAGGGCGGGCTGGACGAGATCTGGCTCGTCGCCCGGCGGGAGGAGCGGCTGCTCCGGCTGGGGCGGGAGCTGGTCACGCCGTCTTGCCCGTTCGCCCTCGACCTGACGCGCCAGGAGAGCATCCTGCGCCTGCGCGGCCGGCTGGAGGAGGAGCGCTCGGACGTGCGCGTCCTGATCAACGCGGCAGGCTTTGGCAAATTTGGCACCTACGCGGATATGACGCTGGAGGAGACGCGGGCGATGATTGACCTCAACTGCCGCGCGGCGGTGGAGCTGACGGCAGTCACGCTGCCGCACATGGGGCGCGGCGGCCGGGTGCTGGAGATCTGCTCCTCCGCCGCCTTTCAGCCGCTGCCCGGTTTCAACGTCTATGCGGCGGGCAAGGCGTTTCTGATGCGCTACAGCCGGGCGCTGCGCTGGGAGGTTGCCCCGCGCGGCATCCGGGTGGTGGCGGTCTGTCCCGGCTGGATCCGCACGGAGTTTATGGCCGTCGCCCGCGACACAAAGAACGGCCGGACCGTCCGCCATTTTCCCTTTGCCCTGGACGCAGAGACGGTGGCACGGCGCGCCCTGCGCGCGGGCCGGTTTTGCGCTGTGACCACCTGCGGCCTGCCGGCGGCGGTGCAGCGCCTGGCGAGCAAGCTGCTGCCGCACTGGCTCATCATGGCCTGCTGGGAAGTGCTGCGAAAAATTTGACGGAAAGACAGAAATGCCCCGGAGAAGCCAGGCCGCTCCTCCGGGGCATTTTCCATACAAATTGTCAGTCCAGATCGCACAGGATCTGATAGCCGCCCTTTTCCATATAGCCGTTGAGGGGATATATCACCTCGTCCTCAGCGTAGTACCAGAAGAGATAGCGCGCCTTGGACACGTCATAGTCCCCGTGATGATAGGGCAGGTTGGGCTTCTGGCAGAGGAAGGAGAGCTTCCAGTTGCCCGCCTCCGGCCGGGGCGTCAGATCGGGGACGGTGCCGTCCATCAGGTGGGTAAACGCCGCGTCGAGCAGGTTGACGTGGCAGTAGTAGTAGATCAGGTTCCACATATGGCAGCCGTCCAGCCGGGGGGTGACCTCCAGGATGACGGGGCGCACGCCGCCGTCCAGCTTGAGCTGGACATAGACCGGCCCGTCGGCGATATGCAGGCGCTCCATCGCCGCGCGGGTGATCTCCACCGCCGCACGCTGTACTTCGGGCGAGGCGGCACAGGAGGGGAGCAGGTGTTCCTTGATAATGCCGCCCGGCAGATCGTCGTAGACAATCCGGTCAGAGACGATGGCGAATTTCAGCTCGCCGCCGGCCAGATAGGCGTTGACCGAGATCTCCGGCCCATCCACAAACTGCTCCAGAATGACCTTTCCTTCGACAGAATAGCCCATCGACTGGGCAAAGTGAGCGCGGATATCCTCCGTGCTGTCCACGCGGAAGCAGCCGCGCTGCCCTTGCGAATCCACCGGCTTCATCATGGCCGGGAAGGCGGTGTGCTCCAGCGCCTCTTCCAGACAAGAGCAGACGGAAAAGGGGATGTTGCCGACAAAGTCCGCGCCCAGCGCCTGACGCATCCGGTATTTCGACTGACAGACGGCGGCCACCTCGGAAGAGAGAAAGTGCGGCAGGCCGAGCTGCTCGCTGGCGGCCATGACCGTCGGCATGGCGAGATCGGAGCCGACAGAGTAAATCGCCTCGACGCCGGCGCGCCTGGCGTACGCGGCGACGGCCGCCCTGTCCTTGATGTCGATCTGGACAAAACGGTCCAGGTAGCGGATGCCGTGGTCAGCGGTGGTGTAGCTGCACGCGTGGACCTCCCAGCCCCTGGACTTGCAGTATTGAATGGCGTCAATTTGGGCGTTGCCTGCGCCCAGAATCATAATTTTTCTCATCCCGGATGTCCTCTCTCTTCCGTCAAAATAAACCGGATATACGGCGATGGGCAGCCGCCCAAAGGCTGCACACCGCTGATTATAACACAGAACGTCAAAAAAGCAATGGAAAAGACCTGGAGAAATCTGAAAAGTATGGAAAAAAGAAATTTTCGCGCCTCTGTCCGATTTGCCCCTGGTCCCGGCTGTTCTTGCCGGGCAGGCGGCTCCGGACCGGCCAGATTCAGCCACGCCCCCAGTTGTTATAGCAGGTGGCCAGGGCGGAGAAGCTGATGACCGGATCATACCTCTCCAGGCTGACCACTATCAACGAGCGCACAAAAGTGAGAAAATGGGCCACCGGATACAACCATGCAGAACGGATTCTCTTTGACATAGGAAACTGCGCCCGGCATCTCACGGATGCCGGGCGGCTGTGCGTGCTGGAGGAGTGTCTGCTCACAGATTGACGTGCAGCAGGTCTTCCTTGATATTCCAGAGTTTGTCCGACAGGTCGACGTAATAGGTGTGTGGGTTGTCAAACCGCTTCACCTCATCCCAGAGCAGCTCCACCTGGCCCTTGCAGTAGGCCTGGATCTCGGTCAGGCTGGGAGAATGGTAGACCAGCTCGCCCTGCCGGAAGACGGGCACGAGCAGCTCGCGCGCGGTGAAATTGCGCACCGTCTTGCGCTTCCAGGTGGCCTCCGGGTCAAACAGGCGGATGGGCTCGCTCTCGTCGATTGTCTCGTCGTAGACGGTGAGCACGTCGGCGATGGCCTTGTCCGTCTCGTTGTCAAACAGGCGGTAGACCCGCTTGAAGTGCGGGTTAATCACCTTCTCCGGGTTTTCACTTACCTTGATCTTGGGGATGATCTGTCCGTCGTCGTCCTCGACGGCGACCAGCTTGTACACCCCGCCGAAGACCGGGCTGCTCTTGGAGGTGATCAGCCGCTCGCCCACGCCGAAGGAGTCGAGCGCGGCGCCCTGGTGGAGCAGGTCACGGATGAGGTACTCGTCCAGCGAGTTGGACGCGACGATGGAGCACTCGGTCAGCCCCGCCTCGTCGAGCATCTTGCGCGCCTTCTTGGACAGATAGGTGAGGTCGCCCGAGTCCAGACGGATGCCGCACTTGGTGATGCCCTGCGGCAGCAGGACCTCCTGAAAGGCGCGGATGGCGTTCGGGACGCCCGACTTGAGCACGTTGTAGGTGTCCACCAGCAGCGTGGCGTTGTGGGGGTAGAGCTCGCAGTAGCGCTTGAAGGCCTCATACTCCGAGGGGAACATCATCACCCAGGAGTGGGCCATTGTCCCGGTGGCGGGCACGCCGTAGTCGCGCTCACACTGGGTGCAGGCGGTTGCACCACACCCTCCGATATAGGCCGCCCGCGCGCCGAGCAGGGCGGCGCTCGCCCCATGCGCCCGGCGGGAGCCGAACTCCGCCACCGGACGGCCCTTGGCGGCCCGGACAATGCGGTTGGCCTTGGTGGCGATCAGGCACTGGTGGTTAAAGATCAGCAGCAGATAGGTCTCGATAAACTGCGCCTCGATGGCCGGAGCGCGGACGGTGAGGATGGGCTCGCGCGGGAAGATGGGCGTCCCCTCCGGCACGGCCCAGAGGTCGCCGGTGAAGCGAAATGTGCGCAAATAGTCCAGAAACGCCTCGTCAAAACCACCCTTTTGGCGCAGGAACTCGATGTCCTCCTCGGTGAAGTGAAGGTTTTGGATATACTCGATCGCCTGCTCCAGCCCGGCGGCGATGGCGAAGCCGCCCTGGTCGGGCACGTCGCGGAAGAAGAGGTCAAAGTAGGTGATGCGATCGCGCACCTCTGGGGTCTGAAAATAGCCGTTGGCCATGGTCAGCTCGTAGAAATCACAGAGCATGGTATAGTTGGTCTGGCAGTTCATCGTCACAGCTCCTATCCCGTCCCGGCGGACGCCTCGGCTCGGCCTTGGACGGCATCTGTCATGACAGCTATTATAGGCGCTCGCGCCGGGATTTGCAAGGGCGGATTCGGGGAAACCGCCGCATTTCGGCCGCTTTCCTGACAAAACCGCCCGGTCAGGCCCTGGTTCCGGCGGTGAGCGCTTCCTTTTTCCGGTCAAATATGGTATACTCAGGCGCAGAAAACCTGTACAGAGAGGTGAGAGAGATGGCATACCGCCCCCTGGCGGACGAGATACGCCCCCAGACGCTGGACGAGGTGGTGGGCCAGCGCCATATCCTGGGGGAGGACGGCGTCCTGCGCCGCATCATCGAGAGCGGGCAGATCCCCAACATGGTCTTCTACGGCCCATCCGGGACGGGCAAGACCACGGTGGCCAACATCATCGCCCGGCGCACCGACCGCACGCTCCACCGGCTCAACGCTACCACTGCCGCCATCTCGGACATCCGCGAGGTGATCGCGGATGTGGACACCCTGCTCGCGCCCAATGGCGTGCTGCTCTATCTGGACGAGATCCAGTACTTCAACAAGAAGCAGCAGCAATCCCTGCTCGAGTTCATGGAAAACGGCAAGATCACCCTGATCGCCTCCACGACGGAGAACCCCTATTTCTGCGTCTTCAACGCCGTGCTCTCCCGCGCGACCGTGTTTGAGTTCCGGCCGGTGGAGCCGGAGGAGGTGAAGCCGGCGCTTCGGCGGGCCGTCTCCCTGCTCGAGCAGCGGCGCGGCCTGCGCGCCGAGCTGGAGGAGGGCGTGCTCGACGAGCTGGCGTCCGCCTGCGGCGGGGACGTGCGCAAGGGGATCAGCGGCGTCGAGCTGCTCTTTGCCGCCGCCCGGCCGGAAAACGGCGTGGTCCGCCTCACCCGGGAGGACACCCATCTGCTCGCCCAGAAGTCTGCCATGCGCTACGACCGCGACGGGGACGGGCACTACGATATTCTCTCCGCCCTGCAAAAATCCATCCGCGGGTCCGACCCGGATGCCGGGCTGCACTACCTGGCCCGGCTGCTGGAGGCGGGCGACCTGGTCTCCGCCTGCCGGCGGCTGATGGTGATCGCCTGCGAGGACGTAGGACTGGCCTATCCACAGGTGATCCCAATCGTGCGCGCCTGTATTGAGGCGGCAGATATGCTCGGATTGCCAGAGGCGCGCATCCCGCTGGGGGACGCGGTGATCCTGATGGCCACCGCGCCGAAATCCAATTCCGGCATCCGCGGCATCGACGCGGCGCTCTCTGACGTGCGCCGGGGAAAGTCCGGTCCCATCCCCGCCTATTTGATGGACGCGCATTATGCCGGCGCGCAGAAACTGGGCCGCGGGCTGACCTACCGTTTCCCGCATGACTATCCCAACCACTATGTCCCGCAGCAGTACCTGCCCGACCGCCTGGCGGGCGCGCGCTACTACGAGTACGGGGACAACAAGACCGAGCAGGCGGCCCGCCTCTACTGGGAGCGGATAAAAGGGAGCGCAGAGGGCGGAAACCGGGAAGAAACTTGACAAGAAGGCGGGAAGATGATAGCGTAACAGTGTGTAAAAGCGCGCGCCCCGCGGGCGCGGAGAGGGGGAGAACACATGGACGTGCAGGTCGGCGACCGGCTGATGATGAAGAAACCGCACCCCTGCGGCGGCAGGGAGTGGGCCGTGCTGCGCGTGGGCATGGACTTTCGCCTGCGCTGCTGCACCTGCGGCCGGGAGATGATGGTTCCCCGCGCCAAGGCGGAAAAGGCCATCCGCAAAATCCTGCGAGAGGATGAGACAAAGGCATGAGTAGGACAAAACGTTACTGGTCCGGCCGCATCCGCGACCTGACGCCCTATACCCCGGGCGAGCAGCCGAAGGACCGCCAGTTTATCAAGCTCAACACGAACGAAAATCCCTATCCCCCCTCGCCCCGCGTGACCGAGGCGATCCGCGCCGCGGCGGGGGCGGACCTGCGCCGCTACCCCGACCCGGACGCCACGCCGCTGCTCGAGGCAC
The DNA here is from genome assembly GCA_964461385.1 of uncultured Oscillospiraceae bacterium. Taxonomy (GTDB): domain Bacteria; phylum Bacillota; class Clostridia; order Oscillospirales; family Oscillospiraceae; genus Onthomonas. Next base: position 168,086 of record CAYWUA010000001.1, read on the forward strand.
TCTCGCGCGCCTACGGCGTGCCGCAGGACCGGATCTTTGCCGGCAACGGCTCGGACGAGGTGCTCTCCTTTGCCTTTCAGGCGTTCTTTGACCCGGGCAGCACGATCGTCTTTCCCGACATCACCTATTCCTTTTACCCGGTGTACGCCAATCTCTACCAGATCTGCTGCCGGCGGATTCCCCTCGGCGCCGACTTCACCCTCCCGGTTCCCGCCTTCTTCGGCGGCAGTGACGGCGTGGTGATTGCCAATCCCAACGCGCCGACCGGCATGGCGGTGGGCCCCAACGCCCTGCGCGCCATCCTGGAGGCCAACCCCCATGCGGTGGTCATCGTGGACGAGGCGTACGTCGACTTCGGCGCCGAGAGCGCCCTGCCGCTGATCGGGGACTACCCCAACCTCCTCGTCGTGCAGACCATGAGCAAGTCGCGCGCGCTGGCCGGGCTGCGCGTGGGCTTTGCCTTTGGCCAGCCGGGGCTGATCGCGGCGCTCAACTGCGTGAAAAACTCCATCAACTCCTACACCCTCGACCGGCTGGCCATCGCCGGCGGCGTCGCGGCGCTGGAGGACCGGGACTATTTTGACCTGCGCCGCCGCCAGGTGATGGAAACGCGCGAACGCGCGGCCGCAGCGCTCCGGGACCTGGGCTTTGAAGTCCTGCCCTCGCAGGCAAACTTTCTCTTTGTCTCCCATCCCGCTGTCCCGGCGCGAACGCTCTTTGACGGGCTGCGCGAGGCGGGGATTCTGGTGCGTTACTTCAGCCAGCCGCGCATTGACCGCTTCCTGCGCATCACGGTGGGGACAGACGAGGAGATGGACGCGCTCTGCCGGGCGCTGGCGGCGCTGCTGCAGGCGCAGAAGTGATAGGCTGCCCCACAAAAGGAGGTCACGCGATTGGTTCGGATTAAGGATATTGCAGAGCGGGCGGGCGTGAGCGCGACCACCGTCTCCAACGTCATCCACCACAAGGCGGGTAAGGTCTCTCCCGAGCTGGTGGAGAAGATCGAGCGGATCATCTGCGAGATGAACTATGTCCCTAGCCTGAGCGCGCGCATGCTGGCCAATGAGAGCTCGGGGATCCTGGGCGTGGCGGTGGGCTACCCGGAGCGGAGCCTGCACCTGCCGCTGGAGGACCCCTTTGTGGCCAGCCTGATCGGCCATCTGGAGCACGCGATCCGCGAGCTGGGTTACTATATGATGCTGCTGACCAAGCGCAGTATGGAGGAGATTTTGCAGGAGAGCCGCGCGTGGAACTTTGACGGCCTGATCGCCTTCGGCTTCTCCCAGGAGGAGTTTGAGGCGCTGCGCGAGGCGGTTGATAAGCCGATCGTCACCATTGACAGCTATTTTGACCGCCGCTATTCCCGGGTGTGCAACGTGGGGACGGACGACTTCGACGGCGGTTATCAGATCGGGCGCTTCCTGCTCAGCCGCGGGCACCGCGACATCCTCTTCGTGGCCGACAACGACCTCGGCGTGGACCACCTGCGCTGGGAGGGCTTTCACAAAGCAATGACAGAGGCCGGGTTGGAGAACGTGGAGCGCATGCGCCTGATGGTGCCATGGGATTATGAGTCGCGCCTGCGCCGCTATGACGAGCTGCTGGAGCTGCTGCGGCGGCAGACTGCGCTCTTTTTCTGTTCCGATTACAACGCCGTGGAGGCGATGAACCACCTGCGCCGGCGCGGCGTGGATATCCCGGGCGAGCTGTCGGTGGCCGGATTTGACGATATCGTGTATGCCCGCACCTGCTGGCCCCCGCTCACAACGGTGCACCAGCCAGTGGACAAAAAGGCGGCCCTCGCTGTGGAGATGCTCGGCCGGATGCTGCGCGGCGAGACGCTGGACGGGCCGGAGCCAAAGGTGAGCGTCCACGTCGTCGAGCGCCAATCCGTGTGCGCGCGCTGAGCGCGCGGCAGCGTGTCGAAAGGTCTCACCGAGTTTGGCTCGAAGAGCCAAATAGAGTCTAATTTATTTTTGG
>CAYWUA010000002.1:0-108562 GCA_964461385.1 uncultured Oscillospiraceae bacterium
GCCGAGCAGTTCCCAGTCGGCCGGTGAGCTCTTACCTCGCCTTTCCACCCTTACCCCGCAAGCGGGGCGGTATATCTCTGTTGCACTTGTCCTGAAGTCGCCTTCGGCGGGCGTTACCCGTTATCCTTGCCCTATGGAGCCCGGACTTTCCTCATAGGCAGGCCTTTCGCCCTGCCCACGCGGCTGTCCAGCCCACTTGCAGGCCTATTGTACCGGATCGCGGGGCGAATGTCAATTTATTTTCCCGACACTCACTCGACGACCACCGCCGTGCCGGAGGCGGAGACCATCAGCATCCCGTTGTTGGCCCCGAGCACCTCGTAGTCTACGTCGATGCCCACCACGGCGTTGGCCCCGCAGCCGGCTGCACGCTCCTGTAGTTCCTGCAAGGCGGTGAGCCGCGCCTGGACCAGCTCGTCTTCATAGGAGTCCGAGCGTCCGCCAAAGAAATTGGTCAGTCCGGCGGCAAAGTCTTTCAGAAAATCCACACCGGCGATCACCTCGCCAAAGACGATGCCGCGATATTCGACGATCCGTTTGCCCTCGATGGTCTGAGTGGTGGTGACAATCATGGAAATTTCCTCCCTGTCTGTCTGAAGATACCCACGGCGTGGGCAAAATAAGGGATTGCGGATGATGGCATCATACCATATCCCGCCGCCGTTTGCAATCCCGGCGCGACGCCTTGAATTTCCCGCTCCGGTAGGCTATAATGAGGGCTGATCGTATGGTCGGCCCGACCCTCCGGAACCGGACGCGGGCCGGGATTTCTTATGTACGCAGGGGGCTTTTTTATGACTTTCTCTGGCTGGCTGAAATCGCTTCAGAATAAGACCGTCGCCGTCGTCGGCATCGGCGTGTCCAATACGCCGCTGATTCGCCTTTTGGCGCGCAGCGGCGTGCAGGTGACCGCCTGTGACAAGGCCAGTCCGGAGGTGTTCGGCAATGATACCTTGCTTGAAGAGCTGCGCACCCTCGACGTCCGCCTTCAAATGGGAGAGGGTTATCTGGATGGGCTGAACCAGGACTACATCTTCCGCTCTCCCGGCATCCGTCCCGACCTGCCCGCCTTTCAGGCGGCGGTCGCCCGCGGCAGCCGTCTGACCTCGGAGATGGAGGTTTTCTTTGATGTCTGCCCCTGTCATAAGATTGCGGTGACCGGCTCGGACGGCAAGACGACGACCACCACCATCATTGCCCGCCTGCTCGAGGCGGCCGGGTACACCGTCCATCTGGGCGGCAATATCGGCACCCCGCTGCTGGACCAAGCCGGACAGATGCAGCCGGAGGACTATGCGGTACTGGAGCTCTCTTCCTTCCAGCTGATGACGATGCACGCCTCACCCGAGATCGCCGTCATCACCAATCTCGCGCCCAACCATCTGGATATCCACAGAGGGATGGAGGAATATGTCGCCGCGAAGGAGAATATCTACTTCTGGCAGGGCGAAAACGGCAAGCTGGTGCTCAACCACGACAACGAATATACCCGCTCCTTTGCCCCAAAGGCCAGGGGAGACGTCGTCTGGTTTGCCCGCCAGTCGGCGGTGGATTCCGGCGTGACAGTGGAGGACGGCGCGATCGTGGTCAAGGGAGCGCACAGCCGCACCGTCCTGCCGCTGGGGGATATCCTGCTGCCCGGTGTCCACAATCAGGAGAACTATATGGCCGCCATCGCGGCGGTGGACGGCCTGGTGCCGGATGAGGTGATCCGCTCGTTTGCCAAGACATTCGGCGGCGTGGAGCACCGGATCGAGCTGGTCCGGGAGCTGGACGGGGTGCGGTATTACAACGACTCCATCGCCTCCAGCCCCACGCGCACCATCGCCGGCCTGCGCTCTTTTGCGCAGAAGGTGATCCTGATCGCCGGCGGCTACGATAAGCATCTGGATTACGCGCCGCTCGGCCCGGAGATTCTGGCCCATGCCAAGGCACTGGTGCTCACCGGGGCCACCGCCCCTAAGATCCGCGCCGCCGTGGAGCAGGCGCCGGGCTACTGTCCGGATACACTGCCCATCTGCGACGGACTGGATTTTGCCGGCGCGGTCCGCAAGGCCAGCGAACTGGCGCAGCCGGGCGATGTGGTCATCCTCTCTCCCGCCTCGGCGTCGTTTGACCAGTTCAAGAATTTTATGGTGCGCGGCAATACGTTCAAAGCGCTTGTCCGCGGCCTGGACGCAAAGTGAGGAAGGAAGCTTGGACTTTTTTGAGACGTTGCAGACGCTGTGCGCCGCCCCCGGCCCGTCCGGCTTTGAACAGCCTGTAGCAGCCGTTGCGGCACGACTGCTCAAGCCCCTGGCGGACGAGGTGTGGACAGACCGGCAGGGGAGCGTCATCGCCCTGCGCCGCTGCGGCAGGCCGGACGCGAAGAAGGTCCTGTTGGACGCGCACCTGGACGAGGTCGGTATGATTGTCACCGGCCTGGAAGAGGGCTTTCTGCGCTTCGGGACGCTGGGCGGGATTGATCCCCGGGTGCTTCCGGACCGGGAGGTCACCGTTTTGACCGAGCCGCCGCTGCTCGGAATCGTCGCCGTCAGGCCGCCGCATATCATGCAGCCGGGCGAGGCGGACAAGGCTGTGCCGTTGCGCGAGCTGCGCATCGATATCGGCCTGAGCCAGGAGGAGGCGGAGCGCGCCGTCCCCATCGGTACGCCAATCGTCTACCGGGAGCGGCTGCACCGCTTGGGAGAGGACCAGATCGCCGGCAAGAGCCTGGACGATCGCTCCTGCTTTGCCGTCCTGCTGCGGGTCCTGGAGCTGCTGAGAGAAGAGCCGCTGGATGTGAACCTCTATGTGATGGGCTCCTGCCTGGAGGAGACCTCCGGCGATGGGGCCCTGACCGCCACCTTTGCCATCCATCCCGACTGTGCCATTGCCGTGGACGTGACCTTCGCCGTCACACATGACGGACCGAAGGAGACCGGATTTGCTGCCGGGGGCGGCCCAGCGGTCGGCATCGGCCCGAACTGCGCCCATTGGATGGTCCGCCGCCTGCGCTGCGCGGCGCAGGAGCAGAATATCCCATGGAATCCAGAGGTGATGGCCGGGGAGACGGGGACAAACGGCTGGGGGATGCAGGTCGCGCGCGAGGGCGTGCCGGTGGCCCTCGTCTCCCTGCCGCTAAAATATATGCACACGCCGTTGGAGGTCATCTCCGCTGCCGACGCCGAGCAGACTGCGCGGCTGCTGGCCGCCTTTCTGCGCCGTCTGGGAGAGGAGGAGGCCCTGTGAACATCGCTGAACTCAAGCGGCTGTGCCAGCTCTCCGGCGTCTCCAGCCGGGAGGATGAAGTGCGCGATTACCTGCGCGTGCAGGCCGAGCCCTACGCTTCTGAGATCCGGGTGGACGCCCTGGGCAATCTCATTGTGACCAAGCGCGGCGCCAAACGCGCGCCCGGCCGACTGATGCTGGCCGCGCACATGGATGAGGTCGGCCTGATGGTGGATCGCATCCATGAGGATGGGACGCTCGGCTTCCAGTTTGTCGGCGGGATTAACCGGCAGGTCGTCATCGGCAAGCCGGTCTGGATCGGCCCCAACCGCGTCCCCGCCGTGGTGGGGATGAAGCCGGTCCACCTGACCACCCGAAAGGAGCGGGAAAAGGTCCCCGCGCGGGACAAGCTCTACTTGGACATCGGCTGCACCGACGCCGCCTCCGCCCACGCGCTGGTGGAGCTGGGCGACGTGGCGGTGTTCTCGGACGATGTGCAGGAATTTGGCGCCGGCCTGCTGAAAGCCAAGGCAATTGACGACCGGGTGGGCTGCGCGGTTCTGCTCGCGCTGCTCCGGGAGGAGCTGCCGGTGGACGTCACCTTTGCCTTCACCGTCCAGGAGGAGGTGGGCACCCGCGGCGCGCTGGGGGCGGCGTTCTCTGCTCGTCCGGAGATTGCCCTGATTGTGGAGGGGACGACCGCCGCGGACCTCCCCGGCCTGACCGGAGGGCAGCGTGTCTGTTCGGTCGGCAAGGGACCGGTGCTGCCCTATCTGGACGGCGGCACGATCTATGACCGGTCGCTGTTTCTCCTGCTGCGCCGCCTGGCGGAGGAGAACGGCATCCCCTGGCAGACGAAGGAATATCTCTCCGGCGGTACCGACGCCCGGGCCATCCAGCGCAGCCGGGCGGGCGTCCGCGTGGCCGGGATGGCCGCCGCCGTGCGCTATCTGCACGCCCCGTCCAGCGTGGCCTCCCTCTCTGACTGTGAATTGATGTACAAGCTGGCCCGGCTGTTTATCGGGGCTGTGGCCCGGGAGGAAATAGAATAAATGAATCTATCTGACACAATTGCGCTGCTGGGCCGTCTCACCGCGGCCCACGGCGTCTCCGGTGACGAGGGGGAGGTCCGCGACCTGATCGCCTCGCTGGCCGAGCCGTACTGCGATACGCTGCGGCAGGACGTGATGGGCAACCTGATCGCCCATAAGAGGGGGGATGGCCCCAAATTGATGCTGGCCGCCCATATGGACTCGGTGGGCCTTGTCGCCACCCACATCGACAAGGAGGGCTTTGTCCGCTTTGGCTCTCTGGGCGGGCTGAGCGCCCTGGACCTGCTGGGGCAGCGATTCCGTTTTCGCAGTGGGGCGTGCGGCGTCTGCATGGTCCAGGAGGACAAGGAGGAAAAACCGTCGAAGAACGACCTCTACCTCGATATCGGCGCGGCGGACGAGGCAGAGGCCCGCGCGCTGGTGCAGGCCGGCGACACCGCCGCCTGCCTCTCGCCGCTCACCCGCGTGGGCGCGCACCGCGTCTCGGGCAGCTGCCTGGACAATCGGGCCGGCTGTCTGGTCCTGCTCCAGGCGATGGCACGCATCCGTCATCCCGCGAATGACCTCTATTTTGTCTTCACCGTCCAGGAGGAGGTGGGCACCCGCGGCGTCCGGCCGGCCGCCTTCGCCGTGGAACCGGACTATGGCCTGGTGGTGGACGTCACCTGTCCGGATGACGTGCCCGGCGCCCGGCACGAGGGCACCACACAGCTCGGCAAGGGCGCGGCGGTCAAGGTGATGGACCGCTCCGTCATCTGCCATCCGCGGATGGTGGAACGTCTCCGGGCGCTGGCCCAGGAGCAGGAAATTCCATTCCAGAGCGACCTACTCTCCTGCGGCGGCACGGACGGCGGCCCGATGCGTGCCAGCCGGGCGGGCGTGGTGACCGGTGGGGTCAGTGTTCCCTGCCGCTATACCCATACCGCCGGCGAGCTGTGCGACCTGCGGGATATTGACGCCTGCGTCCGGCTGGTGACGGCGCTGTGTGAGCGGAGGTTGGAGACGATATGAGCCAGCTCAGCTTTTCCCCCCGCGTGCAGGAGCTTGCCCGCCTGGCACAGGACGGGGTGCGAGACCGCTTTGCCGCCATCGATGAGATCGCGGAGGAGAACAGCCGCAAGGTGCTCGCCGCCTTTCAGGCCCATCGGGTGGCGGAGGCGTGCTTTGCCGGGACCACCGGCTACGGCTACGACGACCTGGGCCGCGACACCCTTGACCGGATCTATGCGGACATCTTTGAGACGGAGGACGCGCTGGTGCGCATCCAGTTTGTCAACGGGACGCATGCCATCTCCTCTTGTCTCTACGGGGTGCTGGAGCCGGGAGACGTGCTGCTCTCCGCCGTCGGCGCTCCCTATGACACGATTCACGGCGTGATCGGCATCTCCGGGGACTATCCCCTGAGCCTGAAGCGCTATGGCGTGGAATACCGTGAGGTCCCCATTTCCCGGGAAAACACGCCCGACCACGCTCGACTGGCAGAGATGGCCGCTGATCCAAAGGTGAAGGCCGTACTCATTCAGCGCTCCAAAGGCTACTCCACCCGCGCCTCTCTCTCGGTCGCGGAGATCGGGGCGCTGATCGAGACGGTGAAAGCGGTCAATCCCGCAGCTGTCTGTATTGTGGACAACTGCTACGGCGAATTTGTCGAGCGCACGGAGCCGTCCCAGGTGGGCGCCGACCTGGTCGTGGGCAGCCTGATTAAAAACCCGGGCGGCGGCCTGGCCCCGACCGGCGGATACATCTGTGGCCGCAAGGAGCTGGTAGAGCGCGCCTCCTTCCGCCTCACCGTCCCCGGCATCGGCCGGGAGTGCGGCTCGACGCTGGGCAACAACCGCGCGCTCTATCAGGGGCTGTTCTTAGCGCCCCATACGGTTGCCCAGGCGCTCAAAACTGCCGTCTTCTCCGCCAAAATTATGGAGCTGTTGGGCTATGACACCGAGCCACGCTCCGATCAGACCCGCCACGATATCATTCAGATGATCTCCCTGCACACGCCGGAGGGTGTGGAACGTTTTTGCCGCGGAATTCAGGCCGGCTCTCCGGTGGATAGCTTTGTCACGCCGGTACCGTGGGATATGCCGGGCTACGATGTGCCGGTGATCATGGCGGCCGGCGCGTTTATCCAGGGGGCCTCCATTGAGCTTTCTGCCGACGCGCCCATGCGGCCCCCCTACACCGTCTACCTGCAGGGTGGATTGACCTATGAGTCGGGCAAGACGGGGATTTTGCTGGCAGTGGAGGAGCTGCTCCGAAGCTGAATCAGTAGCCTTTCCCCGCGCCGTAGTCGGCGTAGGCGTCCGCCGCCTCTGCGGCGGAGTCAAACTGGCTGAAATAGGTGTAGTACTCCGGCACCTCTCCGAGCAGGACGGTCTCCGCGACGGTCACGCGAGTGGAGACCGTATGAGTGCACGGTCCCCCGGGCAGCAGGAGCACCAGGTCAGATGTGATGACCAGATCGATGCGGTGTACTGTCTGATTGATTCCGGCCGCCGTCAGGGAGCTGTCCCAACGTCCATCCAGCCCGGAGACGCCGCGCACACGCACCGGAATCTCAAAACCGTGCCCGGCCAGAATGGTCAGTCCGGTCAGGCTGCCCGCCGGGATGGAGATGGTCTCGGTCTGCAGTGCTTCCAATGCTTCGAGCAGCCGGACATTCAGCTCCGCCAGCAGGCGATTGGCCACCTCGGCGCGGGTGGTGACCGCCACCAGCTGCCCGCTCTGGTCATATTCCAGCTCTACCAGTTCGGAATAGGAGAGCTGATCAGACACGTCCTCCTGCGCGAGCACACCGGAGACAATCTGGGTGACGCGGCGGGAGAGCATGGCCTCCGACGCTGACAGGACCAGCGGCCGCAGCTGGTTGTTGAGCCAGAAGATGCCAGCTGTTGCGAGCGCCAGTCCGGCCAGCACACCGGAGAGCAGACGGCGGCTGGGATGCCGGGAGATGCCCCGGCGCCGCCGGAATGGAAAACGAAGTGACCGCATGACAACCTCCCCGCGCGCTCACGCGCGCCATCTGCGCAGACAGGAGAAGAAAACCTGTCCGCGTGAGCTATCAGCCTCTCCTGTCAGTCTATGCGCGGAGAGGGGAAAGGGTGACAGTATGGACATTCAGGCACAGCTTGAGCAGTACCGTCGGACGCTCAACGAGTGGAACCACCGGTATTACGACCTGGACGCCCCCGTCGTCTCTGACTACGAATACGATATGCTGCTGCGAAAGCTCGAGCAGCTCGAGCAGGAGCATCCGGAGCTGATTACACCGGATTCGCCCACGCAGCGGGTGGGGGGACAGGCGCTGGAGGCATTCCAACAGGTCCGCCATGAGGTTCCGCTCCGGTCGCTGCAGGATGTGTTTGACGCCGATGAGCTGCATGCCTTCTTTCAGCGGGTGGGACAGCAAGTCCGGTCGCCCGCCTGGATTGTGGAGCCGAAGGTGGATGGCCTGTCTGTCGCGCTGGAGTATGCCGACGGCGTCTTTGTCCGCGGTGCGACCCGTGGGGACGGCCAGGTGGGGGAGGACGTGACGGAAAATCTCCGCACGGTCCGCTCCATCCCGCTGCGGCTGGAGGGCGCGCCGCACCGGCTGATCGTCCGCGGGGAGTGCTATATGGCGCGCTCTGTCTTCCAGAAGCTCAACGCCCAGCGCGAGGAGGAGGGCAAGCCTCTGCTGGCCAACCCCCGCAACGCCGCCGCCGGTTCCCTCCGGCAGCTCGACCCAAAGGTTGCGGCCAAGCGGCGGCTGGACTGCGTCATCTTCGATATCCAGCTCACCGACGGCCCATCCTTTGAGTCGGACAGCGCCTCGCTGAACTACCTGGGCAGGCTGGGCTTTCCGGTGATTGAACATCCGGTTTTGCAGACAGAGGAGGAGGTCTCCGGGTGGATTGCAGGGCTGGGGGAGGACCGGGAGCGTTATCCCTTTGACATCGACGGGGCCGTGGTCAAGCTGGATGCTCTGGACGGCCGGGGCCAGATGGGCGAGACCGCTAAATTTCCCCGCTGGGCTGTCGCTTGGAAATATCCGCCGGAGCAGAAAGAGACAACGGTGCAGGATATCGTTATCCAGGTCGGCCGGACCGGTGTTTTGACACCGAAGGCGATGGTGGCCCCGGTCCGGCTGGCCGGGACCACCGTCACCAACGCCACGCTGCACAACCAGGACTTTATCGCTGAGCGGGATATCCGCATCGGGGATACCGTTGTTGTCCAGAAGGCGGGGGAGATCATCCCTCAGGTGGTCAGCGTGGTGCGAGAGAAGCGGCCGCCCAAGGCTCAGCCTTATCGCTTTCCGACCGTCTGTCCGGTTTGTGGCGCGCCGGTCCGCCGGGATGAGGACGGCGCGGCCATCCGCTGCACCGGGGCCGAGTGCCCCGCCCAGCTCGCGCGTACTATTACGCACTTTGCCAGCCGCGGCGCTATGGACATCGAAGGGCTTGGCCCCGCCGTGGTGCAGTCGCTGCTGCGGGAAGGGCTGGTCCACTCCGCCGCCGATCTCTATACGCTCGACCCCGCCCGGGTCGCGCAGCTGGACGGCATGGGTAAGAAGTCGGCAGTGAAACTGCAGGCGGCCCTGGAAGCGAGCAAGTCGCGCGGCCTAGCCCGCCTACTCACCGCCTTTGGTATTCGCCAAGTGGGGGAGAAGGCGGCGCAGACGCTCAGCCGCACCTTCCGCACCCTCGACCGGCTGATGCAGGCCAGTGAAGAGGAACTGGTGGCCGTCGATGACGTGGGAGAGATTACCGCCCGGAGCCTGCTGGAGTGGTTTGCCTCGCCCCAGTCTCATCACCTAATCGCCGCGCTGCGCAAGGCGGGCGTCTCGTTTGAGAGCCGGGAGCAGCCGGCCGGAGAGAAGCTGGCCGGCAAGAGCATTGTCCTCACGGGAACGCTTTCGCGCTACAGCCGGGCGGAGGCAAAGCATCTGCTGGAGGCGCAGGGGGCCAAGGTGACCGGCTCTGTGTCCAAGAAGACCAGCTATGTGGTCGCCGGCGAGGCGGCCGGATCCAAACTGACACGTGCGCAGGAGCTTGGCATCCCTGTCCTCACGGAAGAGGAAATGATCGCGCTGCTGGAGGAGGGAACCTCCGCTCCTGCCGCGCAGACAGAAAGAGAATAGGAGCGTTTGATGATGGAACTTCAATTTGCGTCCCGGATGGAATCCTTTCAGCCTGGCATTTTCAGTGTGCTCAACGAGCGGAAAAACCAGCGCCTGCGCGACGGAAAGCCCGTCTGGAATCTCTCGGTGGGCACCCCGGATTTTGAGCCGGACCCGCACGTTATCCATGCGATGGAAGAGGCTGTCAAGCTGCCGGAAAATTACACTTACGCCCTGTCCGATCTGCCCGAGCTCATCCAGGCGGTCCAGGCGTGGTATTTTCGCCGTTATCAGGTGACGCTGGAGCCGGATGAGATCACCAGCGTCAATGGTACCCAAGAAGGAATGGCCCATATTGTCTGGGCGCTGTGTGACCCGGGTGACCTCGTTCTGGCGCCCAATCCGGGCTACCCCATTTTTCAGATCGGCCCACAGCTCTGCGGGGCGCAGATCGTCTCATACGATCTGCTGCCGGAAAACGGCTACCTGCCCGACCTGGAGTCCATTCCGGAGGATATCGCGCGCCGCGCGAAGGTCATGGTGGTCTCTTATCCTGCCAATCCGGTCTGCCGGACAGCGCCCGCCAGCTTTTACCGGGAGCTGATCACCTTTGCCGAGCGCAATCAGATCATCATTATCCACGACAACGCCTATTCTGAAATTGTCTACGATGGGCATGAGGCGCCCTCCTTCCTCTCCTTCCCCGGCGCCAAGGAAGTTGGGATTGAGTTCAATTCCCTCTCCAAGAGCTACTGCCTGACCGGAGCGCGCATCTCCTTTGCCCTCGGCAACCGTGAGATTATCCGGAAATTTGCCACCCTGCGCAGCCAGATCGACTACGGCATCTTCAAGCCGGTACAGTATGCCGCTATCGCGGCTCTCAACGGCCCGCAGGACGGTGTGGCCTGGCGGCGCAAAGGCTATCAGCGCCGCCGCGACGCCCTGTGCGGCGGCCTGCGGGCCGCCGGTTGGAACGTGCCGGACAGCGAGGGAAGCATGTTTGCCTGGGCTCCGCTTCCGGGGCGGTATACCAATTCGGTCGAATTTTGTTTTGAACTGCTCGAGCGTACAGGCGTCCTGTGTACGCCGGGCTCCGCGTTCGGATCTCGGGGTGAGGGACATGTCCGCTTTGCGCTGGTGCTGTGCACCGCGCAGATAGAGGATCTGATCCGTGCCGTCTCCGAGAGCGGGATGCTTGATCCCTGAATTTTCGGATATTCTTTTCTCACTAGCTTGTGTGATAACAGTAAAATTCAGCACTTTACTAGCTGAAATGATTTTGTTATAATATGCCTGAGACTGAGAGAAGCCGGCATCCTGGCCGGGAGCCATGGGGCCGCCAGGCCGAGTAAATACCAAAGCCTGGTCTGGTCAATACAGCTCCCGCCAGGTCTGTGAGAAAGGGGAGAGGGCAGATGCTTCACATCGCAGTCGTGGAGGACAATCGGGAAGACGGCCGCCAGCTCCAGGATTTTATCCACCGGTACGGCCGGGAAAATGAGATAGAATTTCAGGTGCAGGCGTTTGGCGACGGGAGCGAAATCTTAGACGGATACCAGCCAAAGTACGATATTATCCTGCTGGATATTGAGCTGCCAAAAGTGAACGGCATGGATACCGCCACCTGCATCCGCAAGCAGGACAGCGAAGTGATCTTGATGTTCATCACCAACATGGCACAGTATGCCATCAACGGTTACGAGGTGGGGGCGTTGGACTTTGTGCTCAAGCCAGTCCACTACTATACCTTTGCCGTCCGCTTTGCCAGGGCCGTCCAGCGGGCCCAAAAGCGGGAATCCGGGCAGGTACTGCTGAATTTACCGGACTCCATCCGGAGAATCAGCACCAGCCAGATCTATTACATCGAAATACAAAACCGTATGCTGCACTATCACACAGAGCTGGGGGAGTTTGTCGTACGCGGCACGATGCAGGCCGCCGAGCAGGAGTTGGCCCGGTATCACTTTGTCCGTTGTAATTATTGGTATCTCGTCAACTTGCGCTATGTGACGGAGATCCGCCGGGATACTGTGATTGTTGCTGGAAATGAATTGGAGATCAGCCGCCGGAACCGCACTGCGTTCATGACCGCACTGACCAACTATGTGGGGGGGGACCACTGATGTCTCCGGGCCGTCTTGGAATGGAGATCGGTATCTCGCTGTCCTTTTGGCTGGCGGCGGCACTGTTTCTGATACCGCTGCGGCTCCGGTGCTGGAGCGCCGTGTATGCGGGTTTCTGTGTGTTTGCCGGGCTGTTAATGCAGATGGTGTTTTGGAGACTGCTCCTTCCGGCCGCCAGATGGCCAGAGTGGTCGGTCACACTCCTGCATGTCGCCCTGGCAATGTGTTTGTTTCGCCTATGTGCGCAGATCACTTTCCCGGCTGTCTGCTACTGTACTATTTGGACGGTTTCTATTCATGAGCTAGGCGTCCAGATTTACTGGATTGTCTATGCTTTGGAAGAAATGGCTGGCAGACCGCCGCTCTCCTGTGCCCTTGCTGGGTGCCTGTGCGCCGCGGTGTTTTTTTTCGCCATTGGACTTACGCTGGCGCGCTGGATGCCGGAGCGTGGGCGCTATGAGATCGGGCCGCGGCAGTTGAGCGGTGCGGTATTTTCTTTCTTCGTTCTTCAAGTGCTGACTATTGTGGCTGGCGGTAGATGGATCACGCTCTCTACCTGGTCTGACTGGCCCTTGCTGATGCTGATGGAGCTTTACTGTGTGACGCTTCTCTATATTCAGCACGAAATGTTTAAAAAGAGCGCTATGCGCCAAGAACTGAGCATCCTCAACCGGATTCAGGCCCAGCAAAAGAGCCAGTACGCGCTCGCCAAGGAGAACGTGGAGCTCATCAATCGCAAATGCCACGATCTCAAGCATCAGCTGTGCGCCTTGCGTGTACTCTACCAGGACGAACAGCGCGAGAAGTATCTGCGTGAGATGGAAGGGATTGTCAACGCTTACGATGCCACCGTATTTAACACGGGGAACAAGGTACTTGACACCGTGCTGACAGAGAAGGGCCTCTATTGCCAGGCCAATGCCATTCAGGTTCACTACGTGGCAGACGGGAAACGGCTAGATTTCATGGACCCGGTCAACTTGTATACGATTCTTGGCAATGCGCTGGACAACGCCATTGAACATGTCAAAAAGATGGAAGACCCGGACAAGCGGATCATCGATGTGATGGTCTATCAGAAAAATCAATTTCTCATCGTCCAGATTATCAATCCGGTCGCCGGGCCGCTGAAATTTGATGAAGACGGTATGCCGCTGACGACGAAGGAGGATAAGCGATATCACGGCTTCGGGCTCAAGAGCATCCGCCAGACAGCGGAACAGTACGGCGGATTTCTGTCCATGGCGATGGAAAACGGCTGTTTCTGTCTGCGAATCCTCTTTTCTATGCCTGCTTCCTATGAAACAGAATAAGTTCGCCCTGTTTTTGTGCATTCCTCACAAAATTCAGGGCAATTTTTCTATGTTGAAAAACCACTTAAGCAACACAAAAAGCCACTTGCGCAAATTCTGTTGATCTTTTAGAAAAATATTTGTAAAATTAGCATATTATCATGTGCAACACTGGACGGGAGTTGTTAATTGGCCGGCGGGCGAGGGCGGCTTTTGTCCCATGCATGCACATCTGCAAATTTATTAGGTCGAGAAAGGGAGGATTAAAATTGAGACGGATTGAATGCTTAAATCCAGGCTGGCAATTTTGCGGTCCGAACAGGCAGTGGCAAGCGGTAGATCTTCCGCACACCTGGAACGCCATTGACGGCCAGGACGGCGGCAACGACTACTGGCGCGGCAGCTGCCAGTACACGCGCAAGTTCCCGTTGCCGGTGTTTGACCCGGAGCAGGAACAGGTGTACCTGGAATTCCGCGGCGTCAACGCCACGGCAAATGTCTCGGTGAACGGGAAGCAAGTTGCCCACCATGACGGCGGCTATTCGACGTTCCGGGCCAATATCACCGATCTGCTGGAAAAGGAAAACCTACTGGAAGTGACGGCGGACAACAGCGTGAATGATCATGTCTATCCGCAGAAAGCAGACTTTACTTTTTACGGCGGCATCTACCGGGATGTCTATCTGATAGTCGTTAACCGCGCCCACTTTGACTTGGACTATTACGGAGGTCCCGGCGTACAGATCACCCCGACAGTCTCCCAGAAGACTGGCAAGGTGCGCGTAGAGAGCTATACCAGCGTCAAGGCAGCCCAGGTCCTGGTCACTGTGTCCGACTCGGACGGCGTCGTCGTGGTCAAGGGCGAGGGGAACGACGTCTCACTTGAGATCCCAAATGTCCACCTGTGGGACGGAGTGAAGGATCCCTATCTCTATACTGCAACGCTGCAGCTGCGTTATGAGGGGAAAACTGTAGATGAGATTAGCTGCCGCTTCGGTTTCCGCACCTTTAAGGTGGACCCGAAGGAGGGTTTTTTCCTCAACGGACGCAAGTATCCGCTCCACGGCGTCTCTCGCCATCAGGACCGCAGAGGCATCGGCAACGCGCTGAGTAAGGCTGAACACGACGAGGATATGGCTCTCATCCGTGAGATTGGCGCCAATACCATCCGTCTGGCACACTATCAGCACGATCAGTACTTCTATGACTTGTGCGACCAGTATGGCATGATTGTCTGGGCAGAGATCCCCTACATCTCCGAGCATATGCCCAATGGCCGCGAAAACACGATCAGTCAGATGAAGGAGCTGATTGTCCAGAACTACAACCATCCCAGTATTGTCACCTGGGGCGTCTCCAATGAGATTACCATATCCACCAAGGATAAAGAGGACATGCTGGACAACCACCGGGTGCTCAACGACCTGTGCCATAAGATGGACCCCACCCGGCCGACGACGCTTGCCTGCTACGCGATGTGTGGCCCGTTCAACAAGTCGGCGCATATCACTGACCTTGTCAGCTGGAATCTCTATCTGGGCTGGTACGTCCCAGGACTCTTCTTGAACGACTGGTGGATCAGCTTCTTCCACTGGCGCTATCCGAACCGCTGCCTGGGCTATTCGGAATATGGCTGCGAGGGCATGCCCAACCTGCACTCCTCCCACCCCAAGCGCGGCGATCACACGGAGGAATATCAGGCGATTTATCACGAGTTCCTCGTCGAATGCTTTAAGCGCCATCCCTATTTGTGGAGCACCCATGTGTGGAATATGTTTGATTTTGCCGCCGACGCCCGCGATCAGGGCGGTGAACCGGGCATGAACCACAAGGGTCTGGTCACCTTTGACCGGAAGATCAAGAAGGATAGCTTCTATCTCTACAAGGCCTACTGGAGCGACGAGCCGTTCGTGCATATTGCTGGCAGCCGATATGTCGACCGTCCGGAGCAGGTGACAACCATCAAGGTCTACACCAATCAGCCAAAGGTTTCGCTCTACGTCAACGGGACGCTGCTGGCCGAGCAGAGCGGAAGCAAGGTACTGACCTTCCAGGTCACGTTGAAGGGCGAGACCGTAGTGGAGGCAGTGGCGGGTGACTGCAAGGATAGCGCCACTTTCCGTTATGTCAGCCAGCCCAACCCGGCCTATACCCTGCAAAAGAGCAACAGCAACAGCGCCAACTGGGTGTAAGCCCGTTCCTGCGTTTATCACTGTTTTTGTGAGAGAAGGGCAGGATTTGCCCGGCTGTTGACCCTCCCTGACCGGTCGGGACTCCATGGCCCGGCATTCCCTGTCTTGCCGCAAGGCGGGGAATGTATTCTATACAGCATTTCTAAGAGGTGAAAGTACAATGAATGAAACTTTGAACCGTGCAAAACCCTACCAATTGGTTCTATTCCCTCTGAACAATGGTGCCAGTAACGTCTACTACATTTTGATCCTCTCCTACGTCGCAACCTTCGGCAGCTCAGTGTTGCTGCTCGGCGCTGTGTTTGCCTCCATTATGGTCACCGCCATGCGTATCCTCGACGCCGTCACAGACCCCTTCATCGGCGCCCTGATGGACCGCACGAACGGCAAATTCGGCAAATTCCGTCCCTTTATGGTCATCGGCAATGGCATCATGGCCATCAGTGTCCTGCTGCTGTATGTCTTGACCCCCTTTGTCCCGGAGAGCATGATGTGGCTGCGCTACGTCCTCTTCATCGTCTTATATGCGGCTTGGGCGATCGGCTATGCCTGCCAGACTTCTGTCACCCGTTCCGCCCAGTCCGTCCTGACCAATGACCCCAAGCAGCGCCCACTGTTCACCATCTTCAACACGGTCGGCAGCCTGCTCGGCATGGGTATTATGCAGTTTGCTGCCCCCATTGTGGCCTCTACCTTTGAGGAAGGCTACGCCGCTCCTGAGTTCTACCGCCTGTTCGCCCCGGTCGGCGTCATTATCTCCATTCTTCTGACCATCCTCGCCATCATCGGCATTTGGGAAAAAGACCAGCCCAAGTACTTCGGCCTGGGCGGCAGCAGTTCCCACGAGAAGGTCAAGATCAGCGAGTATGTCGCCATTGTCAAGGCCAACAACCCCATGCAGCGCCTGATGGTTGCCGGCGCCAGCTGCAAGCTGGCCCTATCCATCGCCACCAACACCACCGTACTGTGCATGCTCTACGGTTGCATGATGCAGAACTACGACGGACTGTATTTGCCCATGATGGTGCTTGGCTATGTCTTCTCCGTCCCGTTCTTTGCCCTGACCGTCCGCACCAGCCAGAAGAAAGGCCAGAAGGCGTCCCTGCTGACCTATGTCGCGGTTGCCTTGGTGATGTATATCGGTGTTCTGGTTCTGCTTTTGCTCTGGAACCCGAACGACACGAACTTCATGTTCTCCATTTATAGCATGGAAGGCGGACACCTGAACATCACGATCAACATCTATACTATCCTGTTCATTCTCTTCTTCGGCATCGGCTACGGCGCTTACTACGCCACCGCTGATATGCCCATCCCGATGGTAGCCGACTGCTCCGACTATGAGCTCTATCGTTCCGGCAAGTATATCCCCGGCATTATGGGCACACTCTTCGCGCTGGTGGATAAGCTGGTCTCCAGCCTTTCCTCCACCGTGGTGGGTATTGCGGTGGCCATCATTGGCCTAGCTCAGCTGCCCACACAGTACAGCCCCTATACTGAGGGGATGAATGTGGTTGTCATCGTCCTGTTCTGCGTCATCCCGATGATCGCCTGGGCACTTACCCTGATTGCCATGAAGAATTACGCGCTCACCGGTGAACGGATGCGGGAAATTCAGGCCGTCAACGCAGCCCGCCGCGAGTTGGTTTCCCAGGGCGTGTCCCTGGAGGATGCCATGGCAAAAATTCAGACCATGGACCAGGTCCCGGAGAAATTCCGCTCCTGAGAAAGGCATATCTTGTAGACTTGCACTGCCATAAGCCCGGGACCTGATCTGTGCGTCCTGGATGTACACCGGCACCGCCGCAGAGGGCGCCCGCCCCTGCGGCGGTATTGGTGCGACTCTGTTCCGGTATGCAGACAGCGCCGGAATTCCACTCAGAAAGGATGAGCCCATGAACACATTTCTAACCGACGATTTCCTTCTGGACACTGCCACGGCGCGGACGCTCTATCACGAGTACGCCGCCTCGATGCCGATCGTGGACTATCACTGCCATATTGACCCGAAGGAGATCTATGAAGACCGGCGTTTTGAGAACATCACGCAGGTCTGGTTGGGCGGGGATCACTACAAGTGGCGCCTGATGCGCTCCAACGGTGTGGACGAATACTACATCACCGGGGATGCTCCCGATCGTGAGAAATTCCAGAAATTTGCAGAGACACTGCCGCGGGCCATCGGCAATCCGCTCTATCACTGGTGCCACCTGGAGCTGAAGAATTATTTCGGCTACCGAGGCGTTCTCAATGCCGACACCGCAGAGGAGATCTGGAACCTATGCAACGAGAAGCTGCAAAATGACCCGTCCATGAGCGCCCGCGGCCTGATCCAGGGCAGCAATGTCGCAATGGTGGGCACGACGGACGACCCGTGCAGTGATCTCGCCTGGCACAAGAAACTGCGGGAGGATACCTCCTTTACTACCAAAGTCTGCCCCAGCTTCCGTCCTGATCCGGCGCTGAACATCCACAAGCCCGGCTTTGCCGCCTACATGGCACAGCTCGGCGAGACGGTAGGGAAGACCCTTTCCACCGTGCAGGATGTGAAGGATGCCCTGAGCGCGCGCATCGCCTATTTTGACGCCAACGGCTGCCGTGCGGCGGATCACGGCCTGGACTATGTGATGTACCGCCCCGTCAGCGACGCGGAGGCCACCGCCGCGCTGCAAAAGGCACTTGCCGGCGAGCCGGTCAGCAAGGAGGAGACAGAGGGCTATCAGACCGCCCTGCTGCTCCACTGCGGCCGGGAGTACGCTGCCCATAACTGGGCGATGCAGCTGCACTTTAGCTGCGTGCGTAACCCCAACAGCCGGATGCTCGCCCAACTTGGCCCGGACACCGGCTTTGACTGCATGGCGGTCACTGACAGCTGCGCGGCCACCTACGCCCTGATGGATGCCTGGGAGAGGGAAGGGAAGCTCCCGAAGACCATTCTCTACAGCCTGAACCCGGCGGACAACGAATGGCTGGACACCCTGCTCGGCGCGTTCCAGAGCAGCGAGATCCCTGGCAAGATCCAGCACGGCAGCGCCTGGTGGTTCAATGACAACAAGATCGGCATGACCGATCAGCTCAGCAGTCTGGGCAACTTGGGTGTTCTGGGCAATTTCATCGGCATGCTCACCGACAGCCGCAGCCTGCTCAGCTATGCCCGGCATGAGTACTTCCGCCGCATTCTCTGCTCCCTCTTCGGGCGCTGGGTGGAAAACGGCGAGTATCCGGCGGACATCCCCTATCTGGGCGGGCTGGTGCAGGACATCTCCTATCGCAATGCTCAGCGTTACTTCAATCTCTGATCTCTGAAGCGATCGGAAGGAGGCATTTTATGAAACTGTCATTTCGCTGGTATGGTGAGTCCGACCCCATCTCGTTGGAATACATCAGCCAGATTCCGGGGATGCGCTCTATCGTCTCCGCCGTCTATGATGTCAAGCCCGGCGAAGTTTGGCCGGAGGAGTCCATTCAACGCCTGAAGGAACAGGGCGAGGCGCATAATCTGATCTTTGACGTGGTGGAATCTATTCCCGTCAGTGAGGACATCAAGCTGGGCACCGACAAGCGCGACGCACATATCGACGTCTACTGCGAGAATATCCGCCGTTGCGCCAAGTATGGTATCAAGTGCGTCACCTACAACTTCATGCCCGTCTTTGACTGGACCCGGACGCAGCTGGACCGCAAGGCTCCCGACGGCTCCACCAGTCTGGTCATGTATTGGGACCAGATGCGTGGCCTGGACCCGCTCAAGGATGACATCCATCTTCCGGGCTGGGACTCCAGCTACACGCAGGAAGAAGTCCGTGACCTCATTCGCGCCTATGGTGAACTGGGTGAAGAGGGGCTGTGGAAGAATATTGAAATCTTCCTCCAGCGCGTGATCCCGGTCGCCGAAGAGTGCGGCGTGGTGATGGCGCTGCATCCCGATGATCCCCCGTATCCGATCTTCGGACTTCCGCGCGTAATCACCTGTGAGGAGAATCTAGACCGCTATCTCTCCATTGTGGATTCTCCGGCCAATTCCCTCTGTCTGTGTACCGGCAGTTTGGGCTGTGCGCGCAGCAACGATATCCCCGCCATGGTGCGCAAGTACTCCGCCGCCGGCCGAATCGGCTTCATGCATATCCGCAATGTCAAGATTATGGACGACGGCAGCTTTGAGGAGCGTGCACATCTGTCCAGCTGCGGCAGCCTGGATATCTATGAGATCGTCCGCGCCTTGGTGGAGACCGGCTTTGACGGCTATGTCCGTCCGGACCACGGCCGCATGATCTGGGGTGAGACCGGCAAGCCGGGCTATGGCCTGTACGACCGCGCGCTCGGCGCGACTTACATCAACGGTCTGTTTGAGGCCTGCGAGAAACAGCTGAAGCGGGAAAAGCAAGGGGTATAAAGCCCCGGCATATATCCAATAAGGAGGGACTCATCCGATGAACGAAGTACTTCAAAGAATCTATGAGATCGGTATTGTTCCGGTCATCGCCATTGACGACGCCGAGAAGGCTGTGCCGCTGGCCAAGGCACTGGTAGCCGGCGGCCTGCCAGCCGCCGAGGTGACCTTCCGCACAGCCGCCGCTGAGGAGGCTATCCGCCGGATTGTGGCGGAAGTCCCCGAGATGCTGGTGGGTGCCGGCACCGTCCTGACCAAGGACCAGGTGGACCGCGCGATTGATGCCGGCGTCAAGTTTATCGTCAGCCCTGGCTTCAATCCGGAGATCACCAAATATGTCATCGACCGCGGCATGCTGATGATGCCCGGTACCGCCACCCCCGGCGAGATGGAGCAGGCAATGGCGATGGGACTGGACGTAGTCAAGTTCTTCCCGGCCGAGCAGAACGGCGGCGTGGCAAAGCTCAAGGCAGTGGCCGGCCCCTACGGTAACCTGCGCTGGATGCCCACCGGCGGCGTCAACGCGAAGAATCTGCTCGACTACCTGAGCTTCCCGAAGATCATCGCCTGCGGCGGCACCTGGATGGTGAAGAAGGACCTGATCGAGAGTGAAAACTGGGCGGAAATTGAGCGTCTGACCCGCGAGGCAGTCAACACCATGATGGGCTTTGAGCTGATGCATGTGGGCATCAACACCGAAAACGCTGAGGAGGCGCGCAAGGCCTCTCAGATGTTCCAGACTATGTTCGGACTCCCGGTTGCAGAGGGGAACAGCAGCATTTTTGTCGGCAAGAAAGAGATCGAGGTCATGAAGAGCCAGTATCTCGGCGCCAACGGCCACATCGCGATCGGCACCAACACCCTGCCGCGCGCGATCGCCTACTTCAAAAACCGCGGTTTTGCCTTCCACGAGGAGACGGTCACCGCCAAGGCGGCCTATTTCCAGGACGAGATCG
The DNA here is from genome assembly GCA_964461385.1 of uncultured Oscillospiraceae bacterium. GTDB lineage: Bacteria > Bacillota > Clostridia > Oscillospirales > Oscillospiraceae > Onthomonas. Next base: position 20,314 of record CAYWUA010000002.1, read on the forward strand.
CCGGCTTTGCCATCCATCTGGTGCAGAAGTAACTACCCATAGCGTTTATTAAGGAGGCCATTGCATATGTCTAAAAAAGTGATCACCTTCGGCGAACTGATGCTGCGCCTGCAGCCGTATGACTATCTGCGCTTTATCCAGGCCGACAGTTTTGAGGCCACCTTCGGCGGCGGCGAGGCCAACGTGGCGGTCAGTCTGGCTAACTACGGCCTGGATGCCCACTTCGTCTCCAAGCTGCCCAAGCATGCCATCGGCCAGATGGCGGTCAACAGCCTGCGCAAGTATGGCGTGGATACAAGCGACATCACCCGCGGCGGCGACCGCGTGGGAATCTATTTCCTGGAGAAGGGCGCCTCTCAGCGTGGCAGCGTCTGCATCTATGACCGTGCCCACAGCGCCATCGCGGAGGCCTCTCCGGAGGACTTCGACTGGGACGCTATCTTTGACGGCGCGTCCTGGTTCCACTTCACCGGCATCACCCCGGCCCTCGGCCCCAATGTGGTTGAGATCTGCCGTCAGGCCTGTAAGGCCGCCAAGGCCAAGGGGGTCAAGATCTCCTGTGACCTGAACTACCGCGGCAAGCTGTGGACCCGCGCTGAGGCGCGCGCGGCGATGACCGACCTCTGCCAGTATGTGGACGTCTGCATCTCCAACGAGGAGGACGCGAAGGATGTCTTCGGCATCGAGGCGGCCAACACGGATATCAACGCCGGTGAGCTGAACAAGGAGGGCTACAAGAGCGTGGCCAAGCAGCTGGCCGATCAGTTTGGCTTTGAGAAGGTCGCTATCACTCTGCGTGAGAGCAAGTCCGCGTTTGATAACGACTGGAGCGCCATGCTCTATGATGTGGCCAGCGGCGAGTATTGCTTCTCCAAGCTCTATCACCTGCACATCATCGACCGTGTCGGCGGCGGCGACAGCTTCGGCGGCGGCCTGATCTATGCCCTGCTTTCCGGCAAGAGCACGCAGGAGGCGGTGGAGTTTGCGGTCGCAGCCTCCGCACTCAAGCACTCCATTGAGGGTGACTATAACTTTGTCACTGTGGACGAGGTGGAAAAGCTGGCCGGCGGCAGCGGCTCCGGCCGTGTACAGCGCTGAGTCGGGAAGGAGATTGCATCATGGAAAAGAACGTACTGAACACAGATCTGACCGGAAAGGTCGCCGCTGTGACCGGCGCAGGCGGTGTGCTCTGCTCCGCGTTTGCCAAGGTGCTGGCCCGGGCGGGCGCCAAGGTCGCCCTGCTCGACCTGAATCTGGAGGCTGCACAGAAGTTTGCCGACGAGATTGTCGCCGAGGGCGGCGTCGCCAAGGCATACAAGTGCAATGTTCTGGAGAAGGAGAACTGCTACGACGTGGCGGATCAGGTCGCCGCTGACCTCGGCCCCTGCGATATTCTGATCAACGGCGCTGGCGGCAACAATCCCCGCGCGACGACGGATAAGGAGTACTACGAGGCCGGAGACATTGACGCTGACACTAAGAGCTTCTTTGACCTGGAGAAGAGCGGCGTGGAGTTCGTCTTCAACCTGAATTTCATCGGCACTCTTCTGCCCACGCAGGCCTTTGCCCGGCAGATGGTGGGGCGTCCCGGCTGCAATATTCTCAATATCAGCTCGATGAATGCCTACACCCCACTGACCAAGATCCCCGCCTATTCCGGTGCGAAAGCGGCGGTGAGCAACTTCACCCAGTGGCTGGCGGTTCACTTCTCTCGCGTCGGCATCCGCGTGAACGCGATCGCCCCCGGATTCTTTTCCACCAAGCAGAACGCTGCGCTCCTCTTCAATCCCGACGGCACTCCCACGGCACGGACCGGAAAGATTTTGGCCGCCACGCCGATGGGGCGCTTTGGTGACACGGAGACCGAATTGGCGGGCGCCGTCCTGTTCCTGCTCAACAACGAGGCGGCCAGCTTTATCACCGGCGTCTGCATCCCCATCGACGGTGGTTTCTCCGCCTATTCCGGAGTGTAAGCTGCTCAGCCGCATTGCGGACGTATGACCAATTCAAGGGGCCTGCCGTTTTGGCAGGCCCCTGTGATTTTTCTGGCATGTCATGTCACTTTATGGTATAATAGTGGTAATCCTCAGCGGTCAAACGCCGGATTGGTGAAGTAGACATTTTTTTGATTCATCTTTTCCTTTGCTTTCTCCAGCGCCTCGCCAAAACGCTGGAAGTGGACGATCTCACGCTCGCGCAGGAAACGGATGACATCGTTGACGTCCGGATCGTCCGACAGGCGCAGGATGTTGTCGTAGGTCACACGGGCTTTCTGCTCCGCTGCCATATCCTCCGTCAGGTCGCAGATAACATCCCCCTTGACACCGATGCTAGCGGCCGACCAAGGGAATCCGGAGGCCGCGGTGGGATAGACGCCGGCCGTGTGATCGACAAAATAGGGAGCAAAGGCGCTCTCTCGAATCTGCTCGTCAGAGAGCTTTCTAGTCAGTTGGTGCACAATAGAGGCGACCATCTCCAGATGTCCCAGCTCTTCAGTCCCTATCTCATGGTCGTTGCGGAATACGGCCGCCTGAAAGGGGGAATTACCGGCCATGCCCGAGCAAATCCGCCCCGTTTCACCGGGGCAGCGGCGCGCCGTCGTTCTGGTCGGGGCAGGAATTTTGGACGTTCTCGTCCGTCCTGCGGGGCCGGAGGTTTTCGCGTCCGGCTCTGTCCCGGCAGAGGAAATCCGCCTCTCCGTCGGCGGAGACGCCCTCAACGAGGCCACTATATTGGCCCGGCTGGGAGCTGAAGTCTTTCTGCAGACCGTGGTTGGGGAAGATATGGCCGGTCAAGTCATCCTGCGCCATTGCCGGAATTGCGGCATCTGCCTGCTCGGTCACCCCGTTCGCACCGGGTTGACGACAGGCATCAACGTCGTGTTGATACAGGCAAATGGGGAGCGGAGCTTTCTCACCAATCCCACTGGCAGTCTGCGCAACCTGCGCTTGGATGATCTCTCGCTCTCTTTCCCGCCACAGGCGGGCATTCTCTGCCTGGCCAGCATCTTTGTATCCCCGCATCTGTGTACAAAAGAGTTATCCGCGCTCTTTTGCGCCGCCCGGGTGCAGGGACTCACGGTCTGTTCCGATCTGACCCGCCCCAAGCACGGGGAACGGCTCGAGGATCTTGCCGAGGCGCTCAGGTATGTGGATTTTCTCTTTCCCAATGAAGGGGAGGCCATTGCGCTGACCGGGGCAGACGGAGTCGAGCAGGCCGCCGAACAGCTGCACCGCGCCGGAGTCGGTCACGTGGTGATCAAATGCGGCGCGCGCGGCTGTTATCTGCGTGACGGGCAGTTTGCCCAATACGTCCCAGTGGCCAGCGGCGTGCGCTGTATCGATACCACCGGGGCGGGGGACAGCTTTGCGGCTGGGTTTCTCTTTGCGCTCTCCAGAGGGTGGGACATGCTTGCCTGTGCCCGGTTTGCCAACGCCTGCGGCGCGCATGCCGTTGCCTCTACCGGGTCTGTCGCGTGGGCGGAATCTCTGACCTCCTCCGACGTCGAAGCGCTGAGCAGGGAAGCTCTGTCCCCGCTCAGCGCTGTCAAATCGTGCGGCAGTCCGCCGCGGCAGAATTAGCGGCGAATGTCGTAGTTCATGTTCATCAGGTCCCGGATGGTCTGCGCGTCATCCGTGATATTTGCATCGCCATGGATCGTGTGCTTGATAGCCGAACTGGCAACCGCAAAATTGATCATGTCCATCGGCCGGTAGTTGTGGATCATCGCGTAGATGAGTCCGCTGGCAAAGGCATCGCCGCCACCGACCCGGTCCAAAATGTTGAAGGTGAAGAGCTTGCTCTCAAAGGTATGTCCTTCATACCACATATACGCCTTCAAGCTGTTTTCGCTGCCGCTGTGCGCATAGCGGACGTGCCGGGCGATGCATTTCAGGTTGGGGTACCGGGCCAGGAATGCCTCAAAGATCATGTCCTGCTGCTCATAGCTCGGCTGAAGCGGGATACCGTCCTTCCAGTCCCCCTTACTGTGGTCGCCTTCGTCGCGCCAGAGATGGTAGGGCTCGATGCCCAGCAGGACGTCGACATAGGGCAGGCACTGGGTGCAGAAATCCCGCGCCTCTTCCCAGGTCCAGAGGGCACTGCGGAAGTTCCCGTCAAAGCTGATGGTCATCCCCTTTTCCCGGGCCACCCGGAGCGAATCGAGGACCAACTGCCGGCAGTTGGGGCCAAGGGCCGGCGTAATGCCGCTCAAGTGCAGCCAGTCAAATCCATCCAAAAGGGCATCCAGGTCGACCTTGCTGAAATCATATTCCGTAATGGCGCTGTGCTTCCGGTCATAGGTCACTTTGCTGGCCCGGATGCCGTATCCGGTCTCGAGATAGTAGGTCCCAAGCCGGTGCGTCGGCGTCTCTTCCGGGGTACTGAGAATCATGGGAGTGCAGTGCACGTCATTGCTGCGCAGCATACGGATGGCGCTCTTCCCCAGACTGTTGTTCGGCACGACGCTGAAAAATGTGCTGTCTATACCCAGGTTGGCCAAGGCCAACGCGATGTTTGCCTCGCTGCCGCCATAGCTGGCCTCAAAACTGCTGGCCATGCGGATTTTTTCATAGTTGGGTGGCGTGAGCCGCAACATGATTTCACCAATAGTGATAAATTTTTTCAGATTTGGATCGTGATCCAACAGAGGGTTTGTATGTTCCATCGTGACGGCCTCCTTATTACAGAAGATCTTGATATGATTTTCTCATATCTTTATTGTAGTAGATTTCCGCACAAGATTCAACCTGTTTCCGCTTCTTTTCCTCATTTTAACGGAGGAGGGGTTTCTCCAGATGAAGCGTTTTCGCCCAATGATTCTATCCCTATGCCTGTTTCTCTGCCTCTTGCTGTCCGCCTGCCAAAGGGTAGGTTTAGGACAGGCGCCTGTCTCTGAAACGGCCTCGGCACTCTCCCTGGAGGAAATCCCGGACTTTTCCGGGACGCCATACATCGTTCTGGAGGACAATCGTCCAGACTTCTCCGAGGAAGAACTGACCACCGTCTCCTTTGAGACATACAGTCCGCTTGACAGCCTGGGCCGCTGCGGCGTTGCGTATGCCAATATCGGAACCGATCTGATGCCGGACGATGAGCGCGGGGATATCAGCCAGATCGAGCCAAGCGGCTGGCACAGTGTGGAATATGACTGTGTAGACGGGGGATATCTTTACAACCGCTGCCATCTGATCGGCTACCAGTTGAGCGGGGAAAATGCGAATGCGGAAAATCTGATCACTGGCACCCGGTATTTCAATGTGGAAGGGATGCTCCCATTTGAGGAGATGGTGTCCGATTATGTGACGGAGACATCATACCATGTGCTCTACCGTGTCACTCCTATCTACGAGGGGGACAACCTGGTGGCTAGCGGAGTCCGGATGGAGGCACTGAGCGTGGAAGATGGGGGAGAGGGCGTCTGTTTTGATGTGTATGTCTATAACTGTCAGCCGGGCGTGAGCATTGACTACGCCACAGGGGAGAGCTGGCAGACTTTCTCTTCCTCTGATGAATCCTCAGAGCATGCCGAGGGGCAGGAATATGTGCTCAACACCCGTTCAAAGAAGTTTCATCTCCCGGACTGCTCCAGGATTGAAACTATGAGTGCGTCTAACCGGGAGAATTACACCGGCAGCCGCGATGACCTGATCGCGGCTGGGTACACACCCTGCGGCTTCTGCCAGCCATAAATGGGAGGTCAGACCGCCCAGCCCGCTGCATACCCTTTTGGCAGGAGGTGTGTGCCATGCAAGACGTCTTCTCCCGTTGGGAGACAGACTGCCCGGAGATGGTATCGTGGCGGAGTTACCCCGCCTTTCAGGCCGCGCTGGGTTGTGCCGTTCTGCTTCTGCTGCGCAAAGACGGCTGCCTGACCGAAGGGCAATATCGGCGGGCAGCAGCCCTGCTCGGCGGCTTATGAAATCGGTGGCAGCCTATTGCCGGGTCTCCACCGACGGGGCAGACCAGGCCAGTTCCTTTGACAGCCAAAAGCGCTTTTTTGACCAATACATCCGCGCGCATGCCGGCTGGACACTCTACCGGATCTACGCCGATGAGGGGATTTCCGGCACCTCTACCCGGCATCGCGCGGCCTTTTTGCAAATGCTGGAGGATGCCAGGGCAGGGAATTTTCAACTGATCTTGACCAAGGAGGTCAGCCGCTTTTCCCGCAACATCCTGGACACCATCGCCTATACACGCGAGCTGAAGCGATTCGGCATCGGCGTCTGTTTCTTAAATGATGGAATCTACACGCTGGACGCTGATGCCGAGCTGCGGCTGTCCATCATGGCTTCTCTGGCGCAGGAGGAGAGCCGCCGCACCTCATCGCGCGTCAAGTGGGGGCAACAGCGCCGTATGGAACAGGGTGTGGTATTTGGCCGCGCGCCATACGGCTACCGTTTATCCCACGGCGTACTGGACATCTGCCCAGAGGAAGCAGAAGTGGTCCGCCACATCTTCTGTATGTATGGGCTGGAACGCAAAAGTGTCCGCGCGATTGCCCAGGCCTTGGAGGCAGAGGGGATCCAGTCTCCCAGCGGACACCTCCGCTGGTCTGCTGGCTACTTGGTCAAACTGCTGCGGAATGAAAAATATGTGGGTGATCTAGTGCAGAAAAAGACCATCACTCCCGATTACCTCTCTCACGCCAGGCGTCGGAACTGCGGGGAAGAGCCACTGGTTATCCTCCGAAACCATCACCCGCCTATCGTCTCGCGCATGCTCTGGAAACGGGCGCAGGAAGAACTCACCGCGCGCCGCCTGCGGGATCCATTGCCGAACGGACCAGGACGCACCTATTCGCTCTCCGGAAAAATATTCTGCGCGCGCTGTGGGGCGCCCTTTTTACCTCGTCAGCGGACCGATTCGCACGGCAGAGCCTATCGTCGCTGGAGCTGCCAAACGCCGGGCTGCCGGCCAGGGATTACCCTGCGGGAAGAGCAGGTTTACGCTTGCCTGAGGCAGGCCCTTGCCACGCTGCCGCTGCCCGAGCGGCATATCGCGGAGGCGATTGGCACGCTCCTGCGCAACAGCCTGCCTTCGGAGACGGAGCGTCTTCGCTTGGAACGGGAACTCGACAGCGTTGAGCAAAAGCTGGACCAGGTCTTGGACTCCTGCTTTTCCGGCCAGATTACACGGTGGGAATGCGACCGCCTATGCTGCCGTTACCGTCAGACCACCAAGCAGCTGCAAACCCGGTTGGAGGAATTGCGGCAGAGCACCGTTTCGCTGCTGGAAGATGGAAGGATACTAACCAGGATATCCGCGCTGCTGCGCGGGGCCGGAGCGGATGACGAGGCCTGCCTGCTGCTCCTGGCAAAAGCCTCTGTCGAGCCGGGCCGGCACCTGGTACTCCAGCTGACCGGCCTGCCTTATCGTTGGACCTTTTGTCTGTCTCGATACCGAACGTCAAGCACTGACGAAGATTCTCCGTCCAGGGAACGCTGAGTTCCTGATCGACTATGAGGTACCGATATCGGTGAGCAGGCCCTTCAGTTCCGGATAGGGCATCGCGTAGCGCTGGCTGAGATATCGCAGCGACGCGCCCAGTTCCCCGTCCGGTCCACCATACTGACTGATAATAATTGCGGCCAGCTTCGGATTGGTGTTCTGGATTTTAACAGGGTACTGCAGCTTTTTATCGTAGAAAAACATTTATTTGCCCTCCTCATAGTCCCAAGGCCACGGGTCGTGGAGCCAGTTGTAATGGCTGGCCAGAGCGGCATCCGTCTGCACCAGAGGGCCGTACTGTTCCACGTAGCGGCTGCGGCCCTCCTGCGCCAGCACCGTATAGCGTTGATAGAGTTGAAATGCCTCCGCATCGTCCGGGTGAGTATCCAGATAAAGGCCCAGTTCATGCACCACAAAGCAGAGAGCTTGCAGTTCGGACAGCGGTGTCCTGGGAATCTGCGCCCCCTTGACCTGCAAATGGAAGGGCAGATTCAACCCGGGGAACAGTGTTCCCTGAGCCAACGCCTCTGTCTGACTGTACCGCTGTTCAGCTTGCTGCTGTACCGGTACAACGGGCACGGCCAGCGGCTCACAATCGGGGAGCGGTCCCTGTCCGGCCGGGCAGGCTGTCGCCGTCTTTTTTTCCGTATTCAAACAATCTCCTCCTTTTTGAGGGGGAATTCCCTCGTTTCAGTCTATTCCATTGCGTGAAATAGGTGACAAGATCGGACGCAATTCGCCTGGTGCGTCGGTGGACATTCCGGCCGGATCGTGGTATAGTAAAACACAAGGCCGGACAGAAAACGGATGGCCGGTGGTGATCTGTGCCTGAGGCGGTAGAGATTGGAATCACGGTGGATTTTGATGCGCTACTGGAGATCAATCCTGATGTCATCGGCTGGCTCTATTGCCCGGATACCGTCATCAACTATCCGCTTGTGCAGGGGGAAGACAACGACTACTATCTGCACCGGCTGATCAACGGAACGCCGAACAATAACGGAACGCTCTTTGTGGACGAACAGAACAGTGCTGGCTTTTCTGACGAGAACACCGTCATCTATGGACATCACATGCGAAACGGTTCCATGTTTGGCTACTTGGAAAACTACGAACAGCAGTCCTACTATGAAGCGCACCCGGTCGTCTATCTGCTGACACCGGAAGGGAACTATGCCTCCTGGCTGGCGGAACAGCGCACACGCTCCGATTTCAGCGCCCCGGTGGAGGTAGAGCGCGGCGACCGGGTCGTCACGCTTTCTACCTGTGCCTATGACTTCCAGGACGCGCGCTACGTTGTGTTGGGTAAGCTGGTCTCTCTCACCGTCGGATAAATGCCCGCTCTGGCGCATACGATTGCGCTGGAGGGGATGTTGAATGCAAAAAATACTGCTACAGAAGGTCATTCCGCCGTTGCTTCTGCTGGCCGGGGTGCTCTCTCTGGCCCTTTGGTATTGGCAGGGGAGTCAGACCATGCCCGCGCTTTTTCCCGCTGGGCGCAGCACAACGCTCCTGCTGATTGATCCAGGCCACGGCGGGGAGGATGGGGGAGCGGTCTCCGTCTCCGGGGAGAAGGAGAGTGATATCAATCTCTCTATCGCGCTCAAGTGCGACCAGATCGCCGGACTGATGGGCATTCCGGTCCAACTCCTGCGGACGGAGGATCGCTCCCTGGCTGGTCCAAACGCGGAAAGTCTGCGGGAGAAAAAGCGGGAAGACCTTGCCTGCCGGGTGGAGATGGTGAATAACGCCCAGCAGGCTGTGTTGCTGAGTATCCACCAGAACAGCTTTCCAGACACGTCTTATTCCGGAGCGCAGGTGTTTTACCGGCCAACGGAGGAGAGCAAGACCTGGGCCGTTCACACGCAGGAACTGCTGCGGCAGCTAGTCAATCCGAACAACCGGCGGCAGGCCAAGGAGATCCCAGATGATATCTATCTGATGAGCCATATCACTTGTCCCGCCATTCTGGTAGAGTGCGGCTTTCTCTCCCACGCCGTAGAGTCCCAGCTTCTTCTGGAGGAATCCTACCAGTGCCGTCTGTCGGTGGCAATCATCGGAGCTTATCTCTCCCTGCCTCTGTCGCTTGAAGCGGGAGGGTAGCAGGAGGTCAGTCCACAAAATTAGCCGAGGATTGAAACGGAGTATGAAGACAAGATCTGTTTTTTACTGCACCCAGTGCGGGAATGAATTTCCAAAATGGCAGGGGAGATGCCCTGCCTGTGGTAGTTGGAATACCATTGCAGAGCAGCCGGCCGCCAGCCGGGCTAAGCCCGCCTCCTCCAGGAACAGCAGCAGCGGGCAGGGGAGCGGGCGAGTTCTCTCGTTGCCCGAAGTGGAGATGGAGGAGGAGATCCGCTTTCCCACCGGTATGGGAGAACTGGACCGGGTTCTCGGCGGCGGCGCAGTGAGCGGTTCTCTGGTGTTGGTGGGAGGAAGTCCCGGGATCGGGAAATCTACGCTAATGCTCCAGATTGGCGATCATCTTTCGCACTCCTTCCGTGTCCTCTATGTCTCTGGCGAGGAATCTGTTCGTCAGATCAAACTGCGCGCGCAACGGCTGGGGGTGACAGGGGAGGGGCTCTACCTGTTGGCGGAGACCAATCTCAACCGCATTCTGGACAGTGTGGAGACGTCCGCACCAGAAATCCTGATCGTGGATTCCATTCAGACGCTCTATCAGGACACTTCCGACTCTCTGCCCGGCAGTGTAGCGCAGGTCAAGGCCTGCGCGATGCGTCTGATGGAACTCGCAAAGGGACATGGGATCACTGTCTTTGTCATCGGTCACATCAATAAGGAGGGCTCCATTGCCGGACCCAAGGTGCTTGAGCACATGGTGGACTGCGTGCTCTCCTTCGAGGGGGAGCAGAACCTCGCCTACCGCATTCTGCGGGCGACCAAAAATCGCTTTGGGGCCACCGACGAGATTGGCGTCTTTGAGATGATGGACGCCGGATTGCGGGAAGTTCCCAATCCGTCGGAAATGCTGCTCTCCGGCCGTCCCACCGGTACGCCGGGCACCTGCGTCACCTGTGTGATGGAGGGCATACGGCCTGTATTGGCAGAGGTACAGGCGCTGGTCGCGCCCAGCAGCTTTTCTGTTCCGAGACGGACCAGTAATGGGGTAGACTACAACCGCGCCATGCTGCTCCTGGCCGTGCTGGAAAAGCGGGGCGGACTGCGCCTCGGCGGATGTGATGCCTACATCAATGTCATCGGCGGCCTGAACCTGAATGAGCCGGCCGCCGACCTGGCCGCAGTTTTGGCACTGGCCTCCAGCTTTCGGGACAAGCCTGTGCCGGACGATCTGGCCGCGGTCGGCGAAGTCGGCCTGACTGGAGAGATCCGAAGCGTCAACGCACTTGGACAGCGTCTGTCTGAAATTCGCCGTCTGGGCTTTTCCAAGTGTTTGGTTCCCGCACGGGGGATCAAAGATCTGGCTGTCCCAGGCCTGCAGCTAATCCCAGTCCATAATATTCGGGAGGCCTTGGCCGCACTGCTCTGAAAGGGGCGAGAAGCCAGCGCGCGCCGAGGCGGAGCGGAGCGAGCGTGGCGCATCCTTGGGTGAAACCTGAACAAAATAAAAATTTTGTTCAGGTTGAGGGAGGCAAAATTGCTTTTCCGCTTTCTGACAGGAGTTTGCTTTTATGGATTACCGAGAATTTGCTTCACCATTGCTCTGTGATTTTTTCGCGTATCACGAATCGGTCAAAGGCCATTCCAATCATACGGTAGATGAATATTGCTTGGACCTGCGCAGCTTTTTCCGCTATATGAAGCGGCTCAAGCGCGTCGTTCCAAGGACCGTACCGGAAGATCAGATTCCCATTGACGATATTGATATTGCGTTCATCCGGCAGATTTCGCTCAGCGATGTCTACAGCTATCTGAGCTACCTGAACCGCGAAAAAGGTCTAAATGAGGCATCCAGGGCACGAAAGATTTCAGCCATTCGCTCTCTTTTCAAGTTTTTGGCCACAAAGACACATCAACTGGAGGAAAATCCGGTCCAGAATCTGGATTCTCCCAAAATCCGAAAATCTCTTCCGCGCTATCTCAGCCTGGAAGAATCTGTCCGTCTGCTCGACTCCGTACGCGGGAAAAACCAGGCGAGAGACTACTGTATTTTGGTGCTGTTTCTCAACTGCGGGCTGCGCATTTCTGAGCTTGTCGGGCTCAATGTGTCGGATATTCACGCAAATACTATCCGCGTGCTTGGCAAAGGCAATAAGGAACGGATATTGTATCTGAACGACAGCTGTGTGGACGCACTGGAGAATTATTTCGTTGTCCGAAATGCCATGACACTGGTGGAACCGGAGGCCCTCTTTGTCAGCAACCAGCGCAAGCGTATTTCCAAAAGTGCTGTTCATCTGCTGGTGAAGAACGCGCTGGCTGCTGCCGGGCTGGACCCCACACTCTATTCCGCCCACAAACTGCGGCACACCGCCGCCACCCTGATGCTGCAAAGCGGCGTTGACGTGCGTACGCTGCAGGAGGTCTTGGGGCATGACCACCTCAATACCACCCAGATTTATACCCACGTCAACAGCGAGGATTTGGCCGACGCAGCCCAGATGAACCCGCTTGCCAAGAAAAAGAAGCGGAAGCTCCCCCCTTCCGATTCGCCTGAGGAGATATAAATATAACATGTCTGGAGCTCTGTTGCTGCCGCCTTTTTTGTGCATCTGCTTTGGGCTGCTGTCTATTTTGAGTGCAGATGCTGTCACGCGCGCCGCTCATTTTGCGCCCATGTACGGGAAGGAACAGATCGCCTATTGGGTCTATCAGCTCTCTACGGCTGCCATCTTTGTCGGACTGTTCTTTTTGCGTGTTCCCCTAACGCTCTCCTGGTCCGTCATTCTGGGTTTGGTTGTCTATCTGTTTGGCCTTGTCCTGTGCAGCATCAGCATTGTGGATTTCTCTGCGCCATCTCCGAATGGACTGCATCAGGACGGAATCTACCGCTTTTCCCGCAATCCCATGTACCTGTCATATCTGATCTGTTTTCTGGGCATGGCTTTGCTGACCCAGTCCATGTTCTTGTTTTCAGCCGTTATTCTCTTTCAAATTTCTGCGCATTGGATTATTCTAGCGGAAGAGCGATGGTGCAGTCAAACATTTGGCGACCTGTATGAGCAGTACAAAAGGTCGGTAAAGCGCTATATCTGACGAACATAACAAGTATTTTGTAGAAAATATGCGCGGGAGGTCTTTGGAGGCCTCCCGCTGTCATTTTTTGCAGAATTATAGAATAATACAGATCAATCCGCCGGTCCCCTCGTTGATGATCCGTTCCAGCGTCTCGCGCAGCTTGACCCGAGCGTCCTCCGGCATTCGATTCAGCTTACCCTGCAGGTCCTCATTGACCAGCTCGTGGAAGGATTTCCCGAAGATGTTGGACTCCCAGATCTTCCTCGTATCCCCCTCAAATTCTTGCAGAAGATAGTGGATCATCTCCTCACTCTGTTTCTCGCTGCCCACAATGGGGGAGATAACCGTCTCAATATCCGCGCGCAGCATGTGGATAGACGGCGCGCTGGCCTTCAGCTTGACGCCATAGCGTCCCCCCTGCCGGACAATCTCCGGCTCTTCCAATGTCAGCTCATCGATAGAGGGGACGACAATCCCGTAGCCGGTTTCCCGGACATTTTTCAACGCCTCTCCTACCTTGTCATACTCGTGCTTTACAGAGGAGAGCTGCGTGAGCAGTTCAACCAGGTCCCCATCATCGGTGACGGAGAAACCGGATTGCTGGCTCAACGTCTCGTAGAACAGCGCGCGCGGCACTTCCAGAGCAACCCTGGCAATACCCTGTCCCAAATCAATCGCCGTGAGCTCACAGCGGCTGATGGTCTCGCACTGTCCCATTCGCTCTATGCTCCCGCGCACCTGCCGGATCTGCCGAATCTGGCTGCCGGCGGTCCGCATCGCCTGATAGAGCTCCGCCTTAATCGGGTGCTCATAGGGGAGCGCGTCCACCCAGGAGGGAAGAAACAGCTCCAGTTCCTGCAGCGGGAATTCGTAGAGGACAGAGCGGATGATCTCCGACACGTCCTGCTCCTCCAGTTCCAGGCAGTTGACCGGAAGACAGCTCACCTCGTATCGGGAGGTGATATCTGCCGCGATGGCCTTCACCCGGTCAGAGTCCGGCTCCTGGGCATTCAAGAGAACCAGAAAAGGCTTATTCAGGCTCTTTAGTTCCTGAATGACCCTTTCTTCCGCCTCCAGATAGTCCTCACGCGGGATATCGGTAATACTTCCATCCGTCGTAATGACGATCCCAATGGTGGAATGCTCCGCGATGACTTTCCTCGTCCCCAGCTCCGCGGCCTCGGCCATGGACACCTCATGGTCAAACCACGGCGTCGTCACCATTCTCGGGCTGTCGTCCTCCGTTTGTCCAACGGCACTGCTCACCAGATAGCCCACCGAGTCGATCAGGCGGACGGAGAAACTGACTCCGCCCTCCAGCTCCACCTCCACCGCCTCTTCCGGGACAAATTTGGGCTCCGCCGTCATAATGGTTCGCCCGCTGCCGGACTGCGGCAGCTCATCGCGGGCCCGTTCACGCCGGTAGACATTCTCGATGTTGGGAATGACCAGCGTCTCCATAAAACGCTTGATGAACGTGGATTTGCCGGTCCGCACAGGCCCTACTACGCCGATGTAGATGTCTCCCTCCGTCCGCCGGGCGATCTCCTCGTAGATCTTGACATGTTCCATAGTCCTTCTCCCCTCCCCTCACCGCTTCCGGGGGATCAGCAGCATCTGATCCCCAAGCGCCTGCTCCTCGGTAATCCCATTGGCCGCGTAGATCTCCTGGCCGGTCGTGGCATACCGTTTTGCCAGCTCCCACAGACTCTCGCCAGGTTCCGGCCGACGCAGCACGACAGAGGGCTGTCCCTCGTGGGAGAGCGGGTGGTCCGTATCCAGTTCCAGCCGGGCCAGTCCCTCCACAGAAAAGAGCTGTCGCGTCTGCGTGTGAAATTCCACCGTGCCGCGCAGCTCCACTCCGGCCGCAGCCGGGAGGACCTCCAGCCGCCCCGGCACGCAGTGGCAGGAGATCTTCCCCTGTTGAGGCGCCGACTGCTGGAGTGAGACGGTAAAGAGATGGCGAAGGGAGCGGTACTGTCCCGCTTCGTCCAGATAGAGTACTGTCGCCGCCACCGGGACGGAGAGGACAAAGGAGTCGCTTTCCAGCCGGGTTTGGACTGCCCCCAGCTCCAGATGGCTGTCGCAGACAGTCCGGACGCCGGAGGTCTCCAGCGCAGCAAACTCTCGGATCACCTGCCGCTGTACACCGGAATCGGTCAGGCGCTGAAAGGACCAGCTCTTCCGTTCCATTGTCACGGGGAAATAGGTGCTGTAGGCATCCGTCACCATGGCGGCAGACAGCGTCTCATAAAACACCGCCTGTACCGCCAGCTCCAGCGAGACGGAGATATTCCGTCCGTCGGGGGACAGCTCCCCCAGCTGCCAGTCCAAAACCTGGAGAAACAGCTGGAACATAACCTCTTCCCCCGCACCACCGGACTCCAGCATCTGAGAAAACGGCAGATCAAAATCGGCGGTGTAGAGCTCCCCCTCCTCACTCTGGCAGAGCAGATGGAGGAGCACGCCTCCCTTCACCACCAGTTTAGAGCCGATTAGCCGCGACTCACTGCAATAGACATTTGGCTGCAGGCGCAGCACAGCCGCAGTGGATTTCCCTCCCGGTAAGGCCAGGTTTTCTTCAAATGGAAACTCCTTTTCCGAACAGGACAGGGTGCAGCTGGCCTGATAGTGCTCCACCCGCTGCTGAAGGCCCAGGGACTCCTCTGCCTCCAGACTGCTGCAGAGAGACATCGTCTCCGGACGATAGACCTGAATTCGCTCGCGCAGGTCCACCCGGAGCAGAATTTTCCTGGGGTTAATCATCCGTGTCTCAGCCATCACGACATCCGCTCCGGCCAGCAAACGGCAGCCGCTGTCCACTGAGGCGCACTCTGTCATATGCTGAAATGGAAGCTCCGCCTCCAATCGCCGCAACCCTGAGGCGTCTTCTGGCAGATAGAGGATGGTGACTTTGACCCGGCCGGCCAGCAGGGCACCAGAATCTGTCATCTCCCGGCGGCTGAGCGCGCATAAGCCGTAGGTATCAGCCACCTGAACAATGTCCGGGCAGGCGTCTGGCACGATCATCTCCAGCGTCTCCTCCCGGCTGCAGACAGTGTCACATACCAGATGGTAGTGACTGATATCGGTCTTAGTGAACTCCAGTTCCAAAAGGCATCCTCTCCTTTGTGCCCGGCCGGGCCGGACATGGTTCTATCAGAGAGTATGAACTTGCCGCACCGGATATGACGCTAGACATGAAAGAGGGCCTTCAGCAAACCGGCAAGAAATTTGGGCGCGCGTACGATGACAATCTTCATAGGAACGTCTCCTTTCAAAACCGCTTCATCCATGTACAGCCCAGGATAATCAGGGAGATACCGGCGCAGAAAATAATAACGCTGACCGGCAGCACCAGCGCCAGCAAAATTCCAACGCCAAACGCCATGACAAACATCCCTCTCATCCTGCAATTGCGGAACAAACAAACCGCCCCCCTGCATCTCCTGCTGTTTTCAGGATATGCGGGGAGGCGGTCGTTCGTGTCTTGTCTTCGACGGAGATTATCTCTCTATGCTCAGGCCTTTGCTGTCATAGCCGCTCAGGCCTCCGGCGCTGGCCCGGACAGTATAGGTATACACCGTTCCCGTCTCAGTTGCACTGGTATCCAGCCAACTGGTATAAGAGGCGGAAATGATTGCCATCTGCTGCCACCCTCCAGTCGTCTTGCGGTAGATGCGGTAAGTCTGTGCACCGCTCACTGCATCCCAGCTCACGCGTACCCCATCGCTCTCCTCCACGGCAGAGCGCAGGACCGGCACTGAGAGATAATGCACGGCAATGCCCTCGGCCACATATCCGCTCAGATAAGTGCCGACGCCAGCCCGAACAGTATATTCATACTGTGTTCCCGAAACTGCCGTAGTATCGACATAGCTGGTCGTTTCTCCGGTCGTCTGAATTCGGGACCATGCGCCGCCGGGAATGCGGCGATAAACGGCATATTTCTCCGCCCCGTCAACGGCGGACCAGCGAACCGTAACGCCAGCCGTTCCGTTTGCCGCGGAGAGCAGACGCGGCGTATCCAGATAGCGGTAAGAAAGTCCACTGGTATCATAGCTGCTCAGGGTTCCTCCGTTGACCGCGCGGATGGTATAGACATAGGTCTTCCCGTTTTCCAGCTGATCAGCATCCACATAAAGACAGGCATTGACGGTGTCAATCAACTCCCAACTGCCGCCGGACAGCTTGCGGTAGACGCGATAGGACTGTGCACCGTCCACCGCGCCCCAGGTGACGCGAATGCCGTTGGCCACGCTGTCTATCTTCGTCAGAGAGGGCTGGTTCATCCGCAAACAACTCAGCCCCGCCTCACTGTAGCCGCTGGCCACCACATTATTTTTGATTGCCCGAACAGTATAGGTATACCTGGTTCCGGAGACGGCAGCGGCATCGATATAGCTGTTGACGTCGCCCAACGTGGCAATCCTTGTCCAGTTCGTACCAGAAGTTTTCCGATAGACCGCATACCGCTCTGCACCGCTCACCTTTTCCCATGTGAGTGACAGGCCCCCACTCACATTGGTCAGGCGAGACAGCTTTGGCGTATCCAGGTAAAGGAAGGACAGGCCCTTGCTGTCATAGCTGCTCAGGATCCCCCCGTTGACCGCGCGGACGGTATAAACATAGGTCTTGCCGTTTTCCAGCTGATCAGTATCCACATAGAGACAGGCATTGACGGTGTCAATCAACTCCCAACTGCCGCCGGACAGCTTGCGGTAGACGCGATAGGACTGTGCACCGTCCACCGCGCCCCAGGTGACGCGAATGCCGTTGGCCACGCTGTCTATCTTCGTCAGAGAGGGCTGGTTCATCCGCAAACAACTCAGCCCCGCCTCACTGTAGCCGCTGGCCACCACATTATTTTTGATTGCCCGAACAGTATAGGTATACCTGGTTCCGGAGACGGCAGCGGCATCGATATAGCTGTTGACGTCGCCCAACGTGGCAATCCTTGTCCAGTTCGTACCAGAAGTTTTCCGATAGACCGCATACCGCTCTGCACCGCTCACCTTTTCCCATGTGAGTGACAGGCCCCCACTCACATTGGTCAGGCGAGACAGCTTTGGCGTATCCAGGTAAAGGAAGGACAGGCCCTTGCTGTCATAGCTGCTCAGGATCCCCCCGTTGACCGCGCGGACGGTATAAACATAGGTCTTGCCGTTTTCCAGCTGATCAGTATCCACATAGAGACAGGCATTGACGGTGTCAATCAACTCCCAACTGCCGCCGGACAGCTTACGGTAAACGCGGTAGGACTGTGCACCGTCTACCGCACCCCAGGTGACGCGAATGCCGTTGGCCACGCTATCAATTTTCGCCAGAGAAGGCTTACTCAGCCATACACAGGAGCGGCCGGCCGTCACATATCCGCTGGCCAACGAGTCGGAGATCAATGCACGTACCGTGTAGGTATACCGTGTGCCAGACACTCCAGATGTATCAGTATAACTGTTAACATCGCCCAATGTGGCAATTCGCTTCCAGCCGGTAGATGCGGTTTTGCGATAAACCGCATATTGCTCCGCCCCACTCACTTTCTGCCAAGTCAATGTCATCCCGGTCCAATCGTTGGATAGACCGGTCAGGCTCGGCGTAGCCAGGCGGCGGAACGTCACACCTGTCGTATCATAGTAACTCCACGCGCTGCCCTGGTAAGCGCGTACAGTATAGCGATAACTCTGACCAGAATCGGTCGCCGCATTGTCCATATAACTGGTAGACGTGGTGTTGCCAATCGCCACCCAGCCGGAGCTTCCACGGCGAAATACGCGATAACCGCTCGCCCCTGGCACCTCGTCCCAACTGACCGTGGCGCCGTTATCGTGATAGGCAGCCTCTCTCAGGTTGGGCGTTGCTAGATAAGTGGCAGAGAGTCCGCTCTCATAATTCCCCCAGGAACTGCCTTGCCGCGCACGCACCGTATAAGTGTAACGTACCCCAGAAGTAACTGTGGTGTCATTATAACTGTCCGCCACGCCTGTCGTTGCAATCCTGGTCCAATTGCTATTGGATGTCTTCCGGTAAACGGCATAATTCGAGGCCCCGCTCACCGTCTGCCAACGGATTGTCATGCCGTTTCCAGAATTGTTGACGACGCTTATCAAGTCCGGTATGCCTACCACGAAGTAGGTGATTCCATCACGATCATAGTCGCTCAGAGAATCTCCGCTATAGGCCCGTACCGTATAGGTATAGCTCTGGTCGGAATCAGCTGTCCGATCCGTATAAGTGTTGGATGAGGCGGTACCCAACAGCTTCCAACTTGACCCGTTTCTGCGATACACTCGGTAGCCATCCGCCCCTTCCACAGCGTTCCAGTTAACTGTAATGCCGTTGTCAGAGGCATAGGTATCCCGAAGGACGGGAGTGGAGAGGAAGGACACTGATAGTCCATCCTCATCATACCAGCTCTTCGCATTTCCCTGACCGGCACGGACCGTATAGCAGTACAGTCCAAACGAGGAGAGACTATCCCGATAGGAAGTGTCCGTCACCTTCGCGATCTGGGTCCATGCGCCAGTTCCCTGCTTTCGGTAGACGTAGTACGCATCCGCCTGGGGGACTGTTTCCCACGTAATCTGCACCGCTCCGCTTTGCACCGTCAGCGCAGAGAGCTCCGGCGTCGGGATATGCAAGCCGGTAATACCTGTGGTATCGTAATACCCTCTCGTACTTCCGGAATAGGCGCGGACCGTATAGGTATAGGACGTGACAGCGTCCGCCACGCTACTGTCGATATAGTATCGCGTGCTGCCGCCCTTGACACTCGCCTGCTTGACCCACTGGCCATTGTCCTTCCGGTAGACCTCATATCCTTCGGCACCATCGACCGGCTCCCATATCACGCGCATCCCGCCGCTGTAAGAGGCCGCCTGCGTCAGCTCCGTCACTGGCAACCAAACAATTTCCAGGCCATACTCGTCGTATTGGTCGGAGGGTTGTCCATTCTGGATGCCGCGAATGGTGTAATCATAGGCAGTTCCTCCCTTGACGTCTGCCACAGTGGTATCCAGATAGCTGGTCTGCCCAGGATTGTCAATCTCCGCCAGAACGGACCAGCTGGCATCACCGCTGTTCTTGCGCAGCAGCTGGTAACCTTCACAGCTGTCATCCGTCTCCCATTTCAGACGGATCCCGCCCGCCTCATTGGCAACAGCCACCAAAGAGAGCTGTGGCACATAAGTAACTGCGGTCCCCTCCGGGTCATAGTCGGCCCGGGCCGAACCGTCGCAGGACTGTACCCGATACCGATAGCTCTGACCTTCGACTGCCGTTGTATCCAGGTAGACGCCTGTGCCTGACCCGGACACGGTGGAAAGGAGGGTCCAACCTGCGCTGCCAGAAGTCTGGCGATAGATGCGGTAACTGTCTGCCTGGGACACGGTATTCCAGTACAGCCGCACACCGGAGTAAGTACAAAATACCCGCTCCAAATTGGCCTCCGGAAGCCGATAGCGGTAGTCCATATCCACTCCGCCATAAATACCACTGACGCTGCCCCGGTCGGAATACTGCCAGTAGGTATAGGTTCCGCCATAAGTGGCGCTGCTTGTCCACTCGGCCAGCCAGATATCATAACCCTCGTCGGCAATTCGCTGTCCATCCAAATCGTCTTCCAGCATGCTTCGGTTGGCATACAGCATGGCACGGTATCCGGCGTCCTCGATCTCCTCGCAGAAGGCCAGGCAGTTGCGCGTCCGCTGGGCATCGGACAGTCCGTTGCTAGTCAGCCGTCCCCCGCTGGAATACTCATAATCCATGACAATGGGTAGTGTAAAAGAGTATCCCTCCGCCAGTTTCAGGACGTACTGTGCCTCCTCGCGAGCCTCCTGCTCATTGAGCGCCTGAGAAAAAATGTAAATTCCGACATCCAGACCAGCCGCCAGCGCTCCCTCAATATTTTCTCGGAAGGACTCGTCTGTGTACAGAGTTCCGTCACTCAGGCCGCGATAGGCACAGCGAATGATGACAAAGTCTACCTCGCTTGCCACACTGCTCCATTGAATCGCCTGTGTGCCAGCCGCATTGGCCTTGTTCCACTTGGACACGTCAATGCCAACATCCACATCGTATCCCTGAAAACGGCTGCTGTGGGAATCTCCCCAGGCATAGGTGGTGGCAGCTCCGGTACTGAAGGTCGCAATGCCGTCGTCTGCCGCGTCAAAATAGCCGCTCTCCAACAGCCGAACAAAATCCGGGTCGTTGAAATCCGCCTCTTGTCCGTTGTAGAGTCGCTCCGCCTCTTCCTCTGGCAGTTCCTCCGTGGTCTCTATCTCATCCGAATCCTCTGCGGATTCCTCTGTGGACAGTGTCTCCTGCTCTTCAAGAGAAGAGGACTCCTCTTCCTCATTTTTGTCCGGTTCAACGGAAACAGGTGTCTCTTGGGAAAGTGCAGTCTCATCCTCGGACTCTTCTGCCATCTCCACACCGCTCTCTCCGGACGGCTCGGACACAGTCAGGTCTTCTTCCTCCGTCTGAGGGTCTTCCGAAACGGCGAGCTCCTCTTCCGTCGTAGACGGCGCATCCTCTTCCACTGTTGCCTCTGCGTTTGGAGACACAGGATCCGTCTCTCCCTCCAGAGCAGCCGCTGGCAGAGCGATCTGAAGCAGCATTGCCAGCAACAAGAACCAAACCATTCCTTTTCGCATTCTTCTCTCTCTCTCCTGTCATTATGAAATGGGCTTAGATCGAATTAGATAGACACAGCCTGTGGAGATGAAGATCTCTGCACAGCAACCATCTAAAATCTCGTTACTGACTGACAGCGTGGACCCACGCCGCAACACGGCATTCTGGAGGCAGTATTTGACGCCGGAGATGGTTACACCAGTGACCTCCGCATCCAACGGAATGAGACTGAGATAACGGTAAAACGGCATATTCTGCACCGTGTAATGGCCCGGCGGCAGGAAGCGAATCTCATTATACGCGTCGACCAGCACGCCGTGCGCCCCAGATTGTGCAATCTGCTCAAGCAGGCCAAAGTTGGCCAGATGATGATCTGCGCGGCCGCCGGTGCAGGCGGCCAGAAGCAAGTCCCGGTAGCCCAGTTTCAATGCCTGATGAACCGCCATCTCCAGATCTGTCACATCTTTTTCCGAGGGAAGCACTGTAGAGGGCAGCCGACCTGGCCAGCCGCCAGAATCGTTGTCCCCTACATACCAATCCGGACGGAGGCCGGAACGCTCGGCAACCTTCCTGCCCCCGTCGGCACAGATCAAAAAATCATTCTGATGGAGCTGTTGCTTCAGATAGTCCAATCGTGTCCCATCATCTGCGGAACCAATCAAGACGGCACGACCGGTCACTTGTCCTCCCATGTATGGTGCTCCTTTGCCTGTTCGTAAAGACGGACATAGCTCTTATGCCGGCTGGATGCGATCCGTCCTTCTCGCAATGCCTCCAGAATACAGCATCCCTTTTCCTTCACATGCGCGCAATCCACAAAAGTACATTCTCCCAGATAGGGACGAAACTCCCGAAACAGCTTTGCCAAGCCATGTGGGTCGAGCAACTCAGAATACTGGGTGTCAAACGCAGCAAAGCCTGGCGTATCCGCCACCATGGCATCCCCTGGCAACCGAAACAGCTCCACGTGTCTCGTCGTGTGGCGACCGCGCCCCAGGCGCTCACTCACCTCTCCGGTCGGAATGACACAGTTGACATCCAGCGCATTGAGCAGGCTGGACTTTCCAACGCCGGAGTTTCCGGTAAACACAGATATTTTGCCAGCAATCATCTGACGCAGTTCCGCCAACCCTTCTCCGGTCTTCGCGCTACAGGCAATGGCAGCGATCCCGGCCCCTTGATAGACCTCCAACAGCTCTGGCACCGGACGGAGATCCCACTTGTTGAACAGGACAACCGGCTCACACTGCTTTGCCTCAGCGAGCGCCGTCATCCGGTCGATCAGGAACGGGTCGGTCACCGGGACCGCCCCAGAGGCGATAATAACCAGTTGGTCCATATTCGCTACCGAAGGGCGGTCCATTGCATTGTGGCGTGGCAGGATCGCATCGACAACTCCCTCCGTCTCTCCCAGGAGAGTGATCTCTACCCTGTCACCCACTAACGGTTTGATTTTTTGGTAGCGGAATTTCCCTCTCGCCCGGCACCGAATCTCCCGGCCACCAACATCAACATCATAGAACCCACTCAGGGAACGGAGCAGAATCCCCGTCATGAATTGGTTCCTGTCTGCACGTAGGTGAAGTTCTCCGTTTCCTCCCCGTCGATCTGGACCGAGATCGAGTCAATCTCTCCCGTGTAGATCGTCTCAACCGTGCCGCCGTTTGCCGCATAGGAGCTGTTGAGATAGACAGTGCCGTTGATTGTGACCGTGACCGTCACATAGGTCGTCTGAACAGTCTCCGTAGTCTTTTCTCCATCGGTCTCTGTGTCAGAGTCCCCAGTTTCTTCATCGTCTGTCTCTGACGTCGAGACGTCGGAATCTCTATAATCCGGCAACTGTATCGTCACCTGATAGACTGGCGTGGAGATCACCGGCTCCTCCGACGTATCCTCCTCGTCCAGTACATCGGATTCTTGTTTGTCCTCTCCCTGCTCATCCCCGCTGGAGAGGGAGCCATCACTGATCTGAAGATAAATTGTTGTACCTGGCTCCACATCGGCATATGGGCTGACGCTCTGATAGATTACCTCGCCGGCCGCTTCGCTGCTGGCCACGGTAATCGTTCTGCCCACCTCCAGGCCAGCCGCCTCAGCCGTTTCAACCGCAGCGTCCTCCTGCATCCCAATCAGGTTTGGCATGGAGATCGTCGTAACCTCCGGCCCACTGCTGAGAATCAGCGTCACTGTCTGTCCCTCCTCCAGCGGCGTGCCCGCCACCGGATCGGTCGAGACGACAGCGTCCACTGATATGGAATTGGAGGAGACGCGCTCCTCGGCCACCACGACCGTAACATTATATTCATTTTCCAGCTCGCTCTGCACTTCCCGGTAATCCCGTCCCACGACGCTGGGCATATAGACGGTGTCCTCCTGTTGGATTCCGGAACTGACCACGACCTCAATGGTCGTCAGCTCGCTCTTCGTGCTCGAGCCGCCTGTCGGAGACTGGGAGATGATGTCCCCCGCCTCCGCCGTCTCATCAAACTGCGCTGCCGTACAGATAACTTCAAACCGGCCGTCATACTCGGTCGCAATATATTCCTTGGCCTCGTCAATTGTCATGCCAAGCAGAGTGGGAACCTCATAGACCTCCCCGCCATCAAGCAGATCGGAGATCAGATTGTTCCACAGCATAAAGAAGATGATAACAATGACCGCAACAATCGCCACGACCGCACCAATAAAGATGCCGCGCACCTTCCGGCGATGCTCACGCTCGTCATCTTCCTCCTCCTCTTCTTCTGTCCCTTGGTCCGGGTAGGGCTCCGGAGGCGTTGAGGCAGGCACATGCTCCGGCCGTCTGGCCGATTGTGGGGGCGTACCACGCAAGTATGCAGTATCCGTCCGCTTACCGCCCCAAGGATTGGGATAAGAGAAGACGATATTCGGATTGCGCCGGAACTCCTCCAAGTCTTTGAGAACACTCTGCGCATCCTGGTAGCGCAGCTCCAGATTGGCGCACATCATTTTCATGCAGATCTGCTCCATCCCGACCGGAATATCCGGATTGCGCTTGCGCGGCTCCTTCGGCACGGAATTGATATGCTGGATGGCAATGGACACCGCCGTATCCCCATCAAAGGGGAGCGTACCGGTGATCATCTCATA
Source organism: uncultured Oscillospiraceae bacterium (assembly GCA_964461385.1). Classification (GTDB taxonomy): domain Bacteria; phylum Bacillota; class Clostridia; order Oscillospirales; family Oscillospiraceae; genus Onthomonas. The sequence continues at coordinate 44,668 of CAYWUA010000002.1, forward strand.
GAGCACGACGCCTGCGGAATAGATATCGCTGCGGGCATCCACATGATTTCCCTTAGCCTGTTCTGGCGAAACATAGTGGACGCTGCCGAACGCCTCCTGAGTCAATGTCTTTTGTCTGTCCATGATCCGGGCAATGCCGAAATCGGCCACTTTCACGCTGCCGTCGCGCAGCACCATGATGTTCTGCGGCTTGATATCCCGGTGGACAATGCCGCGGCTGTGCGCATGGCGGAGGGCCTGCATGATCTGGGTCATGAAATGGAGCGCCTCGCGCCAGTTCAGACAATCTCCCCGCTTTGCCATGTATTCCTTGAGGGTGATGCCCTCAATCAGCTCCATGACAATGTAGTCTGCGCCGTCCACCTGCCCCACGTCATAGACGCTGACAATATTCGGACTGGAGAGCATGGCAACGGCCTGTGCCTCATCATGAAACCGGCGGCGAATATCGTCGTCGAGCATGAGATCCGGCCGCAGGATCTTGACAGCCACCATACGGTTGAGCCGGTGGCACTTCGCCTTATAGACCACCGCCATGCCGCCGGTGCCAATCACTTCCAGAATTTCATAGCGGTCATCCAGCATTTTGCCAATGTATTGGTCCATGATAACCTCCCATGTGCGCATGCACAGAAACTAAAACTCAGCCAAACGAGATCAGCGCGGCTCTTCCGCCGCCGTCAAGCCGGCGGGGCCCCCAGCTGCATCAGCACCGCAGTGACATTGTCGTGCGCACCCCGCAGCAGCGCCGCCTCCAGCAGCCGCTGGCAGCCGCCCTCCAATGGGCCTTTTCGAAGGATGAGGTCGAGCATCTCCTCATCCGTCAACTCGTTACACAGGCCGTCTGAGCACAGCAGCAACAGCTCGCCCGGTACGACACGATGGAGATAGAGGTCGCCGGTCACATGACGCTCCGTGCCGAGGGCACGGGTGATGATATTCTTTCTCGGATGGGTTCTGGCCTCCTCCCGGGTGATCTGGCCGGCCTGTACCAGCTCCTCCACCAGGGAGTGATCCCGCGTGATCTGGCGGATATTTTGGCCGCAGAGAATGTAGACACGGCTGTCCCCCACGTTGAGGAGGTAGGCCATATCTTCCAGCACCATGGCGGCGGCGAGAGTGGTCCCCATACCGCGGCAATCCGGGTGCTCCCAGCCATAGCAGTAAACCTCACGGTTGGCCTGCTCTAATCCGCGCCGCATCAGTTCCTCCGGCGGGGCTCCTCCGGCATGAACAACCCGGGAAAACGCCTCAATTGCCAACTGGCTGGCCACCTCACCGGCGTTTGCCCCGCCCATCCCGTCACAGACAATGCCGAGCGCCAGCTCCGGACTCGTCTGCGTATAGCAGGCATCCTCATTTTGCCGCCGTACACAGCCCACATCCGTAATATTCCAAGCTCTAATCTGCATCTTGTTATCGCCCTGCTTCCGCACCGGGCGGCTTGCCCGGGTTGTTCATGATTCCCCAATTCCCAGCGTCTTCCGGCGCAGCTGCCCACAGGAGGCGTCGATATCCCTGCCCAGCCTGCGGCGGACGGTGACGGTAATCCCCTGCCGTTCCAGCCGCTGCTGGAACGCGCGCAGACGACGGCTTGGTTTGAGCGGGCTCTCGCGCACCTCATTGAGGGTAATCAGGTTGACATGGCTCGGGAGATCTCCCAGCCGCCGGGCCAGCAGGTCCGCCTGCCAGTCCCAGTCATTGATCCCGTCGACCAGGGCATACTCGTAAGAGATCCTACGGCCGGTCGCGGCGAAATAATTTCTGCAGCTTTCCATCAACCGGTCCACGTTCACGGCTCGGTTGACCGGCATCAGCCGGGACCGCGACGCGTCATCCGGCGCGTGGAGCGATACCGACAACGTTAATTGTAACCGATAGGAGGCCAGTTTGTCAATTTTATCTGCAAGTCCACAGGTGGAAAGTGAGATATGGCGCATGCCGATGCCAAGGCCATCCGGATCGTTGACCAGCTCCAAAAAACGCATGACCGCATCAAAGTTATCCAGCGGCTCTCCAATCCCCATCAACACAATATTCGAGATTTTTCGGCCGGATTCCTTCTGGGAAAAAATGACCTGATCCAGAATCTCCCCGGCTGACAAGCGGCGCACCAGCCCGCCCAGGGTAGAAGCACAGAATGCACAGCCCATCGAACAGCCTACCTCAGAGGAGACACAGATGCTGTTGCCATGCTGGTAGCTCATCAAGACGGATTCAATACAGTTCCCGTCCCACAGACGCCAGAGATACTTGACGGTCCCATCCAGCTTGGAGACCTGCTTGCGCACGACCTGCGGCACGGTCAAGAGCGCCTGCTCCCGCAGCTGTACGCGCAGCGATTGGGGGAGGTTTGTCATCTCATCAAAGGATTCGGCGCCGATGTGCAGCCAGTGAAATAGCTGCCCGGCCCTGAATTTAGGCTGGCCCAGGCGGGCCATCAGGTCCTCCATCTCCGGTCGGGAGAGGGATTTCAAGTCAATCATCGCATTTCCTCAGCTTTGCCATAAAGAATCCATCTGTCTGATGCCGGTGTGGCCACAGCGTCCGCTGTCCTGGGCATTGCCCCACGCCAGGCAGAGTGAATGGTTCCAGGTGAAATTCCGGCGTTTGCGCCAGGAAGGCGGCGGTGACCGCCTCGTTTTCCCGATCCAGTACCGTACAGGTCGCGTAGAGCAGACAGCCGCCCGGCCGCACATAGCGGGCTGTGTTGGTGAGGATCTCCAGCTGGATCTCTGGCAGGCGCTCTAACGGTTTCAGCTCCTTGTAGCGGATATCCGGTTTTTTCCGGATAATGCCAAGACCTGAGCAGGGCACGTCGGTTAAGACCAGATCAAAGCGCCCCTTCAACTCAGGGGCAAACTGCCGGGCGTCCATGGCGCGGGTTTCGATACAGCCGATGCCCAGCCGCCGCGCGCCGCGCGCGAGGCGATCCAGCTTTTTCTCATGCAGGTCGCAGGCGAGAATCTCTCCACGGTCTTTCATCTCCATAGCGGTCTGAAAACTCTTGCCGCCCGGCGCGGCACAGGCGTCGAGCACCCGCATCCCCGGCTTCGGCATGGCAGCCAGTACGGCCAGCCGCGCCGCCGCATCCTGCACCTGAAAGAGACCGTCCCGGAAGCTCTCCAGCCCCTCCAGATCACCCGTCCCCGTCACCGCAAAACAGCCCGGCAGCCACGCATGGGCCTGGACTGACACGCCTTCCTCCTGCAAGCGGACGGACAGCTCCTGCGGCGTTGTCTTAAGCGGATTGGTCTGGATGGTGGTAGGCGGCTGGCTATTGTCCGCACGCAGCAGTTCCTCCAGCTCCGTCCGGTCATGCCCCAGCTCCTTTGCCAGTAGGTCCACCAGCGCTTGCGGGTGACTGTAGCGCACGGAGAGGGACGACGGTTCGAGCAGAACATCCCGCTTCCGGTCAAACGCACGTAAAATGGCATTGGTCAGACCTGGTGAGCACGGATTACGGCTCCAGCGCCGGGAGAGTTCTACGCTCTCATCCACCGCAGCACGGGTGGGAATCCGGTCCAAGAAGGCCATCTGATATAGGCCCAGCAGAATGGACAGGCGGACCGGCATCTCCATGCGGGAAGCGGGCACGCTGCTCATCTCGTCAAGCCAGAACTCCAGCAGCAGCAGATTCTGCTGCACACCATAACACAGCCGGCTCGCCAGCGCTGCGTCACGCGGTGAGAGTCCGGCAGCGCGAATGACCCCTGACAGGGCGCTGTCTGACCAGGCCCCGCGCCGCTTCCAGTCTAGCAGCACCATCAGGGCGGCTTCCCGGGCGGAGGAAGCTACGCGCTTGCCGGTTTTCTCTCTCATGCACTTCTCACCACCTTCTCATCCTCATTCTATCTCTCTCCTCAGCGTCCCTCCAGCGGGTGTCCCCGCAGGTAATCCACCGCGCGCATCCGCTTTTTTCCGGGTGCCTGTAGCTCAGTGATGCGCAGCAGAGTCCCGTCTCCGCAAGCCATCAGCAGCCCGGAGGCGTCCGCCCCTACCGGGGTCCCCGGCATCTGGCTGGTCTTCTGTCCTGTTTCCTCTGCCCGGTAGACCTTGATGGTACGGCCGCCGAGTTCCATCGTGGCGGTGGGCCACGGGAGCAGGCCACGAATTTGGTTGTGAATCTCCCGTGCGCTCTTCGTCCACACAATCGGAGCGAGCTCCCGGCTCAGCATGGGAGCGTAGGTAGACTGGCTGTCGTCTTGCGGAGTGCGCACGGCAGTGCCCGCTGCGATCTCCGAGACCGTGCGGCCGAGCAGCGCGGCGCCCAGCTCCGCCAGGCGGTCGTGCAGCGTCTCTACCGACTCCTCCGGGTCGATGGGAGTGCGCTCCTGCGCGAGCATATCCCCGGCGTCGAGCGCCTCGGCAATCTCCATAATAGTAACGCCCGTCTCCGACTCCCCGTTGAGGACAGCCCAATTGATCGGGGCCGCGCCGCGGTACTTGGGCAACAGCGAGGAGTGAACGTTGATACAACCCAGCGGCGGCAGATCAATGACCTCCCGGGGCAAGAGCTTTCCATAGGCCGCTACCACGATCAGCTCCGGCTGAAAGGCGCTCAGCTCCTCCAGCACGCCGGGGTCCCGCAGACGCTGGGGCTGCACCACTGGAATCTGGTGTTCCATGGCGACCAGCTTCACCGGAGAGGCCGTCAGACGCATCCCCCGGTTCTTGGGCTTGTCCGGCTGGGTGTAGACGGCGGCGATCTCATGTCCGTCAGCCAGCAGGCGGCGCAGTGAGGGCACAGCGAAGTCTGGTGTCCCCATAAAGACAATTCTCATGCCTGCTCCTCCGACTGTTCCCGCTCCATCTGCTCCAACTCCTCAGTGGTGTACGTCCGCTCGCACAGCTCATCAAACAGATGGCCGTCCAAATGGTCCAGCTCGTGGCAGAAACAGCGCGCCGTCAGCCCCTGTTCCTCCACCTCAAACCAATTGCCGGCACGGTCCTGTGCCCGTACGCGGACAGTCATCGGCCGGGTGACGACACCCCAGCGGCCGGGCAGAGAGAGACAGCCCTCAAAGCCGGTCTGCTCCCCGGAAGAGGAGACAATCATTGGGTTGACCAGCTCATAAATCTCCTCTGCTTCGTTGAGCACGACCACCACACGGCGGAGAATCCCCACCTGCGGGGCGGCCAGTCCCGCGCCGCCGGAGTCAATCAGCGTCTCTTTCAAATCGTCGAGCAGGCGGGCCAGCTTGCCGTCAAAGCGGGTCACAGGATGGCACTTTTTATTCAGGGCGGGGTCGCCCTTCCGGATGATCTCTCGAATCATATCTGTCTTCCTCCGTATAAAATAAAGTAGCGTATAGGCTCAGTCAATCGGGTTGAAATCCGCGTAGACGCTCACGCTGCGATTGCTACGATCCTCGCTGGCGCTGCGCAGCAGTTGGGCTATCATAGCCCGCAGCGGCCGGCTACCCCGGCCGCTCACCGTCAGCCGGTAGCGGTAACGGCCGTTGACCTTGACAACGCTGGCCGGCGCCGGGCCCAGGACAGAAAAGGGCGTCGCCCGCATCTCCGGGCTGGACTGCCACGTCTCCAATCCCTGGCGCAGGCGCAGGCTCGCACGCAGCACCGTTCCTTCCTCCGGACCGGAGACGGTGAGCACATACAGGTCCGTAAACGGGGGAAAGCCACGCAGCGCGCGCAGCGTGATCTCGTGTTCATAAAACCGGTCGTAATCTTGTCGGGCAGCTGTGAGAATAATCTCATTTTTCGGCGTAAAAGTCTGAATTACCGCCCGCCCGGGCCGGGCACCTCGCCCGGCTCGGCCGATTACCTGTGTGAGGAGGGAAAATGTGCGCTCTCCTGCCCGGAAATCGTCGATATAGAGCGTCATATCTGCGTCAATCACGCCGACCAGGGTCACTCCGGAGAAGTCAAGCCCCTTAGCCACCATTTGCGTGCCGAGCAGAATCGGAATCCGCTCGCGCTCAAAGCGCTCAAACATCTGCCGGTGCGTGTGCGCAGCGGAGATGGTATCCGCATCCATCCGCAGGACCTCCGTCTGGGGAAACAGCTCGTGCAGCTCCTCCTCCACTTTCTGCGTCCCCACGCCGACATAGCTCAAAATGCCGCCGCATTGTGGGCAAGCGTCCAGCAGCGGCTCACTGTGTCCGCAGTAATGACACATCAGGCGATGGTTTGCACGATGGTAGGTCAGTTTGACCGAGCAGCGCGGGCACTCCGGTACCTCTCCGCACTGAGAACAAATCACCATCCGGCTGCTGCCGCGCCGGTTAAGAAACAGGATGGACTGTTCCCCCGCCTGTAGATTTTTTTCCAGCTCATCCCGGAGGGTCTGGCTGATGCAGCTGCCATTCCCCTCTCGCAGTCCCTGCCGCAGGTCCGTGATCCGCACCTGCGGCAATGCCTGCCGGTTGTAACGGCTGCGCAGGGTGAAGAGATGGTATCTCTCCTCCCGGGCGCTGTACATGCTCTCCACCGATGGCGTGGCTGAGCCGAGCACCAGCAGGGCCTTCTGGCGCACACAGCGGTATTTGGCCACATCGCGCGCGTGATAGCGCGGTGTGTTTTCCGACTTATAGCTCGCCTCCTGCTCCTCATCCAAAATGATCAGGCCCAAGTCAGGGAGCGGGGCAAAAACTGCCGAACGGGTGCCAACCACTACCCGCGCCTCTCCCGCGCGGGCCCGCCGCCACTCATCGTAGCGCTCCCCCGCGCCCAGAGAGCTGTGGAGGACAGCGATCCGATCCCCAAACTGCCCTGCGAGCTGGCGCAGGAGTTGCGGGGTCAGGCCGATTTCCGGCACAAGGATTAAGGCGGTGCGTCCACTGTCCAGCGTGCGGTGAATCATAGAGAGGTAAATCAAGGTCTTCCCGGAACCGGTCACGCCATAGAGCAGCGCGCAGTGAGCCTCCGGCTGGTCCTGCAGGGCGGCAAGTCCCTCATAGACGGCCTGTTGTTCGGCGCTGAGCCGCGGTTTGGGCTGCGGCGCGACCTCAGAGAGCTCCGGACGCCGAAAAACTTCCCGTTGGAATAGGGTAATTACACCTGTCCGCTCCAGCTCGCGGAGAGTCCTGGCGCGCGCACCAGTGAAATAGGCAACGTCCTTGACCGAGGCCGACCCAACATTGATCAGCAGCTCCACGACAGCCCGGCGCAGTTTGGACCTTCCATTTGCCACGGCGGCACGTGCCTCGTCGTCCGGTAAAGCAAGTAAGGCAATCTCCTCGCGCTTTTCCCCCACGCTGCGGTGAGCGCTGGTTTGCTGGATCAAAATTCCCTCTTTCAACAAGAATTGAAGGCCCTTAGTCGGATTGACCGGCCCAAACGCCTCACACAGCGTCTTGCGCGGCAGCCCGCCGCCAGCTGCGATAACCAGGTCTAAAATCCGGCGGCATAGCTCCGAATGGCCTGCCTTGGCATAGGCGCTTTCCTGGTCCATCCCGTCGGCAAGTTGATAGATATCCTGCAGATTATAATAGAGCCCTGCCGGAAGCATTGCCTTGACCGCGTCATATACAGTGCAGAAATAGCGCTCCCGCATCCAGAGAGCCAGCCGTATCCCATCCTGATCGATGACCGGTTCCTCGTCCAAAATGGCACGGAGCCACTTCAGCCGGTTGGCTGGCACCTCCTGGCACGTTTCCAGGACGATGCCCTCCGAACGGCGATTCCCCTGCCCGAAGGGGACCAGCACGCGCATGCCCGGGTTTAACGACTCAGAAAATCCGTCCGGCACAAGATAGGTATATGGCTTATCAAAGGCATATCCGGCAGCAGCCACCGCCACTTTGCAGCATAGTGCCGTCTTCATTCCTCACCTCTCTTCGGACACGGAGACAAAAGATGCCAACAGGCAAGAGACAACCGAGACGTTTCCGTCCCCCTCGCCCCTTGCCTGCTGAGCCTCCCGGCCTGCGGAAGAAATGCTCCATTCAATTTGCAATCTGCTGGTGGCCCTCTCCCTGGCAGACCAGCAATCCAGCCCGAGCCTCATTGAGCGCAATGGTCACCGGCTTCTCCTTGAGCTGGTTGTCGCTGGTCTCCGCACTGGCAATCTCGCGGGCGCGGTGAGCGACCAGATTGACCAACTCATAGCGACTGCTGATACCACCGTGCAGCAATTCATTCATCGGATAGAGAATCATAGACTTATATCCCCCTTAATCATGTCAAACCGGGCGGAAACCCGACAGTCCTGTGCCTTTAAAATAGAGAGCACCTCATCGGCCGCCTCCGAGATTTTGTCATTGATGACCAAATAGTCATAGTGCGGAATTTCACGGTATTCCTCGCGCGCCCGGTCCAGACGGCCTTGGATGACCTCTTCGCTCTCACTCTGACGCCCATGGAGGCGGCGGGAGAGCTCACCAAACGAGGGCGGAACAACAAAAATCAGCGTAGCCGCCGGACAGAGCCGCCGCACTGTCGCGCCGCCCTGCACCTCAATGTCCAGCAAGACGTCGTAGCCCTTCCCCACCAATGCCTCGACATCCGCCCGGGCAGTGCCATAGTAATTGCCCTGATAGGAGGCATATTCCAGGAATGCCCCCTCTTCAACCATCCGGCAAAAGGTCTCTCGATCCACAAAGTGATAGTGGACATGGTTTTCCTCTCCCTGTCTGGGCTGGCGGGTCGTGTAGGAGATAGAAAAGGTCAGATTTGCCCTTCTGGTGCGTACTTCCGCAATTACGGTACTCTTGCCCGCTCCGGACGGCCCGGAGACCACGATAATCTGTCCTCTTTTAGCGGTCTTCCTCATCGGTCTCCTCCTTACCGGCGCTCTCCTTGCCCTCCAGGCGTCCGGAGATCGTCTCCGGCAAGAGCGCAGAGAGAATGACATGATCGGTATCCGCGATAATGACCGAGCGGGTCCGGCGGCCATAGGTCGCGTCAATCAGCATTCCGCGATCCCGCCCCTCCTGGATGATGCGTTTGATCGGGGCGGAATCAGGGCTGACGATGGCGATGATCCGGTCCGCCGAAACCATATTGCCATATCCGATGTTCAGCATCCACATGCGTCCCCCGCCCCCATATCACTCGACATTTTGGACCTGTTCCCGCATCTTTTCCAGCTCTGCTTTCATCTCCACGACAATGGTGGACAGCTCCAAATCGTTGCATTTTGAGCCGGTGGTGTTGGTCTCCCGGTTCATCTCCTGGATCAGGAAATCCAGCTTCCGCCCAATCACGCCGCCCTGGCAAACCATGTCCCGGAACTGGGCAATATGGCTGCGCAGGCGGACCGTCTCCTCCGCGACGGCGACCTTATCGGCGAAAATCGCAGCCTCGGTCAGAATACGACTCTCGTCGATCTGCCGCTCTTCCAATACCTCCCGGATGTGCTCGGTCAGACGCCGTTGATAGGCCGCCACCGTCTCAGGAGAGCGCGCCTCCACCTGCGCAGTGAGACGCTCCAGCGTATCCAGCCGGGACAACAGGTCCTCCGCCAGCCGGGCGCCCTCACGGGCCCGCATGGCATTGTAATCCTCCAACGCCATCTGTGTGACTGCCTGGATATCCTCAGTCAGCTCCTCCAGGTTCTCCGACGCCTTCTCTACCCGAAACACATCCGGAAACCGGGAAAGCAGGGAGATTGAGATGTCCTCCTTCAGCCCATACATCTCTCCGAGTTCCCGGAGCGCCTGATAGTAGCTGGAGGCGACAGAGCGGTTCAGGCTGACGGTGACCGCGTCTGCTGCTGTGGAGTCCACCGTCACGGTGACATCCACCTTCCCGCGGGAGACGGACCCCTTCACCGAGGAAACCACCGCCTTCTCCGCACAGGCATAAACGCGAGGCAGTCGAACATTACAGTCCAGATAGCGGTTATTCACACTGCGCAGCTCCACTACGATGGCTCGCTGGTGCAAAAACGCCTCTCCCCGCCCATAGCCAGTCATACTCTTAAGCATGCGCCGCCTCCCTTCTGGCAAAGCATGGGAAAATCATATGGTATTGAATTATTATAGCAAAGAAGCAGCGGACTGTAAAGCTGTTTTCCTGGCTTCACCCGTCCTCGGCTGTCACGGTGGTGGAAAGCTCCTCTTCCTCTTCCTCTTCCTCTTCCTCTTCCTCCTCCACAGCCGTTACCGTGATGGGCAGGGTATAACTGCCCAGGACCCCCAGCTCCGAAATGCCAACGATTTCCACCTCCACCGGGACGGTGACCGTGCTGTCTGCCTCAATATTGACGTCGCTCAGGTCAGCTGTAACCTGAATATCGTCCGACAGGAGCATGTCAAAGTTCTCTGTCCGTCCACGCACCCGCACGGTAAGGGAATCATACTGATAGTGATAACCATCCGGCGCATTGAGCAGCTGGATATTGCTGGTCTCTATCATGCGTGTCTCTAAGCCGGTAACGGTCACAGTCACAGTGGCACTGGTCACCCCGTCGCGGCTGCTGACCTGATCGGGCAGCACAATGTCAAATTCAAACTGTTCCGTCGTGATGACCTGGCTCAGATCCACTGTCCCAACGGAGATTTCCGTCAAATCTTCCAGTACGGTCTCCTGACCAGTCACGGTGATCGTCTCCGGGTCGATGGTGTACACCGCGTTCTCGCTGTCTGCGCCGCCGCCGGAGAGCAGGGTGACGGTCAACGGAACCTCTTTGTAGCACTCCACATAGAAGGCGACATAGATCATATCCTTCTCCAAAAGCAGGTTTTCCGTATCCAGCTCATTCCCCTGCGAGTCGCACAGGATCACTGGCAAGCGGCCTGTCCAGGTGTCCGCCAGATTCATCTCGCTCAGCTCGACCCGGGCATAGCTGACCTGGTTGACCTCGCTCTCCTCTCCGCGGATCTCCAGCTCGGTCTGTTCCAGTACAAAGCTATCCTCGTCATAGAAGCGGTTTTCCGCCAGCGTGCCGGTGAATTCCGCCCGGATTGGGACAGTATTGCTCACCATCTCCACCACCGTCACATCCACCTCCGTGGCGCTGCGAGAGGTGATCGTAATAGGATTACTGGTTGCGCTGGTGACAGAGCCAGGCAAATTGATCGAACATTCCAGGCTGTAGACCCCGACCTCTGTAATCCCTGCCGTGGAGACGGTGATGGTGATATTCTCCCGGTTCAGCCGCGTAATCGCGCTTCTGGGGCCTTCTACCCGGATGGAGATGGTGGGATCGTCATCCAGGATCAGCAGCCCCATATCATTGAGCTGCTCCTCCCCGATATAGGTAACAGGAATGTTGCTGATCGTCACCCTGGCATCCGGTTGCCGCGCCAGGTCTACATAGAGCCAGCAAATCACCGCCGCCAGAATCGCCAGTATCATATAAGAAAGGCGGCTGTTCCGAAACTTAGTCCACATGGTCATCCCCGTCCTCCTTCTTCAGCTTAAACAGGGACAGCAGGTTGTTCAGAAGCAGAAGGCCGGCATCCTTCTTTTCCACCTCGTCCTCCGGGCCGAGCAGTTCATTGCGCAGCACCCGCTCCAATGTCTCCGGGGCGAGATGCCGCCTGAGCGTCCCTTCCACAGCAACCGAGATAGAGCCAGTCTCCTCCGAGCAGATGACCACCACAGCGTCCGTATGCTCCGTAACCCCGATACCGGCCCGGTGGCGGGTGCCCAATTCCCGGCTGATGTTCACATTTCCGGACAGCGGCAGCACGCAGCCGGCCCCTACGATCCGCCCGGCCCGGATGATAACCGCTCCATCATGCAGCGGGGCCTTATTCCAAAAAATATTTTTCAGCAGCTCACTGGAAACCGCCGCATCCAGTTGTGTCCCGGTACGGATAAAATCATTAAGGATGCTGTTTCGCTCAAAAACCGTCAGCGCTCCCGTCTTACTGCGGGACATATCCCGGTAAGCCTGGACTGTCTGAGCAATGGCAATCTCCAGCACATCGCGCTCCCCGGGATTTTTCAGGTAACGCTTTAGATTGCCGCTGCCGACTTGTCCCAAAAAATGGCGAATCTCCGGCTGAAACACGACAATCAGAGCCAGAAACCCCACCTGGACCAGACTCTCCAAAATGAAATTCAACACATGGAGATTAAATAGATCAGACAGCCACAGCAACCCGATGACGAGGAAAACGCCCTTAAATACCTGCCCTGCCTGGGTATTTCGGATTAGTAAAATCAACCGATAAAAAATAAAGGCGATGATGACCACATCCACCAGATCGGATATCGCGATGGTCTGAAAATACCGAATTACCTGTTGAATGCCGTCAAATGCCACAAACTCTTCAAATAACTGGTAAAAAGCATCCATCATATCAACTCCCATCGGAAACCGGTCGGGCTGAGGCACTACGGACCCGTCTGGATACTGAAATGGTCTGAAGGCGGCCTGCAAACGGCCGCTTTCAGACCGTCAAACGGCGAGGACATATTTTCCCCCCGTGGCAGCATTTACCTCGGGTTCTGTCTCTCACATTCCAAATTTAGTATACTCCCAACCTCAAAAAATGGCAAGGGAAACCAATCTTATTTTCCCCGCAGGGCACGCACAGCCGCAGCCAGGCAGGCCAGCTCTTCCGGCCTGGTAAACAGGGAGATGCTGGCCCTTACCGTGCCCGTATCCAACGTCCCGGCCGTCTCATGAGCCAGCGGGGCACAGTGCAACCCGCCGCGCAAAGCGATCCCCCTCGCCCCCAAGCGGGCGGCCACCGTCTCGCAGTCCATATCTCGCAGACGGAAGGAGACTACGCCGGTTCCAGATCCGGCATTTTCCGGGTAGAACGCCTCCACGCCGGAGATCTGGCGCAGGCGACGGACGAGCTGGCCGGCCAGGTGGCGCTCACGGACACAGACCCGCTCGATCCCCACCCGACGCAAAAACCGCGCGCCCGCCAGCAGTCCGGCAATCCCTGGCAGGTTATGGGTGCCCGCTTCCAGGCGGTCTGGCAGAAACACCGGCATAGTCTGCAACAGAGACTCGCTTCCTGTCCCGCCGGTCAGCAACGGCTCGGGCGCGCTGCCTCGTCCGCACAGCAGCACACCGATCCCCTGCGGTCCCATCAGTCCCTTATGCCCTGGGAAGGCCACATAGGACGCGCCCCAGCGCTCCACCGAAATGGGCAACATGCCTGCGGATTGGCTGGCGTCCACGATTAACGGAACCTGCGCTGCCCGGCACAGCCCGGCAATCTCTTCCACCGGCAGCTGGTATCCAAATACGTTGGAGACATGCGTGCAAATCGCCGCGTTCGGACGCGTTTCGACTGCATGAGCAAACGCCTTCAGATCACGCTCCGGTTCAAACAGGCCATCCCGCGCCACCGTGATCGCCACCCCCGGAATGCTGCAGAGGGTCCGAGTGACCGCGTTGTGCTCATAGCCAGAGATGACCACCCGGCCGCCAGGCGGAACCAGTGATCGGATGGCCAGATTCAGGCTGTGGGTTGCGCTGGAGGTAAAGACGATCTGTTCCGGTCCGGCGCAGTCAAACCAATCTGCCAACAACTGCCGGCACTGAAAGGCAGTCTGGGCCGCCAGTTCCGCCGGCCGGTGGCTCCCCCGCCCAGGGCTGGCGCAGCAGCGCATCGCCCAGAGTACCGCTTGCATCACCTCTCGCGGCTTTTGCAGGCTGGTGGCGGCATTGTCCAGGTAAATCACAGCCGCACCTCGCGGTAGCTGCCGTCCGGTTCGGTAATATAGATCTGCTGCGGGGAGAGATCTGCGCGTTTGAGCGCCATCAGTGCCTCAGCCAGGCGCCGGTGAGAGATTTTGACGCTGTGGCTGCAGCCGGTCGTGGAGATGGTTTTGGGGGAACGGAGAATATGTGCCGTAATGCCCGCCCGCTCCAAAATGGCCGCCGTTCGCTGCGCATAGGTCAGCGAGCGACAGACAATCAGATAATATACCATGGTGATTCGCTCCTCTCACCACAGTCTATGACCAGCCATTGGCCCGTGTGAATGAGCGATCAGTCCGTAATACGCTCCAGCAGGGCCACTGCATGCGCAGCTATCCCCTCTCCGGAGCCGGTAAAGCCGAGCCCCTCCTCCGTGGTCGCCTTGATATTCACATCCCGCGCGTCAAGGCCCAGATACCGGGCAATGATCTCCCGCATCTGCGGGATATAGGGGGCCAGTTTGGGACGCTGGGCCAGCACGGTCGCGTCCACATTGACCGCCCGATAGCCTCGCTCCTGTACCAGAGCGACGGTGCGCTCGAGCAGAATCAAGCTGGAGATATCCTGATAGGCCGGGTCATGGTCAGGAAACGCGTGACCGATGTCCCACAATCCGGCTGCGCCCAGCAGGGCGTCCATGATGGCGTGGGTGAGCACATCCGCATCCGAGTGGCCCAACAGGCCAAACTGCCACGGAATCTCTACGCCGCCTAACACCAGCTTCCGGCCCTCGACCAGCCGGTGCACGTCATAGCCGTGTCCAATTCTCAGTCCGACAGACATTGCAAGATCGCCTCCCCCAGTACCAGATCGATCGGCGTTGTAATCTTAATGTTTTCATAGGAGCCATGCGTCAAAGTCACCTTCATCCCCAGGGCCTCCACTGCAGAGCAGTCGTCGGTCAGCTCCAGGCGGCGCTCCCGCGCCTGCTGAAGCGCCGCGCGGATGAGGCTGCTTTCAAATACCTGCGGCGTCTGCACGGCGCGCAGCGTGCTCCTGTCCACCGTTCGCTCCACGCATTCCTGTCCGTCTACCTGCTTAATCGTGTCCTTGACCGGTATAGCCGGGGCCGCCGCGCCCGTCTCAGCTGCCGTACGGAAGACTTCCTCCAGCACCGCCTGACTGACCAGCGGCCGCGCTCCGTCATGTATCCCAATCAACTGCGCGCGGGCATTTACCCGGCCAAGGCCCAGCCAGACAGACTCGGTACGGCTCCTCCCGCCTCGGACAATCCGGCTGACCTTGGTACAGTTCCAGGCGCGGACCTCCCGGCCGATAGAGGCCATCAGATCTTCCCGGGTCACCACCACAATTTCATCGACATAAGGGCAGCGTTGCAGGGCACAGAGGGTGTGCATCAGCACCGGACGGTCCCCAAGGGGGGCTAAAATTTTATCCGTCCCCTCCATCCGGCTGGCGCTGCCGGCAGCCGGGACGATGACGGAACACCACGGGCGTTTCGGCTCGGGCTTGGGCCGCATCCAGGAAAACGTTAGACGCATCGGAGACACCTCACAGTTGTTTTTTCCAGTGTAACACAGCCAGAGGAAAAAAGAAAGGGAAGGATATCGCACCCTTCCCCACAAATGCTGATATGTCGCTTTCTCCCCGGTCAGGCATCCTGGGCGGTGTCAGAGACGGTCGTCTGCTCTTCCGCTCCGGCGGCCGCCTGCGCCTCCAGTTCTGCCCGGCTGATGGTCAGCGCCAGGACGGTCAAAACCACCAGGACAATGATGCGGAATTTTCCGCTGAGATGGCGGGAGAGGATGAACTGCGTCCCCGGCAGGCAGCCGATGCCGACCAGCAACATCAGAACGCAAGAAATGACAGAGGTCTGATAGGCTCCAATGGCCATCAGGATACAAAAAAAGGCAATCGCTCGCAGAATCCACTGCATCCGCTTATCCATGTTCATGCGCGAAGTCCTTTCTCCAACGAGATAAAGAGATGGGCGGCATAGCCAGTGCTACACCGCCCCTGTCTCACACAGTTACTCCTCGTCCCCGGCAGCCGCGCTCTGCGGAACGGCACGGCGAGAGAGGGAGACCTTGCGCGTCTCCAGATTCACGTCGGTGATCTTGACATCGACGATGTCGCCTTCCTTCAGTTCGTCCTCAGGCTTCTCCACACGATGGTCGGCGATCTGAGAGATATGAATCAGGCCATCCACGCCGGGAACCACCTCGGCAAACGCACCGAAGCTCATCAGCTTGACCACCTTGACAGTCGCCACGTCACCCACAGAGTACCGGTTCAGGAAGGTCTCCCACGGATTTTCGTTGGGATCCTTCATGCCCAGAGAGATCTTCTTCTTCTCGGGGTCATACTTGATGACGTAGACAACTGCTACGTCGCCCACCGAGACTACCTCAGACGGGTGCTTGATCCGGCTCCAGGACAGCTCGGAGATATGCACCATGCCGTCCACGCCGCCGATATCGACAAACGCGCCGTAGGAGGTCAGGCTCTTGACCGTGCCGGAATAGTGCTTGCCCACCTCGATGGAATCCCAGATCGCCTTGCTGCGTGCTGCGCGCTCCTCACTCAGGACGCTGCGGATAGAGCCCACCACGCGGCGGCGGCTGCGGTTGACCTCGGTAATATGCATCTTAACAGTTGTACCGACCAGGCCAGTCATCGGCTCATTCCGGCGCAGGCCGGTCTGGGAGGCAGGGATAAAGACACGCACGCCCTTATAGTTGGCCACGACGCCACCCTTATTCTCCTCACGGATGGTCGCCTCAATGACGGTCTTGTTCTCCTTGGCGGCCTCGATCTCTTCCCAATTCTTGTTGGCATCCAGACGCTTCTTGGACAGCGAGACGACGCCCTCACTGTCGTTGACGCGCAGGACCAGGACCTCGATCTGATCACCGGGTTTGAGGACCTCTTCTGCCTTCACGCTGGGATCGTCGGAAAACTCAGACATGGAGATATAACCGGCATGTTTGGTGCCAAGGTCCACCTGGATGTCAGTCGGAGTGATCTGCACAACGGTTCCAACAACCTTATCTCCTGTATTTAAAGTTTTGATCGACTTCTCCAGCATCTCAGCAAAGGACTCCTCGATCTCCATTTTGGTTTCGTTAGACATTTTGGTTTTGACCTCCTTTATTATCCACCCGGGCGTAGATGCCCCCGCGGTGATTCCAACACAAGACGCTTCCCCCCAGCGCTCCGGCTCCAGCTCTGCGGCCTGTTCGACCCAGTAGACCTGGTCGCAGCATTGCCGGCACAGTTCAGCCAGATGACGCGTATTGGAACTCTGGTGGTCACCGATGACAACCATCACGTCGCTTTGGGCAGCCAACTCCTGGGCTTCCGACTGCCTACGGGCGGTAGCATTACATATTGTATCAAATAATTCTGCGTTTGTACATTCTTTTTTTGCAAATTTTTCACAATTTTTCCATGTCTCCCGAGTGGAAGTTGTCTGAAAGACAAAAGTGAGCGGCATAGAACGCCGTTTTTCATCCTCTGACAGCCATTTGGCGAGCGCAGCGTCATCCTCCAAGACGACCGGGGACCGGCACCACCCGGCAATGGCCACCACCTCCGGATGTGTCGGAAGGCCAATGATGACCGGCTGGCGTCCGCGCGCCTCCGCCTCCTGGACCAGTTTGTGGATGCGGGCTACGCTGGGACAGGTGGCGTCAATCACCGGTAAGCCGCGCTCCTGGAGCTGATCATAGACCGCCTTTGCCTCGCCGTGCGAGCGGATCAGTACGGCGGAGCCCTGCGGTACATCCTCCACCCGGTCTACACGGCCCATTCCCTGCCGGGCCAAGTGCGCTACCACATGGTCGTTATGAATGATTGAGCCCAGCATTACGCAGGGGCGTCCGGACTGCGCCGTCTGCTCGGCAAGTTCCACGGCACGGCGGACGCCATAACAGAACCCCGCCGTCCTGGCCAATGTCACCTTCATTTTACCTGAGACTCCAGAGCATAGATTTTCCCGAGCAGCTCGTCAGCCAGCCGCTGGTATTCCTCCGGCGTAGCACGCCGCCCGGCGATCTGCGGGTGGTACGGCTCGCCGAAGACCATCGTCATCCGGTGAAACGGCTTCGCCCGCGTCAGGTAGACCGGTACCAGCGGCGCGCCAGAGCGGAGCGCGAACATGATCGCCCCGGTCTTGGCCTCGGATGTCTCCCCCTCGTGTACGCGCGTGCCTTCCGGGAACATAATGAGCTTACTGCCCTCTTTCAGGCAGCGCAGCGCGTTCTTGATGGAAGACATATCGTTGGCACCTCGATTAACCGGAAACGCCCCCAACAGATAGAGAAGCTTGCCAAAGACCGGAATCTCAATCAGCTCCTTCTTCGCCATCAGACGGGCAGGCTGTTTTCTCGTCAAGCCAAAGCAGGCGATGGGAGGATCCGCCGCGGTGCAGTGCCTGGGACAGATGACCGCCGGACCGTCCGGAATATTCTCCCGTCCCACCACGCGCAGCCAAAAGAAGATATGGTAGACCAGCCACGCGATGGAATAGATCATCAGATACCACGGCCGGCACTGGGCCGTGGTGCGGTATGGATACTTTTTCTGCTCTGTCTCGTGCCCTTGCGTGCTCATGTCAACTTCTCCTTCACAATCCTCAAGAGGGCCTTGCAGCTCTCCTCCAAATCCAACGCGGAGGTATCCAGCCTGACCGCGTCCGCCGCCGGGCGCAGCGGGGAGATCGCGCGGTTCATATCCTGTTCGTCACGCCGTATCACATCCGCGAGCACCTGCTCATAGCTGTCCGTATTTCCCCTCGCTTGCAGCTCCAGCCAGCGGCGGCGGGCACGTACCTCCGGTGCCGCCGTGAGAAAGACCTTGACGGTCGCTCCAGGCAGAACCACCGTCCCAATGTCCCGTCCGTCCATCACCACATTGCGCGTGTGCGCCAGCTCCCGCTGCATCTCCAGCAGGAAGGCGCGCACCGCCGGCAGAGCGGAGACGGCGGAGGCATACATCGAGATCTCAGGCTCGCGAATCTGACCGGTCACATCTTCCTCATTGAGATACATGTGCTGAACTCCATCCGACTCGACCCGGAGGCTGACCTGCAGGCCAGAGAGCAGCGCAGACACAGCCGGCTCATTTCTTGGGTCCGTACCGTTGCGTCTGACCCACAGCCCCACTGTGCGGTAGATCGCGCCGGTATCCACATAGAGGTAGCCCAGCTCTTCCGCCAGGCGGTGCGCCAGAGTGCTCTTTCCCGCACCGGACGGCCCGTCAAGTGCAATGCTGACAAAAGGCATTCGCTTCATTCCTCCCCGCCCGGGACTGGATCCCAGGCCGCCCAGCATCCGGCAACATAGCCGGTCGACCAGGCAATCTGCAGATTAAATCCTCCGGTATAGCCGTCCACATCCAATACCTCGCCGGCAAAATAGAGCCCCGGCAGGCGCTTGGAAGCCATCGTGGTCGGATTGACCTCCGACACGGCAATTCCTCCGGAGGTGACGATCGCATCGCGCACCGGGCGCGGCCCGGTGACGGCGACGGAAAAGCACTTTAAGACCCGCAAAAGACTGTGGCGCTGCTGACGGGTGATGTCATAGATCCTGGTCTCCGGCGGAATGCCGGAGCGGCGCACCACCTCCGGAATCAGCAGGCGCGGCAGCAGGCCCTGCAGGCTGTTTTGAAAACTTCTGTTGTTATTTTGGCGAAAATCACGCAGCAGGCGCGCATCCAGCGTCTTGTCATCCAATGCCGGCTTAAGGTCGATTTCTACCCGGTAGCGCTCGTGCTGAAAGTCGCGCATATGGGCGCTGGCGCTGAGAATCAGCGGCCCGGAGAGTCCGAAATGGGTGAACAACAGCTCTCCGAAGTCGTGATAGAGACACTTCCCATCCTGGTTTTTGACCCAAATGGCCACGTTACGCAGGCTGAGCCCCTGCAGCGCCGCACAGCACGGCTCTGCCTCCAACGGTACGAGGGATGGCTTGGGCGTCACCACCGTGTGTCCCGCCGCTCGGGCCAGCCGGTAGCCGTCGCCGGTCGAGCCGGTGGCCGGATAGGACAGGCCGCCCGTGGCGAGGATGACCGCCTGCGCCGGGAGTTTCTCCCCGTTGTCCAGCTTGACCCCGGACACAGCGCCCTCCCGGCACAGGATGGCCGCCGCCCGCCCGGTCCGAAGGCTCACGTTTTCCCGGCGCAGCGCCGAGGCCAGCGCGTCGGCCACGTCATGGGCGCGGTCGGAAACGGGAAAGATGCGGTTGCCCCGCTCCGTCTTGAGCGGAACGCCAAGCTGCTCAAAAAACGCCTTCACATCCTCTGGGGAGAACTGGCTGAGTGCACTGTACAGGAAGCAGCTGTTGCGCGGAATATTCCGCAGCACTTCATCCGCCGGGCAGTCGTTTGCCACATTGCAGCGTCCCTTACCAGTGATGCGCAGCTTGCGCCCGAGCGTCCGGTTTCGGTCCAACAGGAGGACCTGCGCGCCCTGACGCCGCGCGGTCAGCGCCGCCATCATGCCGGCCGGGCCGCCGCCGATGACCACGATCTGTTTTCCGTCCAAACAAAACGCCCCTCTCAATTCCCGGCGGGCTTGTCATAGACTTCGTACTTGGCCCAGATCTCTTCCAGCTTGCCTAGCGTCACCTGCAGCTCCTGATCTTTCTTCCGGCTGACGGCCACGATCAGGGCGTTGACCAGACTCAGCGGCGCGACCAGCGAGTCGACAAAAGATGCCATATCGCTCTTTGCAATCAGGGAGAAATCGGCCAGCGGCAGCAGGGGCGAGGCCTCACTGTCGGTGATGGCGATCACCTGTGCCCCCTGGCTTTTGGCGTACTCCATCGCCGTGACCGTGCGCTTGGAATAGCGCGGGAAGGACAGGCCGATAAACACATCCTCCGCACCGACATGGATGGTCTGCTCAAACACCTCGCTGATGGAGACGGTGTCGATATTCACCACATGCTCAAAGATGTATTGAAAGTAGAAAGACAGGAAATTTGCCAGCACACTGGCAGAACGGACGCCTAAAATATAGATCGTCTTCGCCCGGCAGATGGCCTCTACCGCTTGGGAAAAGCTCTCCCGGTCGGTCTCCTCCAGCGTCAGGCGGATTTTCTCCACATCTGACTGCATCACCATGGACAGCACGTCCTGATTGCCGATCCGATCGTTGGAGACCTCGATGCGCTGAATAGAGGTGAGCTTGTTGCGGATCATCTCCTGCAGCGCCTTCTGCATACTCGGATAGCCATCAAAGCCCAATTCCGCGGCAAAGCGCACCACGGTAGACTCACTGACGTTGACCGTCTTGCCCAGTTTGCTGGCCGTCATAAAGGCGGCCTTATCATAATAATTCAGGATGAAATTGGCGATCAGTTTCTGTCCTTTGGAAAAACCGCTCATATTGTCCTGAATCATTGTCAAAATATCGTTTGCCACCATTCTGCACCCTTCCCGGACGGCTGCGGCGCGCCCCGCGCGGTCCGCCGCCGTGTCCCATCATGCATCTGAATTCGAAACAAATGCATGAAACTGCATTGCCCGATTCCGATGAACACTATCATAGCGAAGGATTCGAAAAAATGCAAGCGATTTTTGCAAGATTCATCTTAAAACTTGCAAACAATTCAGCTCTGCCGCAGCATCTCCAGCTCCTCGCGGCTGAGCCAGCGCCACTGCCCGGGCGACAGTTCTCCCAAGGTAAGCGAACCCTCCCGGACGCGGCGCAGGCGGCAGACCGTCAGTCCCGCCGCCTGGCACATCCGCCGGATCTGGCGGTTTTTGCCCTGCCGGATCACGACGGACAGCAAACTGCTGTGCGCGCCGCGGGAGAGCACCCGCACCTGTGCGGCCTCAAACCGCTGCCCATCCACCGTCATGGGGCGGCGGAGCACCGGCAGCGCCGGATCCAGCGGCCCAGTCACACGGACTTGATATTCCTTCTCCACGCTATGGCTGGGATGGGTGAGGTGGTAGGCAAGCTCCCCATCGTTGGTCATCAGCAGCAACCCCTCGGAGTTCAGGTCCAGCCGTCCAACCGGATAGAGCCGGATCCCGCATCCAGCAATCAGATCTGCAACGGTTGGCCTTCCCTGCTCGTCCGACAGAGTCGTCACATATCCTCGCGGCTTATGGAGCATCAGGCAGACCTTTTCCACCGCTTCCCGGGACGTGGTGGAGATGGGAACACCATCGAGCGTGACGAAATCCCGCTCCGGGTCTGCCTTTTGTCCGAGCACGGCAGGAACCCCGTTGACCGTGATTCTGCCCTCCTCCAGATAGCGCTCCGCCTGTCGGCGTGAGCAGACGCCGCAGACGGAGAGAAGCTTATTGAGCCGCTCCTCCATCAGCTGACGACGATGGCGTCATAGAGCAGATCTACGGTCCCTAGCGTCTCTCCGTTAAGGGTAAACGTGATCGTACCTGCCACCGACCCCTGAGAGACGGTGCCGGTGATGCGCCCGGGAAGGGTCATGGAACAGGAGAGATACGCCTCGTCCGAGGTCTCTACGGAGGAGACCAGGGTCTCCGACGCCACCAAGGGCACATCCTGATCGCCTACGTGCAGCGTCGTCACCACTTCCCCTTCCTCACACAAGACATTGGCAGGGTAATTTTCAAAGGCCCACTCATAGAGCGCCATATGGTCCTCGTAGTCGTTGGCATCATTGAGTGTGACCACAATAAACCGGGAACCATCGCGCTGCGCGCAGGAGACCAGGGTTCGGCCCGCCGCTGTAGTGAAGCCGGTTTTGATGCCCAAGCATTCTTCTCGGCCCATATAGTCATCGCTGAGGAGCATATTATGGTTTTCTATGGCATAGCCGTCTACCTCAATGTACCAAGTCCCTACAATCTGCGCAAACAGCTCATTTTGCATGGCCACACGGCCCAGCACCGCGAGATCACGTGCCGTGGAGTAATTATCTTCGTCCACCAGTCCGTTGACGCTGCTGAAATGCGTATTCGTCATGCCGAGCTCTTCCGCCTTTGCGTTCATCTGGTCAATAAAGGTCTGCTCGTCCCCCGCACATGCCTCGGCCAGGGCGACTGCAGCGTCGTTACCGGAGCGGAGCATGGTCCCGTAGAGCAGGACCTCCATGGATACCTCGTCCCCCGCCTCAAAATACATGGACGTACCGTCCAACCCGTCTGCCGCAGCAGCGTACTCGGAAATAGTATAAACGGTGGAGAGATCCTCCTCCGTCAGGTTTTCCATCGCGAGGTAGCCGGTCATGATCTTGGTCACGCTAGCAATCGGGCGTTGCTCATCGGCATTGTCTTCGTAAATCACTCGCCCGGACCAAGCATCCACCACAATCGTGGAGGTGGCGGAGGTCTCTGGCGCTGTCGACCCGTCGTCCAGCTCCGTTTCCGCCTCTGTCGCCCGCGCCCCGGGCAATAAGCCCACCGTCAGCAGCAACGCCGCTAGCAGTGCCACCAGTCTATTTCGCTTCATATCAACGTTCCCCTTAAACACAGTACGGTTTATTTACTTGGCCGCCCTTTTGGCCCCGCTGTTCGGCTTCTCCTCCGCCTTTTGAGAGAGCAGGGCAGAGACCTTTTCCACCAGCTCGGGCACCATGTCAATTGCGCGCTCCATTGGTCCTCCTAGGACAGGCTCGACCGGCAGCATCTTGACGCTGTCCCCGCGGATAACCAGGAAGGAGACCGGCGTCACGGTCACGCCCGCGCCCGCGCCACCGCCAAAGCAGTTATCTTTGTTCGCTGGCAGACTCTTGGGAGCAAAATCGGAACCACCGGAGGCAAAGCCCATGCTGACCCGGGAGATCGGGATGACCGTCACGCCGTCCGGAGTCGTAATCGGGGTCCCCACGACGGTATTGACGTCCACCATCTCCTTGAGCCGCTCCATCGTCAGGCCCAGCACTTCATTGATCGGATGCTTCTGTTCCATGTTCGTCGTCCTCCTGTCTCTGTTTTTTCATTCTCTGATAAAATGCCACCCCAATGCGGCAGGCCAGCGCGATGAACTGCCCGAACCGCAGGGAGAGGGCCAGGGAGAGCCAGATCAGCGGCTCTGTCCCTTCAAAATCTACGCGGGTGCGGATCTCCCTGTGCCGGACTCGATGGAAGCTGTTTTCCAGCACCGCCACCATTGTCCCCCCTCCGGCACAGAGCACGCCGTATTGAATGGCAGCTGAGGCGGGGTCGCGCTTCCCAGCGATGGTGTAGTCCACCTCCAGACGGTCAATTTGTATCCGCGAAATCATTTCTTTTGCCGCCGAAAGGCCAAAGTCGATCAGTTCCATGAGCGGCAACGGCAGTCCCCCGGTACGCGGACGGGCCTGCTCCGCCCGGCGCGCTTCCGGCTTTTTCTCCGCCTGCTGGACAGATCCCTGCCCTATATCCTGTTGCGGGAGCGCCGCAGAATTTCTCTCTCCCGACGTCTTGGGGGAGATATCGCCTTTATGGGAGACAGGCATACCCTGTCCTCCCGGCCGGGGTGCAGCGCGCTTTGCCGGCTCCGCCGGCGCCGCAGCCAAGCGGCGTCCCGCCTGCCCCTTTTCCGGGCGCGGGGCAACCCGCTTCCCTTCCGGCGCTTTTCGAGTCTTCCGTTTTGGCGCAGGCTTACGACTCTTCCCTCCGCAAGGGTACAGAGTCAGCCGGAATAGACCCAAGCGTGCTTTGATATTCAGCCCCCGATCGTCATAGGTCAGTATCACGCCGATTCGCACCAGTGACAGCGCGAGCAGCACGAGTACAACCGCTACCAAAATCACCCAGCCGCTCATATCAGCCCTCTTCCCCGGCAGAGCTTACGTGCTCCGCCTGTCCCGGCTGAACAGCGGCCTTCTCTATCTCGCGGCCGGTCCGCTCCCCTTCTCCGCTCTCTGGTAGCGGCGGGAGCTCTTCCAAGCTGGAGAGGCTAAAACACCGGAGAAATTGAGCGGTAGTACGAAAGAGTATTGGCCGTCCCGGGACGGAGAGACGGCCAGCCTCTTCGATCAGGCCGCGCTCGAGCAGGAGATTGATCGTATAGGAGGAATCCACGCCGCGCACCTGTTCTACATAGGCTCTGGTAGTGGGCTGAAAATAGGCGATGATAGACAATACCTCCAGCGCCGGCTGGGACAGCTGCGGCGGCTTGCGCCGTTCAAATGCTCTGCGGATCCGGTCGGCATACTCCGGTGCGGAACAGAGCTGATAGCTGTCCCCCAGGCGAAGCAGGCGGATGCCCCGGCGCTCATAACTGTAGGTGTCCGCCAGCTGCTTGCACAGCTGGTCCACCTGATCCCGCTCCAGTTCCAGCGCCAGACAGAGACGTTCTGCGCCGATTGGCTCCCCGGCGGCAAATAAGATCGCCTCCATAGCCGCTTCCATGTCTTTCTCTTCCAGTTTCTCCATGTCCTCACCCGTTTATGCAGTGGACTCCCGCTCCTCGGGTGCCGTCTCCCCGGCCACGGCAGCCACCGTGCAGTCCCGCTCCGTACCGGCCAGACGGACCCTGCTGGACTTGCACAGCTCCAGCACTGCCAAAAAGGTGGCCACAATCTCGGAGCGGCTCCGGCTGTTTTGAAACAGCGCGCGGAAGCGCATGACACCCCGGCGCACCAAGCGGGCCAAAATCTCCGTCGCCTTATTCCCAACCGGATACGGCTCACGCCCGACAATGCCGCGAAACGCCCGCTCCGGCGGCGGCAGCTGTTCCCCGCCGCGTTCCAAGACGCCGGTGATCGACCGGAGCAAATCCTCCGGCTGGTGGACATAGCGGTAGGTTCGGTCCGGCGTGACCGGCTCCTGCATCCGAGTCATATAGTCCCGTCCGATTTGATATCGTCCCAGCAACGCTGGCAAGACTGTCTTGATTTTTTTATAATTTTCATGGCGCTGCCGTTCTTCCAGAGAGGCGATCAGCTCCTCCATCTCGGAGAGCGCCTCCTCATCGTGGATACTCAGCAGCATTCGGGTCTTGATATACACCAGCTGCGCGGCCATGGTCACAAACTCGCTGGCTACCTCTAGATCCAGTTCTTTCCGCCGGTCCATCCAGGCCAAATACTGATCCAGAATCATGGAAATCTGGATATCTTGAATCTCCATCTTATTCTTGCTCAGCAAGGCGAGGATCAGGTCGAGCGGACCGTCAAAATCGGCCGGCTCTGTCCTGGTCTTGACCACGCTGTCCAGGTGGTACACCGGAGCATCCACGCACTCCCCTCCCCTCAGGCGTACAGGCCGACGATCAGTGTCCAGAAAACCTCTACCGGCAGTCCCGTGAGAGAGCAGATCCCTGACAGGGCCAACTGCAACAGGGCGTTCAGAGGACCGTCCAGCACGCCGAAGAACACCAGCAGAAACAGCGCCAGCATGATATACCGCTCATGGCGCAACACCCAGAAGTAAATACGGTCCGGGAAAAAGGAAAAGAACACTTTCGAACCGTCTAACGGAGGGATAGGAAACAGGTTAAAGATGCCCAGGCCCAGATTGAGCCACAGCAACGCTGCGGCAAACGCCATCGCCCAAGTGCCCGCCGGAGATTGCCACAGCCCCGTCCGGTACATCCCCTGCAAAACACCGGCGGACAATACCGCCATGACAAAGTTGGAAACCGGTCCGGCCAGTGCGGTGATCGCCATGCCGCGCTTTGGATTTTTGAAATAGCCCGGATTGACCGGCACGGGCTTTGCCCAGCCAAATCCTGCCGTGAGCAGAAGGACTAGGCCGAATAAGTCGATATGGTGCAGCGGGTTGAGCGACAGCCGTCCCATATCCTCCGCCGTAGGGTCGCCCAGCCAGCGGGCAGCCAGCCCATGGCACAGCTCATGTACCGTCAGGCAGATCAGGGCCGCAAGCACCCGCACCAGCAGGGCAAGGGCGAGCGAGAGGTCAAACATAGAACCCAGTTGTTGGAGAAAGGACAATCTTGCCGCCTCCCGGTAAAAGCATCATCAACAGACAGATTATAGCTATTATACAAAATCTTCCCGGAAAAGACAAGCCACAGAGACGCAAACTTTGTCTGCGGCCGGTCTATCCGGGAAAATTTCTGTTCTCGTACGGTCAGTTGTGCACGCCGCTCTGCCCAAACAGCGCCTGGCGCAGAGCCTCCACCCCGACGCGGTTCTGAGCGGAAAACGGGATTAGCGTTACCGGTTCCTCCAGTTCCAGCACCTGCCGGATGCGCTGCAAGCTCGGCTCTATCTCGCTTTTCTTGAGCTTATCCATCTTATTGGCCACCACGGTCACCGGACAGCCAGTATCACGAAACCAGCGCATCATGGTCTGGTCGTCCGCGGTCGGGCTGTGGCGGGCGTCCACGATCTGGACGCCCTGCATAATCAGGCCGGAGGCGAAATAGGCCTCCATCAGCCGGCCCCAGCGCCCGCGCTCCGCCTTGGACACCTTGGCATAGCCATAACCCGGCAAGTCCACCAGATAGAGCTGCCGGTCGATCAGGAAATAGTTGATCTGGCTGGTCTTGCCCGGTGCGCTGCCAACTCTGGCAAAATTTTTCCGGTTGAGCAGGCAGTTGATCACCGAACTCTTGCCCACGTTGGAGCGGCCCGCAAAGGCGATCTGCGCCCTGCCGTCGCGCACAAAGGACTTGGGAGCCGTCGCGCCGATGGTAAAATCCGCATTGCTCAGGTTCATTCTTTCACCTACTGTCGGAGGGCATTTGGATGGGAGACAGGCGCCTGCCCCATCTCAAAGCCATGATAGAAGTCTGGATGGATCTCTGTTCCAGAAAAGTCCAGCGCCTCGGCCAGTGCCTGATCGACCTGCGAGACGGTGACAAAGCGGAGCGCTGCGCGGACTGTCTGGTCGATATTCTCCAAGTCCTGCTCGTTGTCCTGCGGGATGATGACGGTCAAAATCCCATTGCGGTGGGCCGCCATGGTCTTCTCCTTCAGCCCGCCGATCGGCAGCACCCGTCCGCGCAGCGTCACCTCGCCGGTCATGGCGATGCCGCACTTGACCTTCGCCCCGGTCAGGGCGGAGACGATCGCCGTGGTGATGGCGATGCCGGCCGAGGGACCGTCCTTGGGCGTCGCCCCTTCCGGAAAGTGGATGTGGATATCCCGGTTCTTGTAAAAATCCGGGTCAATACCCAGCTGAGCCGTGCGGCTTCGGATATAGGAGATGGCCGCGTGGCAGGACTCCTGCATCACCTTGCCAAGGTTGCCGGTCGGCTCCACCTTGCCGGAGCCGGGGACCACGTTTACCTCCACCTCCAGCAGCTCACCGCCGACCGAGGTCCAGGCCAGGCCGTTAACCAGGCCGACCTGCGGCGTCCGGCTCAGTCGCTCCGGGTGATAGCGGCGCGGACCGAGCATGGATTCCAGATTGTCCCCGTTCACGCTGACCCGTTTGACATCCTCGCCGCTGACCAACTGCATCGCGGCTTTCCGACAGAGGTCGGCCAGCTTCCGCTCCAGCAGGCGCACGCCGGACTCCCTGGTATAGCCGGAGATGATCTCCCGGATGGCGTCGTCTGTCACGCGCAGCTGGCTGGTCTTTAAGCCGTGGCGTTTCATCTCGCGCGGCAGGAGGTGACGACGGGCAATTTGCAGCTTTTCCTCGTCGGTATAGCTGCCCAGCTCGATCACTTCCATCCGGTCCAGCAGCGGACGCGGCACGGTGGACAGATCGTTGGCTGTCGTGATAAAGAGCACATCGGAGAGGTCAAACGGCAGTTCAAGGAAGTGGTCGCGGAAGGTGCTGTTCTGTTCGGCATCCAACACCTCCAGCAGGGCGGAGGCCGGATCCCCACGATGGTCTATCCCCAGCTTATCGATCTCATCGAGCAGAACGAGAGGGTTTGCCGTTCCGGCTTTGGAGACAGCTGTGATGATGCGGCCGGGCATCGCACCGATATAGGTCTTGCGGTGCCCGCGGATCTCCGCCTCGTCATGGATGCCGCCCAGGGAGACGCGGGCCATTTTCCGATTCATTGCGCGAGCAATGGAGCCGGCGATAGAAGTCTTACCAACCCCCGGCGGACCGTAGAGGCAGAGAATCTGCCCACGCAGCTGGGGAGAGAGCTGTTTGACAGCCAGGAACTCCAGAATTCGCTCCTTGACCTTTTCCATGCCGTAATGATCAGTGTCCAGAATCTTGCGCGCCGCTTCCACATTCAGCCGCTCTTTGCTGCGCTTGTTCCAGGGCAGCCCCAGGCAGGTGTCCAGATAATTGCGCAACACGGCGCCCTCCGCCGAGCCAAAGGGCTGTTTTTCCAGCCGTTTCAGCTCTTTGCTGAGTTTTTCCTCCACCTCTTTGGGCAGGTTGGCCTTTTTAATCCGCTTGCGGTAGCCTGCAATCTCATCGTCGCCGCCCTCTTCGCCCAGCTCGGACTGGATGACTTTGAGCTGCTCGCGCAGATAATAGTCACGCTGGGTCTGGCTCATATGCTCGCGGATTTTGCCCTCCAGCTCGTGCTCCGCCGTGAGTACCTGCAGCTCACGCGCGAGAATCCGGTTGACCTTCTCCAGACGGCGGACCGGATGAAGCTCAGCGAGGACGGCCTGTTTATCTTCCCCCCGAATGGGGATGTTCTGGGCGATATAGTCGGCGATATAGCCGGGATCCTGACTCCCGAAGACATTGAGAATCAACTCGGCGGGGAGTTTTTCCGACATCTCGCCATAGCGCTCGAAGAGCTCATATGTCTTGCGCACGACTGCCTCGGTGTGCGGCGTGACATTTTCATTGGCGGGCAGGGCGGCAATCGGAGAGACCTGCGCAAGCAGATAGGGGCGCTCCTTGAGCAGGATGACCAGCTCCGCACGGCCCTGGCCCTCTACCATGATACGCACATTATTGTCTGGCAGCCGGAGCAGCTGGCGGATCGAGCAGATGGTGCCCACGCGGTAGAGATCCTCCTGGTGCGGCTGCTCCACCAAAATGGATTTTTGCGTGACCAGGAAGATATCCTCTCCCTGGTCCATCGCCTGTTCCAGCGCTTTGAGTGAGGACTCACGCCCTACATCAAAGTGGATGAGCATATTGGGAAAGACGGTCAGCCCGCGCAGGGCCAGCGTCGGCAGGACGCGGAGCTCCTCCTCATGGACCTCCAGTTTCTCACCGTTTTCACTCATAATTGTCACCCTCCTATGCGGAAAAGGGCCGTAAGGCCGCCCAGTCAGGCAGCCCTGCGGCCAATGGGTTACTATTAGGTTGCGTTAAGAGGCATTGCCATGCCCTCTGCTCTTCTTCATCGACTGCAGAGTGCTGGCTCCCAGCCGGGGGACCGGGCGCTTCAGGCGGTCCGGGTCCCGCTGGATGATCGGTCCGCCCTCCCCGCGGATGCAGGCGGGCGTAATCGTCACCTTGACAATAGCGGGGTCAGAAGGGATGTCATACATCAGGTTGTTCATCGCGCCCTCCAGCACCGCCCGCAGGCCGCGCGCACCGATGCCGCGCTCGAGTGCCAGATCCGCCGCCGCCGCCAGGGCCTCTTGCTGGAACTCCAACTCAACCCGGTCGTACTCCAGAAGCTTCTGATACTGCTTGACGAGCGCATTCTTCGGCTCGGTGAGAATCTGCACCAGCTGATCGCGGTTGAGCGCGCTGAGCGTGGTAATCACTGGCAGACGGCCGATCAGCTCCGGGATAATGCCAAACTTCAACAGGTCATGCGGCTGGACAGAGGCCAGCACGTCGGTCTCGGCACGTTCCTTGCGCGTTTGCACAGAGCCGCCAAACCCAATACCCTTTTTATCCTGCCGCTGCTCAATGATCTTCTCAATGCCGTCAAAGGCACCGCCGCAGATAAAGAGAATATTGGTGGTGTCCACCTGTATAAACTCCTGATGCGGGTGCTTGCGTCCGCCCTGGGGGGGCACATTGGCCACGGTGCCCTCCAGAATCTTCAGCAGCGCCTGCTGAACGCCCTCGCCGGAGACGTCGCGGGTGATGGAAGTATTCTCACTCTTGCGGGCGATTTTATCCATTTCGTCGATATAAATGATCCCCCGCTGGGCCCGCTCCACATCGTAGTCCGCTGCCTGTACCAGCCGCAACAGGATGTTCTCCACATCATCTCCGACATATCCGGCCTCGGTGAGGGTAGTCGCGTCGGCGATGGCAAACGGTACGTTCAAGATACGGGCCAGCGTCTGGGCAAAGAGCGTCTTGCCGCACCCGGTCGGACCGAGCAGCAGAATATTGGACTTCTGCAGCTCCACATCGTCGTCCCCGCCGAAATAGATACGCTTGTAGTGGTTGTAGACCGCCACAGATAGCGATACCTTGGCCGCCTCCTGCCCGATGATATACCGGTCCAGTACCGCCCGAATTTCCTTCGGCGTCGGGATCTCGTCCGGAACCTCCAGTTCCAGATTCTCCGGGCCGTAGTCCTCCGCGTCATCCAGGATCTCATTGCACAGTTGGACGCACTCATTGCAGATATAGGCATTCGGCCCGGCAATGATGCGCTCTACCTTATCCTGGCTTTTCCCGCAGAATGAGCAGTGCACCGTTGTCCTTCTGTCGTCATTTCTTGCCATATGCTCGTCCCTCATCGCGCCCCGCGCGCTCTGTGCCGGACAGCCGGACAGAGTCAGCGGTTATAATAAATTTGGTCAATCAGACCGTACTCCTTGGCCTCCTCTGCGGTCATCCAGTGATCCCGCTCGGAATCAGCCTTCACCTGCTCCGGGTTCTTGCCCGTGTTGGCGGCCAGAATCTCATTGATGCGCTTTTTGATCTTCAAAAAGTGCTCCACATCGATCTCCATATCGGTGACCTTGCCCTGCGTGCCGGCAGAGGGCTGGTGGATCATGATCTCCGCGTTGGGCAGGGCAATCCGCTTGCCCTTGGCCCCGCTGGAGAGGAGGAAGGCCCCCATGCTGGCGGCCATGCCGATGCAGATGGTGGACACGTCACACTTGATATACTGCATCGTGTCATAGATGGCCATACCCGCCGTGACGCTCCCGCCAGGGCTGTTAATGTAGAACTGGATGTCCTTTTCCGGGTCCTGCGCCTCCAGGTAGAGCAGCTGCGCCACCACCAGCGAGGCCGTGGTGTCGTTCACCTCTTCGGACAGGAAAATGATGCGGTCATTGAGCAGCCGGGAGAAGATGTCATAGCTGCGCTCTCCGCGGTTGGTCTGTTCCACTACATAGGGTACTAAGCTCATAATAAATTGCTCCTTAGAAATACAGAAAAGTGCTTACAGGATACCCGTCGGCGGGCATGGGTATACCTGCCGGCGGGACAGGAGGTGTGTTATTCCTCGTCTGACTTCTTCTCCGCTTTCTCTTCTTCCTGGCCGGCCGGCTCCGCCGGGACGACCGGCACAGCGCTGTCATAGATCACCTTGGCAGCCTTGTCCACACGGACATCGCGCGCGAGCGTCTCGGCATCGATGGCAGCCTTGATCTTGTCCGCCTCCATGCCGTACTGCTCACTCAGTTCCTTGACGTGCGCCTCAACTTCTTCCTCTGTGGCCTCCAGGCCCTCGGCATCCGCCACGGCGCGCAGCAGCAGGTCCACCTGAATCTGGCGCAGCGCGTCTGCGCGGACGTTCCGGCGGAACTCCGTCCGGTTGGTACCCATCATATTCAGGTACTGGTCAAAGGTGATGCCGGCTCCCTGCAAACGGGACTCGTAGTTCTCCATCATGCGGTCGGTCTCGTACTCCACCATGGTCTCGGGAATATCCATCTCCGCGTTGTTGATGGCGGCGGTGAGGACTGCCTGATGGAAGGCGCTCTCCGCCTCCTTCTCTTTGCGCTCGAGGGCCTTGGCCTTCAGGTCCGCCCTGAGCTCCTCAAACGTCTCAAACTCGGAGACGTCCTTGGCAAACTCGTCGTCGAGCTCGGGGACCTGCTCCTCCTTGACCTCATGGACCTTGCAGTGGAAGACGGCCTCCTTGCCGGCCAGGTCGGCGGCGTGATACTGCTCCGGGAAGGTGACGTTCACGTCCTTCTCCTCGCCGGCAGACACGCCCACCAGCTGCTCCTCAAAGCCGGGGATGAAGGTCCCGGAGCCAATCTTCAGCTCGTGGTTCTCCCCCTTGCCGCCCTCAAAGGCGACGCCGTCGACAAAGCCATCAAAGTCGATCACCGCAGTATCGCCCTCCTGAATCGGGCGGTCCACGGAAACCTGCGCGGTTGCGCGGCTGATGTAGGGCCGCAGCTCCGTCTGCACCTCTTCCTCCGAGACGGAGACCTCCTGACGGGGCGCCGGAATCTCCTTATACTGGCCGAGCTTAGCCACGGGCATCAGGCCGACCGTGACGACCAGCTCCGCCCCCTCCGGGCCCATAGACTTGACATCTGTCTTGGGATAGCCGACCAGCTCGAGGTCCTCCTGCTTGCCAATCTCCTCCATAATGGCGGGAGAGAGCTCCTCCAGCGCGTCCTCATAGAACACATCCGTGCCATACATCTTTTCTACCAGCTTGCGCGGGGCCTTGCCCTTGCGGAAACCGGGCAGCGTAATCTGTCCCTTGACCTTGCGATAGACCTTGTCAACGGCAGCCTGGAACTCGGCGCCGGAGATCTCGATTGTCAAGTCGGCGGTATTATGCTCTTTTTTCTCTACATTCTTCAGATTCATGGGGATGCTCCTCCTCTGCAGGCGCCGAAAAGCGGCGCTCTGGCTTTACAAAATCACCAGTCTAATATTGTATCAGACTTTCCTATAGATTTCCACTGTTTTTTGTGAAAAGACTCATTCAGTCTAAAATTTTTTTTGGCACAAACCCTAAAAAGTCGGCGGAGATCAAGAAAAACTCCGTCCCGTCCCGCTCACCCTGAAAGGCCAGGCGGCAGGCCGGGCCGTGCAGATGGGCGTAATAGCACCGGCGGACACCATACTGCCGCAACAGCGCCAAGATCGGCGGACACTGATAGCCCTGGTAGATGGGCGGATAGTGGAGAAAGACAATCTTCTCCCGCTCCCCCGCCGCCCGCAGCGATGTCTCCAGCCGGATACACTCCCGGCGCAGCAACTTCTCATCCTGCGCGCGCGGCTGGTCGTCGAGAAACCACCCCCGCGTGCCGCACAGGGCTACATCGCCGTACAGCCAGCAGTTGTTGTGCAGCAGACGGAGGGTTTCCAGCCCCTGCTGGTGAAAAAAGTGCTCCATCTTTTGACCCGTCGTCCACCAATAATCGTGGTTCCCCTTGACGATCAGCTTGACCTGCCCGGGCAGGCTGTCGAGAAACCGGAAGTCCGGCCCGCAGTCCTCCAGGCGCATGCTCCAGCTGAGGTCCCCGGCCAGGACGACGGTGTCCTCCGGACGGACCCAGCGTTCAAATCCCTTCCTCAGACGCTCAGCGTGGTTCTGCCAGGCCGGGCCAAAGACATCCATCGGTTTGCCGGCCGCGAACGAGAGATGGGTGTCCCCGATGGCAAACAGGGCCATTATTTCAAAAACCCGTTGACGACCGCCTTCATCTGCTCCTTCTGTACCCAGCCCTCAAAACGGACCGGCTTATCCTGCAGTCCGGCCAAAGGGCGCGGGATCGCGATGCCAGTGACCTCGGAGAGCTGGTCGAGCTGTGCGGCGCCCTGCGTCGGATCAGTTACACCAATTCCCTCGAGCACTGCGTCGCAGAATTTGAAGGGGCTGGCCGTCGAGGCCACCACAGTCGCCGTCTCGTCCCCGCTCTCCGCGCGGTAGCGCTCGAGCACATGGAAGGCGACCGCCGTGTGGGTGTCAATCAAGTAGTTCTGCTCCCGCCAGAGCCGGCCGATGGCCGCCTTGGTCTCCTCTTCGTTGGCATAGCCGGCGGAAAAGAGGGATTGGAGCTTTTTGCGGATATCCTCGTCCACCGTATACGCGCCTGTGGCATTCAGCTGTTCCATATAGCCCGCCACGCGCCGGTCGTCTCCGCCGGAGAGTGAATAGAGCAGCCGCTCCAGGTTGCTGGAGATCAGGATATCCATCGACGGGGAGATCGTGTTGAAGAACGTCCTGTTTTTATCATATGTACCGGTCTGCAAAAAATCGGTGAGGACATTGTTGCTGTTGGAGGCGCAGATCAGCCGGGCGATCGGCACGCCCATCTCCCGCGCGTAGTAAGCAGCCAGAATGTTGCCGAAATTTCCGGTAGGCACGCAGACATTGATCGCCTCCCCCGGAGCGACTGCTCCGTCGCGCAGCAGGTCGCAATAGGCAGAGACATAGTATACGATCTGCGGCAGGACGCGGCCCCAGTTGATGGAGTTGGCAGAGGAGAGGAAAAGTCCCTCCTTCTCCAACTGGACCCGCAGCTCCTCGTCGGAGAAGATCTGCTTGACGCCTGTCTGCACATCGTCGAAGTTGCCGATGACTGAGCAGACGCCGACATTTTCCCCCTCCTGGGTCTTCATTTGAAGGGCTTGCACCTCGGAGACGCCGTCTTTGGGATAGAAGACGAGAATCCGGGTCTGATCAACATCCCGGAAGCCTTCCATGGCGGCCTTGCCAGTGTCTCCGGAGGTCGCGACGAGTACGCATACAGTGCGATTATCGTAGGTTTTGCGCATGGAAGCCGTCAGCAAATAGGGCAGCATCTGCAGGGCCATATCCTTAAACGCGCAGGTGGGACCGTGCCAGAGCTCCAGGCAGTAGGTCTTATCGTCCACCCGGTGCACCGGCGCCACCGCGCGGGTGTCAAACTTCTCCGGTCCATAGGCTTTCGCCGTATAGGCCGTCAGCTCAGAGGTGGTGAAATGGGTCAGATACAGCCCCATGATGTACACCGCCCGCTGCTGGTAGGACATATTTTTCAGGTTTTCCAGCGCATGCCCCGGCAGCCGCGGCAGAGAGGCGGGCAGAAACAGCCCTCCCTCACGGGAGAGACCCTGCGAGATCGCCTGCGCCGGCGTGAACTCCAGCTTTTTATTTCTCGTGCTTACATAGTACATACTCGCTTCACTGTCCTCATGTCAGGATGCGGGGCATGGCGCGCCCGGGGACGGCCCGCTCCCGAAGGCCCAGGCCGGCAGGCGCGCCGCGGCCCGAGACAATTCATTATTGCATTAAACCGCTCTCCGGTCAAGTTTCCTCGGGGAGAAAATACGCTTCTCCATCCGTTTCTTTTTCATAATAGCCCACCGTGCGGCGGAAAACAGTCGAACGGCGGCGCACGCCGCTCAGTAAAAGGCATTTTCCAGGTAATCCAGCTCGGGCCGGGGGGTGCCGGTTCCGTCCGGCGCGGTGATCTGACAGACGTCAAAGCGGATCCGGCAGTCGGAGAGCTCCGGGTGCGCGAGCAGATATCGGCCCAGCGCCGTGCGGATGCGCCGCTGCTTGCGCTCGGTCACCGCCGCCGCGCCCGCCTCCCACCGGCCGGAACGGAGCTTGACCTCCACCACAGCGAGCAGGTCGTCCCGTCGGGCAATCAGGTCAATCTCACCCTCCCGACAACGAAAGCCGTGTGCGAGCAATGTGAAGCCTTGTCGATAAAGCCAGCGGGCGGCCAGCGCCTCGCCCCAGGCGCCCAGGCAGCGCTCAGTTCCTCTGCTCATAGAATTTCTTCAGAAAGCTCTTCCGGTGGATGGGGCAGGGGCCATAGCGCTCGAGCATCTCGTAATGCAGTTTGGTGGGGTAACCCTTGTGCCGCTCGAAGTGATACTCCGGATACCGCTCGGCCATCCGGCACATGTATTGGTCCCGGCTCACCTTGGCCAGAATGGAGGCGGCAGCAATGCTGGCGCTGCGGCTGTCCCCCTTGACCAGCGTCTCGTGCGGACAGGAGATGCCCCGACCGCAGTTGCCGTCGATCAGGGCGAACTCCGCCGGCGGGTCCAGCCGGGCAATGGCGCGCTCCATGGCGAGCATGCGCGCGTTGAGGATATCGATCTCATCAATCTCCCGCTCATCTGCCCAGGCAACTGCCCAGGCGACCGCCTTCTCCTGGATGAGGGGAAACAGCGCCTCCCTGCGCCGCTCAGTCAGCCGCTTGGAATCGTCCAATCCTGGCAGCACCAGACCGCGCGGCAGGATGACCGCCGCGGCAAACACCGCTCCGGCCAGCGGGCCGGCCCCCGCCTCGTCCACGCCGCACAGGCGCAGCGTCCCCTCCCGCGCGAAGAGGCGCTCCTCCTCCGCCCAGAGGTCGCGCGCGCCGGTCTCATCGGGCCGCATCCGTGTGCTCCTCTTTTTCCGGCGGACTCTCCAGCGTAAAGCGTCCCAACTTTCCCGACCGGTACTCCTCCAGCAGAACGCGGCTCATCCGCTCCAGGTCCACCTCTCCGCCGGAGATCAGGAATCCCCGCCGGCGGCCGGCGGCCTCCAGCAGTTCCCAATCCCGGGCGTCCGGCGCAATCGTAATCTTATACCGCCCCTTGATGGCCTCGGGATACCGGCGGGCCAGCAGCCCCATCAAGCCAGAGGCCAGCGTCTCGAGGTCCAAGATATCGTCCTTCACCGCGCCGGTATAGGCCAGGTGCAGCCCCACGGTGGGGTCCTCAAACTTGGGCCAGAGGATGCCCGGCGTGTCCAGAAGCTCCAGGCCGCCATCCACCGTAATCCACTGTTTGCCCCGGGTGACCCCGGGGCGGTTCTGCGCCTTGGCGGACTTGCGCCCGGATACCTGGTTGATAAAGGTGGACTTCCCCACATTGGGCACACCGGCAACCATCACGCGGACCGGGCGGCCCACCTGCCCCTTCTCCGCCCAGCGGGCGATCTGCTCGCGCAGCGCAGCCCGGACGGTGGGGGCAAACTGGCTCACCCCGGCCCCGGAACGGCAGTCGGTCAGCAGGACCTGGTATCCCTGTCCCCGAAACCATTCCGCCCAGCGGCGGTTCATCTGCCCGTCCGCCTGGTCAGACCGGTTGAGAACAATCAGGCGCGGCTTGCTGCCGAGCATACTGTCTAGGTCAGGGTTCCGGCTGGAGACCGGGATACGGGCATCCAGAATCTCCACTGCCAGGTCGATCAGCTTCAACTGTTCGACGATCATCCGCCGCGTCTTGGCCATGTGGCCCGGATACCATTGTACTTGCATGTCGTCCCTCCCTGTCGACTGTCCACCGGATGCAAAAAAGGGACGGTCTCCCGCCCCTTTTCCTGCAATCACCGGATTAAAGCCGCTCTTTCACCTTGGCAGCCTTACCCACGCGGTCACGCAGATAGTACAGCTTGGCGCGGCGCACCTTGCCCTTGCGGACCGTCTCCACCTTCACCACATTGGGAGAGTGGACCGGGAAGACTTTCTCCACGCCTACGCCGTAGGAGATGCGGCGGACGGTGAACGTTTCGTTGACACCGCCGTGCTTTTTGGCAATCACGGTGCCCTCGAAGACCTGGATACGCTCCTTCGTGCCCTCAGTCACCTTGATGTGAACGCGAACCGTATCGCCCACGCGAATCTCGGGGGCCTCGGCCTTCACGTTCTGCTGGTCAAGCAGTTTGATCAGATCCATGGATTTTCCTCCTGTATTATAGGTGTTCTTGGCGCCGCATTGCCGCGCGGCTGACTAATTCGTCCCAATCCCGCGCGCAGGCCAGAGGACCACCCTTTTTCAACTGTTCAAGAATATCATACCGGACTGAAAAATGCAAGCACTTTTTCCGCCTTCCGGCACAATTTCTGTCCCTGTCTCACTGCTCCCGCAGGAGGATCTCCCCCACTCGGGCCAAATCCATCCGTTCCAAGACGAAGTCCGCCTCCGGCAGCGGCTCCTGCGGGGAGATGTTGGAGCGGATATAGACGGTAGAGAGCCCCACGGCCTTTGCCCCGCCAATATCGGTGATGCCGTCATTGCCGATCATCACCGCTGTCTCCGGGGCAATCCGCTGCTCCTCGAGCAGCAGGCGGAAAAAGGCGGCGTCCGGCTTGCGGCATCCGCAGGCGGAGGAGAGGTAGATCGCATCGAACAGCGGGAACAGCCCGAGCGCCCGCACCTCGTACGCTGTAAAAATTTGCTGCGCGTTGGACAGCAGGTAGACCCCCCTGCTGGCCGCCCTCAGACGGCGCAGCAACTCTATCGCCCCGTCGTAGAGGCGGATGTACTCCGTCGAGAGGACGCGAAAGAACTGTCCGGTGTGGACGGCGAGCGGCAGATCCGCCTCCACCCCTTTCTCCCGGTAAAGCCGGGCAAAGGCCTCCTCAATCGGGATCTCCGGAAAGCACTCGTGCGCGTCCCGACGCAGCCGGGTCTGACCGGCCTCCAGAGCACTGACGGTACGATGAAAGGCGATGCGCAGCTCGTCCGGGGTGTAGCTGGCGTTGTAGTAGCCATAAAAGAGGGCCAGCTTCTCCCAGAGCTGCGGGTCTCCCTCGTCAGTGTGGATATCCACCAGAGTGCCGTAGAGGTCGAAAATGCAGTTTTGAAAACGCAAGCCGCTCACCGCCTTCCCAGCAGCATAAATGCCTCATAGGGGCGCAGGGTCCCGTTCTCCGGCTCACCGCAGTTGGAGATCAACAGTGCAGCCTCCCCAAAACCCTCCGGCCAGGCAAAAGGAACCGTCTCGCCGGTGAAATTACAGGCCACCAGCAGCGCCTCATCCTCCGTTCGGCGCAGGTAGGCGAAGGTCTGTTCGCTCTTGGCGTCCACCAGCTCGAAGTCCCCCTCCCGGAAGATGGGGTGCTCCTTGCGAAGGCGGATGAGCTTCTGATAGTAGTAGAAGACAGAGTCCGGGTCCGCCAGAGCGGCCTCGGCGTTGATCTCGCGGTAGTTCGGGTTGACCGGCAGCCATGGCGTGCCCGTTGTGAAGCCGGCGTTCTCCCCGTCCGACCACTGCATCGGGGTGCGGGCGTTATCCCGGCCCCTAGCGTAGATAGAGGCCATCACATCCGCCAGGTTGTCCCCCCGGGCAATGCGCTCGGCGTACATCCCATGAATCTCGATGTCCACATACCGCTCGATGGGCAGGCGGATATTGGTCATGCCCAGCTCCTCGCCCTGGTAGATGTAGGGCGTTCCCTGCATCCCGTGGAGCATGGTCGCCAGCATCTTGGCCGAGCGCACCCGCCATTTCCCGTCGTCCCCCCAGCGGGAGACGATGCGCGGCAGATCGTGGTTGTCTAGGAAAAGGCTGTTCCACCCCTGTCCATAGAGGCCCTGCTGCCAGTAGGTGAAGCTCTCCTTCAGCCGGACCAGCGGCAGCGGAGCAAGATCCCACTTCTCCCCGCCCGGCTGCTGATCCAGGCCCATCTGTTCAAACTGGAAGACCATGGACAGCTCGCTGCCATCTTGGTTGCTGTAGCGTCGCGCCCGCTCCACGTCCGCGCCCCAGGCCTCCCCCACCGTGACCAGGCCTGGGCGGCGCTGGAACGTCTCGCGGGAGAGCTCGCGGAGGAACTCGTGCAGGCGCGGGCCATTTGCGGTGATTTTGCGGTCCGGGTCCTTGGCGATCTGGTCGATCACGTCCAGGCGGAACCCTTCCACCCCTTTGTCCATCCAGAAGCGGATCATCTGATACAGCTCCCGGCGGACGGCGGGGTTGTCCCAGTTGAGGTCCGGCTGCTTGACGGCGAACTGATGGAAGTAGTATTGCCCTAAGGCGGGCACGTAGGTCCAGGCAGAGCCGCCAAAAGTCGCCTTCATATCGTTCGGCGGCATATCCGGTGCGCCGTCTCGCCAGACGTAGTAGTCGTGATAGGGGTTCTCCCGGCTCTTACAGGCCTCCCGGAACCAGCGATGCTCGTCCGAGGTGTGATTGAGCACCAGGTCCATGATAATGGAGATGCCGCGCGCCCGGGCCTGGGCAATCAGCTCCTCCATATCCTCCATCGTGCCGAAATCCGGGTTGATCGCCTGATAATCGGAGATATCGTAGCCGTTGTCCGCCTGCGGTGAGGCGTAGACCGGCGAGAGCCAGATGCCGTCCACGCCAAGCTTGGCTAGATAGTCTAGGTGAGAGATGATGCCACGCAGGTCCCCCACCCCGTCGCCGTCGGTATCCTGAAAGCTCTTGGGGTAGATCTGATAGAAGACGGCAGATTTCCACCAGTCCGGTTTTGTCTTGTCCAGCATATGCGCTCCTCCTGCTTGGCCGGCGGCCCTGGCGGGCAGCCGGCCGGGGAAATGTTTTTT
Organism: uncultured Oscillospiraceae bacterium; assembly: GCA_964461385.1. GTDB lineage: Bacteria > Bacillota > Clostridia > Oscillospirales > Oscillospiraceae > Onthomonas. The sequence continues at coordinate 85,145 of CAYWUA010000002.1, forward strand.
CTCACAGATGCCAGATATCGCGGTTATACTCGGCAATTGTCCGGTCAGAGGAGAAGAAGCCGGATTTTGCGATGTTGACCAGTGACATCTTAGCCCACGCCTTGCGGTCCTCATAGGCGGCGATCAGGCGCTGTTTGGTCGCCAGATAGCCCTTCAGGTCCAGCAGAGTCATAAACCAGTCCTTGGTCACCAGCTCGTGATGCAGCCGCTCAAGCTGCTCCCGGTCGCCGATTGCCAGCAGGCGGTCGTCTACAATGAAGTCCACCAGGCGGGCGATTTCCGGGTCGGCATAGTACTCGGCGGGGTTATACCCGGCGGCGGGATCTTTCGCCTTCTCGTCATACAGGCGGATTACCTCGTCCGGATGCTTGCCGAAGATGGCGATGTTCTCCTCCCCGACCAGGTCGCGGATCTCGACGTTCGCCCCGTCCAGCGTGCCAAGGGTAACTGCACCGTTGAGCATGAACTTCATGTTGCCGGTGCCGGAGGCCTCCTTGGAGGCCAGGCTGATCTGTTCAGAGATATCGCAGGCAGGGATGAGCTTGGCCGCCTTGGTGACGTTGTAGTTTTCCACCATGATGACCCGCAGCCACTTGCGCACCTCAGGGTCGGAGTCGATCAGCTCACTCAGGCAGAGGATCAGGTGAATGATGTCCTTGGCAATGACGTAAGCCGGAGCCGCCTTGGCGCCGAAGATCATGGTAATCGGGCGGGCCGGATGGCGTCCCTCCTTGATCTCGAGGTAGAAATAGATGGCGGAGAGCAGGTTGAGCTGCTGGCGCTTGTACTCGTGCAGGCGCTTGGCCTGGATGTCAAAAATGGAGTGCGCGTCCAGCTCGATACCCTGCGTCTCGCGCAGATAGGCGGACAGGGCGCGCTTGGCCTGGCGCTTGATCGTGTTCAGGTCGAGCAGCACTTTCTCGTCGTCCTGATAGGCCAGCAAGTCCTCCAGCCGGGACGCGTCGTCCCGGAAAGCCGGTCCGATCAGGCCGGAAAGGTAGTCCGCCAGAGGCGGGTTGCAGTCCAGCAGCCAACGGCGGAAGGTGATGCCGTTGGTCTTGTTGTTGAATTTCTCCGGATAGAGCTCGTAAAACGGCCGCAGCTCGGAGCGCTTGAGGATCTCCGTGTGGAGTGCGGCCACGCCATTGACACTAAAACCGTAGTGGATGTCGATGTGGGCCATGTGGACCACGTCATCCTGGTCGATAATCTGCACGTTCTCCCCGTCGTATTTCGCCCGCACCCGCCGGTCCAGCTCGCGGATAATGGGGACGATGGCCGGGGCTGCCTGCTCGAGGTAATGGATGGGCCACTTCTCCAGCGCCTCAGCGAGGATGGTGTGATTCGTGTAGGCGCAGGTCTGCTCCACCTCGGAAATCGCCTCGTCCATTGTGAGGCCGCGCCCGGTCAGCAGGCGGATCAGCTCGGGGATTATCATGGTCGGATGCGTGTCGTTGATCTGCACGACGACGTGGCGGTGGAGGTCGCGCACGTCATAGCCTCGCTCCTCCGTCTCCTTCAGGATGAGCTGGGCAGTGTTGGAGACCATGAAATACTGCTGGTAGACCCGCAGGAGCCGGCCGGCCTCGTCACTGTCATCCGGATAGAGGAAGAGGGTCAGACAGCGCTCGATGTCTCCCTTGTCAAAAGAGATGCCGTCGCCGATAATGTCATCGTCCACCGTGTCCAGGTCAAACAGGTGCAGCGTGTTGCGCCCGCCCTTCCATCCAGGCACATCGATGTCGTACATAGTGGAGGTGACCGTCTTCTCGCCGAGCTGGACGGGAAAATGGACATTGGTCCGCGTCAGCCAGCTCTCCGGTGTGATCCAGGGGTTCTTCTCCTCACATTGCCGGTTGCCCGCCAGGCGCTGGTAGAACAGGCCCTCGTGATAGTTCAGCCCCACACCGTCTCCGCACAGGCCGAGCGCGGCAATGGAGTCCAGAAAGCAGGCGGCCAGACGGCCCAGGCCGCCGTTGCCGAGGGAGGGCTCTAGCTCGGACTCCTCAATCTCCTCCAGGGCAAAACCATAGCGGGAGAGGACCGTCCGCGCCTCGTCAAACAGACCGAGGTTGAGCAGGTTGTTGGACAGGAGCTTGCCGATCAGAAACTCGGCGGAGACATAGTACAGCTTCCGCTCGCCCTGGATCTTGGGACGAGCGGCCATCTCCCGGCGGGTCAGCTCAAGCAGGGCGGCATAGACCTCCTCCCGGCTTGCCGTCTGCAAAGAGGTCCCAAACCGCTCATGCAAAATAGTTTGCAGCTTTTCTTCCATGGTACATCGTCCTTTCTCAGTCGGCTGGTAAAATCTGTTCCAGCGCCTCATAAACACGCAGCAGCTCGCCCACGCTCCACGCCTGGGCAAAGCACCCTTTGGAGGCGCCGGGGTGGGCGCCGTCGTAGATCTCGGGGAGCTGCCCGATACAGCCCTCCCGCAAGGCCGGCTCCAGTTCCTCCAGCCAGGTTCGCACCTGTTCGGCCGCCGTCGGAGTGTTCCCCCTTGTCTTGAGCCAGGCGAGGTAAAAGGCCCCCAGAGGGAATGGCCAGACGGTCCCCTGGTGATAGGCCAGGTCCCGCTCCCGCTGTGGTCCCCGGTAAACGGGGTGGAACTCCCCATCTGCCGGGTCGAGCGTGCGCAGGCCGCAGGGGGTATAGAGCGCGCGAAATACCGCGTCCACCACCGACCGCTCCTGTTCGGGCGGGAGCATGGAAAACGGGAGAGAGACCGCCCAGATCTGGTTGCAGCGCAGCTGCGTGTCCGCCGCCGTGCCGGAGAGAACATCCTTTAGGTAGCCCCGGCCCTCCATCCAGAATTGGGCGCAAAACGACGATTGGACCCGCTGGGCCAGCGCCCCGTATACCTCCCCGTCCGCCCCGGCGAGTGGCGCCAGGCGTTGGAGAATGCACAGGGCGTTATACCAGTAGGCGTTGACCTCCACCGGCTTCCCATGGCGCGGGGTGGGCAGGATGCCGTCCACACACACGTCCATCCACGTCACCTGGTCCAGGCCGGCGCCGGCGCGGATGAGACCGTCCGCGTCCATCGAGATGGCGTGGCGCGTCCCCCGGCGGTAGGCGGAGACAATGCGCTCAAGCACCGGATAGGCCTCACACACGAAATCCGCATCTCCCGTTTTTTCATAATAAAGCCAGATGCAGTTGACCAGCAGCAGCGCGGCGTCCACCGTATTATAACGCGGCTCCGTCCCTCCATCCGGGAAGAGGTTTGGCACCAGCCCGTCGCGTTCATAGGCCAGGAAGGTGCGCAGAATGCTCTTTGCCGCCGCGTACTGTCCGGTGGCGAGCACGCAGCCTGGCAGAGCAATCATGGTATCCCGTCCCCAGTCCTCAAAAAACGGATAGCCCGCGAGGATGGTCTCTCCGCCGGTGGACTCCCGGCGGACGAGAAACGCCGCCGCGCTCTGCGCGAGCTGCCGGGCCACCGGGTCGCGGAATCCGCCCTGCTGTGTCAGGGCGCGCAGGCGCGTCTCCATCTCCCGCAGGACGGTCTGTCCGTCCGTGTCAACCGGCTCGGTGGAGAAGACAATCTCCCACACGGCGCGCGCTCCGGGCTGCGCGGTCCACTCCAGCTGAAAACATTCCTCCGTCCAGCCGGTATCCTGTCGTCCGTCCCAGCGGTCGCGCGGATAGGCAAGCTGCCGCCGCTGCGGCGGGATGGGGCGCAGGAATCCGTTTGAGGCAAAATAGAGCGTGTAATGTCCGGAGATCACCCGGTCTGATTCCAGCAGAAAAATCTGTTCCGTCGGGAGGTCTCTCCCTTTGGGCACCATCTGGAGCGCCGGACGGACGCGCAGCGTACAGGGCTGCCGGCTGTCGTTTTCCACCGTATAGGTCACCGCCACGGTGTTGGCCCCCTGCCGCATCCCGCAGCGCCGCGTCACCTGTACGCCGCCTACCTGGTAGCGCCAGACGGGACAGCCGTCGCGCACGGCAAAGGAGGACAGCCAGAGGTACCCCTCCTCCGGCGCGCCGCCGTCCGCGAACTCCTGCGTGGAGAGGAAATGCCCCTGTCCCTCCACCTCCAGCTGCTCGGACAGGCGGTGCACCAGCTGCACGCGGCGGCCGGGCGGATGGAGCGCGGCCATGAGCAGGCTGTGATCGTTTCGGCTGGCGGAAAACGCCGCAGTCAGGGAGGAAAATCCACCCAATCCATTCGTGAGCAGAAAGCAGTTCTCCTGCGCCCGCTCCAGGCTGGTCATATCCTGCCGTCCGTAAAGAAAGTGCATGATCAGTCCCTCCCTACACGCGGCCGAGGAGCAGGGCCGTCATCGCGGGCACGGCGGCGGTATTCCGCCGCAGCTGCGTCTCGCCGTCCTGCCAGAGGGTGCTGCTTTCCCCGTCCACGAGCACCTGCCAGTCCCCGGACGGAAGCGGAACCGAGACTTCCCGCTGCCCGGCATTAAAGATCAGAAACAGCTCCGGCCAGCGGCCATCGCCGCCCCGGTTGTCCACCCGGGCCGTCACACAGTCCTCCGCCGGCGCGGACACCTCGCCGATGCGGTCAGGTGCGGACGCGCTCTTGTCGCACAGGCCGGGCAGCCGCTTGCGCAGGGCAATCAGGCCCCGGTAATATTCTACCAATTCTCTCCAATTCCATGCGCGGCGCCAGTCCAGCCGGTTGACGGCCACCGGAGAGGAGAACGAGTCGCGGATGCCCTCCTTGGTGCGGGCAAACTCCTCACCGGAGAGCAGGAAGAGATGCCCCTGGCAGCAAAAGTTGATCGCGGCGGCCAGCCGGTTGGCGCGCAGGACGGGCTCCAACGGCTCATCATAGCGGTGCTCCGGGTCTATCGTGAGCACCAGCTTATCCCACAAGGTCCAGTCGTCATGGGAGGAGAGATAAGTGATGGTCTGCGCAGGCGTCTGCGCAGAAAAGGCGGCATAGAGCCCAGCCCAGCCTCTCAGACAGCAGGCCAGGTGTTCCGGCTCCATATGGCCCCCGTTGACAAATCCGAGGATGTCCGCCCGGAGGGCGCTGCCCTTGATGGCGTCACGCGTGGCGTCGCAGAAGGCCCCGATCCTGCCATTGAGCCGATGCAGGCTGCTCTTATCCGCCAGAACGGTACCCGGGGCGGCGGCAGTCTGTGCCGCGCCCCACGGCTCGCCGAAGATCAGCTTCTCCTCTGCGCCAAAGCGGCGGTCCAGTTCGCACTGTATCCGGTTCATCAGCCGGGCATCCAGCAGTCCCATCAGGTCAAATCGGAACCCATCAATGTGGTACTCCTCCGCCCAGTAGAGCACAGAGTCAAGAATGTAGCGGGCACACATGCTCCGCTCCGAGGCCAAGTCATTGCCACATCCGGAGCCGTCAGAGGGCGTCCCATCCTCATTCCGGCGGTAGTAATACCATGGCACGGTCCGAAACAACCAAGAGTCCAGCCGATAAGTGTGGTTATAGACCACATCCATAATCACGCGGAACCCATTTCGGTGCAGGGACTGCACCGCCTCCTTCAGCTCGCGGATGCGCACCTCCCCGTGAGCCGGGTCTGTGGAGTACGAGCCCTCGGGCACGTTATAGTTGACCGGGTCATAGCCCCAGTTGAACGCGTCCGGGTCCCCGCCCTCATCCACCGAGCCGTAGTCAAAGACCGGCATGAGCTGGACATGTGTCACGCCGAGGCTGCGCAGGTAGGCGAGCCCAGTCGGCCGCTCCCCCGCGCCGTCCAGCGTGGTATTGTCCTGGCAGATGGCTTTATATTTCCCGCGATACGCCGGCGATACGCCGGAGTGCGGGTCCCAGGAAAAATCTTTTACATGAATCTCGTAGATCACCGTCTCCGGCGGACATGGCGGCGGACCGTCTTCCTGCCAGCCCTCCGGGTCCGTCCGGCGCAGGTCGATCACCATGCTTCTGGCCCCGTTGAGACCGCAGGCCCTGGCATAGGGGTCGGCCGTGGCGCGCTCTGTGTCGTCCACGGTGACGTGATAGTCATAGTAGACCCCGTCCAGATTTTCCACCGTCTCCCAGGTCCAGAGGCCGTGCTCGCCAGGCGTCATCTCCTGCCGAAGAGCTGCCTCCCCGCCGGCGCCGTCACGGTACAGGTTCAGCCACACCGCCTGCGCAGTGGGCGCCCAGAGTCGGAAAATTGTCCCCTCCCGGCCGCAAAAGGAGCCGAGCGGCAGATCACAGTCAAAGCGCTCGCGAAAATCCGGGGCGTCAAAATCCAGGACGGCGGTAGTCACATCGTCGTGTAGCATCATTTCTATCACCAGTTTAGAAGATCAGAGTTGCAGTTGGATAGAGAGAGGGTGCGGCCCGTCTCTGCATTAAGATTATACACTCTTATTGCGTCACAGGCCACACCCTGAAAGAGATTTTGCGATCAGCCTTTCACGGCGCCGGTCATACCGTCCACATAGTACTTTTGCAGTTTCAAGAAGAGAATTGCAATCGGAATGGAGATCAGGACCGCTCCGGCCGCGAAGCTGGTATACCAGTTGTCGATATACTCCTTCTCCAGCATGCGCCAGAGGCCGATCGCCACGGTATACTGGTCGGCGTTGGCGCGGCAGATGACCTTGGCAAAGATGAAGTCCACCCAGGGGCTGATGAAGGAGGTCAGCACCGTATAGATCACGATGGGCTTGGACAACGGCAGGGTGATGCGGGTGAAGATCTGCCACCGGGTACAGCCGTCGATCAGCGCCGCCTCGTCAATAGAGTACGGGATGGTGTCAAAGAAGCCCTTGGATATCTGGAATCCGAGCGCCGCACCGCCAGAATAGCAGAGGATGAGCGCCAGGCGGATCAGGGAGCCCTCGGTCAGGCCGACCGCCTTGAGGATGAAGTAGACGGCCACCATGGACATAAAGCCGGGGAACAGGCCGAGGATCATGGCCATATTCATATAGGGCTTTCTCATCCGGAACTTCATCCGAGACAGGCAGTAGGCCGCCGAGAGGACGTAGAACGCGGAGAGAATGCAGGAGAAGATGGCGATGATCAGCGTATTCATGAACATTCGGGGAAAGTTCAAAATGGTGGTGTCGGTGAAGAGCTTGATATAGTTATCCAGGGTAAAGGACTGCGGGAAAAACGTGGAGATATAGGAGCCCTTTTCGGCGCGGAAACTGGTCATGATGACCCAGAGCACCGGGAACACCCAGATAAAAGCCAGAATCGCCAGCACGGTGTGCACAATGATATTGTTGCGCAGGCGGGCCGCCTTCGCACTTCTCAGCGTCATGACTTAAAACCCTCCTTCCTCTTTGTAGGACTTGCTGTTCCGGTAGGTGATCAGCGAGCCGATGGCCAGAATGATGAACGTCAGGATTCCGACGACCGCGCCGACGTTGTAGTACTGCCGGTCGATGGTCAGCTTATAGAGCCAGGTGACCAGCAGGTCGGTGCTGCCGGCCGTCGAGGCAAGGTTGGTCACCGGGTCGCCGCCGGAGAGGAGATAGATCACGTTGAAGTTATTCACGTTGCCGGTAAAGGTGGAGATCAGGTAGGGGGTGGTCACGTAGAACATATAGGGCAGGGTGATGTAGAAGAAGCTCTGGACCGGGTTCGCCCCGTCCACCATGGCCGCCTCGTACAGCTCGCCGGGGATGTTCTGCAGCACGCCGGTGAGCTGCAGCAGGGTGTACGGCACGCCGACCCAGATATTGATGACGATGACCGTCACTCTGGCCCAGAGCGGGTCGGTGAAAAACGGGAGGCTGGTCCCCTGCTCGATCAGGCCCAGGTTGCGCAGCAGCACGTTGACCGCGCCCTCCGGCTGAAGCATGGTGCGCATGATCAGCAGCGAGACGAACATCGGCACCGCGCAGGAGATGACAAAGCAGAAGCGCCAGAAGCCCTTGATCTTGGTATCCTTGCGGTTGATGACGATGGCCAGAATCATGCCGAAGAAGTAGTTGGTAAAGGTGGCGAAAAAGGCCCAGATCAGCGTCCAGACCAGGACGGACCAGAAGGTGCTGCCCAGAATACTGCTGCTGTCAAACAGAGAGGCAAAGTTCTCCAGTCCGACCCAGTCAAAGAGCACGAGATGGTTGTCGATCTTGCTGTAGTTGGTGAAGGCCATGCAGATCATGAAGATCAGCGGCAGAATGGTCAGGGCGGTGATAAAGAACATCGGAGGGGCCATCAGGAGGCGATAGAGGCTCTCGTCCAGCAGTCCCTTCAGGTCGTCGACAAAGGTATTGACCTTCTTTCCGGCCGTGTGGAGTAACTCCACACGGTAGGCACTCTTAAGAGTACCGCGCCAGATCCAGAACATCACCAGCGTCACCAGGATGGTGGCAATGCCATACAGGAGCAGGAGGATGGACTGGTCGCCGCCCTCATACAGGTAGACCTGCAGCTCCTCGCTCCAGACCTCGGTCTGCACCTCCGTGCCCAGCGAGCCGAGCATATAGAGATTGTGGAAGCCAAAAAAGATCATAAACAGAACATATGCGACCTCGATGGCCAGGAACAGCAGTCCCTTGATGTACTGCCGGTGGACCAGGTTGCCCAGGCCCATCACCACAGCGGAGAGCTTGGTCTCCATCTCGCCGTTGCGTAGAGCGCCCATACAGGTGCAGGGTTCCAGGAGCTCCTGCTGTGCCAGGAGAGCGCGCTGGCTCAGAGATTTCGTTGTCATCTTCTCTCCCTCTCTCTTATGAAATGCCGTCGCTGTTCATGGCGTCATTCATAGCCTGCGTCTGCGCCTCGGCATTGTCATGCGTTGTGTCTCCGTTGCGGATGGACTTGCCCATATTCTCTATCGGCGTCCAGCAGTTGCTCATCTGGGAGACAAACGGCTGGAGAATGGAGGTGCGGTCAAAGGTGTCGTTCTGCGCCATGACCACTGGATCACTCATGATGGATTCGTCCTCCAGAAGCTCGGTGTTGCAGGGCACCACGTTGCGCAGCTCATAGTGCAGGGCCTGTGCCTCTGCGGAGCCGAGGTAGACTGCGAGGGCGACTGCCTGCTCCATGTACTCCGACTCAGTGTTGACGCCGATCGCCTTGGAGCCGGCATAGGCATACATCTGCTTTTCCTCACCGTTGAGGGTGTAGGTCGGCAGAGCCGCGACGCCCATGTTGTCGCCGAGGATCTCCCGGATGCTCGCCGCGTCCCAGGAACCGGTGAACATCGCGTTGATGCTGCCGTCGCGCAGGCCGGCGATACCGGAGCCGTCGGCGTCCACAACGAAGTTGGGGTTGCTGTAAAGGTCAATGAGATAATTGGTGACCTCCACCGCGTTCTCGCCGCCGAAGTCCACACCCAGCTCCTCCTGCGTGCCGTCGCCAAACAGAGTGCAGCCGTTGCCGAGGTAGAAGGCGGGCAGATACCAGGAGTTGGTAAACGGGAAGGAAACAACGCCCTTCTCCAGCATCGCTTCCAGGCTCTTGATGTCCTCTTCCGAGAAGACGCTCTTGTCGTAGTACATGTACCAGGTGTTGGTGGTAAACGGCACGCCGTACAGCTCGCCGTCCAGGGTCAGGGAGTCGACGAGGGCCTCGCTGTTGGTCGCACGGATCTCGTCGGCGTAGATGCCGCCGAACTTTGCCAGCGCGCCGGCGTCAGTCAGGGTGGTGATGGTGTCGTTGGCAAACATGAAGACATCTGCGCTCGCCTCCGCGTCCTGGGAGACGGTACTTGCCGCGGTTGCCTCGTCTGCCACTCCATAGACAAACGTGATGTCCCACTCCGGGTGCAGCTCAGCAAACCGCTCACAGCAGGTCTGCAGCCATTCACCGCTGTCTTTCGACTGGTCCTCTGACGGGGACCAGACCATCAGGCGCACACTCTCCGTGCCGCTGCTGCCGGAGCAGCCGGCCAAGGCCAGCATCATCAGCAGCGCCAGAAGGGCAGCGAGCCATCTGGTTCTTCCCTTTTTTTGCATTGCGCATTCCTCCATCCTTCCTTTGCTGTTTCGCAAAGTTTCGCTACTGGATAATATACGCTTCTACATCCGGTTAGTCAAGCGCTCAACTTCGCAAAACAACGATTTTGTAAAGGATGCACAAGGTCAATATATGCAAATTGTCAATTCTGTCAAAGCCATTTGTTTCGAAACTCGCAACCTGATGCAAAGGTTTTGTCCCGATGTCGTGCACGTATTCTCTCTTGCGCATCACGTCGGAAAGCATTATAATAATGAAAATCTGACAATTTTCCTATCCGTATGTGATCGGAGAGGACTAGAAGAGGAGGAATCGCTGCGGTGGCCACGATGGATGACATTGCAAAGCGGCTCGGCATCTCCAAGGCGACCGTCTCCAAAGCCCTGAGCGGCGCCACCGATGTGAGCGAGTCCACCCGAAAATCCGTTCTGGAGATCGCGGTTGAGCTGGGATACTCCCGCCCGGCACGCAGCGGCGGAAAACGCCTGTGCATTTTCATTGAAAATATGGCCTACACGGCGCCGGAGGACTTCGGTTGGGACATCATCATGGGCTTTCGCAAGATGGCGGAACCGGCCGGCGCCTGTGTCGAGGTGGTTCCCTTGACCGTGCAGACGCAGAAGCAGATCCCTTACGACCAGTACATGCTTTCCAATGGCTACGTCGGGGCGTTTTTTCTCGGCCTTCCCCTTAACGACCCATGGATGCAGGACTTCCGCAGCTCCAAGACGCCCGCCGTCCTCTATGACAACCATGTAAGGTCAAACCCCTACACAGCCTATCTTGGGATTGACAACGATGAGGGGATGGACCTCGCCGTGGCGCGTCTCAAGGCACTGGGCCATCGGAAAATCGGCTATCTCAGCGGTGCGCTGGGGTCCTATATCAATCAGGTGCGCTACCGGGCCTTCTTCCGCTCGCTGCGTCAGAGCGGCTTTCCGGATCAGCCCTCCCTGGCGGGCAACTCCTACTACTCCTCCGAATGCCTGGAGAAACATCTGCCGCGGCTGCTCCGCCAGGGCGTCACCGCCATCATCTGCAGCCACGACCTACTGGCACACTCCGTCCTCATCCACTGCATGGAGGTGGGCATCCGCGTGCCCGACCAGCTGAGCATCATCGGATTTGACGATCTGCCCCTCTGCTCCTATACCATCCCCCCGCTGGCCAGCATCCGCCAGAACCGGCCGCAGCTCGGCCGCAGCGCGTACTACGCACTTACCAGCTTGCTGGACGGCATTCCCATCGGCACGCTGCTTCTGCACGCCGAGCTGGTAGAGCGCACTTCCATCGGCCCCGCACCGGAAAGTTCTCCGGATAAGGGATAGGCCCAAGATATATCTCCCTTCCAAAATTCTGTGTAAGTTAATTTGCTTTACACGTATCAAATGTGAGAAAGCGGTTTTCCCTTCCACGCATATGCGAAGGGAAAACCGCTTTTTACTGTTTATTTCCTAGGTAATGCTATTCCGCTGACAGGTCAGGAGAGCCGTCCTTTGAAGTCCCCATAGCCAAAGGAGCGCAGATGCTCTAAAGTCCCGTCCAACCGGCGAATCCAGAGATCGGGCAGATTGATGCCGTTAAAGGTGTTGGTTTTGACAATGGTGTAGAGCGCCATATCCTCAAAGACCAGCTCATCCCCCTCCTGAAGTGAGCGGTCAAAGGAATAGTCTCCGATCACGTCCCCTGCCAGGCAGGTCGGGCCGGCCAGACGGTATTTATAGGGCTTCTCCCCCACTGCGCCGGCCCCGCGCAGCGGCGGGCGGTAGGGCATCTCGATTACATCCGGCATATGGCAGGCGGCGGAGGCGTCCAGGATGGCGATATCCACCCCATTGTGCACGACCTCCAGCACGCGGGTGACGAGAAATCCAGCATTCAGGACCACCGCCTCTCCCGGTTCCAGGTAGAGCTGGACCTGATATTGATCGTGCAGACGGCGCAGCAGACGCTTCAGACGCTCCAAGCCGTAGCCGGGACGGGTGATATGGTGCCCGCCGCCCAGGTTGAGCCACTTCATGCCATGCAAAAAGGGACCAAACTTTTCCTCAAAGGCGGCAACTGTCTTTTCCAGGTCGTCCGAGTCCTGCTCACAGAGGGTGTGCAGGTGCAACCCGTCGAGCAGAGGACGGATCTCATCGTCCCAGTTGGCCCGCGTGGTGCCTAGGCGGGAGCCGGGCGCGCAGGGGTCATAGATCGCGTGCCCCTCTTGGGTGGAGCACTCCGGGTTCACGCGCAGACCGATGGACTTGCCGCACTGTCTCGCCCGGAGCCCAAACTTGCGCACCTGGGCGGGAGAGTTGAAGACCAGGTGGTCTGCATAGGTGAGCAGTTCGTCAAACTCGTCCGGGCGGTAGGCGGGGGAAAAGACATGCGTCTCTCCGCCGAACTCCTCCGCGCCCAGCCGCGCCTCGTGCAGGCCGCTGGCGGTTGTCCCCGCCAGATACTGACGGATGAGGGGATAACAGGCATAGGTAGAAAACGCCTTTTGGGCCAACAGAATCTTGCAGCCAGTCTCGCGGGAGACCGACTGCAAAATCTCCAGATTCCGGCGGATCAGGCCCTCGTCCACCAGAAAATAGGGGGTGCGCATCCGCTCAGTCCACCAGAACGGGGTTCTCATCCACCTGCCAAGGCAGGCCCCACTGGTTGAGTGCATCCATATAGGGATCCGGGTCAAACTCCTCCACCGTGTAGACGCCCGGCTTGTTCCACTTGCCGGTCAGGAGCATCATCGCGCCGACCATGGCGGGCACGCCGGTGGTGTAGGAGATCGCCTGCGAGCCGACCTCGCGGTAGCACGCCTGATGGTCGCAGATGTTGTAGATGTAGGCGCGCTTTTCCACGCCGTCCTTTTTGCCGGTAAAGATACAGCCGATATTGGTCTTCCCCACCGTACGCGGCCCCAGCGTCGCCGGATCGGGCAGCAGGCGCTTGAGGAACTGGATGGGGACAATCTCATGCCCCTCAAACTCCACCGGCTCAGTGGAGAGCATGCCGATGTTCTCCAGGCACTTCATATGGGTCAGATAGCTCTGGCCAAAGGTCATAAAGAAGCGAATACGCTTGACACCAGAGATGTTTTTCGCCAGCGACTCGATCTCCTCATGGTGGAGGAGGTACATGTCCTTCCGGCCGACCTGGTCAAAATCGTACTCCCGCTTGACGCTCATCGGTGGAATTTCCACCCAATGGCCATTCTCCCAGTAGGAGCCGGGGGCGGAGACCTCGCGCAGGTTGATCTCCGGATTAAAGTTGGTGGCAAAGGGGTAGCCGTGGTCGCCGCCGTTGCAGTCGAGGATGTCGATCGTGTCAATCTGATCAAAGAGATGCTTCTGCGCCCAGGCACAGTACGCCTGCGTCACGCCGGGGTCAAAGCCAGTGCCCAGCAGAGCGGTCAGGCCGGCCTCCTCAAAGCGTTTGCGGTAGGCCCACTGCCAGGAGTAGTCAAAGTAGGCGGAGAAGCCCTCCTCTTTACAGCGTTTCTCGTAGACCGCGCGCCAGGCGGGGTCGGTGATGTCCTCCGGCTCATAGTTGGCGGTGTCCAGATAGTTTACGCCGCAGGCGAGGCAGGCGTCCATAATCGTGAGGTCCTGATACGGCAGGGCGATGTTCATCACCAGATCCGGCTGCTCCCGGCGGATGAGGGCGATGAGCTCCTCTACGCGATCCGCATCCACCTGAGCGGTGGTGATCTTGGTGGCCGTCTTCCCCTCCAGCTTGGCCTTCAGGTCGTCGCACTTGGATTTCGTGCGGCTGGCGATGCAGATCTCGTGAAATACCTCGCTGTTCTGGCAGCACTTCTGGATCGCGACGCTCGCGACGCCGCCGCAGCCGATGACCAATACCTTGCTCATAGTCTCTCGCTCCCTTTCTCCGTCTGGGGGAATGCCAGCAGCATCTCCCGGATGATTTTACAGGCCACGGCGGTGGATACCCCGCTCGGGTCATAGTGAGGGCTCAATTCATTCACGTCGCAGGCGACGACATTGGCATGTGCGCAGACCACCGTGGCCGCACGGCGCAGCGCGTCAAAGCTGACGCCGCCCGGCTCCGGCGTGCCGGTGCCGGGGAATACCGACGGGTCGAGCACGTCCAGGTCCAGCGTGAAGTAGACCGGCCGGCCGGAGAGCCCGTCCAGCGTCTCCTCCAGCGTGTCAAAATCAAAGCGATGGGTGCTCACATGCTCCGCGCCCCAGCGCCACTCTTCCCAGTCACCAGAGCGGATACCGAACTGGAAGATGCGCCCATCCCCCACCAGCTCCCAGCACCGGCGCAGCACGCAGGCGTGGGAGAGGCGGACGCCGAGATAGTCCTCCCGCAGGTCGGCGTGGGCGTCAAAGTGGACGATGGCGAGTTCCGGATACCGCTCCACCGCCGCGCACATTGCGCCCAGGGTGACCAGGTGCTCCCCGCCGAGCAGGAAGGGGCGCTTCCCGGCCGTCAAAATCTCCCGCGCACGCGCCTCGATCGCGTCCAGGACGGCTGGGGTGTCCCCCAGCGGCAGCTCAAGATCGCCGGCGTCCAGCACGGCGATGTCCAGCAGGTCCCGGTCCTGATAGGGGCTGTAGGTCTCCAGTCCATAGGACTCCCGTCGGATAGAGCCGGGGCCGAACCGGGTCCCGGGCCGGAAAGAGGTGGTGGAGTCAAACGGGGCGCCAAACAGGACGGTCTGCGCGCGCGCCCACGGGGCGTCGCAGGCCATAAAAGTCTCTACATTAGGGCTCAACATCGCGCAGCAGCTCCTCTACATAGGCAGGGATATAGAAGGCCCCCTTGTGCAGCGTGGTGGTGTAGTACTTACAGGCCAGGCCGCGCAGGTTCCAGCGCGTCTCATCCAGGTTTTTCAGCGGATGATACCGCTTGGAGGCAAAGCCGAAGAGCCAGTGGCCCGAGGGATAGGTCGGGATATGGGCCTGATAGACCCGGCTGATTGGGAAGGACTGGACAATGTTCTTGTGTGCCCGCTGACAGGCCGCCGCGTCCTCCGGGTAGAAGGGGCTCTCGTGCTGGTTGATGAGGATTCCATCCTCCCGAAGCGCCTTACAGCAGTTCCCGTAAAACTCTTTGGTGAACAGCCCCTCCCCCGGCCCGAAGGGGTCGGTGGAGTCCACGATGATGAGGTCGTAGGCGTCCTCCGGCGCGCGGACAAAGCGAAGCCCGTCCTCAAAGTGGAGGCTCACACGCGGATCGTCAAAGCGACAGGCCGTCTGGGGCAGGTACTTCTTGCAGACCTCGACCACTAGGGGATCGATCTCCACCATATCGATATGCTCGATGTCTGGATAGCGCGTCAGCTCCCGGATCACGCCGCCGTCACCCGCGCCGATCACCAGCACATCGCGCACATGAGGGTGAACCGCCATTGGCACATGAGTGATCATCTCATGATAGATAAATTCGTCCTTCTCCGTGAGCATCATATAACCGTCCAGGACAAGAAAGCGTCCAAACTCAGGAGACTCAAAGACGTCGATGCGCTGGAACTCACTTTTGCCGCTGTAAAGCTGGCGGTCCACCCGGATAGACATCCGGACGTTAGGGGTGTGGTGTTCCGAAAACCAAAATTCCATCGGTCAGCACGCTCCTTTTCTGAGCACATTCAGGTGCAAAATCTCCGGGTCCTCCGGACCGGTCATGCTGCAGCCCTTCTCCTTGGCGTAGCGGATATACTCCAAAATCGGCTCCGTAATCAGCTCTCCCGGGGCGAGCACGGGGATGCCGGGCGGATAGCACATGACAAACTCCGTGCAGACCCGTCCCAGTGTATGCTCGAGCGGAAGAGACTCCTTTTTTCCGTAGAACGCCTGCTGTGGGGTGGCGATGACGGTCGGCTCAATGTACTCCTGGCAGAGCAGTCCAGCCCGGCTGCGCCGGTAGTGGCGGCGGATCTCCGCCAGCGCCCCCACCAGCCGCTCGATCTCCCGCAAGCGGTCGCCGATGGAGAGATAGGCGAGGATATTCCCCAAGTCTCCAAACTCGATCTGAATATCATACTCGTCCCGGAGCAGGTCGTAGACCTCGATGCCAGCCAGTCCGATATCCAAGGTGTTCACCGAGAGCTTGGTGATGTCAAAGTCATAGACGCTCTCCCCATTGATCAACTCGCGGGAGAAGGCGTAATACCCGCCGATGCTGTTGATCTCTCCCCTGGCATATTCCGCCATGTCAGACACGCGGCGGAACGCCTCCCGGCCGCGCAGGGCGAGATTGCGCCGGGAGATGTCCAGGCTGGCCAGCAGCAGGTAGGACGCGCTGGTGGTCTGGGTGAGGTTGATGATCTGGCGAATCTGGCCCTGCGACATGGCCGGCCCGGCCAGCAGCAATGAGCTCTGCGTCAGGCTACCGCCCGACTTGTGCATCGATACCGCCGCGAGGTCCGCACCGGCCGCCATTGCGGAGACCGGCAGATTGTCCCCGAAATAAAAGTGCGTTCCGTGCGCCTCGTCAGCCAGGCAGAGCATGCCGCGCTCGTGCCCCAGCTTGACGATGGAGCGCAGGTCGGAGCAAATGCCGTAATAGGTCGGATTGTTCACCAAAATCGCCTTGGCGTCCGGATGGCAGTCCATCGCGTCCTTGACGTCCTGTAATCTCATGCCGAGCGGGATGCCCAGCCGGGTATCGCACAGCGGGTCCACATAGACCGGGACCGCGCCGCAGAGCACCAACGCCCCCACCACGCTGCGGTGAACGTTGCGCGGCAAAATGATCTTGTCCCCCTGGTGGACCGCAGAGAGGACCATTGCCTGTACGGCGGAGGTGGTGCCCCCCACCATCAGGAAGGCGTGGGCCGCGCCGAACGCCTCTGCCGCCAGCGCTTCCGCCTGGCGGATGACCGAGACGGGATGGCAGAGATTATCCAGCGGCTTCATGGAGTTGACGTCTATGGAGACACACTTTTCACCCAGAAACTCGGTCAGCTCTGGATTGCCCCGGCCACGCTTGTGGCCGGGCACATCAAAGGGGACCACCCGCTTCCGGCGAAATTCTTGCAGCGCCTCGTAGATCGGGGCACGCTCTTGTGATAGCGGCATTTGACCTTCCCTCTTCATCAACAATAGATATTCTTCTCGCTGAAGATCTCGATCATCTCACGCCGGAGATTGCTCATGATCTCCAGGCGGGTCTTGGGCGGCAACTCATAGACATCCGTCTTGAACAAATAGTTTTGCAGGTCAATCTCCTTGACCATCATCTTGGTGTGAAAGAGGTTGGCCTCGTACACGTTGATGTCCACCGCGTCGTACTGCTGGAGAATCCGGGGATCGATATAGTCCTGGATCGAGGTCACCCGGTGGTCACAAAAGAGCTTTTTCCCGTTCACCTCGCGTGTGAAGCCGCGAATTCGGTAATCCATCGTGATGATATCCGAGTCAAACGAGCCGATCAGGTAGTCCAGCGTGGACAGCGGGGTGATCTCTCCGCAGGTCGCCACGTCGATGTCCACCCGGAAAGTGGCCAGGAAGGTCTCCGGATGGTACTCCGGATAGGTGTGCACCGTCACATGGCTCTTATCCAGGTGGCCGAGCTGGATCTCCCCTGCCGGCTTCATCGATCCCTCCGCGATCAGAATGGCCACTGACGCCCCCTGCGGCTCGTAATCCTGCCGGGCAATGTTGAGCACCTTCGCCCCGATCATATCGGTCAATGTGGTGAGAATCTTGGTCAGGCGCTCGGAGTTATACTGCTCATCAATATAGGCAATATACTCCCGCTGCTCCCGCGGCGTCTTGGCATAGCACACATCATAGATGTTGAAGCTCAGTGCTTTGGTCAGATTGTTGAATCCGTATAATTTCAGTCTCTCTCCCATGGGAACAGCCCCTTTACCTATTTGTTCCTCGGCCCGGGCCGGGCCGTTCTCAGACGACAAAAAACGAGCGGTCCGCCGACGCGCACCGCTCGTAAAATGGCAAGAACCATCCCCAAGGGAATGCAAAAAGCTTCTCTCCCATGAGGCAGGATAAATCATCAGAGCCTATATAGCAAATACTTACTTTTACTGCTCTTATTGACCGTTTTACAAGTTGATGCGCCTTGCGGCACAATGGTTATAAAGTAACCAACTTATAAAATTGAGCTTTTAACTCAATCAATAACGGCGGCTCATGCCGCCGCCCGGCAGTCGACCTCTCGCTTGCACATCCATCCGGAGGTCTGAGAAAATATTTGCATGGATACTCTGAACAAACATATCGCATGACTATTTTATTATAACCAATCCCGCGAAGCTTGTCAAGAACGGAACCGGACAGTTTCACGGCCCTGCACGCTCAGCGGAAACGCACTCCGTCCTCCCGCCAGGCCTCCGTCCGGCAGAACCGGACAAAATCCGGCGCCAGCGCCGGGGCGTGGGCGGAAAAGGCCTCGAAGAGCAGTTGGGGATTCAGTCCGGGGTTTTGCGCGGCCAGGCGGCAGTTCAGGCGCAGGGCCTGCTCCCCTTCCCGCATGAGTGACCAGCTCCGAACCAGCGGGATGAGGTCCACCTCGGTATAGCCGCACTTTGCCTTCTTGGACTTTTTCCGAACTACCAAGTGTTCCTGCCCCAGCATCTCACCAAAGGCGGACTCCACGCCGTCCGGTACGCCGGGGTCATATTCCAGAAGAATCTCCCAGTCCAGTACCTTCAGCAGCCCGAACGGGTCTCGGGCCGGGTAGCACTCCAGTACCCGGATCCCCTCCGGCAGGACGGCGTTGAGACGCCCCGGCACCTCCTCCAGAGGCAGGTCGGACTCCAGGTCAAACTCCATCACCTCACACCGGCTGGAAAAGCCCACCGGAAGCGGCAGAGCAATGGAGACATAGGCGTGACGGTTAAACCCCTCCGTCTGCCAGATTTCCAGCCCGGCGCGGAGAAAGGCGCGCTGAAAGCAGGCCATCGTATCCAGGTGGGAGATATAGACGGCAAGGCCGCTCTTTTCATACCGAAGGCGGTGATGATGCATTTTCGCCATGGCGCCTTATCCCTCCTTTTCCGCCGACAGGGGCAGCTCGGCGTCGCAGGTCCCGCCGCAGAGCAGTCGGTCCGCCCCGCAGCCCATGCACTGCCGCCGGCAGTCCGGCGTGATCTGTGCCCGGTACGCCTGCTCCCGCTCCCGCCAGAGATATTCCGGCCGGACCCCCACCGAGATCATGGACCAGGGGAGGATCTCCTCCTTAGGACGCTCGCGCAGGGCGTAGAAGTCGGGGTCAAGCCCCGCCGCACGGAAGCCCTCTATCCAACGGTCAAACTGGAAGTACTCGCTCCAGGCGTCCAGCTTTCCGCCGCGACGCCAGACCTCCTCGATCGCGCGGCCCATGCGCCGGTCGCCCCGGGCGAGGACCGCCTCGACATAGCTGGTGTCCGGGTCATGCCAGTTGTAGGTGATCGCCTTGTTGCGGATGCTCGAGCGCAGGAGATTCACCCTTCTCCGGTACTCCTCCATGGAGATCTGCCCCTCCCACTGGAAGGGGGTAAAAGGTTTTGGCACAAAGAAGGAGGTAGAGACAGCGATGCGCACCCCGCGCGCCCGGTTGGAGGCGTACTGCTTCCAGGTCAGATAGACCTTCTGCGCGAGGTCCGCAATGCCCAGCACATCCTCGTCCGTCTCGGTGGGCAGGCCGAGCATGAAATAGAGCTTGACGGCGTTGCCGCCGCCCTCAAAGAGGGTACGGCAGGAGCGCAGCAAGTCCTCCTCCGTGACGTTTTTGTTGATTGCGTCGCGCAGGCGCTGCGTGCCCGCCTCGGGGGCAAAGGTGAACGAGCTCTTGCGCGCTTTTTGCAGCCGCTGCTGAAGGGCAGTAGAGAAGTTATCCGCACGCAGTGACGGGACGGAGAGGTTGATATTCCGGCTCTCACAGTAGTCCAGCAAGCCGTCGCACAGCTCCTCCAGGCCGCGGTAGTCGCTGGTGGAGAGGCTGGAGAGGGTCATCTCCTGATAGCCGGAGTCCCGGCAGGCGGCGATGCCCTGCTCGATCAGCTTTTGCGGACTCTTTGGCCGGACCGGCCGGTAGCAGAATCCGGCCTGGCAGAAGCGGCAGCCGCGGATACAGCCGCGAAAGACCTCCAGCATGACGCGGTCGTGGACAATTTCCGTAGAGGGCACGATAGTCTGCACTGGGTAATAGGACTGATCCAGATCCTGGACAATCCGTTTAGTCACCACCGCCGGTGCCCCGTCGCGCGGCGTGATCGAGGCGATGGTCCCGTCTTCGCAGTAGCTCACATCATATAAGGAGGGGACGTATAGGCCGGGCACCTGAGCCGCGCGGCGCAGATACTCCTGCCGGGTCCAGCCCTCGCGCTTTCCCAGCCGGTAGAGCTCCAGCATTTCCCGGGTAACGTCCTCCCCCTCTCCGAGGGAAAAGAGATCAATAAAGTCGGCCAGCGGCTCGCAATGGTAGGCACAGGTACCTCCGGCAATCACGATGGGGTCGCCCTCTCCCCGCTCCCAGGTGTGCAGGGGGATACCGGCCAAATCGAGCATATTGAGTACGTTGGTATAGGCCATCTCATAGCCGAGAGAGAAGCCGACGAAGTCAAAGTCCCGGATCGGGTCGCCGCTCTCCAGGGCATAGAGCGGAAAGCCCGCACGGCGCAATTCCTCCTCCATATCGCCCCAGGGGGCAAAGCAACGCTCACACCAGACCCCCTCCATCTCGTTCATCACACCGTATAAAATACGCATCCCGAGGTTGGACATGCCGATCTCATAGGTATCCGGAAAGCAGAAAGCAAAGCGGAGGTCCACCTTCGCCCGGTCTTTCATCACGCTGCGGTACTCCCCGCCCACGTAGCGAGCCGGCTTTTGCACCCGCAGCAGTATCCGCTCCAGCGTTTTGGAAGGCTGCATCGCTTGTTCTCCTTTCTCAGCAGGCGGCGCCGCACAGCGCGCCGGTATAGAAAAACAGCGCCTTCGATGACAACCACACATCACATCGAAGACGCTCACTGAATCGGAGTGGCCGGATTCGAACCGGCGGCCTCTTGGACCCGAACCAAGCGCGATACCAAGCTTCGCCACACCCCGTCACAGCTTTTATAGTATAGCGGGTTCCCAGGGCAAAGTCAAGAATTTCTTTTGGGAAATTTTACATCCGCTCAGCCGTCCCAGGACAATCGAATGCTGTAAAGCAATTTCCCCTTCGTGCTTCTCTGCATATAGACGACGCCCATTCTCTTTTTCTATGCGGCAAGCTATTTCACCTTACACCTTCCACTGCAATTGCTTATATGTCTTATTTTGCCATTTTTGGCGGAAGCAGGCGGCGAATCTCCCTTAGTTGACGGAAAACTATTGCCTTTTCCCTGTTTCTCCATTATAATAACAGTCAAATGACATTCCGGAAACAAAAAGTTACATCCGTAATCTTTCGGCAATCCCGGCCTGCGCGTTCTATTTCTATATTACAAGAGAAAGGAAGTACCGCCATGAAACACAGGGCCTTTACCCGCATGTTATCCCTGCTCCTTTTGGCCGCAACGCTCTGCGCAGACCTCAGCTCCCTCCCGGCCTACGCCTTGGAAACACAGTCAGAGGCAGAGAGCGTCACCGGGACGGAAGATCACTCCCTGACGGACGCTCTCCCGTCTTCTGAGGAAAGCGAAGACAGCGCCGCTCTCTCCTCCGAGGAGTCAGGCGGAGACAGTGCACAGGAGGAAACCACACCATCGGACGAGGCATCAGGGTCAGGCTCCCTCCTGCCGGAAGAGGAGGAGTCGGAAAATAATCCCTCCCTCCCTTCCACGGAAGAAGACGACGATCTCCCCGAAGACCCCTCTCAGGAAGAAGGAACGTCTTCGGATCTCTCTCTCCCGGAGAGCCCCGGGGATGACACCGTCCTTCCGGAGGACGGTTTAAAGACAGACGAGACACTAACGGAGGAGGAAACACTCACTTCTGAGGAGCAGGCTGAGGATGCGTATATGGAGAAGATCGAACAGGTCCTGCTCTCTAAGCTCCGGCAGCAATTGAGCGCGCAGCTTTCCTATGAGTCAGAGCTCGCCAACTTTCCCTCCAGCTATCAGAGCTACCTGCAGGAGCTGCACGAGGAGCATCCAGACTGGATCTTTATCGCGGTGGATACCGGGCTGACCTGGGACGAGGCGATCGCAGGGGAGTATGGCGATCGCAGCACGGTGGACTACAATCTCAACGGCGAGACCAGCGGACTGCTGCTGAACAACCACGGCGAGTATTATGACTCCTCCTCCTATTCCAGCACCAACCACTATCAGCCGATTGACGGCAATCATGTCAGTTCCAGCCGGGCCATGGTGGCCTACTACATGGACCCGCGCAATTTTTTGACCGACCAGTACATCTTCCAGTTTGAGGATCAGTCCTATAACTCTGTCCAGACGTTGGAGGGCGTCCGTGCGATCTTGGCCGGCACCGATCTGGCCACCGCGAACACCTATGTCACGACCTCCGGAGAAACCAGAACATTCGCCGATCTGAACAGCTCGTATGGCACCAACTATCCTACTATCATCTATAACGTAGGTCTCGCCACCGGCGTGAGTCCTTATTTCCTGGCCAGCAAAATCATTCAGGAGACAGGCGGCGACACCAGCTACGCAGCCATCAGCGGCAGTGTCTCCGGCTATATCGGATATTACAATTTTTATAACATCGGCGCTACCTCTTCCTCTTCGGGCGGCGCAGTCTATAACGGCCTGGCCTATGCGCGCAGCCGCGGCTGGAGCAATCCGGTTCTTGCCATCTACGGCGGAGCGGAGTTTCTCGCCAGCAGCTATATCAGCGCCGGACAGAATACCGCTTATTATATGCGTTTTAACGTCAGCCCGGATGCCAAATACAGTACGTTCACCCATCAGTATATGTCCGCCACCTATGCTGTGGCATCTGAGGCGCGCAATACCTACGACGGCTATGAAGAGGCCGGGGCAATCGACAATTCCTTTCTCTTCTATATCCCGGTCTACGATGACATGCCCTCTCAGGACTCCACCGTCCGACTGACCGCCACCACAAGCGGCACGGTCTCTGGCAGCCGAGCTATTTACTCCTCCCCCTCTACGTCCAGCAGCCGGGTAACAACACTCTCTTCCGGCACCACTGTCACCATTTTGGGCGGCAGCGTCACCAGTTCGACCAGCTACCTTTATCGTCTCTATTATCCCTACTGGTATCAAGTCCAAGTAACCGTTTCCGGCCAGACTTACACCGGCTACATTCAGGAGCAGTATGTGACACCGGCGTCCGTCTACACTCTCTCGGCCGGCAGCACCAAAAGCCTGTCCTCCATTCTCTCTACCTCCGGCAGCACAGGCACCATCTATTACGAAACCAGCGATCCAGATGTAGCTACCGTATCCGATAACGGCACAATCACCGCGCATTCCAACGGCCAGTGCACCATCTACGCCATCAGCGGCGGCGGAAGCTTTGACGCCATTGGTTTGACAGTGTCTGGCACCACGAGCGGTGAATTGGACACTCCTTCGCTCACCTCCATCGAGAATGCCGCAAACGGTGTCACGGTGTCTTGGGATGCTGTCTCCGGCGCCACCGGCTACCGTGTCTTCCGTAAATCCGGCAGCTCCGGCTGGT
>CAYWUA010000003.1:0-76437 GCA_964461385.1 uncultured Oscillospiraceae bacterium
TGACCCAGTACACCCTGGCCTGTGACCGTCAGGCCAACGACCTGGGCAAGTTCTTTGACCCGCACCATCCCGCCGTGCTGCGCGCGCTGAAGATGGCCGCCGACGCCGCCCATGCCGCCGGCATCTGGATCGGCATCTGCGGCGAGCTGGGCGCCGACCTCTCCCTGCTGCACACCTTCCTCGCCATCGGCATCGACGAGCTGAGCGTCACGCCCTCCGCTGTCCTCCCGCTGCGTGCGGAGATCCGCAAGAGCATTGCCCAGACCTGCACGCTGGAGCTGCTGTACAACAACTGATCGCCGCTTGAAAGCCTGGCCGGCCGGACTTCTGTCCGGCCGGCCTTTGGCATGTTCCAACACACATTTGACCTCTTGACAAGTGCCCGTGCATCCGATATAGTGGACTTTAATAAAACTTTTCGCTTGGAGGGGATCGTTATGTTGGATGTCACCGCGCTGGGCGAGCTGCTCATCGACTTCGCCACGCAGAGCACAGACGAGGCGGGCTACCCCACCATGGCTGCTCATCCCGGCGGCGCGCCGGGTAACTTCCTCGCCGCGCTGAACCAGTACGGGGCTAAGACCGCCTTTCTCGGCAAGGTAGGGGACGACGCCTTTGGCCGCCTGCTGCTCGGCACACTGCGGGAGGCAGGCATCGCCACCGGCGGCATTGTCCGCGACCCGCGCTATTTCACTACCCTCGCCTTCGTCACCTTTGACCCCTCTGGCGACCGGCAGTTCAGCTTTGCCCGCAAGCCGGGGGCGGACACCATGCTCACCTTCGAGGAGTTGGACCTCTCGCTGATCGACCAGGCGCGCGTCTTCCATTTCGGCACCCTCTCCCTCACCGGGGAGCCGGTGCGCACGACGACGCAGAAGGCGGTCGCCTACGCCAGGGAGCGAGGCAAGCTGCTCACCTTCGACCCCAACCTCCGCCTCCCCCTCTGGGACGACCCCGAGGAGGCGAAGGCACAGATTCTCTGGGGCCTGGCGCGGGCTGACGTGGTCAAGATCAGCCTGGAGGAGGTGGAGTTCCTCTGGGGCCTGGACGAACAGGTGGGCGGTGAAAAGCTGCTGACGGAGTACGGCGTCCAGCTCGCCTTTGTCACATTGGGCGCGGATGGATGCTATTATGTCAACCAAAATGGCAGCGGCTACACGAACTACACCGGCCCGCTCCGCGTCGTGGACACCACCGGCGCGGGGGATATCTTCGGCGGCAGCGCGGTGAGCCAGCTCCTGCGCCTGGGCAAGGCCCCGGCGGCGCTGGCCGCGGAGGAGGTGCATCAGGCGGCCACCTTCGCCTGCACGGCGGCCAGCCTCTCCACCCAGTACTTCGGCGGCATCTCCAGCGTTCAGCCAGAGAAGATTGTCCGGACGGCGATGGGGCTGTAAACGAACGCAGCAAACAAAAGCAGAGGGGAAGAGAATGCTCGAATCGTTCTCTTTCCCTCTGTTTTCTCTCTGTGACACGGAACACCGTCGCGCTTGGCCGGAGTATATCGCGCACTTCACGTTTCCAAATGAGTTCCCGCACCCAGCGGATCGAACGGGCCGGCAGGGTCTTTCCGCCTAGGCCTCCGGATGATTCCGCTCCCGCAGGACGTTCACCGGGGTGACAATGATCTGGCCCTGTCCGTCGAGCAGGTTGTCCGGCAAAAAGAGGCGTTCGCTGGTGTCCAGTCCCTCAAAGGTGAGGTCCATCAGCTCGCACAGCTCCCGCTCGGCCCACTCGGCGGCGGCGTCATAGATGGGGACGATGGAGGGCAGCACCTTCTCCCCGCGCACCTCATAGCAGCGCGCCTCCGCGCCGCAGTCGTAGTCATAGGTGACCACCGTCTCCCCCTGCTTGTCCACATGGGCGTGGATGCAGATGAGCAGGTGGCCTCCCTCGCGCATCTCGCGCGCGATGGAGAGGATCTCGTCCCGGGTGATCTCGAACTTTCGATTCGTTTGCATCTTCCAAACACCGCCTTAACAGATTCTCGGGAGCTGTGCCCCGGTGAGGACGCCGAGCACCCGCCCGACGCCCAGGAAATTGTGCAGCACCACCCGGCCGGGATACCGCTCGGTCACCCGGCCGATCTCCGCCGCCTCCTCCCCGCCGGGGAGGGCGCGCAGGGCAGCCAGCACCGCCTCCGCCCGCTCCGGGGCACAGACGGCGAGGAGCTTGCCCTCGTTCGCGCAGTAGAGCGGGTCCAGCCCGAGCAGATCGCAGGCCGCGCGGACCGGCGGGTGGATGGGGAGGGCATCCTCCTCCAGCTCGATGGAGAAGGTCCGGCCCTCGGTGAACTCGTTGAGCGTGGTCGCCACGCCGCCGCGGGTGGGGTCGCGCAGGACGCGCACACCCCCCGCCTCCCACGCCGCCCGGGCCAGTCGGTGGAGGGGCCGGCAATCCGAGCGCAGGGCGTCTCCCCCGGCAAAGCCATTGCGGGCCATCATCACCGCCGCGCCGTGGTCCCCCAGCGCGCCGGAGATCAGCACCCGGTCCCCCGGGCGGATGGCATCCGGCGTCAGGCCGGGGCAGGCCAGCGTGCCAATCCCTGAGGTATTGAGATATATCCCGTCCCCTCGCCCCCGCTCGACCACCTTGGTGTCGCCGGTGACGATCTGCACCTCCGCCTCCCGGGCCATCCGGGCAATGGAGGCAACAATCCGCTCCAAGTCTGAGAGGGGGAACCCTTCCTCCAGAATCATGCCGAGGCTGAGATAGCGCGGGATGCCGCCGCACATGGCCAGGTCGTTCACCGTCCCGCAGACCGCCAGCTTGCCGATGTCCCCGCCGGGGAAGAAGAGCGGCCGGACCACAAAGCTGTCGGTGGAGAACACCAGCGGCCCCGTGAGGTCGAGCGCCGCCCCATCCCCCAGAGCACTCAGCGCCGGGTTGTCAAAGGCGGGCAGCATCATCTCCCGGATCAGCTCCGCCGTCTTGCGTCCGCCGCTGCCGTGGTCCAGCGTGACGACAGGTTCGTTCATCTCTCCGCCTCCTCTCCGTCCGTCAGGCCGCGGTAGCGGTATGCCGCGGCACAGGCCCCCTCGCCGGAGACCATGCACGGTCCCACCGGCGTCTCCGGCGTGCAGGCGCGCGCGAAGAGAGGGCAGTCCGCCGGGCCGCACTCGCCGCAGATCACCTCGCCGCAGCGGCAGCGGGCCGGTTCCGCGCCCTCCTCCGCCGGGCTGAGGCCAAAGCGCTCCCCGGCGTCAAAGGCCCGCCACGCATCGCGCAGGCGCAGGCCGCTGGCGGGAATCTCCCCCAGACCGCGCCAGCGGGCATCCACCGGCTCGAGCACCCGCTCCATCAGGGCGCGGGCGGCGGGATTGCCCTCCGGGGCGACGGCGCGGAGGTACTCGTTTTCCAACTTGGGCGTGCCGTCTCTCACCTGCCGCAGCAGGGCGCAGAGGGCGGCGAGCAGGTCGCCCGGCTCAAAGCCCGCCACCACCGCTGGGAGGCCATATTCCTCCGGCAGGAAACGAAAGGCCTCGGCGCCGATCACCGTCGCCACATGGCCGGGGCAGAGAAAGCCGTCCACCCGCGCCCCCGGCCGGGCGAGGAGGGCCCGCAGGGCGGGAGGCGTCAGCTTCAGGAGGGAGAGCAGGGAGAAATTTTTCAGCCCCCGGCGCTCCGCCTCCAGCACGGTGAGGGCGGTGCCGGGCGCGGTGGTCTCAAATCCCACGCCGAGGAAGACCACCTCCCGAGACGGGCTGTCCTGGGCAATCTCCAGCGCGTCCATCGGGGAGTAGACCCACCGCACGTCCGCGCCCTCCGCCCGGCAGCGCGCGAGCGTCCGGTCCGGACGGCTGCCAGGCACGCGCATCAGGTCGCCGTAGGTGACGACCGTCACCCCCGGCTCCCGGGCAAGGCGCAGGATGCGGTCCATCTCCCCCGCCGGGGTGACGCAAACCGGGCAGCCCGGCCCGGAGAGCAGCGTCACCTGGGGCGGGAGCAGGCGCTTTAACCCGGCGCGGGCGATCGCCATCGTGTGCGTCCCGCAGACCTCCATCAGCCGGGTCTCCGGGACCTCCATCCCGGAGAGGGCGGCGACCAGGCGCTCCGTCCCCTCCGGCCGGCGGAAGGCGGACTCACTCGGCATTGGCCACCTCCCGGATGGCAGCGAGGTTCTCCAGCGCCTGCTCATGGCGCAGCTTTTCGATCGCAAAGCCGGCGTGGGCGATCACATAGTCGCCCACCTTGGGCTCATGGATAAAGTCCACCCGGATGGCGCGGCGGACGCCGTCGCGCTCGCCGACGGCGTTGTTGCCGTCGATCTCGGTCAGCTTCAGGGGTATGGCCAGGCACATGGGATGCCGCCTCCTTTTGCGGCGATCATCGTCTGCCCGAGGGCGAGGCCCTCATCGTTTGCGGCGACGCGGCTGTGGCAGTGGGGCACAAAGCCCGCCTCCTCCAACGCGTCCATCACGCGGGGCAGCAGATAGCGGTTTTGAAACACCCCGCCGGAGAGGACCACCCGCCGCAGCCCGGTCTGTTCCCGGGCCGCGCGGCACTGTCCCACCGCAGCGAGGACTAAGGTATTGAGAAAGCGGGCGGCGAGCGTCTCAGGCGGGACGCCCTTGTCCAAGTCTCCGAGCAGGGCTGCCAGGATGGGCCGGGTGTCCAGCCGGGCCAGTCCTCGCTCCTCATAGCAGGAGACGGGGAAGGCGCTCTCATCCCGCCCGGCCATCGCCTCGAGCAGGACGGCACCCTGTCCCTCATAGCTCACCGTCTGACGGCCGGTGAGCAGGGCATAGACCCCGTCGAGCAAGCGGCCCATCCCGCTCGAGGGCGGGCAATTCAGCCCGGCCCCCAACATCTGCGTGAGCTGCGCCCCGTTCGGGCAATCGCTCCGCTCGGGGCATCCGAGGTCCCAGAGCAGGCTGTGCGCCACCCGGCCGATCTCCTGCATGCAGCGGTCGCCGCCCGGCAGGGCGATGGGGCGCATGCTCGCGCGGCGGACCGCGCCTTCGCAGTCCCCCGTCAGACACTCCGCGCCCCAGGTGCTCCCGTCGCTGCCGTAGCCCGTGCCGTCCCAGACGAGGCCGATGCAGGGGCCGGTGAGTCCGTTGTCCGCCATACAGGCAGCCATGTGGGCGTGGTGGTGCTGGACCATGACCAGCGGCAGCCCCTCCGCCCGGCTGCGCGCGCGGGCATAGTCGGTGGAGAGATAGTCCGGGTGGAGGTCGCAGGCCAGGCGGGTAGCGGCGATGCCGAAGCGGTCCTGAAAGCGCGCGATCTGCGCGCGGTAGTGCTCCAGCACGGCGAGGTTTTTCAGGTCACCGATGTGCTGGCTCAGGAAGGCCTCCCTGCCCCGGGTGAGGCAGAAACTCGCCTTCTGCTCCGCCCCGCAGGCGAGCACGCCGTCCGCCGTCTCTGGCAGCTCCACCGGCTGGGGGGCATAGCCCCGGCTGCGGCGGAAGAAGTAGTCTCTCCCACGAAAGACACGCAGCAGCGAGTCGTCGCAACGGTTCACGATCTCGCGCGGGTGGGTCAAAATCCCCTCCACCGGAAGGGCATGGCGGAAGGTCTCCAGCGCCTCAGCGTCATCACAGAGCACCGGGGCATCGCTCAGATTGGCACTGGTCAGCACCAGCGCGTCAAAATAGTCCATCAGCAGATGGTGGACCGGGGTATAGGGCAGCAAAATCCCCAGCTCCCGCGTCTCGCTCAGCGCGTCCGGCAGGCCCGTCCGCTTTTCCAGCAGGACGATGGGTGCGCGCGGCGAGGTCAGGCGCACCTCCTCCTCCTCCGAGATATGGCACCAGCGCCGGGCGGCGGCCACATCGCGGCATAGGACGGCGAGCGGCCGCTCGTCGCGCCGCTTTCTCCGCCGCAGCTCGGCGACGATCTCCGGCCGGTCGGGCAGGCAGGCGAGGTGATAGCCCCCTAGCCCCTTGACGGCGACAATGCCGCCCGCAGCGATCCGCTCCGCTGCGCGCGCGATCGGGTCGCCCTCCGCCGGGCGGCCCGTCCCATCCTGAAAGACAAGCTGCGGCCCGCAGACGGGGCAGCAGTCCGGCTGGGCATGGTAGCGGCGGTCGGAGATGTCCCCGTACTCCCGCCGGCAGTCGGGGCACATCGGCCAGGGGGCCATGGAGGTGTTCTCCCGGTCATAGGGCAGGCGGCGCAGGATGGTAAAGCGGGGGCCGCAATTCGTGCAGTTGAGGAAGGGGTAGCGGTAGCGCCGGTCTTTCCGGTCGCGCAGCTCGCGCAGGCAGTCGGGGCAGGTGGCGATATCCGGGCTGACGAGGGCGGCGCGGCCGGGGATGTGCTCGCTCTCCAAAATACGAAAGGCCCGCTCGCCCAACGGCGACGGGCAGGGCGTCTCGCGCACCCGCTCGATCACCGCCAGCGGCGGGGCCTTCCGTCTGAGGGCGGCGCGGAACGCCGTGAGGTCCTCCGCGTCCCCCTCCAGCTCCAGCGTCACCCCGGCGGTGGTGTTGCGGCACCAGCCGCCGAGGTGCAGCCGGGCCGCCAGACGGTGCAGGAAGGGGCGAAAGCCCACCCCCTGCACGATGCCCTCGATCTCCAGGCGGACCCGCCTTCGGTCACTCATCCGTCTTGGCGCTCTCTGCGGCGGCCTTGGCGGCCGCCTCCTTCGCGCGCTTGGCCGCCTCCACCTTCGCTTTCTGCGCGGCGATCTGCTCCGGCGTCAGCTTGGGGCGCGGGGGCGGGGCCTTTTTAATAAAGGTGCCGGTCACCAGGAAGTCCTCCGGCTGGGTGCCGACGATCATATAATCCTCCGAGAGGGTGATGGAGTGCTGGGAGCAGAAGTCGGCGCACATCCCGCAGAAGGTGCAGCTGGTCATGTCGAAGGTAAACGTGACGCGCTGGTCGCCGTTTTCCAGCTTTTCCACCGTGCGCTCCATGCACTGCGGCGCGCAGACGCGCAGGCAGAGCCCGCAGTTGATGCACCGGTCCGGGTGGTAGACCAGCCGGCCACGGTAGCCGGGGGCGGCGGCGGGCGGCTCCCCCTTGGGGAAGGCCTCCGTGCTGGGAGAGCGGAAAAGGTTGCCCAGCGCCTGCTTCAGATAGGGCAGCATCAGCGGCGCATCTCCTTTCTCTTTTCCGACAGCAGCTCGGCCGCCTTGGCCAGCGCGGCGACAATCGCCTCCGGCTTGGGGGTGCAGCCGCCCACTGACACATCCACATGGGTCCACTTCTCCAGCGGGCCGTCGATGGAGTAGCTCCCCTTAAACACGTTGCCCGAGCGCGGGCAGGAACCCAGGCTGACGACAACGTACGGCTCCGGCACCTGCGCGAGGGTGCGCACCAGCCGGTCGCGGGTCTGCAGAGTGATCGGCCCGCTGACCACGACGATGTCCGCCTGGCGCGGGGTGCCCGTCAGGCGAAAGCCCAGGCGCTCGG
This sequence comes from uncultured Oscillospiraceae bacterium, assembly GCA_964461385.1. Lineage (GTDB taxonomy): Bacteria > Bacillota > Clostridia > Oscillospirales > Oscillospiraceae > Onthomonas. The sequence goes on from CAYWUA010000003.1 coordinate 7,360, forward strand.
CGTCGTAGCGCGGGGTGAGCACGCTCACCAGCTCAATATCACAGCCGTTGCAGGAGCCGGCGTTGATGTGAAAAATCCACGGGCTCTTGGCCATGCTGTTGTCCATCCATCTGTCAAACACGCAGCTGCCTCCTTCACAGGCCCAGCCAGACGAGAATCAGACTGAGCGCGGCCAAACCGGCCACCACGGTCCAGTAAAATTTGAACACCTGCTCCACCTTGAAGCGCGCGCAGACCGCGTGCGGCAGGCTCATGGTCACAAAGGTGAGCACGGCGCACAGCGCGACAAGGATCCCTGCGTCCAGCACCGGCTGCCCGGTACTCAGGCCGCCGAGGAAGAGTGCGCAAAAGAGAGCAGTCATGGTATACATCTTCACCGCATGCGTCAGGCGGAAGAGGGCCAGCGGCGGGCCGCTGTACTCCGCCAGCGTCCCCTCACAGATCTCGGTCTCCGCCTCGGCGACGTCAAATGGATGCATCCCGATCTCACAGGGGATGACGAAGAGCATCGCCAGCGCCGCGGGAATCAGGCTCCAGTGGGTGATGAGCGGGCCGTTGGCCGCCTGGTACTCCCCGATCACCGCCAGGGAGAAGGTGACGCCGCCCACACCCTCGCCCGCCACGCGGCCGACGGCGAGGATGATGAGGACGAGCGGCAGCTCATAGGAGAGGATGGAGACCATCTCCCGGCTCAGGCCCACCCCGGCAAAGGGGGAACCGGAGGCCGCCGCACCCACGATCATCGCCACGCTGGTGAGGGTGAGCAGATAGAGGACGACAACGAGGTCCGCCACAGTGGAGAATGCGGTAAACCCCATCACCGGCAGGAAGAGGGACACTGTCAGCAACGCCACAAAGCCCACCACCGGCGCGGCGAGATAGACCGCGCGCCTGGCATGGCGGGGAATAACGGTCTCCTTCCCGCAGCACTTGAGAAAGTCATACCACGGCTGGAGGAGGGGCGGGCCGACCCGGCGCTGCATCCGGGCCACCAGCTTCCGGTCCAATCCTGCCAGCAGCAGGCCGACCACGGCCGAGAACAGCAGGCCGGGAAAGACCAACAGATAAAACAGATTCCAGAGCAGGGTGCCAATCGCGTCCATCTGTCCCCGCCTCCTTTACAACAAGATCATGCAGGCAGCCAGCACCACTGCCATGGCCGCCGTGGCCCAGAGCGTGTAGTCGTTGACGATGCCGCTGTGCCAGTCGTGCATCAGACGGAAGTAACGCCGCCAGTTGTGCTTGAAGCCCCAGAAGAGGTCGCTGCCGCCCACCTGGGAGTAGACGCTCTCCTCTCCGGAGAAGAACGGCTCATATTTGGCGTCCAGCGCCTCCCCCTCCTCCCGGGCAGAGGAGATGGGGACACGGCTCAGATCGTTCGGGGCTGCCAGCAGCGCCACAATGGCAACGGCGCAAGTGAGGCAAAACAGCAGCACCAGCCAGCTCACCGGGTCCCAGCAGCCGATCTCGGCCAGCTCCGGCAGGGCGGTCTCCACGATGCCGTGCGCGGCGGCGTATCCGGCGCCCATCGCCTGGTCGATGTAGTTGGCCACGCCAAAGACGGCGTTCACCGCCGGCGTGAGCAGATACTTTTGCACCAGCTCGGGCAGCAGCCCGGCGGCGACGCAGAGGGCGGCGAGAATCCACATCGGCAGGCGCATTGCCAGCGGCACCTCGCGTACCTGGCCGAACTTCTCGTTGTACTGGCCGAAGAAGACGCTCTGAGCCACCTTGATGAAGGAGGCCAGGGTGAGCACGCTGGTGACCAGCGCGACGAGGCAGACGGCGACAAAGAAGAAGTTGCCCGTCTCCGCGCCCTTTTCAAACGCGGCCTGGTAGATCATCCACTTGGAGGCAAAGCCGTTGAACGGCGGCAGCCCGCTGATGGAGGCCGCGCCGATGAGAAACAGAAGGCAAGTCTGCGGCATTTTCCTCGCCAGGCCCCCCAACTCATCCAGGTCAAGACTGCCCGTCTGGTGCTGCACTGCGCCGGCGGTGAGGAAGAGCAGACCTTTGAAAATGGTGTGGTTCATCGCGTGATACAGCCCGGAAGTGAGCCCGAGGGCGGTGCCCAGGCCCGCCGCGGCGAGCACATAGCCCACCTGCGAGATGGAGTGGAAGGCAAGCAGGCGCTTGAAGTTGTGCTGGTTGAATGCCATTGTGACGCAGACAAACATACTCACCGTGCCGATCCCGGTGACCAGATACTGCACAAAAGGCAGGTCGATATTCTGGTAGAGCACATAGCACAGCCGGATGATACCGTACACACCGCACTTGGTGAGCACGCCGGAGATCATCAGCGAGATAGAGGCCGGCGCCACCGCGTGCGCGTCCGCCGCCAGCGGGTGGAAGGGGAAGAGAAACGCCTTGCTCCCAAAGCCGACCAGCAGGAAGGCAAAGGCGGCCAGCAGGACGGGGTTTTCCGCCTGCTCCGGCAGCAGGGCGGCGATCTGCGCGAGGTTGAGGGTGTGAAGCTGGGAGTAGATCATCACTACGCCAAACAACACGCAGGTCGAGCCGAGTGAGCCGATGGCCAGGTACTTGAACGCGCCCTCCAACGCCCCCTCCTGTTGGTTGCGAAAGGCGATGAGCGCGACAGAGGTGAACGTCATAATCTCAATCATGACGAAAAGATTGAACAGGTCGCCGCTGAGCACCAGCCCGAGCACCGAGCCGGAGAGCATAAGAAAGAGGGTGTAGTAGTTCACCAGACCGTCGTCGTGGTTCATATAGGTGAACGAGTAAAGCGCCGAGACAAAGGCGGCCACCGTCACGATAAGCGCGAAAAAGAGGCTCAGTGCGTCCACCTCCAGGCTGATGCCGATGGCCCAGCCGGCCTCGGGCGCCCAGTTGCCCATCCAATAGGTGATCACTTCTCCGTCGATCAGCACCGGCTTGACCAGCGCGAGTATCATCGCCAGCGGCAGCGTAACGGAGAGCACCACCAGCACATTGCGCGCCGGGGCAAACCGCCGCCCCACCAGGGAGGTCAGAAACGCGCCCAGAAACAGGGACATAATCGCCAGAATCGGGCAGTTGTTCAGGAAGGTAGTCATATCAGCCGTTTAACCTCCTGATCTTACGGGTATCCAGCGTGCCGTACTGCTCCTGGATCCGGATCACGAGCGAGAGGCTTATCGCAGTGGCACACGCGCCGATGACGATGGAGGTGAGGGTAAGTGCCTGCGGCACCGGGTCGACAAAGAAGCTGGACGGGTCCAGTTCGTCGATGCTGAAGATGGGCGCCGTGCCGCCGGGATAGAAGCCGATCGAGACAATCAAAAGGTTCGCCCCGTAGTCCACCAGGCCCATGCCGATGATGGTCTTAATCATATTGTGCTTGACCGCCATGCAGTAAATCCCGAGCGCCGCCAGGGCAAAGGATCCGATGTAGTTCACCAGCATCATGGTGCCTCCCCCTTTCCTGTCGGGCCGTCCTGCCCGTCTCTGTCCTCTGGTTCGAGCACGCCGAGCATCATGATGAGCAGGCAGGTGATGCCCGCCATGACGTGGTATCCCACTGCGTCGTTCATCAAGACGCTGGTCTCTACCTCCTGGCCGGCAAAGACAAAGTTAACGCAGAAGTTCAGCCCGGTGAAAATGCCCACCAGAGCGATGACCACATAGAGAATTTCCGCGATTGTCTCACTGCTGTGCAGCAGGCTGGAGCGGAAGGCGTGGCGCGCCTCGTCCCGGCCGTGTCCGAGACAGATGAGCAGGATTGCGCTGGCGACCAGCACGCCGCCCTGAAAGCCACCGCCCGGGCTGCTGTTGCCATGGAGCACCACGTAGCAGCCAAACACACACGCGAGCGGCAGGAAGAGGTCCGCCGTGCCGCGGACCACCACATCCTTCCGGCGAAAGACGGGCTTCTTGTTCTCCGGCTTCATCACGGAGCCTCCTTTTCGTCCGGCTCAGTCGGCTTCTTTGGCCGGCTCTTGCGCAAAATGACCAGCGAGCCGGCAATGGCTGCGATCAGGATAAAACTCTCCCCCAAAGTGTCATAGCCGCGGAAATTGAAGACCACGCTGAAGACGACATTCTCCGACACCGTCTTGGCCAAATTCTCGTTGACAATGACCGCCGCGACGCCGTCGGCATCCGAGTTCTCATATTCCACCGGGTGCTCGTAAAGGTCGACCACATCGGTATGCGACCCGTCATAGGTGGGCGCGCTCTGGCTCATCCGGACGGAGACATAGATTCCGCACACCAGCAGCACCGCCAGCGCGGCCAGGAGCACAATGCGTTTCGTCCTCATCTCCGGTCCTCCTTATCCATCTTCACCTTGCGCAGGGCGATAATGTACAAAATGGTGGACAGCACCGCGCCCACGCTGGCCTCGGCGATGGCCACGTCGGGCGCCTGGAGCAGAATGAACTCCATGGAGATAAACGAGCCGACCGCCGCCAGAGCGATCACCGAGTCGATCATCCGCCGCGCCCGCACGGCGACCACTGCGGAAGCCACCGCGCCGCTCACTGCGACCAGGTTGAGCACAAACGTCAGGATGCCACCGAAGTTCATTGCAAATCATCCCCCTCGTAATCGTCCACCACCAGCTCCTTCTTCGGCCGGACGCCCATTTTATAGGCCGCCTTGCACAGGGCGTGGTTGGAGGTGGGGTTGGTCAGCAGCACCAGCAGCAGGATCAGGATCAGCTTGACATAGGCCACGCTCTCGCCGCCGTTCATCGCGGTGTGGAGCACTGCGGCCAGCATGGCGCAGATGGTCCCCAGGGTGGCGATACAGGTGGATGCCTGCAGGCGGCCGAACACGTCCGGCATCCGGTTGACGCCGATCACACCGACAGCGGTGAAGAACACGCCGAGGGCGAGCAGAATATCCATGACAATCCGTACCACCATCACAGTCTTCCCTCCAGATAGCGCGCGACAAACACCGTGCTCACAAAACCCAGCAGGGCGACCACCAGCGAGATGTCCAGGTAGATGCTCCGCCCGGAATAGACGGAGTAGAGCGCCAGCGCCACGGCGGTGACCAGATCCAGGCAGTCGGCGGCGCACATCCGGTCGGCCGCCTTCGGCCCGCGAAAGACCCGGTAGAGCAGCCCGATCGCCAAAAACAGGTAGAGTATTGCCGCGATGAGAACTTCAATCATTTCCAAATCCTCCCAATCCAACGCTCCATCCGGCCCTTGATCGCCTCACCGGCCTTCTCCCGGTCGGTCTCGGCCACATCAATCCAGTGAATGTAATACCAGGTGTCCCCCGCCTCGTCCTCCGCCACGTCCATCGTGATAGTGCCGGGAGTAAGGGTGATGCTGTTGCTTACCATCGCCAGGCCGTACAGACTCCTGATCCCCTTGGCGCCGGGCACACGGAGAATGCCGGCCTGGTAGTTCCCCAGCTTGGGGTCGAGCACCAGCTTGGCCATGGAGAGGTTCGCTTTGATCAGCTCCCAGGGGAAGATGACCACACTGTAGATCAGCAGCATCAGCAGCCGCTTGGGATGGTAAAGCCAGAAGGGCCGCGCGTGGATGAAAAAGCGGGCAGTAAACCCGGAGACCACCGCGCTGATGATTGCCCCCCAAAAGAGCTCCCGCGGCTCCACCGACCAGGTCAGCAGCAGCCAAAACAGGAAGCAGAAAATGAATACGGACAGCCAACAGGCAAAACGTGCCGGTCTTCCCACCGGTCTCCCCTCCTCTCAAGTGCGGTGCAGGACGTCCTCCGCGCGGCGGGCCACCCACTCGGCCAGCTCTTCCAGCCCCTCGCCGCTGCGGACAGAGGTGCGAAAGAGCGCGACCTTCGGATTGACCCCCCGCGCACTGCGCTCCACCCGCGCATCGTCAAAGTCAAAGTAGTCGTGCAGGTCATATTTGTTGATCGCCAGCGCGTCGGTGGTAGCGAACATGAGCGGATACTTCTCCACCTTGTCGTCCCCCTCCGGCACGCTCAGCAATGCCAGGCGGAAATGCTCGCCGATCTTGAACTCGGCGGGACAGACGAGGTTGCCGATGTTCTCCACAAAGATCAGGTCAATCCCGTCCAGGTCAAACTCCGGCAGGATGTGCTGGATGCTCATCGCCTCGATATGGCAGGCTCCGTCGGTATCCAGCTGGACCACCGGGATGCCGAGACGCTGGATGTGCTCCGCGTCCAGCTGGCCGGTGATGTCCCCTTCGATCACCGCGATGCGGAAGCGCGCGCGCAGCCGCTCGATCAGGGCGGTGAGGACACTGGTCTTCCCCGCGCCGGGCGAGCCCATCACGTTGCACAGGCAGACCCGGTGGGCGGCCAGCGTGTCGAGCACGGCGCTGCTCACGTCCTCGTTCCACTCCAGCACTTGGTGCATCACTTTAATCTCCATCGCGTTCCGTCTCCTTTCCAGGTGAGCCCTCCGCCTCCAGGCTCTCGACGTAAAACTCCCGGCCCTGGAGCAAGGCGAGGTCGCTCCCGCCGCAGGCGGCGCACTGGATGTGCCGCTTGTCCACCTCGCCCTCCCAGCCGCAGCCGCGGCAGCGCATCCGAATGGGCAGGCGGATGAAATTCAGCTTCGCCCCCGCCGCGGCGGTGCCGCGGGAGAGCACGTCAAAATAGTACTGCACGCACTGGGGCACAACGCCGCAGTAATCCCCTATTTGGAGGCGGATCTCCCGAATGCGCTCCGCCCCGTGTGCCTCGGCAGCCTCGAGGGCGATGCGCAGGATACTCTGGGTGATCGCCAGCTCGTGCATCTCAGCGGTCCAGGCAAGAGAAGCACGGGTCGATGGAGGCGACGATCAGCCCCGCATCCGCCACCGTGTTCCCTCGCAGCATGACGGGCACCGTCGGCGCATTCTTGAAAGTCGGCACATGGATGCTCACGCGGCGGTTGGTCTGGCCGCCATCGGTGACCACCTTATAGACCAGATGGCCGCGCGGGGCTTCGTGCCGGGCCAGGAACTCCCCGGCCGGGACCCGTGGCATCTTATTGCCCAGGTTGATTGTCCCCTCCGGGAGGTTGTCCGCCGCCTGACGGATGATCTTGATGCTCTCCAAGATCTCTCGCACGCGGATGCCCACGCGGGCAAAGACGTCGCATGAGTGCTCCACCGGGACGTCGAACGTAAAGTCGTCATAACAGCAGTAGGGCGCATCGCGCCGGACGTCCATATCCACTCCAGAAGCGCGGGCGTGCGGCCCCACCGCGCCGAGACGGACGGCGTCCTCCGAGGTGAGCACTCCCACCCCCTTGGTGCGCATCGCGAGCGTCCTGTCCTCCGTCAGGAAACGCGCGAGCGAACCCATGCGGCCCTCCAAGTCATCCATCGCCGCCAAGAGCATCCGACGCTTCTCGTCATCCAGATCGCGCCGGACCCCGCCGATTGTGTTCATCGCGTAATTCACGCGGTTGCCGGTAAGCGCCTCGAGGGTATCCATCGTGCGCTCACGGTCGTTCCAGCACTGCATGAAGACACTGTCGTGCCCCACAATATGGCAGACAATCCCCAGCCAAAGCAGGTGAGAGTGGATCCGCTCTAGTTCGGCGATGATGACGCGGATATACTGCCCGCGCCGCGGCACCTCCGCGCCCATGATGTGCTCGATGCACAGCGCATAGGCCAGCGCATGTGAGTGTGAGCAGATGCCGCACACCCGCTCCACCAGTACCAACGTCTGGATAAAGTTGCGCTCCTGGGCCAGCTTTTCAATGCCGCGGTGATTATAGCCGACAAAAACCTTCGCATCGCGGATCTGCTCCCCGTCCACGGTAAGGCGAGCATGAATCGGCTCCTCCAGCGCAGGGTGATAGGGGCCGATCGGTATCGTGTAGCTCATGGGTTCCTCCTCCCGCCGAGCCGGCGGCGTATCCCCGTCCCGGCGCATCCCGGCAGCCCTGCCGGTACAAACTCAAACACAGCGCCATTATAGTGAAAAAAATAACAGGTGTCAATAGCATTGCAATTTCTTCGTCATAATAAACTGGAGAATTTTATCCCCGTTTTCTCCGTTTTTTCAGGTTATTTTCCGGAAATCGTGGCCTCATCGTTTCACAAGCTATTTTTAGCGAACCCCGGCGTTTATTTTGCAAGATCCCTTGCATCCGTACCAGGCGGGCCACGCTTCCGGCACAGGGCGGCACACCGGCCATGCGTAAAAAATTCCCCCTGCGGGGCTTGTTCCGGCGCAGGCGCGTCTGCTATAATGGGCTGTCCAATTCCCCTGATAAGGAGATGCCCGCTATGCCTGTGCAGCCCGCCCCCAGCTACCGGCAGACGCTCTATTCCTGTTATGCCGGTTACATCACCCAGGCCATTGTCAACAGCTTCGCCCCGCTGCTTTTTCTCACCTTCCAGTCGGAGTTTTCCATCTCATTGGATCGGATCACTCTACTGGTCACCGTCAATTTCTGCATTCAGCTGTTGGTCGATCTATTGTCGGTGCGTTTTGTGGACAAGCTCGGCTATCGGGCCAGCATTGTGCTGGCTCATGCGTTTGCCGCGCTTGGCCTGCTCGGGCTCGGCGTGCTGCCCTACTGGCTGCCGGACCCCTACCGGGGCCTACTGGCCGCCATCGTCCTTTACGCCATTGGCGGAGGCCTGCTGGAAGTGCTCGTCAGCCCCATCGTGGAGGCCTGCCCGTTTCCCAACAAGGCGGGGGTAATGAGCACGCTGCACTCCTTCTACTGCTGGGGCTGCGTGTCTGTCATCCTGGCCTCCACGGCGTTTTTCGCCCTGGCCGGCACGGAGCACTGGCGCTATCTGGCCATGCTGTGGGCGCTGCTGCCGCTGGTCAACGGCATCCGCTTTCTGCACGTCCCCATCGCCCCGCTTGTCTCGGAGGAGGAGCGGATGCCCCTCGGCGAGCTGCTGCGCAACCGGGTGGTCTGGCTGTTCTTCCTGTTGATGGTCTGCGCCGGAGCGTCGGAACAGGCGATGAGCCAGTGGGCTTCCGCCTTTGCCGAGTCTGGCCTGCAGGTGTCCAAGGCGGTGGGGGACCTGGCTGGCCCCTGCCTGTTCTCCGTGCTGATGGGCGCCGCCCGGGTCATCTATGGCAAGTACAGCGAACGGTGGAAACTCGAGCCTTTCCTGCTCGGCAGCGGTGTGCTTTGTGTGGTGAGCTATCTGCTCGCCGTCTTCTCCCCCGTGCCCGCCCTGGCCCTGGCCGGCTGCGGTCTGTGCGGCCTGTCGGTGGGCATTCTCTGGCCGGGCACCTTCTCCCTCGGCTCGGCCCGGTGCCGTCGGGGCGGGACCGCTCTCTTCGCCCTCTTCGCGCTGTGCGGTGACCTCGGCTGCTCCTCCGGTCCGACGCTGGTGGGATTCGTCTCGGACACGGCAGGCAGCCTGAAGGCGGGCCTGCTGGCCGCCATCGTCTTCCCTACTGCGCTCATCCTTGCCGTGCTCGCCCTGCGCCGCACCGAAGCGGAGGAATAGGTCCCTCCGGCGATCCCATGGACAAGATAAAAAAGAGCATCCGAACCCTGGGGCGGATGCTCTTTTGCATTCCTATAGATTGTGCCGGCCGTCGCGCGGTCAGTCCTCTTCCTTCGCCGCGTCGTAGGCCACGTTTCTCTGCGCGCTGTGGGGCTGGGCCGCCATGCCGGCCACCGCGCGGAACTTTGCACGGGACTGGCGCACCTCGTTGAGGGCGACGTTTACCGCCTCCTCCGTGCGGCGCAGCGCATCCTCACAGTAGTCGTTAGCGGCGCGCTTGAGGTCGTCGGCGCGCTTTTCCGCCTTGGCGGTGACGTTGGCCGCCTCCGCGCGGGCCTGGCGGACGATCTCGTGCTCATCCACCATCTGGCGGGCCTTGTCCATCGCCTGCTGACGGATGTGCTCGGCGTCCGTCTTGGCCCCGTCGAGGTACTCGTTCCGGGTGGTCATCAGCTTCTTAGCCTCGCTGAGCTCGGCGGGGAACTTGTTTCGGATCTCGTCGAGAATGTCCAGCGCGTCGTCGCGGTTGATGCGGCAGGTGCCGCCCAGGCCGCCCTTGGCATCGTCGATCATGCGGTATAGCACGTCCAGCAGTTCGCTCACTCCATTAGCCATATCGGTTACCATCCTTTTCTATCGATTTCACGCCGGTCTGCGGCCGCAGGTCACCGGTTTTTCAGCTCCAGCATCTTCGCCTGCACCTCCGGGATGATCTCCCGGGGGATAAAGTCCTCCAGCGGGACCTGATAGCTGGCCAGCTCCTTGACAATGCTCGAGCTGAGATAGGTGTAGTTCTGGCGGGCGGAGAGGAAGACTGTCTCCAGCCCGGGGTTGAGTTTCCGGTTGATCATGGCCATCTGGAACTCCTTTTCAAAGTCAGACATGGCCCGCAGTCCCTTGACCACGCAGTTGGCGCCCCGTTCGCGCGCATATTCGGCCAGCATCGCCGGGGAGTGGTCCACCTCCACGTTTGGGAGCTGGGCGACGGCGCGGCGCAGCATCTCCACCCGCTCGGTCGAGGTAAACAGCCCCTTTTTCTCCGCGTTAATCATGACGCAGACGATCAGGTGGTCAAACTGGAGCGCCGCCCGCTTGATAATGTCCAGATGGCCCAGCGTCACCGGGTCAAAACTGCCGGGATAGATTGCAATGCTCATCGCGCGGACACGTCCTTTCGGTAAAGAGTGACCTTGATTTTACCATAGCGATATTCCCGGCCGCGCCGGTAGGGAGCCGGCAGCTCCGGCAGCTCCCGTTCCAGGGGACTTTCACAGATGATTATACCATTTTCGGCAAGGATGTCAATTGCAGCGACGGTTTTTAATGCATTTTCCAATAAATCTGTCTGGTACGGCGGATCCAAAAAGATCAGGTGGAAGTTCTGACGCATCCGGCGCAGGCACTCCGGCGCCTCCGCCTGGAGCACATTAGCCCGATCCTCTAATCCGGTCAGGCGGAGATTGTCCCGGATGAGCCGCACCGCCTCGCGCCGGTGGTCAACGAAGGTGCAGTGCTCCGCACCCCGGCTGAGGCACTCAATGCCCATCTGGCCGGTACCGGCAAACAGATCAAGCACGCGCCGGCCCTCGATGTCAAATTGGATAATATTGAAAATGCCCTCCTTCACCCGGTCGGTGGTCGGTCGGGTGTCCGTGCCGGAGAGCTGGCCCAGCCGCTTTCCGCGGGCAGTGCCGGTGATCACTCGCATGGGGTCTCCTCCTTCTGCTGCGCGGGATGCAAATACCTCCAGACATCCCGCGCCACCGCAGCGGGCACTACGGCGGCCAGGTCCTCCTCAGTGGCCGCGCGCAGGGCCTCCATCGTCTTAAAATGGTCCAACAGGGCACGGCGGCGGGCTGGGCCAACGCCGGGCACCTCCTCCAGCGCGGAGGCCACCGCCTGGCGCGCATGGCTCTCGCGATGGAAGGTAATAGCAAAGCGGTGCGTCTCCTCCTGAATCCGCCCGATGAGGGCGAAGAGGGCCTGCTGCTGCCCGAGTCCGATCTCCCGCCCATCCGGAGTGACGAGAGCGCGGGTGCGGTGGCGGCTGTCTTTCACCATGCCGAACACCGGCACCTGCAAGCCGAGCCGGGTGAGCACTGAGACCGCCACGTTCACCTGCCCCTGCCCGCCGTCCATCAGGATCAGATCGGGCAGGACGGAGAACTTCTCGTCCCCGTCCAGGCAGCGGCGAAAGCGGCGGGTGAGCACCTGCTCCATGGAGGCGTAGTCGTCCGGGTGGTCCATGTCGCGCAGCTTAAAGCGGCGGTAGTCCCTGCGCAGCGGCTTCCCCTCCACAAAGACGGTCATGGAGGCGACGATATTGCTCGCGCCGGTGTTGGAGATGTCGTAGGCCTCAATCCGCTCCGGGGCCCGCTCCAGACCGAGTGTGCGGCCGAGCAGTTCCATCAGACGGCTCTGCCGCTCTTGGGCAGTGGTGGCCCGCTCCGCCTCGTCCATGGCGGTGCGCTCAGCCAGCTGGATCAGGTTAAGCCGGTCCCCCCGTTTCGGGACAGTGAGTGTCACCTTCCGCCCTGCGTTCCGGGTCAGCAGCTCTCCCAGCTCCTCCAGGTCATCAAAGGCGCGCGGCAGCAGAATCTCTCGCGGCAGCGTGCTGCGGGCGAGATAGTACTGTTTTGCCAGGGCGGAGACGATCTCCGCCGTCTCCTCCTCCATCGGCGTGGGGAGCACCTCGGTGTCCCTCCCGGCGAGGGCGCCGCTGAGGTAGTGCTGCACGACAAAACAGCTCTTGGCGGTCCCGCGGTAGAAGCCCACCACGTCGGTGTCCGCCCGGGAAGTGGCGACCGCCTGCTGCCGGGTGCCGAGCAGCTCGATCGCCCGCAGCCGGTCGCGCAGCTCCGCCGCTTCCTCAAAGCGCAGCGCCTCCGCCGCGCAGTTCATAGCCTCGCGCAGCTCCTGCTCTACCTGGGAGAACTTACCTTCCAGCAATCGGACCGCCTGATAGATGCGCGCCTGATAATCCGCCTGAGTCAGCCGCCCGCGGCACCAGCCGTCACAAATGCCGAGGTGATGGTTCAGGCAGGGGCGCTCTTTCCCGATGTCGCGCGAGAACTGCCTCCGGCAGGTGGGCAGGCGCAAAGCGTTGCAGATGGCCTTAATGCTCTCCGCCGTCGCGCTGCGGCCGCCGTAGGGTCCAAAATAGTGCGCCCCGTCCTTGGCCGGCCGGGAGACCATGGAGAAGCGGGGATAGTCCTCCGATGACAGCCGGACATAGGGATATCCCTTGTCATCCTTTAAGAGAATATTGTAGCGCGGCTTGTGGCGCTTGATGAGGGAGTTCTCCAGCACCAGCGCCTCAAACTCACTCGAGGCGAGCAGGTAGTCAAAGTGATCGATCTGGGCGACCATCGCCCGCGTCTTGGCGTTGTGGCTGGCAAGATCCGCGAAGTACTGGCTCACCCGGTTCTTCAGCGCGCGGGACTTGCCGACGTAGATCACCTTGCCCGAGGCGTCCATCATAATATAGACCCCCGGCCCCAGCGGGAGGGAGTGGGCTTTTTCCTTCAATTCTTCGCGCGTCACCGTTCTCACCGCCTTCCCTGCACGGCTGTCCAAATGCGTCCGGATAAACTGAGAGCACCGCCGCGCGGTGCCCTCTCTCTTTCACTTTCCTTTGTCCTGCCCGGCACGAGTCAACCGAGACCCTCGGCCAGCAACTGGACCAGGCTGTCGATTGCCTCTGCCTCGTCCACGCCGTCGGCAATCAGGGTAACGGTCGTCCCCTGCACAACCCCCAGCGAGAGCACGCCCAGCAGACTCTTGGCGTTCACACGACGTTCTTCCTTCTCCATCCAGATCGAACTTTTGAACTCATTGGCCTTCTGGATAAAAAAGGTGGCCGGCCGGGCGTACAGACCCACCCGGTTGTTGACTACTGCTTCTTTTACGGTCATAAAAGATCCCCCCAAAGCATTGTCTGTCATGATATTTTATCATATCAGATTTTTCCCGCCGCCGTCAACGGCATTTTCAACAAACTTCCCCGGCTTTCCTGCCGGAGAGGACACCATCTGCGCGCAAGGCGTCCAAACAGGACTTTTTTACCGCAGCTCCACCACCGTCACGCCGTTCTCCCCCTCGCCGAAGCGGCCCGGCCGAAAACATTTGACATATTTGCAATTTTTCAGATGCTGCTGCACCGCCTGGCGCAGCGCTCCCGTCCCCTTGCCGTGGATAATGGTCACCGTCTGGAGCCGGGCCATCACCGCATCGTCCAAAAAGCGGTCGATCACACCGGTGCACTCATCGGTCATCAGTCCGCGAATATCCAGCTCGGAGGGGGCGCCCGCCGCGCGCAGCGGCCGGTCCACCCGCCCGGCAGAGGGGGCTGGCTTGGGCCGGGTATTCTTTTTCCCCTGTCCCTCCACGACGCGGACCTCGTCCTGGCTCGCCGTGACCGTCATCGCGCCGGCCTCCAGGCGCAGGCTTCCGTCCTTGTTCACGGCGGCCACCCGGGCCTTTGTCCCGACGCGCAGCAGCTCGACGGTATCCCCCACCTCCGCCGGGCGGCTGATGGGGGGCAGCGCCTCCCGCGCCGGGGCGAGGCGGGCCTCCGCCTCGTTCAGGCTGTGGCGCAGGCGGCTGCGGCGCTCGTTGGCCTCCTGGGCGGACTCCTCCCGCCGGGCCTGCTTTTTCATCTCATCCAGCTCCTGGAACACGCGGTTGGAGACGGCGCGCGCCTCACGCACGATCTCCTCCGCCTCGCGCCGGGCCTCCTGGGCCGCCTGCCGGCGGACGCTTTCCAGGTGGCGGCGCTCGGCCGCGGCTGCCGCGGCGTCCGACTCCATCTGCACGCGCAGGCGCTCGGCCTCCTCTTTCGCGCGCTCCATCTCCTGGCGCTGCCGCTCCAGGCGGGCGAGCACGTCCTCAAACTGGACGTTCTGCCGGTCGATGCGTCCGGCGGCGTTCCGAATAATATGCTCCGGCAGACCCAGCCGCCGCGAGATGGCAAAGGCGTTGGACTTGCCCGGCACGCCGATGAGCAGGCGGTAGGTGGGCCGGAGCGTCTCCACGTCGAACTCACAGGAGGCGTTCTCCACCCCCGGCTCGGTCATGGCGTAGGTCTTGAGCTCGGCGTAGTGCGTGGTGGCGGCCACCTTGGCGCCCAGCGAGCGCGCCTCCTCGATGATGGCGACCGCCAGCGCCGCGCCCTCAATCGGGTCGGTGCCCGCGCCCAGTTCGTCGAGCAAAATCAGGCTGCCCTCCCCCGCCTCAGAAAGGATGCCGACGATGTTGGTGATGTGAGCTGAAAAGGTGGACAGCGACTGCTCGATGGACTGCTCGTCGCCGATGTCGGCCAGGATCTCGCGGTAGATCGGGCAGCGGCTGCCGTCGGCCACCGGCAGGTGGAGGCCGCACTGGGCCATCAGGCACAGCAGGCCCGCCGTCTTGAGGGTGACCGTCTTTCCGCCGGTATTCGGGCCGGTGATCACCAGTGTGTCAAAGGTGATGCCGAGGTTCAGGTCGATCGGCACCGCCTTTTTCCGGTCCAGCAGGGGATGGCGCGCGGCGAGAAAGCGCAGCGAGCCGTCTGCGGTGAGCTGCGGCTCAATCGCCTCCATCTGTACAGAGAGCCGTCCGCGGGCAAAGATGAGGTCGAGCGCGACGAGCAGATCGCAGTCGAGCAGGATATCTTCCCGGAAGCCCGCCGCCTCGGCGGAGAGGGCGGCGAGGATCCGCTCAATCTCCTTCTCCTCCCGCGCTTGCAGCTCGCGCAGCTCGTTATTCGCCTTGACCGCCGCCATCGGCTCGACAAAGAAGGTGGAGCCGGAGGCGGACACGTCGTGCACCAGGCCGGGGACGTTTCCGCGGCACTCCGCCTTCACCGGCACGACGAAGCGGCCGGAGCGGATGGTGACGATGGGCTCCTGGAGGTACTTGGCCGACGAGGAGGAGATGATCCGCTGGAGCACTTCCCGCGCCTTGCCGGAAGCGGCGCGGATCTTGCGGCGCACGTCGGCCAGCGCGGGGCTGGCCTGATCGGCGATCTCCTCTTCCGAGAGGATGGCGCCGGTGATCTTGTTTTCCAGATAGGCGTTGGCGACCAGGGAGCGGAACATCCCGTCCAGGCAGGTGGGCTCCTCCGCGTCGCCGAGGCTCGCCTTGGCCTGACGGGCACACCGGAGCACCCCGGCGATGTCCAGCAGCTCGCGCGGGTTGAGCGAGCCGCCGAGGGAGGCCCGCTGCAGGGCGGCCTCCACCGGGCGCAGCCCGGCGAAATTGGGCGCGCGTCCCACGTCGAGCAGGGCGCGGGCCGCACTGGTCTCCGCCTGAAGGCGGCGGACCTCCTCCAGGTCGGTCTCCGGCCGGAGGGCGCGGGCCCGCTCCTGCGCGGCCAGGCTCGACGCCTGCGCGGCCAGCAGCTCGAGCACCTGCGGCAGCTCGAGCGTGCGGATGGATTTTTCAAAGCGTTCTGTCATAGGATTCCCTCAAATATGGATCTTCAGCCCGCTCCCCCGGGGAGCAGACAAATCTGTTTGTAAAAGTCCAGCGTGCGAAAGCCCCGCTCGAGCTGGGCGAGCAGAAACGCCTCGCACACGTCGGCCAGCTCACCCCGGGCAGCCCCCTCCAACCGGAAAGAGAGCAGCCGCCGCCCCGGGCAGGAGACGATGTGCCGCATCGCAGCGAGCGTCGCGGCCGAGACCGGCAGCGAGATGCCCCCCTCGCGCTCTCCGCCGCAGCCGCGGCAGCGGAGCACCCCCTCGGTCAGGCTCAGCTGCGGCTCCTCCGGGTCGGGGCGGCCGCAGTCGGCGCAGCCGTCCAGCAGCGGCTCAAACCCGGCCAGGCTCACCGCGCGCAGCTCAAAGGCGGGCTTGACCGTCTCCGGAACGGCGCCCAGCCGGTCCAGGGCATAGAGGCAGTTGAGCAGCAGCGGCAGCAGCTCGTCGGGCGGGTTGCCCTCCGGGACCAGACTCTCGATCACCTCGGCAAAGTAGGCCCCGAGAGACAGACGCTCCAGATCGCTGCGCAGGCCGCGAAATTCCAGCTCAATCGCCGCCTCGGTCACGCTCCAGCGGCCGCGAAACTCCGCCAGCGTCATCTCCGACCACACCAGCTGCTGGCAGGCAGCGGAGAGCCCGTTGCCCTTCTTCCGGCAGCCGCGGGCCTGGGCGGTGATCTTGCCGAGGTCCGGCGTGAGCAGGGTGAGAATTTTATCCGACTCCTTGTAGGCCGCCTCCCGCAGGACGATGGCCCGGGTGGTCACATGCATATGTACGCTCCCTCCCCTGGCAGGTATCCGCCCGGAGAACGGCCCCGCGGGCCGCCCTCCGGGGGCGGTCAAACCTCTTTTTTTCGTCCGTCTGCGCGCAGGGCTTTCTCTTTGGCCCTATGCCGGTCACAAGCCTTGCAAAACGTGTACGCCTGCGGCAGACCGGTGGCAAAAAACAATTTCCAAAGTTCCCGTTCTTCCATCTCCCCGACCTCCTCGCCCGATTAGTATGGCAGGATTTCGTCGGAAAATGTCTGGAAAATTCAGAACATCAGCGCCCGCAGCCCCACCAGCGCCAGCAGGTGCGCGGGGTAAAAGAGATAGAAGCCCCAGCGTGAGCTGCGACCGCGCTGCCCGTTGTAGAGCAGCGTCAGCTCCAGGCCGAGCACGGCCACGATCTCAATCCAATTATTCTCCAAAAAGCAGTAGATGAGGATGACCAGCGCGCCGGGCACGACAGGCGGCAGGCGAAGCTCCTGGCCCCCCGCATCCCGTTCTGCGTACCGGCTCACCCCGAGGACCAGGATGAGCGCGACGCCAAAGGCGCCGTAATCCGTCGCGAGCCACTCTGCCGCTGCGGCGCACAGGAGCAGCGGCGGCAGCGCAGCGGGCCAGTGCGCCCAGCGCGGCAGGCGGCGGGCCAGCGCGTCCCAGCCCCAGAGGGCCAACAGGCCGAGCAGCAGGGTGAAAAAGACGTTTTGATACCCGCCGTCCCAGACCGTGCCGCGAAAGGCGAGGTCAAACGGAACCTCGGAAACCAGGGCAAACAAGCCCAGCCGCAGGGCATAGCGTCCCCGGCTGTGGGTATAGGAAAATCCCTCCGTCAATTGAAAGCAAAAGATGGGAAAGGCCAATCTCCCCGCTATGCGCAGCAGGACATACAGGCCGTACCACATCCCGGCCCGCGCCGTACCGCCGGCGGAGAGGCAGGCCTCCCAGACCAGCACATAGCCGATGTGGTCGAGCAGCATGCTCGCGATGGCAATCCGCTTGAGCCCGCTGCCGGAGAGAAGGCCGGGACGCACCTGCTCCACCGCTCAGTCCTCCGTAAAGCCAAAGCTGCGGATCAGCCCTGGGTTGTCGCGCCAGTTCTCCTTCACCTTCACCCAGGTCTGGAGATTCACATGCGCATCCAAAAATGCCTCCATGTCCTCCCGGGCGAGCGAGGAGATCTTTTTCAGCATCGCGCCCTTTTTCCCGATGATGATGCCCTTGTGACTCTCCTTCTCGCAGAAGATGGTCGCCTCAATGTCGATCAGGCCCTCCCGCCGCTCACGGAAGCGCTCGACGGAGACGGCAGTGCCGTGCGGGATCTCCTTGTCCAGGCACAGCAACAGCTTCTCGCGTAAGATCTCCCCCACGATCTGCCGCTCCGGCTGGTCGGTAAAGGCGTCGGCAGGGAAATACCATGGGGAGGGCTGGAGAAAGCGCGCCAGTACGCCGAAGAGGTCCTCCACCCCATCCCCCATCTTGGCCGAAAGGGGGAGCACCGCGTCAAAGTCATGCTCAGCCTGATAGGCGGCGATGACGGCGAGGAGCTTGTCCTTGTGCACCACTCGGTCCACCTTATTAATCACCAGCACAGAGGGGACGCCGAGCTGTGCCATCCGGCGCATCAGTTCGCGCTCTGCATCCCCCGGCGCGGGCACCGGCTCGACGACGAGCACCGCCGCGTCCACGTCCGCCACGCTCGCGCGGGAGACCCCGTCCATATACTCTCCCAGCCGGGTTTTGGCTCGGTGCAGGCCGGGGGTATCCAGAAATACATATTGCGCCTGCCCCCGCGTCACCACGCCGGTGATGCGGTTGCGGGTGGTCTGGGGCTTGTCAGTGACGATGGCCACGCTCTCCCCCACCAAGGCGTTGAGTAGGGTGGACTTGCCCACGTTGGGGCGGCCCACAATGGCAATCATGCCGCAGGTCGTCTGTTCCATATCACAATCCTACCTTTTTTCATTCGTATCCGCCCGCAGCGCCCAGAAGAGAGCGGCCGGGACGGAGAGGGCGAAGAGCGCCCAGGAGCCAGCCGAGCATCGCGCGGTAATGGCCGCCGCGCCGAGGGAGAGCAGCAGCACCGCCCCGGCTGCGCAGTCCTTGGCCTGGCCGATGAGTGAGTCCCTCTCCCGCGTCACGCGGTCGGCGAGCAGCTCGACCGCCCACTCCGCTGGGGAGAGGCGCGCCATCCACCCCGTCCAGAGCACATAGAGCGCCGCGCAGAGCTGGAGGCGGAAGTTGCGCCCCGTGCGCAACAGATACCGCAGCCCGCGCAGGGCATAGGAAAAAGCGCGCAGAAGGCCGCGCATCTCAGCGCGTCAGGCCGAGACGGGCCATGACGGCCTCTTCCCGCTCCCGCATCCGGCGCTTCTCCTCCCCCTCGTCCAGGTGGTCGTAGCCGAGCAGGTGGAGGACGGAGTGCACGGCGAGATAGGCCAACTCCCGGGAGAGGGGATGGCCATACTCCTCCGCCTGCGCGCGGGCGCGCGGAAGCGAGATCGCCATGTCTCCGAGAGGAAAGAGGCCTGTCTCCGGATCGGTCTCGGCGCTCTCCGCCGTAGGCGGCTCGCCAGGTGTGAGGTCAAACATCGGGAAGGAGAGCACGTCGGTCGGCCGGTCTACCCCGCGCTGCTCACGGTTGATCGCCTGGATGCCCGCCTCATCGGTGAGCAGGACGTTGATCTCGCAGGGGACGGCGACCCCTTCCTCCTCCAGCGCGGCCGCAATCGCGCGGCGCAGCAGCGACTCGCAGACAGCGAGGTCCTCCTCCCGCTGCGCGTCCATCCAGATCACATGTTCCATGGTCCTCTCTCCCCTTTCCGGTCACGGTTTCTTCCGCTTTGCCTGGCGCTGCTCGTCCTCTTCGTATGCCTTAATAATGCGCTGGACCAGCACATGGCGTACCACGTCTGCGCCGGTCAGGCGGCAGATGGCGATGTCCTCCACCCCTTTGAGTACCCGCATGGCCTCCTTTAGGCCGGAGATCTTGTCTGCGGGCAGGTCGATCTGGGTGATATCGCCGGTAATGACGATTTTCGAGCCAAAGCCCATGCGGGTCAGAAACATCTTCATCTGCTCGCGGGAGGTGTTCTGCGCCTCGTCGAGGATGATGAAGGAGTCATCCAGGGTGCGCCCGCGCATGTAGGCCAGCGGCGCGACCTCGATGCTGCCGCGCTCGTGGTACTTCTCATAGGTCTCCGCGCCCAGCATCTCGTAGAGCGCATCGTAGAGCGGGCGGAGATAGGGGTCCACCTTGCTCTGCAGGTCGCCCGGCAGAAAGCCGAGCCGCTCGCCCGCCTCCACGGCGGGGCGGGTGAGGATGATGCGGTTCACCTGCCGCGCGCGGAAGGCGGCCACGGCGGCAGCCACGGCGAGATAGGTTTTGCCGGTGCCCGCCGGGCCGACGCCGAGGGTGATGGTGTTATGCGCGATCGCTTGGATATAGCGGGTCTGTCCCACCGTCTTGGCGCGAATCGGCTTGCCCGCAGCGGTGACGCACAGCACGTCACGCCCGTAATCGCCGATCTGGTCCGCCTTCCCCTCGCGCACCAGGCCGAGGGTATAGCGGACGGCCTGCTCCCCGAGCTGCTCGCCGCGTCCGGCCAGCTCCTGCAGACCACGGATGGCCTGTGCCCCCTGCGCGACCGCCTCCTCCGGCCCGGAGAGCTTGAGTTCCCCGTCGCGGTTCACGGCGGTCAGCCCCAGCTCGCGCTCGATGATGCGGATATTCTCGTCAAAAGCGCCGAAGAGACTGGCGGTCTCTTCGGTCTGCCCGATGGTGATGCGCTGCTCTGCCAAATGTGTTCATCTCTTTCTATCTCTTTTGTCTATTCCGTCAGCACGACGGTGCGGCCGATCTGCTCCAGGCACTGGGCGGTGAGGGTGACGGTGACGGTGTCCTCCGCGCGCTCCACCTGCCAGTCCTGCACAAGCACCTCGCCGCCATCGAGGCTCAAGGCCAGCCGCTCGTCCAGCAGGGCGCACAGCCACCGCTCCGCCGCGTCCGCGTCCACCGCGGCCGGGGCATACGCTCTGCCCGTCACCTGCCACAGGCCGAACAACGGCGCCGGCCCGCCGGGCAGGGTAACCGGATACAGTATGGCTATTTTATCACATCCGGTATCCGGTTTGCTACCATCTCTGTAAAAATTGAAGCGTCTGCCCAGAAAATTTATCCCCCAGCCGCTCCAGTCGGGCTCCTCCCCCGCCGCGCGCAGCGCCGAGAGCGGGGTAGTGGCGGAGAGCACGCGCCGCGTGAGGGCCCACACCTCGCCCTCGGCGCGCACTTGGCGGCGGCTGATGATCTCTCCACTGCCGTCAGGCGACTCCCGCAGCAGCATGCTGGAGATAAGCACCTCACCCTCCAGCACTGCCTGCCCCTCCTGTACCGCCTCCCGCCCGCGGATGGCGTCCACATCCACCACAATGCCGTCGCGCGCGGCGACCACCTCCGTCAGCTGATCCTCGTCCACCACCTCCGGCGCCGGGCGCGCCTCCCGCACGATCACCTCGGCGCGGATGCCGCTGAGGTTGATGGTCAGAAAGCTCAGCTCCTCTATTTCCAGCAGCACCTGGTTGGACAGCGCGCGCACGTCTACTTCCGGCCCGTAGCTGCCGACGCCAAAGCCGTGCTCCTGTAAGGCCGCGAGGATGCGGGAAGAGGGGACCGTCTCATTGCCCGTCACCTCCACCACCAGCACAAAGCGGCTCAGCACGCTCATCAGCGCGAGCAGGACGGCCAACCCCGCCAGCAGCCCATAGCGCCGGCGCAGCCGCCAGAGCAGGGCGGGAAGGCCGCCCTGCTCCACCACCCGGACAGTGCACATCGCCCGCTCCGCCAGCGCAGCCGCCCGCTTTTGTTCCCAGCGCGCGACCGTAAAGCGCACCCGGGTCTCATCCACCTGGCGCGCGCCCCAGAACCCAATCCCCTCGGCAGCACAGATATTAAAACACCGCTCCGGAAATGGCCCCTCCGCCTCCAGCGTGACCGTGCCGCGCAGAAAATTGATCAGCCGCTGCATCTCACGTCAGCTCCACGGAGCGGATCTCGCCGCTGATGCAGAGGGTGTTGGCGTTCATGGAGCGCAATTCGAGCCCCGTGCCGCGCAGGCAGACCG
Organism: uncultured Oscillospiraceae bacterium; assembly: GCA_964461385.1. Taxonomy (GTDB): domain Bacteria; phylum Bacillota; class Clostridia; order Oscillospirales; family Oscillospiraceae; genus Onthomonas. Next base: position 29,084 of record CAYWUA010000003.1, read on the forward strand.
TCGTCCGCCCACCGCTGATGTGGATCTCCTCCTCCCCATAACTCAGGATCCCCCGGTGCCCCTCCATCCAGAACTCCCGGTTCCCCACCAGCTCCACGCGGGCCAGCCCGGCCACCACGTCACCCGGCAGGTCAAGCGACTCGGCCGTGCGCTCGAGCAGCCCGTGCCAAGAAGGTCTATCCGTCATCTGGCTCCCCCCTTCTCTGAAAGATATGCGCCGCAGCGGGAAACATGCTGCCGCCGGCACAAGATACTGTGTCCCTCCCCCGGCAGCTGCGGTCCCTTATTTCTCCCTTCCTCTTTTTTGCGCCGCAAAGGTCCCCGTTTGACGCCGGAGAAGCCGATTTCCCCTCCTTTTGCCCATTGCTTTGTGCCTTTACAAATCAATATTTTGTGTCTTCTGATATCATTTCTTCCGATCGGACACAATATCTTGTGTGTATTTTCCCATTCCCCCTTGCAATCGGGGTTAAAATCTGTTATAGTGAATGTTGCACGCAGCTGACAGTGCGCCGCCCGACCGGGCGACGCTTTGCTTTACGAAAGGAGTCTTCTCATGAAGGTTATCAAACGGGACGGCACCACGGTGGACTTCGACCGGATGAAAATCGTCCTGGCCGTCCAGAAGGCCAACCAGGCGGTTGACCCCGAGATGCGCATCACCCAGGATCAGATTGACGGCATCGCCGACTATGTGATGAAAAAGGACCGTCCCCGCCTTCTGGTAGAGGATATCCAGGACATGGTGGAGCAGCAGATCATGGCCCTCGGCAAGTACGACCTGGCCAAGGCGTATATCATCTACCGCTATATCCGCTCCCTCGCCCGGCGGCAGAACACCACGGACGACGACATTCTCGACCTGCTGCGCAACGCGAACAAGGAGATGGCGGAGGAGAACTCCAACAAGGACACCGCCGTGGCCTCCACCCAGCGCGACTATATCGCCGGCATCGTCAGCCGCGACCTCACGCGGCGCATCCTGCTGCCGGAGAAGATCTCCAAGGCGCACGACGAGGGCGTGCTCCACTTTCACGACGCGGACTATTTCGTACAGCCCATCTTCAACTGCTGCCTGATCAACATCGGCGACATGCTCGACAACGGCACCATGATGAACGGCAAGCTGATCGAGACGCCCAAGAGCTTCCAGGTCGCCTGTACGGTCACCACGCAGATCATCTCCTGCGTCGCCTCCAACCAGTACGGCGGCCAGAGCGTGGATATGAGCCATCTGGGCAAGTATCTGCGCCGGAGCAAGGAGAAGTTCGCCCACAAGATTCTGGAGGCCGCCGGCGGCCAGATGGACCCGGGCCTGCTGGAGCGGCTGGTGAACGAGCGCATCAGCACCGAGCTGAAAAACGGCGTGCAGACCATCCAGTACCAGATCAACACCCTGATGACCACCAACGGCCAGTCCCCCTTTGTGACCCTCTTCCTCTATCCGCGTGAGGACGACCCCTACGCCGAGGAGAACGCGATGATCATCGAGGAGATCCTGCGCCAGCGGCTGGAAGGCATCAAGAACGAGCAGGGCGTCTACGTCACCCCCGCCTTCCCAAAGCTGGTGTACGTGCTCGACGAGAACAACTGCCTGCGCGGCGGCAAGTACGACTATCTGACCCGTCTGGCCGTCCGCTGCTCGGCCAAGCGGATGTACCCCGACTATATCTCCGCCAAGAAGATGCGCGAGAACTATGAGGGTAACGTCTTCTCCCCGATGGGCTGCCGCTCCTTCCTCGCCCCGTGGAAGGACGAGAACGGGAACTACCAGTTTGAGGGCCGCTTCAATCAGGGCGTCGTGTCCATCAACCTGCCGCAGGTGGGCCTGGAGGTCCGCGGCGACATGAGCAAGTTCTGGGACGAGTTTGACCGCCGCCTGGAGCTGTGCAAGGAGGCGCTCATGTGCCGCCACAACGCGCTCAAGGGCGTGCTCTCCGACGTGTCCCCGATCCACTGGCAGTACGGCGCCATCGCTCGGCTGAAAAAGGGCGAGACAATTGACAAGTACCTCTATGGCGGCTACTCCACCATCTCGCTGGGCTATATCGGCCTGTATGAGCTGACGTACCTGATGACCGGTCAGAGCCACGCCCAGCCCGAGGGCCTGAAGTTCGCCCTGCAGGTGATGCGGCACATGAAGGACAAGGTCACCCAGTGGAAGCAGGGGACCAACATCGGCTTTGCCCTCTACGGCACGCCGGCGGAGAGCCTGTGCTACCGCTTCGCGCGGGTGGACAAGGAGCGCTACGGCACGGTGGAGAACGTGACCGACAAGGGCTACTACACCAACTCCTATCACGTGGACGTGCGCGAGAAGATGGACGCGTTCACCAAGTTCCAGTTTGAGAGCCAGTTCCAGTCCATCTCCACCGGCGGGTGCATCTCCTATGTGGAGATCCCGAATATGCGCCACAACCTGCCCGCGCTGGAGAGCCTGGTCCAGTTCATCTATGACAACATCCAGTATGCGGAATTCAACACCAAGAGCGACTACTGCCAGGTATGCGGCTACGACGGGGAAATTATGATCAACGATGACCTCGAATGGGAATGCCCCTGCTGCGGCAACAAGGACCACCGCTTGATGAACGTGGTGCGCCGGACCTGCGGCTATCTGGGCGAGAACTTCTGGAACGTTGGCAAGACAAAGGAAATCCGCTCGCGGGTGCTGCACCTCTGACCCCCTCCGTACAGATCAGAGACAGAAGGAGACGCCATGAACTACGCGGCCATCAAGAAAAATGATATCGCCAACGGTCCAGGGGTGCGCGTCTCCCTCTTCGTCTCCGGCTGCACACACCACTGCAAGGGCTGTTTTAACCAGGAGGCGTGGGACTTTGCCTACGGCGCGCCCTACACGCCGGAGACGGAGGACGAGATCATCGAGGCCCTCCGCCCCTGGTATATCACCGGGCTGACCCTGCTCGGCGGCGAGCCGTTTGAGCCGGCCAACCAGGCGGCCCTGCTGCCCCTGCTGCGCCGGGTGCGCCGGGAGCTGCCGGAGAAGACCATCTGGGCCTTCACCGGCTACACGCTGGAGACCGACCTGCTCACCGGCAAGCTGGGCGACTGGGCCATCACCCGTGAGATCTTGCACGCTCTGGACGTGCTGGTGGACGGGGAGTTCCTCCTGGAACAAAAGGACATCTCCCTGCGCTTTCGCGGCTCGGCCAACCAGCGGCTGATCGACCTGCCTAAGACACTGGCGCAGGACGAGGCCGTCCTGTGGGACGACGGGACAGTGTAAAAAACAATCGCGAGGCCCTGCTGATGCAGGGCCTCTATCCCGCTTCTCCTTATCACCATCACCGAACAAACGCGAAAAAGAACGGCGTCTGCCGGGCGTACTCCTGCCCGGCGGGCGCCGCTTGGCGTTCTCAGAATGTCTGTTTACTTGGCGTACTCGACCGCCTTGGTCTCCCGGATCAGGTGGACCTTGATCTGGCCGGGGTACTCCACCGACTCCTCGATCTGCTTGGCGATGTCGCGGGCCAGGATGACCATCTCGTCCTCGCTGACCTCCTCTGGCTTGACCATGATGCGGATCTCACGGCCGGCCTGGATGGCATAGGCCTTGTCCACACCCTTGAAGGAGGAGGAGATCTCCTCCAGCTTTTCCAGGCGCTTGATATAGTTCTCCACGTTCTCGCGGCGGGCGCCGGGGCGGGCAGCAGAGATGGCGTCGGCCGCCTGTACCAGGCAGGCGACAATGGTCTGGGGCTCTACATCGTTATGGTGGGCGGCGATCGCATGAATGACCTGGTCGCTCTCCTTGTAGCGCTTGGCCAGCTCCACGCCGATCTGGACATGGGAACCCTCGATCTCGTGGTCCACGCTCTTGCCGATGTCGTGCAGCAGGCCGGCACGTTTGGCCTGGGCCACATCCGCGCCGATCTCAGAGGCAAGCAGCCCAGCGATGTGCGAGACCTCAATGCAGTGGTTGAGCACGTTCTGCCCGTAGCTGGTGCGGTAGTGCATCCGGCCGAGCAGCCGGATGAGCTCCGGATGCAGGGAGTGGATGTTCGTCTCGAACACGGCCCGCTCGCCCTCGGCCTTGATGGTGGCCTCCACCTCGCGCTTGGCCTTCTCCACCATCTCCTCAATGCGGGCGGGGTGGATGCGCCCGTCGGCGATCAGGCGCTCCAGGGCAATGCGGGTGATCTCACGGCGGACAGGGTCGAAGCAGGAGATGGTGATCGCCTCGGGCGTGTCGTCAATGATGAGCTCCGCACCGGTGAGGGTTTCCAGTGTGCGAATATTGCGGCCTTCCCGGCCGATGATCCGTCCTTTGATCTCATCATTGGGCAGCGGCACGACGGAGACAGCGACCTCGGCCACCTGGTCGGCGGCACAGCGCTGGATCGCCAGCGCGATCAGCTCACGAGCGTAACTGTCCGCTTCTTCCTTAAACTTTCCCCTGATCTCCTTGATCTTGATTGCCTCTTCATGGGTGACGTCCGCCTCTACCTGCTCAATCAGATAACGCTTGGCCTCCTCCGTGGTCAGGCCGGAAATGCGCTCGAGCTCCTCCATCTGGCTGAGCTTCAGCGCCTCCGCCTCCTCACGGGTGCGTTCGGCGGCGGCCAGCTTGTTTTGCAGCCGTTCTTCTTTCTTTTCAATCTGGTCGATCTTGCGGTCCAGGTTCTCCTCCTTGGACTGGAGGCGGCGCTCCTGCTTTTGCAGCTCGCTGCGCTGTTCCTTGACCTCGCGCTCATAGGCGTTTCGCTCCCGATGGATCTCCTCACGGGCCTCCACCAGTGCCTCGCGCTTCTTGCTCTCCGCCTCCTTGATGGCGACGTTCACAATCCGGGTCGCCTCCTCTTCGGCGGAGCCAATCTCCTTCTCCGCAGTGTTCTTGCGGATCGTGATGCCGGCCGCAATGCCTGCCGCCAGGCAGACCAGGGCGACGAGGATGGCGACGATGACGCTAATCGGTGTCATGACTGAAAATTACACCTCCTTCAATGAAAAAATACGAATGTGTGGTGGAAGCAGACACTTCCCAGAAATCGCGCAAAAAAGATACAGACGAAGCCATCGCCTGTAAGGAAAAACGTTGAAAAACAGCCCTCCAAAACCGGCTGGGCGCCGGTCTCCCGTTTCTCAAAATAATCCATTCCTATTTTACTGTGAATTTTACACAATGTCAAGATGGTTCGATTTGGAAACTCCGCCACATCTGTCTAATGCCGGCATACCACCCGCATGCGCGGCATAGTCTTTATGGATTCAAAGGAAACGGGAGGCGGTGCTCCATGGGAAACAGGCGGGGCCGCCAGATCGCCCGGCTGGCTGCGCTGAGCGTGGCGGCTGGGACGCTCTGGCTCGCCGGGCAGTCGGCAGACCTGTCCGCGCTTTGGACAGGTCTGGGCAATCTGTTGGCCGGACCAGGCACCGCATCAGCACTTCTGGCACAAGAGCTGGCCCCGGCGCAGAGTGGGCAGCTGCTCGAGGATTGGCTGCTCGGGCAGCTGCCCGCACCGGCCGGGGACGAGCCGTTGGATCCCGCCGAGGCGGAGCCTGCGGTTCAGGCCGAACTGCCAGAGGCAGAGGCGGCAGAAGCTCCGCCGGAGGACGCCACGGCGTCAGACGGAGCCGCAGAGGAGGACAGCGCGGCGGAGGAGACCACGACAGATGGCTCTCCCCCGGCAGAGGACAGCCTGGAGGAAGAACCGGCGCCCGACTCCTCTGCCGGTTCAGAAGAGTCGGGCGCTGAGGAGCCAGCGGACGAAGCGGAAGAATCATCCCCGGACGCAGCGCAGGAGTACCCCGTCCTCCCCGCCCCGGAAGACATCTCTGGGGATCAGCTGGAGCTGACCAATTCCACCGACGGCATCGAGCTCTCCCTGGGGGAGTATCTGTCGCGCGAGGTGCATCTCTCCCTCTCCTCCGAGGGGCCACAGATCCTCATCATGCACACCCACGGCACCGAGGCGTACACCATGGCGGACGGGGACAACTATGTCGAGTCGGACAGCGCGCGCACCACGGATGAGAACTACAACATGATCCGCGTTGGCGAGGAGATGAAAGCCGTCTTTGAGTCCATGGGTCTCTCTGTCGTCCACGACACCAGCCTGTATGACTATCCGCGTTATACCGGCTCCTACTCCCGGTCCCTGGAGGGGATCGAGGCCTATCTGGAGCAGTACCCCACCATCTCGGTGGTGCTCGACGTGCACCGCGACGCGCTCATCGGCAACGACGGCACCGCCTACAAGGTGACGGATACCATCGGCGGCGAGACGGTCGCCCAAGTGATGCTGGTAGTCGGGAGCAACGACGGCGGGCTCGACCACCCGAATTGGGAGGAAAACCTCACCCTCGCAGCCCATATCCAGGCGCGGATGATGAGCATCCACGCCAGTTTTCCTCGCCCGGTCAACCTGCGCAGCCAGCGGTTTAACCAGCACATGACCACCGCTTCCCTCCTGGTGGAGGTGGGCACAAGCGGCAACACCCTTCGCGAGGCACTGGCCGGGGCGCGCTACTTTGCCCAGGCGGCCGGCTCAGTCTATCTGGAACACCTGTCCCCGGCGGACGGGGGATGATTACGCCTGCGCCTGTACCGGCCGGTCCGGCTGCGTCAGCTCCGGGCGGCTGCGCAGCAGCAGCGCCAGGGCGAGCACCCCGGAGAGCACGGCGGTGCCGGCGAAATTGAACCAAATGCCGGTCAGGCCGAGCGGCCAAAGCGCCGCGATGAGCAGCACCGGGAAGAACAGCGCGGTGGAAACCGAAATGATGGAGGCGGGCAGCGACTTCTCGATGGCCAGCAGATAACTCTGTGTGGCGAAGGAGAACCACCGGAAGAGGTAGGTCAGCGAGAACAGCCGCAGCGCACCGAGCACCATCTCCAGCTCCTCCCCCGTGGCGTCCGGCATGAACAGCCCTGCGATAAACTGCGGAAAGCCGGCGATCACCGCCACGGACAGCAGGGAGACCACCGCGCTGGCAACATAGCAGCAGCGCTCGATCGCCCGCACGCGGGAATAGGTCCCCGCGCCCCAGTTGTAGCCGACGGCGGGCTGGAGCGAGTCGCACATGCCGTACAGCAGCGGCTGAATGAAGCCATCGGCGTACATCAGCACGCCGTAGACGCTCACCGCTGTCTGCCCGCCCAGGCGGACCAGGATGGCGTTCATGATGATAGAGGTCAGGCGGCCGGCGATATTATTCAGGAAGTTGGGCGTGCCGCAGGAGAAAATCTGCTCTAACATCTTCCGGGGCAATTGCGGCCGGCAAAAGCGCAGCAACAGCTTGCCCCGGGCAAAAGGGACGAGTGCGGCCACCGCGCAGATCATCATGCCCAGGCAGGTGCCGAGGGCGGCGCCCCAGATGCCCCAGTGAAATACGCTGAGAAAGAGCCACTCCAGCGCCGCGCTGAGGATGGACATCGCAATGTTGAGCGCCATACTGGTGCGAATCTGCCCGCAGATACGCAGGTAGTTGTCCGTGGCAAAGACAATGGTGGTCAACGGGGAGCAGAGCGCGTACACGCGCAGGTATTGCACAGCGAGGGCGGCAAACTCCTCCTCCGCGCCCATGAGCGCGATCAGCAGCGGCGCGGCAGCGAAGAGGGCCGCTCCCACCCCCACGCCCGCGCCGACGATCATCAGGCAGGAGCAGGTGAAGATCCCGCTGGCCCTCTCCTCCTCCTTGCGCCCCAGGCAGATGGAGATGGGCACGGAGGAGCCAACGCCGATCAGATCGGCCACGGCAAAGTTGATGATGACAAAGGGCATGGCGAGATTGAGCGCGGCAAAGGCGGTCTCGCCCAGCAGGTGCCCCACCAGCACGCCGTCAATCGTCTGATACAGCGCCGAGGCCAGCATCCCGATCGCACCGGGCAGCGAGGCCAGGAAGAAGAGCTTCACCGGCGGGGTCTTGGCAAACAGCGTATGCGAATTCATACCGTTTCCTCTCCTAAACGACACAATTTCAGTTCACATCAGAATCGTTGTCTGTGATGTGCTCCTCCAGCGTTTGGCAGAGACACCGGGCGAAGTGGTCAAAGGCGTCGACAAACTCCGGCGGATACTCCGCGAGGGTCTGGCGCCTTGCCTCCTGCTCAGCGGCCTTCCGCCGCGCCATTTGATTGCCAAACCGCATACGGCCCGCCTCGGTGAGCACAATTGCTTTTTCCCGGCTATGCGGCAGGGGTACCAGCCGGAGATAGCCCTCTTGCCGCAGTTCACGCACGGTGGTGTTGACCGTTGTTTTCGGGATCAACCAATCCGCACCGACCTGCTTTTGTGTGTGCGGTTTCCCGTCATCCAGGGCGTAGAGCAGGGCCAGGGTATTTTCTTGCAGCGCCATCCGTTTGGCGCAAAAGTAGTAAGCCCCGTCAATTTGATTGATTGCCATCATCAGGCGCAAAATCTCTTGCTCCAGCCGGTTTTCCTCCATCATAGGACTTCCACTTCCTTCAAAATCCGAATTCGTACTATCTGCATGCACAGATGTGCCGCAGCCAAGAACGTCTGCGTGAGTATAGTACGGATACGGATTTTTGTCAAGGCGGCATTTCGCCCTTTCTTCCCTGGCATTTTTCCGCATGTTTTGTTATATCAGCCGTGCAGCCTCTTCCGGTGACCGGCCGGTGGTGTCAATCTGCCGAAATGGCAGGCGCGCGCAGCGGTTCAGATAGTCCAGACTGCGCGCAAGCACGTCCTCCGTCCTCCGCCCGGCGGCGATATCCCCTTCCAACCGAAGGCGCAGCGTCTCCGGTGTGCAGAGCAGCACCACACGGTGCACGATACAGCCCGCGAGCGGCAGCCCTTCCGTCACGGCATCCCAGATCTCCGGCCGGTCCATCACCCAGCAGAACACCACATTATCATATGCCCCGCAGCGCAGAAAATTGCCCAGCAGATGGCGGATGTTGTCAAGTGCCATCTCCTTCGTCTCCCCGGTGACCTGAAAGGGATCGGCGTCCCAGCACCAATCTCCGTCCAAGAAGACGCAGCGAGATAATCGTCGTTTGAGCGCCTGTCCGACGGCGGTCTTCCCCGCTCCCATCGGTCCGCCGATCAAGTAAAGACGTCTGGTCACGCCGTTTTCCTCCTTTCTCTCGCAAAAATCCCGGCAAAAGGTCACGCCTCTGCCGGGATTGTGCCGTTATTCGTCTGTCTCTGTGTCGGCTGCGGACCCGTCCTCCGCCGCGCCGGCGGATTGTTCTGCCTCCGGCCGGGCGTCTTCATCCGCCTTGCGGCTCTGCTCGGCCGCGGCAAAGCGGCTGAGCGCCTCCGGCTCGCGGGCCTCGGTCGCCTCCGGGTTGAAGACGCGCTCAAACTCGAGGGCGGACATCACCTCATGCACGAGCAGGAACTGCGCGACCTGCTCCAGCTCGTCGCGGTGCGCGCGCAGAATCTCCTCGCACTGGGCATAGGCGCGGTCGAGGATCGCGCGCACCTCCTGGTCGATAGAGGCGGCGCTCTGCTCGGAATAGCTGCGCGTCTGGCCCATGCTGCGGCCGATGAAGATCTCGTTGCTGCTCTCATCGTAGACCACCGGGCCGAGCCGTTCGCTCATGCCGTACTTGGAGACCATATTGTGCGCGATACGGGTAGCCCGCTCCAGATCGTTGGACGCGCCGGTGGAGATGTCGTCGAGCGCCAGCGCCTCGGCCACACGGCCGCCGAGCAGGCCGACGATCTCCTCCAGCAGCTCCCGGCGGCCGAGGTAGGACTTATCCTCCTGCGGCAGGGAGATGGTCATGCCGCCCGCGCGGCCGCGCGGGACAATACTGATCTGGTGGACCGGGTCCTGGGTGGGCAGGAAGCGCATCGCGACCGCGTGTCCCGCCTCATGATAGGCGGTCAGCTGCCGCGCGTGCTCCGTGACGACATGGCTGCGCTTCTCCGGGCCGGCGAGCACCTTAATCATCGCCTCGTGCAGGTCGGCCATGGTGATGCACGGCCGGTTGCGCCGGGCGGCGAGCAGTGCGCCCTCGTTCATCAGGTTCTCCAGGTCCGCGCCGGTGAATCCACCGGTCGCGCGGGCAATAACGGCGAGGTCGACGTCCTCGCCCAGCATCTTGTTGTGGGAATGGACCTTCAAAATGCCCTCACGGCCGCGGATGTCGGGATAACCGACGTAGATCTGCCGGTCAAAGCGGCCGGGCCGCAGCAGCGCGGGATCGAGAATGTCCTGCCGGTTGGTGGCCGCCATGACGATGACGCCGGAGTTGCCGGCAAAGCCGTCCATCTCCACCAGGAGCTGATTGAGTGTCTGCTCTCGCTCGTCGTGGCCGCCGCCAAGGCCGGTGCCGCGCTGGCGGCCGACGGCGTCGATCTCATCGATGAAGACAATGGCAGGCGCCTGTTTCTTCGCCTGGTCAAACAGGTCGCGCACACGGCTGGCGCCAACACCGACATAGAGCTCGACAAAGTCAGAGCCGGAGATGGAGAGGAAGCGGACCTCCGCCTCCCCGGCGACCGCCTTGGCCAGCAGGGTTTTGCCGGTGCCCGGCGGGCCGACGAGCAGGATGCCCTTCGGGATGCGCGCGCCCAGTTTCTGGAAGCGCTCCGGGGCGCGCAGAAAGTCCACGACCTCCTGCAGCTCCTCCTTCTCCTCCTCCGCCCCGGCCACGTCGCGGAAGGTGACCTTGGGCGTGTCCGGATTATCGTTGGAGACGGTGCGCGCCCTGCCGAACTGGGTCGGCCCGGCGCCCTGCCCCGCCTGCTGGCGCATCAGAAACAGGAAAAGAAAGATCAGCAGGGCCGCGCTGATGATGGAAGGCAGCAACTGCACCCACCAGGGGATGCCTGTGTCCGGGTCATAGTCGTACTCGGTGATGATGCCGTCCGCCCACTGCCGCTGAATCAGGGCGTTTAGGTCGCTGTAAAAGACCTCAAAACTGTAAATAGGGCAGACGACGATCTCAGCGCCGTCAAGCGGTTCGCTTAGCTGCATGGTCACCTCATTGTCCCGCACGACAAACGAGCTGACCTGCTCCTGCTCAAAGAGCTGGAGCATCCGGCTGTAGCTGATGCCGGAGTCTGCCTGCCAGCTGCTCAGTTGGCTGATGAGGTAGAGCACAAGGCAGGCGAGCAAGGCGTAGGTGATGATGGTGCGATTGGTACGGTTCATGCGTTCACATCCTTATGGGGTGGGCGGTCAGTCGGTCTGCGTGTAGATCTCTGACTTAAGGATCCCGATGTAGGGCAAGTTGCGGTATTTCTCCTGGTAGTCCAGACCGTAGCCGACCACAAAGGCGTCCGGCACAAGAAAACCGTAGTAGTCTGCGGCGATCGGCTTGATACGCCGCTCCGGCTTGTCCAGCAGGGTGCAAATTCGGATGGAAGCGGGATTCCTCGCCCGCAGCACTTTGGTCAGATAGTCGAGCGTGTTGCCGGAGTCCAGAATATCCTCCACGATGATAACATGTGCGTCCTTGATGGAATCGGACAAATCCTTCTTGATCTCCACCTGCCCGGTGGTGCTGGTCCCCTGTCCATAAGAGGAAACCGCCATAAAGTCCATCCGGCAGGGAATCGTGATGCTCCTGCTCAGGTCGGCCATAAAGATATAGGAGCCGCGGAGAATGCTCACCAGGATCACGTTGTCCACGCCCTCGTAGTCGCGGGAGATTTGCGCGCCGAGCGCGTGCACCCGCCGCCGAAGCTCCTCTTCGGAATACAGGATCTCCTCAATGTCTTGGTCCATCTTCCTCTTCATCGGAAAGCCCTCCTTCTTCTCTGTCCGGCGGCCGCTGCTCCAGGCGGACACGCCACGACGGCTCCCCCGGCGCAGGACGGAAGTGCTCGTCGCAGCCGAATCCGGCCACGGCGGCCACCTGTCCGTCTAGTACGAGCACAGGAATCCGCTCCCGCTCCTGTCGGGGGACCCTGGCCTCAATGAACAGTTTTTTCAGCGCCTTGCGCGGCCGTCCTGGCAGCCGGATGGCGTCCCCCGGCGCGCGGGCGCGCAGTAATATCCCGCTCTGCCCCGGCGGCGGGGCGAGATAGAGCGTATCCTCCTCCCACGGTCCGAGCGGGCATGGGACCGCCGCGCAGACGGCCCACAGTTCTTCCGACAGCGCGGCGCGCTCTCCCGGGCGCAGAAAAGCGGGAGAAAGCCCGGACATAGGTTGCCGGGCGGTGGATAAAAACAGCATATCATAAACCCGCCCGGCTTGCAACCGGCTGGAGAGGGATATTTTTCCAGACGGCCGGTCTGACTCCGCCAGGGCAAGCACCGCCTCGCGCTGCCGGTACGGCAGCACAGTCCCCGGCGAGAGGCGCTCCGCCATCTCCTGCACCAGGCGCAGGGCGATGGACGGGTGGAGCGCGGCGAGCGCGGCGGCGGGGACCCGGACCCCCTTCGAGTCCTCCCGCAGCAGCTCTCTCGCAGCCCGGCGCGACTCGGCGGCGAGATAGTCCTCGTCACGGCGCAGGCTCTCCGCCGCGCGGCCAAGCGCCCGGTCCAAATTGGGATTTTTCTCCCGCAGCAGGGGGAGCACCCGGTGGCGCAGAAAGTTGCGGGTATAGGCGATGTCCAGGTTGCTCGCATCCTCGCAGTGGGGGATGCCGTGCGCCGCAGCGTAGTCCTCCAGCTGGGCGCGCTCCGCCTCCAGCAGCGGCCGGACCAGCCGCCCGCGGCGCGGCAGGATGCCCCCCAGCCCGTGCAGGCCGGTCCCGCGCAGCAGGTGGAGCAAGATGGTCTCCGCCTGGTCGCCGGCGTGGTGGGCAGTGGCGATCCAGTCCGCGCCCAGCCGATCCGCCGTCTCGTCCAAAAAGCGGTAGCGCAGTGCGCGCGCGGCCTCCTCCAGCGTTTGGCCGGCCTGCTGGGCCTGCGCGCGCGTGTCCCCCGCGCCGGTGGTACAATGAATGCCGCGTGCGGCGCACCAGGCGCGTACCAGTTCCACCTCCCCGGCGGCCTCGGGGCGCAGGCCGTGGTCAAAGGAGGCGGCGCAGACGGCAAAGCCGTCCCGCTCGCCCCACTGCCAGAGCAGGTGGAGCAGGCACATGGAGTCCAGCCCGCCGGAGACGGCGCAGAGCACCCGGCACCCGGGGGCAAAGGCAATGCCCGCCCGGCGGCAGAAGTCCTCCGTCTGCCGCGCGAGGCTCACTCCTGATGTTTCCATTCCAGATTGGCAAAGGTGGTGAACTCGGGCAGCCACTGGACCATCACCTTCCCCGTCTCGCCGTGACGGTTTTTCGCGACGATGATCTCCGCCTGGTTCTTGTACTCGCTGTTCTCATTATAATAGTCGTCGCGGTAGATGAAGAGCACCTCGTCCGCGTCCTGCTCGATGGCGCCAGACTCGCGCAGGTCGGAGAGCATCGGCCGCTTGTCCGAGCGCGACTCGTTCGCGCGCGAGAGCTGGCTCAGGCAGAGCACCGGGACGTTGAGCTCCTTGGCCATGATCTTGAGCGCGCGGGAGATGTCGGAGACCACCTGCTGGCGGTTCTCGTTGCTGTAGCGCTGCTTGCCGCCGGCGGAGGTCATGAGCTGAAGGTAGTCAATCACCACCAGCCCGAGGTTCTCCACCCGGCGGCACTTGGCGTTCATGTCCGCCACCGAGAGGGAGGGATTGTCGTCGATCAGGATATTCGTCGCGTTGAGCGCGCGGCAGGCGAGGGTGAGCTTCTCCCAATCCTCCTCCTCCAGCTGGCCGGTGATCAGCTTCTGGTTTGGAATAAAGGATTCTCCGGAGATCAGGCGCATCGCCAGCTGCTCCCGGCTCATTTCCAGGGAGAAGAAGACCACCGCCTTGCCCGAGTGCTTGCCCACCTCGAGGAGGATGTTTAGGCCCAGGGAGGTCTTTCCCATGCCGGGACGGCCGGCGAGGAGGATGAGGTCGGAGTTTCCCAGGCCGGCGATCATCCGGTCCAGATCCACAAGCCCGGTGGAGAGGCCAGGCACCTGGCTGTCCATCTCGGAGAGCTCCCCGATGCGGGCGTAGACGTCCGCCGTGACGGAGCTGATCGGGATCAGCCCCTGAAACGCCCGCCCCTGCCGGATGGCGTAGATGCGCTGTTCCGCCGCCTCGAGCACCTGCGAGCCGGTCCCGGAGCCCTCGCCGATCATGGCGGTGATCTCGTCCGCCGTCTCTGCCACGCGGCGCAGCAGCGCCTTGTCACGCACGATCTCGACATACTCCATCACGTTGGCCGCCGTGGGCGTCACGTCCATCAATTGTAAGAGGAACGAACGCGTCGTCTCCTCGACATAGGTGCCGTCCTGGCGCATCTGCTCCTGGACGGTGACCGGGTCAATCTTTTTGGACAGGGCAAACATGGAGTAGATTGCCTCATAAACCTCCTGATGCTGCCGGGTATAGAAGTCCTCCGGCCGCAGGACCTCCACCACCTGAGGGATGCACCGGCTGTCAATCAGCATCGCGCCGAGCACCGCCTGCTCCGCCGCGTCCGAGTGCGGCATCTGCCGGCTGAGCAGCTCGTCAAGTTCTGGCATGGCGCACTGCCTCCTTTCCAAACGGGAAACAAAATCGGGCACTGGATGCGCCAGTACCCGATCGGGTGTGGGGTTAGAAGGTCACGCCTCCTCCACAATCACGGTGATCTGCGCACTGACCTCATAGCCCAGCTTGGCCTTGACCGAATAGCTGCCGAAGGCCTTGATCGGCTCGGACTGGAGGGCATTCTTCGGCACATCGCAGCCGTACTGTTCCTTCAGCGCGGCGGAGATCTCCTTCGTGGTCACGCTGCCAAAGAGCTTGCCGCCCGCGCCCGCCTTGGCCTTGACGCGCACCGGCATCTCGCGCAGGCGGTTTGCCAGCGCCACGGCGGCCTCGCGCTCGCGCGCCTCGCGCTCGCGGCGGGCCTTCTCCTGCTGATTCATGGTGTTGATATTGTCCGCCGTGGCGGGCACCGCCAGCTTTTTCGGCAGCAGGAAGTTGCGGGCGTACCCGTCGGAGACCTCCACCATCTGCCCCTTTTTGCCCTGGCCGCGGATGTCCTGTTGTAAAATCACTTTCATGGTAGTCTGCTTCCTTTCTCCGCCGGGGCAAGTTTGGCTCCGGCGTCAGTTTCCATAATCGCTGTGCTTCGGCCGGCACAGGTCCGCCCAAAACATAAATCGCACTCGATTGCGCCCTCCGGGCCAAGGGCGGTGAGACCACCCGGAGACGCTCCAGCGTCATCTCTCGTAATACTTGTCAATCGCCGCCAGCAGGCGGGAGAGTGTCTCTTGCAAGGTGGTGTTGGGAACCTGGGCGCCCGCCGCTGCCGCGTTGCCGCCGCCGCCGAGGGCCTCGAGGATGAACTGCACGTTCACCTCCCCCACGCTGCGCCCGCAGATGATGACAGTATTGCCGTCCGGAAAGAGGACGAAGGACGCGTCCGCCCCCGCCACATTAAGCAGCTCGTCCGCCGCCTGCGCCGCGATCACGCGCCCGACTGTCTCCGGCACGGCAGAAACGGCGATGTGCTGGCGGACCATGTGCGCCTCGCGGATGACATTATACTTCGCGATGGTGTCCTTCAAGTTATTCTGGAAGAGCTTTTTCACCTCGGTGGTGTCCGCGCCGCGCCGGCGCAGAAAGGCCGCTGCCTCGAACGTCCGCCCGCCGGTACGCAGGGTGAAGTTCTTGGTGTCCAGCACGATGCCGGCCAGCAGCGCCTCCGCCTCGCCGCGCAGCAGGTCGGACGGCTCGATCAGGTATTGGATCATCTCGGTCACCAGCTCGCTGGCGGAAGAGGCGTACGGCTCATGGAAGTTGAGCGCGGCGTTGGCGATATAGTCCGCCGCGCGCAGGTGGTGGTCGATCACCGCTACCTTGGTCGCCGAGCGCAGCAGGTCGCGGGAGATCACCTGGTCGGGCCGGTTGGTGTCCACCACGACGAGCAGGCTCTTGCCGTCCAGCTTGAGCATGGCCTCCTCCGGGCTGAGAAACGCGTGCTCGTACTCCGGCAGCTTGCGGATGCGCTGCGCCATCACCTTGCCGGGGTAGAAGCACTGCTCCTCCACGATGAAGACGGGCACATCCTTATGCCGCGCGATGACGCTCACGCCGATGGAGGCGCCGGTCGCGTCCAGGTCGGCAAACCGGTGGCCCATCACCAGCACGTTGGAGGCGGAGTGGATCAGCTCGTTGAGGGCGTTGGACATGACGCGGCTCTTGACCTTAGTGTGCCGCTCCGTCTCCTTCGTGCGCCCGCCGTAAAACTCAAAGTTAAAGCGGTTTTTGATCACCGCCTGGTCGCCGCCGCGGGAGAGGGCCATCTCGATGGCCAGACTGGCGAACTCCATCATCTCGCCAAAGCCGGTGTCCATGCCGATGCCGATGGAGAGAGTGGCGTTCACGCCGTTCGGGCTGACCACCTTGTGGACCGCGTCGAGCAGGTTGAACTTGTTGTTCTGAAACTGGGTGAGATACTGCTCCTCAAAAATGCACAGGTACCGGTCGCGGTCAAAGCGGCACAACAGCCCTCCGGAGGGCTGGAGCCAGGCAGTGATCTCGTCCTCCACTGCCGAACGCAGGGAACTGCGCGCCTTGTCGTTCATGCTGCGGATGAGGTCCTCGTAGTTGTCAATGAGCAAGATGGCGACCACCGGCCGGGAGGCATAGTACTGCTCCCGCACGCGCGCGAGGTTGGTGATGTCCATCCAATAGGTGGTGGCCAGCAGGGTCTGTGTCCCGGCCCCGGCGTGGGCCACGTGGCCAAAGACTATATAGCTGTGGCCGTTGAGCTGGTATTCGGTGGGGCACTCGGTGCGCCCGTCGAGCAGCCACTTGGTGGAAAATCCGGGCACCGCGGCGTCGATCTTGGTGTCAAACAGGTGTTCCCGGTCGCCGGTGATCTGCAAAAAGCGGTCGTTTGACCAGATCACGTCGCCTGTATCCGGATGGAAGATCACCATCGGGAAGGGGGAGTTGACCATCGTATCCTTGCTGGCCGTGTCAATATTGCTAGTAACGCTGGCAATATACTGCGCCGTCTGCTTTTGGCGGCGCCAGCGGGTAACGACATAGTAGATAAACAGCACGGCCACCAGGGCCAGCTCCACCAGGCCCACCTGAAGCTGAATCAGGCAGCTGACGGCCGCAAAGACCAGCAGAAAGACAAAGTAGTGTTTTACGCTCGGCTCAAACGTCCGTTTTCTCTTCTGGTTCAACCCCAACCACCTCTCTGTGACGGGAGATACCCCGCAGCGGTCTGCATTATGCCCAAATTATGGCACAATTTCCCACAAAAAGCAAGCATAAACCGTCTAAAAACCAAACCGGCGCACCAGGAGAGGGGCTGCGGCGTCTTTTCCCCTTGCCACCGCGCCGCTTCTGGGGTAAAATAGCGGTGACATCCCGGAATCGACCCAAAAGATAAGGAAGTGTTTCCCATGACAGACGGCTTTCTCACCGTGGCCGCCGGCACGCCGGAGATCCGCGTGGCCGACTGCGCGTACAACGCCGGACAAATCATCCGCCTCATGCGCGAGGCCGCGGCGGCGGGTGTGAAGGTGCTCTGCCTGCCGGAGCTGTGCATCACCGGCTATACCTGCGGCGACCTGTTTTTGCAGTCCGCCCTGCTCGGCGGGGCGGAGGAGGCCCTCGCGCGCATCCTGCGCGAGACGGAGGACCTCGCGCTGGTGTGCGCCCTCGGCCTGCCCTACCGGTATCACGGCAAGCTCTTCAACTGCGCCGCCGTCATCCAGGCCGGGCACATTCTCGGACTGGTCCCCAAGATCAACGTGCCCAACTATACCGAGTTTTATGAGGCCCGCTGGTTCACCTCCGGCCGCGCATTGGGAGAGACCGACTTCTGCGTGCCGCTGTGCGGCCAGCAGCCGGAGTTTTCCACCGGACTCCTCTTCCGCTGCGAGGGTATGCCGTCCCTCGCCATCGGCGTGGAGATCTGCGAGGATCTCTGGGTGCCGGACACCCCCTCCACCCGCCTGGCTCAGGGGGGTGCGACCCTCATCCTGAATCTCTCGGCGAGCGACGAGGTGGTCTGCAAGGACAGCTACCGGCGCAATCTGGTCACCTGCACCTCCGGCCGGCTGGTCTGCGGCTATGTCTACGCCGACGCGGGGCAGGGGGAGTCCTCCACCGACCTGATCTACGGCGGGCACTCGCTGATCGCGGAAAACGGCGCCCTGCTGGCCGAGCGGCGCTTTGCCACCGGGCTGACCGTCGCCCAGCTCGACCTGGAAAAGCTCATCCACGAGCGCCAGCGGATGAGCACGTTCCCCGCCGGTGCGCCCGATATTTACCCGCAATATTTTGCCCTCGCCCGGACGGAGGAGCCGCTCACGCGCGCGGTGGCCCCAAATCCCTTCGTCCCCGCCGACCATGGCGACCGGGCCGCCCGCTGCCGGGAGATCCTCACCCTCGCGGCCCTCGGACTGCGCAAGCGGCTGGAGCACACCCGGGCAAGGACCGCTGTGATCGGCCTGTCCGGCGGGCTGGACTCCACCCTTGCTCTGCTCATCACCAAAATTGCCCTGTGCGACCTGCTCGGCCGGCCGGCCTCCGACCTCCTCGCCGTCACCATGCCCTGCTTCGGCACGACGGAGCGGACGAAGTCCAACGCCGTCCTGCTGGCCGAGGAGCTGGGCGCCTCGCTGCGCACGGTGGACATCGGTGAGGCAGTGCGCGTGCACTTTCGCGATATCGGCCAGGCGATGGACGACCTCTCCGTCACTTTTGAAAACGGCCAGGCGCGCGAGCGCACCCAAGTGCTGATGGATCTCGCCAACAAAACCGGCGGCCTGGTGATCGGCACCGGGGACCTGAGCGAGCTGGCCCTCGGCTGGGCCACCTATAACGGCGACCACATGAGCATGTACGCCGTCAACGCCTCTATTCCCAAGACGCTGGTGCGCCATCTGGTGGCCTATGTGCGCGACGAGCGCCGCGCCGCCGGCCAAGGGCGGCTGGCAGACGTGCTGGAGGACATCCTGAATACTCCCGTCTCCCCCGAACTGCTGCCCGCCGTGGATGGCAAGATCAGCCAGAAAACGGAAGATCTCGTCGGCCCGTACGAGCTGCACGACTTCTTCCTCTATTATGCCGTCCGCTGGGGGTTCCGCCCACGCAAGGTGCTGCGCCTGGCCGAGCACGCCTTCCAGGGCCGCTACGGGCGGGATTACCTGCTGCGCTGGCTGGAAAACTTCTACCGCCGTTTCTTCGCCCAGCAGTTCAAACGCTCCTGCCTGCCGGATGGACCGAAGGTGGGCACCGTCACTCTCTCCCCACGCGGAGACTGGCGGATGCCGAGCGATGCCTGCGCCGCTCTTTGGATGGACGAGGTGCGTGCCCTGCGCACCGGGGAAATCTGATCCTTCTGCCGCCCTGACTTTCTGCCCGTCAGCCAATTTGGCTGACGGGCAATTTGCCGTTTCAGAAAGCTCGTGCCCCAATCTCCGTTTTCACCGTTTGTCGATGTTTTAATATTTTTGTTTTTTGCACTTGACAAAAATCTCCGTATGGTGATATCATATCTTCAGAAAATAGAACATGCGTTCTATTTGGAGATGAGCAACTAAAAAGGAAACGGTAAAAAAGAATTGACCGTCCCAAACGGGACAGTCAATTCCGATGGAGGAGAATGGATTCGAACCATTGTAGGCGCAAGCCAACAGATTTACAGTCTGCCCCCTTTAGCCACTTGGGTACTCCTCCGTATGCACTTTGCCAAACCCATCCGCCGCGTCCATGAAAAGCTGGTGGACGGACTCGAACCCCCGACCTGCTGATTACAAATCAGCTGCTCTACCAACTGAGCTACACCAGCAAGGCCAGCGCTTGAATTCAACGAGATGTATCTTACCAGATGGGAAGGACTTTGTCAAGGGTTCGACGGAAATTTTTTGCATATCTCTTCCGCCCCACCGTCAAAACAGGCGGGTACCCCCGCCAGAGATTATAGGAGGATATCACATGGCACGAGCAATCTACCGCCGGGGCAAACCGTATGCCCGCAGGGCAGGGCACTATATCCGTCTGGCCGCCCAGCCGGAGCTGGACCGGACGCTGGACCGCTATGAGATGGCATTGGTCGAGGATCTGCGCGAGACAGTGACCGCGCGCGAACTAGAGTGCCTGGAGCACTACTATGTCCGGCAGCTCGGCATCGCGGATATCGCAGCCCGGCTGGAGATCAACATCTCCACTGTCTCGCGCAATATCCACCGCGGGGAGGCCAAGCTAGACCGGCTCACCCGCCTGGCCGGGCGCATCAGCCCGGTGCGGCCGGCCAGGACGGCCTAGTATTCTTCCGAAAGCACCACCGGCCGGCTGCGCCACTCCATGCCGCCCCGCCGGCGCTCTGGGCCGGGCAGGCAGAGGCTCCAGAGGTCGGTCGCGCGCGCCTCGATCTCAAAGACGCGCCGGCCCTCCGGGTCGAGCCGTCTTGCCTCCCCCGGGCGGATCAGCCGCGGCAGGCGGGCGGTCCCGTCCATCGCGCGCAGGAGCTGCCGGCCACGCCCATTGCAGCCGAGGACGCGCAGATAGGGCGCGCGCGGCCGCTGGTCCTCCCTGGTAAGGCCGAGGAAGGCCCAGAGAGCCATCCGCCGCACCCGCGCCTCGGGGCAGCGGCGGGTCTTCGCCCGGTCATAGAGCTCGGCGAGGGTGACGGATTCGCGCGCGGCGCGCGCCAGGCGGCGCTCCAGCCCCGGCTCCCAGCCGGGCAGGCGCTTCAGCTCTTCTTCCGTCATCGCCCGCAGCCGGGCGATGACGCCCAGCTCGCACCGCGCGAGAGCCGCCGGACAGAGGCCGTCCTCCCGCCGCCGGCGCAGGAGATCGAGGCTCTCCGCCGGGAGATAGGAGGCCATCTCCCCCCACGCGTCTTTTGCCAGATACCGGCGCAGGAGGGACGCAGAGGCGTAGCCGCCCTCCGCTTGCGCCCCGTCGTGGGCCGCGCCCAGCCGGGGGACAGTGATGACGCGGACGGCCCCGCCCCAGTGGCGGACGGCCCGCAGGTACTCCACCCCGAGGTTGTTGTTCGCCCCGGAGAGCAGCTCCGCGTCCGGGCCGAGGAGATCGCGCATCGCCGCCTGGCGCGCCGCCGCGTAGGACAGGCCGCGCGCGAGATGGGCGCGGATGCCCTCCTGCGCGGCGCCCCCGTCCAGCGCGTCCGCCAGGCGCGCGAGCGGGGCGGTCTTGCCGCACTCGCTCCCAAAGGCAAGGGTGTCCACCAGGCCGGTGTCCAGTAGAATCCCCACCGCCCCGCGCGCAAAGGTTTCTGCCGAGGTGGCGGCCCAGAGAACCGGCAGCTCCAGCACCAGATCCGCCCCGCCGCGCAGGGCCATTTCCGCACGCGCCCACTTGTCCGCCGCCGCCGCGCCGCCGCGCTGGGTGAAATGCCCGCTCATGACGCAGATGACTCCGCGCTCCGGGCAGAGGGCGCGCACGCGCGCGAGCAGATGCGCGTGGCCGCGATGGAATGGGTCAAACTCCGCCACTACGCCCACGCAGCGCGGGTAGAATGCATGCTGACTGTCCATCTCCGGTCCCTTTCCTGTAATTTTTTCCAAACGGGCGTTGCCCTTTTGGCTGGATTGTACTACAATAAGGATAGTATCTATTATACTGTGCCGGACGAGTGGACGCAATCCCCACCGCCGGCACGACCGATAGGGGAAAAGGAGACGAGATTTAAATGAATATTCTGGTCATCAACGCAGGCAGTTCCTCCCTGAAGTATCAGCTGCTCGACCCCGAGACCGGCAAGCTGCTGGCCAAAGGCCTGTGTGAACGTATCGGCATTGACGGCCGTCTGAACCACCAGATCCCCGGCGCGGACAAGCGCGTGTTTAACATCCCGATGCCCACCCATGCCGAGGCGATCCAGTCCGTGATCGACGCCTTGCTAAACCCGGAGTACGGCGTGATCTCCTCCGTCCACGAGATCGACGCGGTGGGCCACCGCGTGGTCCACGGTGCGGAGTCCTTTGCTGACAGCGCGCTGATCACCGACGAAATGCTCTCCGTCGTCGAGGCCTGCAACCCACTGGCCCCGCTGCACAACCCGGCCAACATCATCGGCATCAACGCATGCACCGCCGTGCTGGGCAAGAACGTGCCGCAGGTAGCCGTGTTTGACACCGCCTTCCACCAGACCATGCCTCCCGTCTCCTACCTCTACGCCCTGCCCTATGAGTTCTATGAGAAGGACAAGGTCCGCCGCTACGGCTTCCACGGCACCAGCCACCGCTATGTCTCCCAGCGCGCCGCGGCGATGCTCGGCCGCCCGCTCGAGGAGCTTAAGCTGATCACCTGCCACCTCGGCAACGGCTCGTCCATCGCCGCCGTGAAGTACGGCAAGAGCGTGGACACCTCTATGGGCTTCACCCCGCTGGCCGGCGTGCCGATGGGCACCCGCTGCGGCGACATTGACGCGGGCATTCTGGAGTACCTGATGAATAAGTACGGCTATAACATCGACGAGATGCTGGATATCCTCAACAAGAAGTCCGGCGTGCTCGGCATTTCGCAGCTCTCCTCCGATTTCCGCGATCTGGACACCGGCATTGAGCAGGGCAATGAGAAGGCGGCCCTGGCCAAGAACGTATTCATGTACAGCGTGAAGAAATATATCGGCGCGTATGCCGCCGCAATGGGCGGCGTGGACGCCGTGGTCTTCACCGCCGGCGTGGGCGAGAATGGCCCCGACCTGCGCGAGACCATCACCGACGGCCTGGAATTCCTCGGCATCAAGCTGGACAAGGAGAAGAACAACTGCCGCGGCCGGGAGATCGACGTCTCCGCTGCCGACGCCACCGTGCACACGCTGGTCATCCCCACCAATGAGGAGCTGATGATCGCGATGGACACCGCCGCGGTGGTGGAGGGGCTGAAGAAATAATCTTTTTCCACCAAAGGATACACAGACAGCACGCCGGACGCGGGTTTTCCCCACGTCCGGCGCTTTTTGAGACAATCAGCCGTCTGACATTGCCTGGTCCGCGTTTGGTCCGGCGGGCATCAGCCCCAGATCACATTCCCCTCCTGGCGGGGCTTGGCCGGGGCGGCGGGCGCGGCAGCGTAGCCGAGAATACAGTTGCCGATCCCCTCGTATTGCTCCCCAAGGCCCCACTGCTCCTTGAGCGCACGGCCCTCGGGGCTGTCCATCACCTCTTTTGCCCGGTGAATCCAGCAGGAGTCCACCCCCAGCGCGTGGGCGGCGTTCATCAGGTTCCCCATCGCCAGCGCCCCGTCATAGAGATAGGTGGGCACCGTCCGGTCGGCCAGCACCACAATCACGGCGGGCGCGCCGTAGAACGGGTCGCTGTCCGTCCCCATCACGGCGGCGTTGAGCCGGGAGAGCAGATCGCGCGTCTGGCGGTCCTGCACGACGACAAACACGCACGGCTGACGGCCCATCCCGCTCGGGGCATATCGCCCCGCCTCCACAATCTGCTCAAGCACCTCGCGCGGCACCTGCTGCTGGCGATAGGCGCGCACGCTGCGGCGGGTGAGCAGGTTCTCATAGGCTTCTTGCATAACAATTCGCCTTCCTTTCCAAGTTTGGATGGATTTGGATGGATTCAGTATAGCACGTCCCCGCCCCGCTTTCAAGCGCACGATGCGCGGCGCGGAAGAGGACAGCGCTCGAAAGTACGCCGTTTTCCCCTCTTCCGGCAGAAAAGACAGATGACAAGGGGAAAGACGTGTGCTATACTGACACAGGATGCCGTCTCCCGGAACCAACGCCGGCAGAGCGCGGCAAATCTGGTTATACTGAGATCCGGCGGCATGTGCGGCCGGAGGAGGAGAATATACTATGCTGGAACTCAGACACATCTCTTACCAGGTGGAGGATGATGGTCAGAACAAGGAGATCTTACAGGATATCAACCTGACGCTGGATAACCGTTTCATCGCTTTCACCGGCCCGAACGGCGGCGGCAAGAGCACACTTGCCAAGGTCATCGCGGGCATCGTCACCCCCACCGAAGGCCGGATACTCCTGGACGGGGAGGATATCACCAGCCTGAACATCACCGAGCGCGCCCGGCGCGGCATCAGCTACGCCTTTCAGCAGCCGGTGCGCTTCAAGGGGATCACCGTCAAGACCCTGATCGACCTGGCGGCCCAGCGCCGCCTGTCCGTCAAGGCCGCCTGCGGCTACCTGTCTGAGGTGGGCCTGTGCGCCGCGGACTATATCAACCGCGAGGTGAACGACTCGCTCTCCGGCGGCGAGCTCAAGCGCATTGAGATCGCCACCGTCCTCGCCCGCGGCACCCGCTTCACCCTCTTTGACGAGCCGGAGGCCGGCATCGACCTGTGGAGCTTTCAGAACCTGATCCGCGTGTTTGAAAAACTGCACGAGGACATCCATGGCACCATTCTCATTATCTCCCACCAGGAGCGGATTTTGAACATCGCGGACGAGATCGTGGTCCTGGCCGACGGACGCATCCGCCAGCACGGACCCAAGGATGAGGTTTTGCCCGGCCTGCTCTCCGGGCGCAGCTGCGCGTATCCAGAGGGCTGCTGCGGCAGAAATCAGTGAGGTGACATTCCATGGCAGAAAAGAAGACCTTCCAAACCCTGAAGATCGACCCGCTACAGCGCCAGCTCCTGGAGCAGGTCGCCGAGCTGCATGAAGTCCCCGAGGGCGCCTTCAGTCTGCGTGTCAACGGTAAGTCCGCCATGGTGGCCAGCAGCGAGCACATCACCATCGTCCCCAAGGCGGACAAGCCGGGCATCGACATCTATATCGCCCCAGGCACAAAGCACGAGAGCATGCACATCCCCGTCGTCCTCTCCCAGACCGGCCTGAAAGACCTGGTCTACAACGACTTCCACATCGGGGAGGACGCAGACGTCGTCATCGTCGCCGGCTGCGGCATCCACAACTGCGGCGAGCAGTCCTCCGCCCATGACGGCGTGCATACCTTTTACGTCGGCAAAAACGCCCGCGTGAAGTACGTCGAGCGCCACTACGGCGTGGCGGACGACAAGGGCGATGTGGAGATGAACCCCACCACCATCGTCCACCTGGACGAGGGCGCCTATCTGGAGATGGACACCACGCAGATCAAAGGCGTGGACCACACCGTGCGCGAGACCACCGGCGACCTGGCGGCAAACGCCACCTTTATCGTGAAGGAAAAGCTGATGACCGACCGCAAGCAGTACGCCGAGACCCGTTTTTCCGTCGACTTGAACGGCGCCGGTTCGAGCGCGGACGTCGTCTCCCGCTCCGTGGCCCGCGACGAGTCGAAGCAGAAGTTCCTCGCCGCCATCAATGGCAACACCGCCTGCCACGGCCATAGCGCCTGCGACGCGATCATTATGGACCACGCCTCGGTGCGCGCCATCCCGGAGCTGACCGCCAATGACGTGGACGCCAGCCTGATCCACGAAGCCGCCATCGGCAAGATCGCCGGCGAGCAGCTGATCAAGCTCATGACCCTCGGCCTGACCGAGGAGGAGGCAGAGGCCCAGATCATCAACGGTTTTCTGAAGTAATCGCCCCATTGCAGTCCGCCCCGGCGGCAGCGCAGGTCCGCTGTCGCCGGGTTTTGTCTGTTTTATACAACAAATACGGATTGTAAAATGTCGTTTTGCACGGATTTGTCGATTGTCCTGCTTCCGTGAATGGGATACAATAAAACCAGATTCTTTTTGCTGTCTGTTTACAGAGTGGCAAACAGGCGGTGGGAAGAGCCATTTCTCCCGCACGGACCCTATTTTTTACCACAAGGAGGAAGGAATTATGAAGAAGTTACTGGCCCTCTTGCTTGCGCTGGCCATGATGCTGGCGCTGGCTGCCTGCGGCGGCAACACTTCCGGCGACTCCACCGAGGATACCGGAGATAACGCTGCGGCGGAGACCGAAGACACCGCCTCTGACGGCACGGAGACGGAGGAGACCGGCGATACTGCCGAGGCCACCGGCACGGCGATTGACCCCTCCGAGATCCAGATCGGTGTCATCTACATCGGCGACGAGCAGGAAGCGTACACCGCCAACCACTACAACGGCCTGGTGGCCGCCTGCGAGGCGCTGGGCATTGACCCGGACACCCAGGTGACCAACCGCTGGAACGTCGGCGAGGACGAGACGGCGGCGGACGCCCTGTATGAGCTGGCCGACAGCGGCTGTGACATCATCTTTGCCACCAGCTTTGGCCACGAGTCCTATGTGCTCCAGGTTGCGGCGGAGTATCCCGATATCCAGTTCTTCCACGCCACCGGCTATCAGGCCGCAAGCTCTGAGCTGACCAACGTCCACAACTATTTTGCCGACATCTATCAGGCGCGTTTCCTGGGCGGCGTGGTCGCCGGCATGAAGCTGCAGGAAATGATTGACAACGGCACCATCACCGAGGACCAGGCGAAGGTCGGCTATGTCGGCGCGTATCCCTTTGCCGAGGTGATCTCCGGCTTCACCTCCTTCTACCTGGGCGTCCGCTCGGTCTGCCCGTCCGCTGAGATGCAGGTGACCTACGTCAACAGCTGGTCTGACGCCGCGCTGGAGAGCGAGGCCGCCCAGCAGCTGATCGCCGACGGCTGCGTCATCATCAGCCAACACTCGGACACCACTGGCCCGGCCACCGTCTGCCAGGCGGCGCAGGAGTCCGGCAACGAGGTCTACTTTGTCGGCTATAACATCGACATGACCACCGTCGCCCCCGACGCCTGCCTGACCTCCGCCAAGATCAACTGGAACGTGCCGATGCAGCACGCGATCGAGGCGGTTCTCAACGGCGAGTCCGCTGCGGTGGATGCCTCCTACGGTCTGGAGGAAGAGGCCGTGGAGATCACTCCGCTCAACACCTCCATCATCGCCGAGGGCACCCAGGACGCGGTGGACGCCGATACGGCGGCGATTATCGCCGGCTCTCTGCAGGTGTTTGACACCTCCACCTTCACCGTTGGCGGCGAGACCATCACCTCTACCGTCGACCTCGATGGCTATAACGGCAACGAGTATATCATCGACGGCGCGTTTGCCGAGTCCACCCTTGCCTCCGCGC
This sequence comes from uncultured Oscillospiraceae bacterium, assembly GCA_964461385.1. GTDB lineage: Bacteria > Bacillota > Clostridia > Oscillospirales > Oscillospiraceae > Onthomonas. The sequence goes on from CAYWUA010000003.1 coordinate 55,985, forward strand.
CCGCATTCGCGTTCATTATCGACGGGGTGACCGCACCGGAGGCCTGAGCGGCCTGACAGCGGCACGACAATTTCATGCATTCCAAGACAGGCGGAGCCTTGCTCAGGCTTCGCCTGTTCTGGATTCTCCGCCCGGCGGAAGAATAACAGAGGCCCTGCCCTTCTCCGCTCCTCTCTTCTGCCACCGGGCACAGAGGGACGGCCCATCCCGGGCGGCGGAGTCCCCCCTCTCCCGCCGGACAGGCGGCAAATTGAATTTGAGAAGGTGAAGCAATGGCACAGGCAGCACAGCCGGCAATCGAACTGAAAAATTTGACAAAACAGTTCGGAAAGGTGGTAGCCAACGACCACATCTCCCTGACGGTTAACCACGGAGAGGTCCTCGCCCTGCTCGGGGAGAACGGCTCGGGCAAGACCACGCTGATGAACATGCTCTCCGGCATCTACTTTCCCGACGAGGGACATATCTTCGTCGGCGGGAACGAGGTGACCATCCGCTCGCCCAAGGACGCATTTGCTCTCGGCATCGGCATGATTCACCAGCACTTCAAGCTGGTGGACGTGCTCACGGCGGTGGAGAACATCATCCTCGGTCTGGATGAGGGCGCGGTGCCCAACCTGAAGGAGGCTGCGCGCAAGATTCAGGCGCTCGCCGACCGCTACGGGTTTGAGGTTGATCCGTTTCAGAAGATCTACCGCATGTCCGTCTCGCAGAAGCAGACGGTCGAAATTTTGAAGGTGCTCTACCGCGGGGCGGATATTCTGATCCTAGATGAGCCGACCGCCGTCCTCACGCCCCAGGAGACGGACAAGCTTTTCCAGGTGCTGCGCAATATGCGCGCCGACGGCAAGGCGATCATCATCATCACCCACAAGCTCAATGAGGTGCTGGAGATCTCCGACCGGGTCGCCATCCTGCGCAAGGGCGAACACGTCGCCACGGTGGAGACCACCCAGGCCACGGAAGCCAGCCTGACGGAAATGATGGTAGGCAAAAAAGTCAGCCTGAACATCGACCGGCCGCACCCTGTGGACCCGACGCCGCGCCTGGTGGTGGAGGGCCTGAACTGCGTGGATGCCCGGGGAGTGCAGACGCTGGAGGACGTGAGCTTTACCGCTATGGCAGGGGAGATTTTAGGGGTGGCCGGCGTAGCCGGCTCGGGGCAGCGGGAGCTGCTTGAGTCTATCGCGGGCCTCTATCCCATCGTCTCCGGGCGCATTACCTATCTCGCCCCCGGCGGCGGCGAGTGTGCGCTGGCTGGGATGCATCCACGCGATATCCGCGCGCTGGGCATCTCCCTCTCTTTCGTGCCGGAGGACCGGCTTGGCATGGGCCTGGTCGGCAGCATGGGGATGACGGGCAATATGATGCTGAAGAATTACCGCGCCGGCCGTCTGCCGCTGCTCGACCGCAAGCCGCCGCGCGAGCTGGCCGAGCGGGTGAAGGAGCAGCTGGAGGTGGTCACCCCCGGCATCAACTACCCCGTGCGCCGTCTGTCCGGCGGAAACGTGCAAAAGGTGCTCGTCGGGCGCGAGATCGCCGCCGAGCCCACCCTGTTCATGGCCGCCTACGCCGTGCGCGGGCTGGATATCAACACTTCCATGACCATCTACCACCTGCTCAATGAGCAGAAGCAGCGCGGCGCGGCGGTCATCTACGTCGGCGAGGACCTGGACGTGCTGCTCGAGCTGTGTGACCGGATTTTAGTCCTCTGCGCGGGACAGGTCAGCGGTATCGTGGACGCCCGCCATGCCACCAAGGAGGAGGTCGGTCTGCTGATGACCAAGACAAGAAAGGTCGGTGAGAGGAAATGAAGCATCAAAAGGAACCGCTGTTTCAGATGTCCCGCCGGGAGGAACTGCCGTTTCTCCAGGCCGTGCTCATCCGCGCGGTGGCCATCGTGCTCTCCCTGCTGGTGTGTGCGCTGGTCATCTTCCTGCTCACCGGGCTCAACCCGGCGGAGGTGTACGCCACCATGATCGACGGCGCGGTGGGTACCAACCGGCGCAGTTGGATTCTCATACGCGACGCGATGGTACTGCTGTGCGTCAGCCTGGCCCTGGCTCCCGCCTTTCGGATGCGCTTTTGGAACATCGGCGCAGAGGGGCAGATTCTTGTCGGCGGCGTGGCCACCGCCGCGTGCATGATTCTTCTGGGCGACGTGCTGCCCGCGCCGGTGCTGATGCTGGTGATCGTCGTCACCTCCGTCCTCGCCGGGGCGATCTGGGGGCTGATTCCCGCCTTGTTTAAGGCGCGCTGGAACACGAACGAGACCCTCTTCACCCTGATGCTCAACTATGTCGCGATCCAGATCGTCAGCTACTGTGTCGTCTTCTGGGAAAACCCCGCCGGCTCCAATTCGGTGGGCGTCATCAACCCCTCCACCAACGCCGGGTGGCTCCCCTCCCTCTTCGGCGCGCAGTATGGCTGGAGCGTAGTCATCGTCCTCGTTTTGACCGCCGTCATGTACCTTTACATGAATCACTCCAAGCAGGGCTATGAGATCGCCGTCGTAGGCGAGAGCGAGAACACGGCGCGCTACGCCGGCATCTCGGTCTCCCGTGTCATCATCCGCACGATGGCCATCTCGGGCGGTATCGCCGGATTGGCGGGCTTTATCCTGGTCTCCGGCTCGGGACACACCATCTCCACCAGCATCGCCGACGGCCGCGGCTACACCGCGATTGTGGTCGCGTGGCTGGCGCGGTTTAACCCGGTGTACATGATTTTGATCTCCTTCTTCCTCACCTTCATGGAGCGGGGCGCAATTCAGATCGCCACCGCCTATAACCTGAGCGAGTACGCCTCGGATATGATCACCGGCATCATCCTGTTTTTCATCCTGGGCAGTGAGTTCTTCATCAACTACCAGCTGCGGCTGCGCAAAAGGGAGGCGGCGTGAGATGACCATTATTCTGACCTTTCTCCAGCAGGCCATCCGGCAGGGGATCATCATCCTCTTCGGGGCTACCGGGGAGATCATCACGGAGAAGTCTGGCAACCTAAACCTCGGCGTGCCTGGCATCATGTATATGGGCGGCATCGCCGGGCTGATGGGCGGCTTTTTCTATGAAAACAGCGTGGCCGAGCCGAACGGCTGGGTGAGCGTGCTCATCTCGTTTCTGTGCGCGTTCCTGTGTGCGTCGCTGGCCGGGCTGCTCTTTTGCTTCCTGACCACCACGCTGCGCGCGAACCAGAACGTGACCGGCCTGGCGCTGACCACCTTCGGTGTCGGTTTTGGCAATTTCTTCGGCGGCTCACTGGCGAATCTGGTGGGCGGTGTCGGCCAGATCTCGGTCTCCTACGCCGCCAGGGCCTATCAGAGCTCCATCCCCTTTCTCTCCAGCCACCTCGGGCCGGTGGGACAGCTGCTGTTTTCCTACGGCTTTATGACCTATCTGGGCATTATTCTCGCCGTCTTCCTGACCTGGTTCCTCGCCCGGACGCGGGTGGGCCTGAACCTGCGCTCGGTGGGCGAGAACCCCGGTGCGGCGGACGCGGCCGGCATCAACGTCACGCTCTACAAGTACCTCGCCACCACGCTGGGCGCCGGCATTGCGGGCCTTGGCGGGCTCTACTTCGTGATGGACTACTCCTCCGGCACCTGGACGAACAACGGCCTGGGCGACCGCGGCTGGCTGGCGGTGGCGCTGGTCATCTTCGCCCTGTGGAAGCCGGTACACGCCATTTGGGGCAGCTTTGTTTTCGGCGGTCTGTATCTGCTCTACCTGTACATCCCCGGCCTGGGGCGCGAGATGCAGGAGATCTTCAAGATGTTCCCCTACATCGTCACCATCGTCGTGCTCATCTTCACCTCGCTGCGCAAGCGCCGGGAGGACCAGCCCCCCGCCGCACTCGGCCTGCCCTACTTCCGAGAGGAACGGTAGGCAAACACTGTATTATATTGTATTATATTGCAAGACGAAGGGCAGACTGCCGCCATCGGCCGTCTGCCCTTCGTGCTGCCTATTGAGATATTGACCGGTATGTCCTCCTCTCGTCAGCCATCCTGCCGCCCGCTTTTCAGCCCCTCCAGCGCGCGGTCACACAGGAGGATCCGCGCCAGGGTACGTGCGTCAATTAGTTCTGCCTGCGTGTCAAACAGCCGCCGTCGCGCGCACAGGAAAGCCGCGCCCCAGTAGTAGTCCGCCAGGGTTTCCGGATGCCCCGGCACGACGCTGCCCTCCTGCTGGCCGCGCGCGACCAGCCGGGCAGTGTCCCGGCAGAGTGCTTCCCACTCCGCCCGACAGCCCTCCGCCGCGCGGCTGGCACCATGTACCATCTGCGCCACCAGCACTACACGCGCCGCGCAGTCTTCCTGCCCGCACAAGCGGGTCAGGACATAGGCCGACAGGCGGAGCAGTTGGTTGGACACCGGACCGGAAGGCGCGGTCAGCACGCGCAGCGCGGAGAGCGTCTCCTCCTGCACCGACTGACAGATCTCCCGCAGCAGCGCCTCCTTGGATGGGAAATAGAGATAGATCGTCCCCGGGGCGATGCCGATACTGCGGGCCAGGTCCCCCATCCGGGTGCCGGAAAAGCCGTGACGCGCGAAATAGGAGATGGATGCGCTCAGGATTTTCCCACGCATCTTCTCCCGCCGCTCGCGGCAGTTTTGGGCAGAGCGTCCCATCGTCTTCGCCTCCTTCTCCGCGGTCACTCGGTCCGCAGCGCGGCGACCGGGTCGCTCTTGGCCGCCTTGCGCGACGGAATCAGGCCGCCGATCAGCGTGAGCACCACGCTCAGGGCAATCAGGATGAGCGCCGGCTCCAGCGGCAGGACAGCGTTGACGTCCGTCGTGCCGGCCAGATGGTGAATCAGCGCGTTGCCCGGGATAAGCAGCAGCAGCGTCAGTCCGATGCCGATCAGTCCGGAGCACAGGCCGATGATAAAGGTCTCTGCGTTGAACACCTGGGATATATTCCCTTTGGAGGCGCCGATCGCGCGCAGGATGCCGATCTCCTTTTTGCGCTCAAGTACACTGATATAGGTGATGACGCCGATCATGATGGAGGACACCACCAAGGAGATGGCCACAAAGGCGATGAGGACATAGCTGATCGTGTCGATGATCTCGGTCACGGAGCTCATCAGGGAGCCGACCATGTCTGTATAGCTGATGACCTGCTCCTCTTTGCCTTCTGCCTCCATTCGTTCATTATAGGCATCGAGGATATCGACGACGTACTCCTTGCTCTCGAAGTCGATGGGGTAGATGTCGATCTCCGTGGGGGAATCAAAGTCCACGCAGCCCAGCGTGGAGAGGTTGCCGTCGTAGGTCGCCGAAGCGGCGGAGTTCAGGCTCATCATCAGCTCGATCAGATCTTCCCCGTCCATATTTATCTCGATGGCTCCGGCAAAGGCGTCCGCATCGATCTGGAACGCATCCTCCAGGCTCTCTCCGAGGGACTGGAAGGCGTCCTTCATGGCGCTTTCCATCCCGCTGGCAAGCTGGTCCATCACCTGGCCCATCGCGGAGGTGATCTGCTCCTCGAGTGCGCCAGAGATCGCCTCTCCGTAGGCGCCGAACACCTCGCGGAAATAGCCCTCCAGCATGCCGGAAATCTGACTCTGGATGTCCTCCAGGTCCACCATACCGGCCAGACCAGTCATGATCTGCTCCTGCACCTCCGACTGGGAGAGGTAGTTGGCAAAGTGCTCCCCCATCCGGCTGGGATCGGGCAGGCCGTTTTCCACGGCGTAGGCCTGATAACCCGCGGCGAGGTCCTCCGCCAGCGCGCCGAGCTGCTCCGGTGCGATCTCCACCGCGTCGAGCTGCAGGTGTTCGTCCGCCCAGGCGGTCAGAATCCGCTGCGCGCCGTCAGTCTGGAGGTACTCCAGCAGATAGGTGTCAAACTGCTCCGGGTCGGTGTAGCCCTGCTCGGCGGCATAGGCCTGATAGCCCGCCATCACCTGCACGACCAGGTCCTGCAAATCCTGCGTTGTGACGGTGGGGCCTCCGTTTGCCTCGATAATGGACTGGATATGCCCGGCGAGCACTTCGCCCGCCTGGTCTGTCCGCAGGTAAGCGAGAAAATCATTGGCCAGGTTGGAGTAATCCGCCTCGGGATGCTCCGCCGCGTACGCCTGATAGCCCTCGACCAGCTGCGTCGCCAGCGCGCCGAGCTGCTCGTAGGAGACAGTCACCTCTACCCCGTCCATCAGCTCGGCCAGGTCAAAGGCCGGCATGTCCGGCAGCTCGACCGTGATGTCACCCAGGTCCAGCGCGCCGCCGAGGTCGATGGAGTTCCCCGCGTCGGAAAAGGTGTCAGAGAGGTCGAAGGAGCCCGCAATGCTCTCGTTCAGCGCGTCCTCGTCAAACTGGAAAGCGGACTCCATCGCGTCGGAGTCGACCGTGAAGAGGGATTCCATGTCAAAGTCACTCTGGTCGCTCTCCTCGCCGAACGGCTCGCCGGTAAAGACGTTGATATCCGGGTTGGCAAGCTGGTCCTGCACAATTTCGCTCTGCTCGGCCACCTCAGCCACATGGCGGGAGAGGTCGGCGGTATAGCCGATGCCGCTGGAGAGGACAAAGCCGTTGCCGTCCTCCGACGGCTGGACCACGCCGACTACCGTCAGATCTTCGCCCGCAGCGACCAGGTCGCGCATATACTCCTCGTCGTCCGTCTTGTCCCGCCAGATGCCGTAGTCGCTGTCGTACTCGTAATAGTCCGCGCTGCTGACCAGCTTGAAGGTGATGCCGAGCAGATCGTCATAGGTATAGGTACCCATATCCTCCGGCGTCTGGATCGGCTCCTCGTCGATGAACTGCTGAATCATCTCATCCAGCTCCATCGCATCGCGCAGGCCGAGGGTATAGAGCATAAAATCGCTCAGTCCGCCGCCGGAGGTGAGCACGACGACGCACTCGTTATACGCCTCCGGCCAGCGGCCGGCCATCACGTCATACTGCGACTCATAGAGGCTGGCCGTCTCCGGCATTTGATAGAACATGTCCGTACTTATCACGGAAGACACGAGGCTGCTTGAACTCGAGCCGGAACCAATCCCGAGCGCAGAGAAGGAGGAGTCCGGATTGACCTGCCGCACATCCTCTCCGTTTTGCAGATAGATCTGCGGCGTGGCGGAGTAGGTGTATTCAATCGCGTTGATATACGGCTCCATGCCGCTCTGGCCGCTGTCCAGATAGGTCTTGAGAGAGGCAAGGTCATTGGAGTCCAGACGGGAGAACATACTGGTCATCATATCCAATACCTCGATCTCGCCATCCGCTGCCTCCCCGCTGCCTCCGGAAACTGCTGTGCTCATCAGAGACGTAAAGTCAAAGCCGGTGCTCTGGATCTGCAGCGGATACTCCGAGAGCGTCTCCTCCTCAATGGAGCGGATGTAGGCGTTCACGCCGGTGGACAGCGCCAGAATCGCCGCGATGCCGATGATGCCGATGGACCCGGCAAACGAGGTCAGCAGGGTGCGCGCCTTTTTTGTGCGCAGATTGTTGAAGCTCAGCGCCAGGGCGGTCAGGAAGGACATGGAGCTCTTGCCCATGTTCTTGTGCTTCGGCGGCTCGAGGGCGTGCTCATTCACCTCGTAGGGGGCGGAGTCGGAGCGAATCTTGCCGTCGCGCAGGTTGACAATGCGCGTTGCATACGCCTCTGCCAACTCGGGGTTGTGGGTGACCATGACCACCAGGCGGTCGCGCGCCACCTCGCGCAGCAGGTCCATCACCTGCACGCTGGTGTCGCTGTCGAGCGCGCCGGTCGGCTCGTCGGCCAGAAGAATATCAGGGTCGTTCACCAGCGCGCGGGCGATGGCGACGCGCTGCATCTGGCCGCCTGACATCTGATTGGGTTTCTTGTGCAGCTGGTCCCCCAGCCCCACCTGTTCCAGGGCGCGCTTGGCGCGCGCGCGCCGCTCGGACTTCCCGATGCCGGAGATGGTGAGCGCCAGCTCGACATTGGACAGGACCGTCTGGTGCGGGATCAGATTGTAGCTCTGAAAGACAAAGCCGATCGTGTGGTTGCGGTAGGAGTCCCAATCGCGGTCCTTATACTTCTTGGTGGAGATGCCATTGATGATGAGGTCGCCGCTGTCATAGCGGTCCAGACCGCCGATGATGTTCAACAGCGTCGTCTTGCCGGAGCCGCTCGGGCCGAGGATGGCGACAAACTCGTTGTCGCGCAGGTTCAGGCTCACGTCGTCGAGCGCCTTCTGCACCAGCTTGCCCGTCCGGTACTCCTTGCGGATGTGTTTGATCTGCAGCATGGATGCGCCCCCTCCTTCCGGGGCAGGGTGGGTTCCTCTCATTCACTGAATAAATATTTATTCAATTCTACCGCACTATGGTAGCCCGCGCCCCGGGGTTTGTCAATCGTCTTTCAGTGAAGTTCAAAATTTATTTTCAAATCGGGCATACCGTCTGTTCACAGATATTGCTCGTCCATGATCTAAGGCGATCTTCTTCACCTGATACATCCCATTTCTCAGGCCCCATGTAAAAACGCCGCCGCGCCGCCAGATTGCAGCGGCGCGACGGCGCGGATCGTTATTCAGCAAACCAGCAGCCCACCATATCGTACTTAATGGTGCGGTAGTTCTGCATGGTGCACTCGTAGGCGTACTCCCGGATGAGCACGCCGTCGGCGTCGTACTCGCCAAAGACCATCGCCACGCCGCTGTTGACCACCCAGTGCCCCTCCTCGCCGTAGTGAGAGGCGTTGGAGACGATGCTGGAGTAGGGCACATCAAAGGAGGAGGCGAGCGAGAAGGTGCGCTCGTTCTCATCGATACAGTAGACGTAGACCTGGCTGGTCTTGCTGCCGTCGCCGTAGAGGTCGGTGCCGACGCTCTCGGCCAGCTCCGGCTCATAGTCGTCCCGGCTGCTGTTGGCCCAGTAGTTATTGTTATAGACCGCCAGGTAGTACACGCCCTCCGTCTCGCCGTCGCCCAAATACTCCACAAAGTGCTGGCCATACTGCGGCACGAAGTCGCCCTCCTGGCGCAGGCTGTATTCGGCATAGGCGGTGTCCGCCCAAAACGCCTCATCCCCCGCCATCCAGTCCAGCGTCACCTCGCTGTGGATGCCGGTCACCTTGATAATGGTGGAAGTCTCACGCGAGGAGACGATCAGCCCGTCGTCCTCTGGCATGTACTGCAAGCTGTTCAGGTGCAGCCAGTCCCACTCGCCCGCCTGCCAGAAGAACTCGTCGGTGGGCGCAACGACACGCGTCGTCTCAAAATACTCCGGCAGCACATCGGTAAAGTAGATCAGCTCACACACCTCACCCGTCTCCAAGTCGACGGAGAGCACCACGTCCTCCACCGTCTCGCCGTCCACATGCTCGGCCAGGGCGAGCAGCTCGCCTTCCTGCCCGAAGCCGATGTCGTGGTGCAGCTCGTAGCCGTCCAGGTCGTAGATCTGCACCACCCGGCCAAGGCCGTCAATCCGCGCCAGGCGGGTGGAGCTGACGCAGGTGATGATCTCGTCCCCATAGGGAAGGATGCGGTCCAGGCCGTACCCCTCCAGCACCATCTCATAGCGCAGCACGCCGGCGTTGTCGTAGAAAAAACCATAGCCAAGGTAGCCGTTCACCCGCATCATGGCAAAGAGTCCGTCCGTCAGCTCCGCGTCCGAGGCGCCGTCCGTCGTCTCCAGCGTGGTGGCATAACCCGACTGTGTCTCCGGCATGTCCACGGCAAAGGTGACTGTCTGGCGCACCGTGCCCCAGGAGCCGGTGACCTGCATTGTGACCTCATTCGTCTGGCCGGGCACCAGGCCGATCAGCTGGAACTCGTGCACGCGGGTGTATGTCTCGCCGCTGGCGTCGGCGGCGGTGGCGGTGTAATCCGGAATGCTGTCATCCTCCACATGGATGGTGTAGCTCACCTGCGTCGGCAAGTCGGTCTCAAAGTAGAGGTAGAGCCCGTTGCTGCCGGTGCCGTAGGGGTTGAGCACCGCAAGCGGGTTGCTCGCCGTCCACTGTACATCTCTGGCCTTCAGCTCCTCGAGCGCATCGGACAGGCGCTGCTGCACACTGTCGTCGTAGTAGGTGAAGCCCTCCTCTTCCAGGTCCATCGGCACGATCTGGAGCACGCGCAGGCCTCCGTTCAGATCCACCTCGGTGTACTCGATCTGCAGCGTCTCGTTGCGCCCCACGACCTCGCCGCCCACGTCGGCGTCACCCCAGTCGGTACGCACCGCGCTCTCCTGCGCGGTGAATGCTCTGGAGACTGCCAGTACCGTCAGCGGCACGGCAATGGCCAATACGACAACGACGGCAGCCAGAATAAGGAATAGTTTCTTGTGTTTTTTCCAAACCATGGGTTTTTCTCCTTTTTGAGGGTTCAGAAAGAGGGAGATACGTCCTGCTGCGGCTTCCATTTTCTGGATTTCTGCGCCGACAACAATCTTACTTTATCATACCTGGCACAGGAGCGTTGTCAATACCTATGGAGGAAAAAAGCGCGATTTCGGCCGCTCAAACGGCAATTTTGTCATACGCGCCAATTCTGAGGCAAAAAGCGGCCGGTTTCCGGTGTTTTTCCCATTTTGCGCGAAAGGCCTTGACATGCCGCCAAAAATTGTACTATAGTAAAGTAAGTAAACAATTCAGACGGCGATGGTGACGGTCGATGATTTATCGCCACCAACGCCGTCTGCTTTGTTTTCCCACCTGTGAGGCAACCACAGAAATCAATTCGAGAGGAGAGAGCCTGACATGGAAGAGATATTGCGGATGGAACATATCACCAAGCGCTTTGGGGATGTGTTCGCCAACCGGGATATCAATCTGGACATTCGTAAGGGCGAGGTGCACACGCTGCTCGGCGAGAACGGCGCGGGCAAATCCACCCTGATGAACGTCCTGATCGGCCTGTATCAGCCGACAGAGGGAGATATCTACCTCAATGGGCAAAAGGTGCGCATTGACTCCCCGGCCAAGGCAGTGCAGCTGGGCATCGGCATGGTCCACCAGCACTTTATGCTGGTCGAGGCGATGACGGTGTTTGAAAACATTATCCTGGGCGACACCCGGACCCCCGGCATCTTCATCCAGCGCGACAAGATGCGCGCGGAGATCGTCGCGCTGGCGGAAAAGTACGGGCTGGATGTCCAGCTGGACAAGCCCATCACCGAGATCTCGGTCGGCGAACAGCAGCGCGTAGAGATCCTCAAGGCGCTCTATCGCGGCGCGGAGCTGCTCATCCTGGACGAGCCGACCGCCGCCCTGACCGATATCGAGGTGGAGGGCCTGTTCTCCATTATGGAGAAGCTCACCGGTGAGGGAAAGAGCGTCATCTTTATCAGCCACAAGATGCGTGAGGTGCTGCGCATCTCCGACCGAATCACAATCCTGCGCGCCGGGCAGACCATCTGTACGCTCAACAAGGCGGACACCTCCGGTCCCGAGCTGGCCGCACTGATGATCGGCCGCGAGCTCTCCCCCTCCCACTATGACAAAAAGACGCAGGCCGGCCGTCAGGTCATCAGCCTGGAGCATGTGGACTACCACAAACAGGCCAAGCACAGCGGCCTCAACGGCGTCACCCTCTCCGTCGGGGCCGGCGAGATCGTCGGCGTGGCCGGCGTGGACGGCAACGGGCAGAGCCAGCTCGCCCAGCTGATCGCCGGCGTGATCGGCCCGGACAGTGGCGTGGTGGACCTCAAGGACAGCAAGGTCGCGAAATTCTTCCCCCAGGCCTTCATTGAGGAGGGCGTGAGCCACATCCCGGAGGACCGCAACAAGATGGGCCTGGTGGGCGACATGAGCGTGCGGGAAAATCTGGTGCTCAAGAGCACCAACACCGACCGCTTCAGCTGGAAAAAGGGTCTCTTCCTCAACAAGCGCGCGATGCGTGAGTACGCCGACGAGATGCAGGAGAAGTACGATATCCGCTGCGCCTCCGTCGAGCAGGAGGCCCGCAGCCTCTCCGGCGGCAACCAGCAGAAGATCATCCTCGCCCGCGAGCTGGAGGCCAATCCCGACCTGCTCATCGCCGTGCATCCGACGCGCGGCCTGGACATCGGCGCGACCCGCTTTATCCACGACATGATGATCCAGGCACGTGACGGCGGCTGCGGGGTGCTGCTCATCTCGGCGGACTTTGACGAGATCCTGGAGATGAGCGACCGTATCGTGGTCATGTTCGAGGGCCAGATCATGGGCGAGTTCCCCGGTAAGAACCCGCCGATTGACGAGATCAGCCTGGCTATGGCCGGCAAGTGAGGAGGGGAGCGACTATGAAACACAATATCAAATGGGTCAACGTGCTCATCCCGGCGGCTTCCGTCCTGCTGTCTTTGGTGATCGGCTCCATCATCATGATCATCCTTGGTTCCAATCCGTTCATCGCGCTGCAATACCTGTGGATCGGCGCCTTTGGCAACCTGACCAACCTCGGCACCACGCTCACGCGCGCCACGCCGCTCATCTTCACCGGCCTGTGCGCCTGCTTTGCCTACCGCTGCGGCGTGTTTAATCTCGGCGGTGAGGGACAGTTCATCATGGGGTCCATCCTCGCCTGCGCCATCGCCACCCAGAGCGGGCTGACCGGCCTGCCGGCGATCCTCCTCTGCCTGGTGGCCGGCACGATCGGCGGCGGCATCTGGGCGATGATCCCCGGCCTGCTGAAGATCTATCGCGGACAGAACGAGATGATCATCTCCATCATGCTCAACTACGTCGCCACTCTCTTTATGGGCGTGATTTACACCAACTGGCTGCGCGACGGCAGCGTGCCGCAGACGGCGGCGGTGCCGCTGGAGAGCCGCCTGACCAAGCTTTTCGGCCTGCGTGTGACCACCGCCTTCCTGCTGGCGCTGCTGGTAGGGGTGCTGATTTACTATTTCCTGTTCCATACCTCCAAAGGCTTCCAGCTCCGGGCGGTGGGCCTGAACATGACCGCCGCGGAATTCAACGGCTTTGCCGTGCGTCGCTATATGCTCATCAGCTTTGTCGTCTCCGGCATGATCGCCGGCCTCGGCGGCAGCGCCGAGCTGCTGGGCACCCAGTACCGCCTGATCAACGGCTTTGCCAGCGGCTACGGATTTGACGGCGTGGCAATGGCCCTCATCGGCCAGCTCCACCCGCTCGCGACTATTGTGGTTGCCATCTTCTTCGCCGCCCTGCGCGTCGGCTCGACCACCATGCAGGTGGCCACCGGCGTGCCCACCAGCGTGTCCGACATTATCCAGGCACTGGTCATCGTCTTCACGGTGGCGGGTCTGGCCATGGTCAAGCTGCCTGAGTTCAAAGCGGCGGTGGCCAAACTGACTGCGAAAAAGGAGGCCGCGTAATATGGACTGGGACTTTATCGCCAATCTGATTCTGGCCAGCGTGCGTATGGCCACCCCTCTCATCTTCCTGTCCCTGGCAGAGCTCTACTCCCAGCGGGCCGGACTGGTCCACATCGGTCTGGAGGGCCTGGCCTCCATCGGCTCCCTGGTGGGCTTCCTGGTCTGCCTGATCTCGGGCAGCCCTCTGGTCGGTATCGTTGCCGGCGCGCTCTCGGGCATCGCGGTGAATATGATCTACGCCTACGCCACCATCAGCCTGTGCGCCGAGCAGATCGTCTACGGCATGGCAATCAACATTTTCGCCCCCGCCCTGGCGGCCTTTATCTACCGTGTCTACTTCGGCGCCGGCTCTGAGCTGGTGCAGGGTGCGCTGATGCAGGCGATCTACATCCCCGTGCTCAGCGACATCCCCTTTGTCGGCGATTTGCTCTTCGGACAGACCCCGATGGTCTACCTGGCCTACGCCCTGGTGATCGTCACGGCGATCTACTTCAGCAAGACCAAATCCGGCCTGAACTTCAAGGCGGTGGGCGAGTATCCCCAGGCGGCCGCCACTCTCGGCATCAACGTCATCGGCGTGAAGTACCTCGCCAGCGTCATCTGCGGTGCTCTGGCCGGCATCGGCGGCGCGTATCTGACCACCTGCTATGCCAGCACCTACTCCGACGGCAACGTGGCTGGGCGCGGCTTTATCGCCCTGGCAGCGGTCATCTTCGGCCGCTGGAGCGCCGGCGGCGTGTTGCTCGCGTGCCTGTTCTTCGGCTTCTGTGATGCGCTGCAGATCCGCCTGCAGGTGGGCAGCTCCAACATCCCCTATCAGTTCTTCCAGATGATCCCCTATGTGGCCACCGTGGTGGTCCTCGGCGTCATTGGCCTGAAGAAGGCCGGCCCCAGGGCCTCCGGCAAGCCCTATCGCCGTGAGGAGCGATGAGGAAACCCGGTATCCTGTGAGGAGGAATTTTGTGATGAGAAAAAAAGCGCTTTCCCTGCTCCTCGCCGCCGCTCTGGTGTTCAGCCTGACCGGCTGCGTGAGCATCAGCAATGTGGACGAAAACGGCAACCGCATTTACCGCGTGGCAATGATCTGCGACTCCAGCATCTCCGACGGCGGCTGGGGTATGAGCTGTTACAACGCTATGGTGGACGCCGCCGAACAGTACGGCTGGGAGACGGAGGTCACCGACAGCATCGACCAGTCGGCCTACTACGAGACCATCGTGGCCTATTGTTCGCTAAACTATGACCTCATCTTCGCCCCCGGTAACCAGTACACCGACGCCGTGCTCCAGGCGGCGGAGGAGTATCCTAACATCTGCTTCGCCTTGCTCAACGGCGGCGAGGACACTCCGGCCGAGGCGATCAACGGAAATGTTGTCTCCCTGCTGCCGGACGCGACCCAGGTCGGCTGGATCGCCGGCGCGCTGGCCGGCCTGATGAGCCAGACGGGCATTATCGCCTTTATCGGCGGTATGGAGCTGGACACCACACTGGCCAAGTATGAGGGCTATGCCGAGGCGGCCATCTATGTCGCCGCTCAGGAGGGGCGCGAGATCACCGTGCTCGACCCGGTGTACGCTGGCTCCTTCTCTGCGACAGATATGGGCATCGAGTTCGCCATGGCGATGATTGATCAAGGCGCGGACGTCTTCTTCGGCGATGCGTCGTCGGTGGACTCAGGCGCGCGCCAGGCAATCGACGAGGCGAACAACGCCAGCGGCGCGGTCACCATCTACGACATCGCCCAACCCTCCGATCTGCTCGGGCAGAACGAGTGCATCATCTGCAGCCAGGTGACAGACAACTCCAACCTCGTCGCCCAGTGCATGCAAGCCATTGAGGACGGCACCTTCACCGCTACGGTGATCTACGGCACGATGCAGAATGGCGCCCTCTACGCCGGCACGCTCAGCGACCTGGTCCCCGCCGATGTACAGGAGCAGTATCAAGTCTACCTGCAGCAGATGGTGGACGGCACCTTCATGCAGGACTAAGTGAAACCAACCTGGAGGCGGCCGGGAACCCCCGGCCGCCTTTCCTCGTCAGAAAGGAGACATCGCCATGTCTCAGCGACCGGACAATATCATCCTCATCGGCATGCCCGGCTCGGGCAAGAGCAGCGTAGGCGTCGTGCTGGCCAAGGCGCTGGGCTATCACTTTTTGGACGTGGACCTGGTGATCCAGCATCAGGAGGGCGCCCTGCTCCAGCAGATTCTGGACACGCGCGGCGTGGACGACTTTCTCGACCTGGAGCGGGACGTGATCTGCGCGCTCGACTGCCACCGCACCGTCGTCGCCCCCGGCGGGAGCTGTATCTGCCGCGAAGCGTCCCTGGAGGCGATGCGCGCGCTGGGTACGGTGGTCTATCTCCAGCTCTCGCTGGAAGAGGTGGGGCGGCGCATCCACAACCTTGCCAGCCGCGGCGTCGCCCTGCGCCCCGGCCAGACCATCGCGATGCTCTATCAGGAACGCGCGCCGCGCTACGAGCGCTGCGCCCACCTCACCGTCCCGGTGGATGGGCAAACTCTGGGCGAGACGGTACTCGCTGTGCGGGAGGCGCTGGGGCCGTGAGCGCCCGCTGCGCGCGGTGGACACGCTCCAGCTTATCTCGGAAAACTTTTTTGCTGCCCTTTGGCGGCATTACGATGAGCCATAACGGAGATATTGGGTATTGGTTCCATTCCTTGGACGGAGAACCGTACATGATCAGCGGTGATGAGGATAACGCCTATGCCCTGGCAGACACCATGGCTGGCGCTCTGGCCTCGTTTGCCGCCACCGGCAATCCTTCGACGGAGGCATTGGAGTGGAGGCCCTTTACCGCTGAAGAACACAACACTATGATTTTTGATCTGAACTCCGAGCTGCGTGAGGATTTTGATACAGCGCTTTACGATATTGTTGTTCCAGAATAATCCAATTGCTGTCTCTTAGTTCCAACAAAAGTATTTTCTCCAAATTTGACAAGCAACGCCCGGCATGTCCATGGACATGCCGGGCGTTAAATACTCTATTTCAGTCGTACACTCAGGCGAGCTGGCTCTTGGCGAGCTGGGCGAGCTGGGTGAAGGCGGCCGCGTCGTTGGTCGCCAGCTCGGAGAGCATCTTGCGGTCGATCTGGACGTTCGCCAGCTTCAGGCCGTGCATAAAGGTGGAATAGTTCATGCCGTTGCTCTTGCAGGCGGCGGAGATACGGGTGATCCACAGGCGGCGGAAATCACGCTTCTTCAGGCGGCGGCCGATATAGGCGTAGTTGCCCGACTTCATGACCGCCTGCTTGGCCATCTTAAAGTGCTTGCTCTTGGAACCCCAATAGCCCTTGGCGAGCTTCAGGACCTTATTTCTTCTCTTCCGCGTCATCATCGCGCGCTTGACTCTAGCCATCGTTTATAGCCTCCTTCTCTGCTTACTTGTAGGGGATCATCTCGCGGATGGTCGCCGCGTTGGTGACATCCGCATAGGCGCCCTTCCGGAGGCCTCTCTTGCGCTTGGTGGTCTTGCCGTGGCCGTTGAGCAGGTGGGACTTGAACGCGTGGGCGCGCTTGACCTTGCCGCTCTTGGTGAGCGAGAATCTCTTCTTGGCCCCGCTGTGGGTTTTCATCTTAGGCATGGGGTTTTTCTCCTTTCATCCGGCGGCGTGCCGCCGGTAGGTTAGTTTTTCTCCTGCTTGGCGTCCTTTTTTCCGCCGGAGGCCTCTTTGCCCGTCTTGGGAGAGAGGAACATAATCATGTGCCGGCCCTCCAAGTTGGGCTTTTTGTCGAGGCTGGACACGTCGCCGCACTCGGCCGCGAAACGCTTGAGCAGATCGGCTCCGATCTCCGTGTGGGCCATCTCACGGCCGCGGAAGCGGACGGCCACCTTGACGCGGTTGCCCTCGCTCAGGAACTTTTTGGCATTGCGGAGCTTGACGTTAAAATCGCCAATGTCGATACTCGGAGACATGCGGATCTCCTTGATCTCCACCACATGCTGGTTCTTGCGCATCTCCTTTTCCCGCTTGGACTGTTCAAAACGGTAACGGCCATAGTCCATCACCTTGCACACCGGCGGGGTCGCCTTGGGCGAAATCTTCACCAAGTCCATATCCTGCCGGACTGCGATCTCCAGCGCGGCGCGGGCGGACATGATACCGAGCTGTTCGCCGGTCGCGGAGATCAGTCGGACTTCCTTGTCACGAATTTCTTCGTTGATCTGATGCGTCATGCTGCTAATGCGGAAACACCTCCCTGAAAAATAAGAAACGCGGGTACCGAAACGGTATCCGCAGAAAACAACCCTGTCCATCCGGCCAGAGAACACATCCACTGTTAACCTGAACGCCCGCGGCGGCAGGTGAGGACGGGATACCGTTCCTTCTTTCTTTTGCAGAGTTATTATAGACGCTCCTGCCCCGCCTGTCAAGGGCGGGGCAGGATTTTTTTTAGGTAAACTGGGCCGCCGCTCTGTTTCTTCCCAGCGCCAAGTGATTACTCATCCGTTCCTGCGTTAAAGAGCGGTTCTAGCACATCGGCGTAGTCTTCCAAAATTTCCAAGAGATAGATATCCCAATGCCGTGCGTCCTGCGCTGCATCGCCGAACACATAGTCCTCCTGCCCATAGTCAATGACGTCAAACCCGGGCATGGCCTTGCTGGCCCCAGCGGTCCGGTAAACGGCAATATCTGCCAGCGTGAAGGATACCTCCCCATCGCTGTCCAGCGAAACCCACGAACTGAGATCCGTCCCGGCTGCCTCGGTGGCAGTTCCGTTGGTGGTCTGCGTTTCCGCTTCCTGCTTGGTAACGGCCACTGCGCCATCTACATATTCGCCATACATCTGATCTACGTACAGGCTGAGCGATTCACCCAGAATCTCAGAGGGCACATGCCCGCCGTCCCACTGCCACTCAATCTCTGCATCCACACCTGCATTCAGCCAGGCGATTTGCAGATTCAGGGAACTGAACATGGACATATCTCCTTCAGCGGCCCCCATCATAATCCTGGTCCAGGTCGGGTTTTCTGTCCCGTCCGCGCCGATGTAGTTCAACGGATTGTAGAGCGAGACGATGTTGTTGCCGTACTCATCTCCGGCGTAGATCTCTTCGATATCCTCTTGATATGCCGCAACCATTTCCTCATAGGTTTCATAATTGGCGGAATCCATGCTTCCGGTATTGGACTGCGTTGTCCCACTGTCCGGCGTTCCCACAATCTCTTCGCTGACGCCTTCACCAACCTCAGTAACCTCATTGGACAGATCGCCGTCGGGGAGATCACCGTCGGGCTGCTCCGCATCGGGCAAGGTCATATTATCCGCCGATTCCGACGCGGTGTCCGTATCGCCTGTCAGATCTTCCATTTCACTTTCACTGTCCGTCACCGCGTCTTCCAGGGCCGAATCCTGCGGAAGCTCTCCGCCGCGCGTCTCTCCATCCGGGCCGGTCATTCCGTCCGGCAATTCACCCGTAGGGAGACCGCCCCCCGGGCCGCCGCCCATATCGCCCGTGCTGCTGCTTGCGGTATACCGCCCTTCAATAAAAGCCTGAGCCTTGTCGGCACTTGTCATGGCAGCCACTTCATCGTCGGTCAGCGCGTTTCCATCTTCGTCAAACCAGGTCCATCCCTCGGCGTAATCCAAGTTATCCACATACCACTGTAGGTTCTCGATGAATTCCGCCAGATAGAGATCCAGGTAGGTGCCGTAATACCCGTTGGTTTCCGGGTATGCCTCCAAATCATACTCGATTGTCAGGGCAATGATATCTTCCAGATCGCCGTCCCCGTTTAAATCAAAGCCCACATCACTTTCCAGCACAGAAAGGTCCTGCTCGTTGATGTATTCCATATAGCTCTCGGAGAGATATTCTGCCAGCTGCGCCTGGAACGCGGTGCTGAACGAGTAGTCGGCATTTAAATAATACTCAAAGGCCAGTGCCATGTCCGCTTCGTAAAGCGAGGTAATCGCACTGTAAGCGACACAGCCCCACATGCTGTCGGAGAGCTCATAGTCCGTTCCGTCGATGGTGACCGTTGTGGTATACGACCCGTCCTCGCACTGGTACACGCCAACTGCTCCCACTTCAATCAAGTAATTATAGTAGTCGGAATTATTTCCCGTAGCCGCCAGCATTGCCGCGTGGGCTCCGCCGCCGGAGCCGCCGGTGGAGACAAAATAGTCCACACTTCCCGGCAGGTTGCCCAACAGGATGTTGTATTTCACAAAGCGGGTGGCCGCCTTCTGGTCCACCAAACAAGACGGTGCGTCTCCGGTATAGTAGGTGTTGCCATTCTCATCCGTGACTGTGTCCTGTTTCCCCCGGTTGCCACAGGACACATTGATATATCCTTCCGCAGCATATTCCGTGGATGCGGCGGAGTTGCTCTGGGAGCCATATCCTGCGGCACCGGTATTGATGATGACCGGTGCGGTAGCGGCGGTATAGACCTGCCCGTTTGTGCTGGTCACCTCGGCCTCATAGTCAATGACAAGGGAGCCGTTCACGCTGCCGTCGACCTCGTCAGAAGTGACGTCGGCCGTTCCGTCACCATCGGTATCAATGCCGGTGACATATGCTCCCGGTACACAGACCGATACCCCTTGTTGGTCCGGCAGCTCCGGATAGGCCACCGCTGAGACGGCGGAAAGCACCCATGCGTCTGCCGATGCATCGTACGTCCACTCCTGATCTTCATTGTTGGCCAGGTTCAGCGTCTCTTCGATATACTCGTAATCCGTGGTGATTGCCTTTCCCTCTATGTCCCCGCCCTCTGTCTCCTGGATTTGCCCACAGGCACAAATGCTGAAAGACAAGGAAAGCGCCAGCAGTGCCGATACTATTTTTTTGTACATAGGTATCAATATTCCCTTCTTCAATGAAGGTTCCCCAGTGATGACTGCGCAGACGTCGGAGTCCAGCGTAGCCGCAGGGCCTTATTTGTCGTATAAAGAGAGTAATCCGGCTGATTCACTGCGAACTCTCCGCTTTGTTTGGTGAGCTTTACGCTTTTATAGCTGATCTACCGCATAATCTTCCCAGCTATCCAGAGTGGACGCCCCGCTCAGGTCTGCCTCTTCCGTGTAGCTCTCTACCGTGACGGTATAGGCGCTGCTACCGCTGACATATACCGTGCCGTCAGAACCCACGATAGACACGCTGTTTCCGTCCTCATCCACAATCGTTCCCGCACAGGCCAGGGAGGTCAGTGTGCTGTCTCCGGTCA
>CAYWUA010000004.1:0-66562 GCA_964461385.1 uncultured Oscillospiraceae bacterium
GGGGAGGTGGCTAGAGCCTGCCGGCAACGACAGGTCGAGATAGATGGCTGTCAAAACAGAACCCGGCTTACAGGCCCGCTTGCAGACACAGGAGAACAGTACGGCGCTCGCCGCCGCTGTTCTCCTGTGTTTTTGTCGGAAAGTCAAACACGGCCCGGCAGCTTCTTCTCTGCCGGGCCGCATCGCGTATGTTCTCTTACCGGAAAATCAGTCCTGTTCCCAGTTATGCCAGACGTTCTGCACGTCCTCATCCTCTTCCAGCAGCTCGATCAGGCGCTCCATGTTGCGGATGTCCTTCTCATCCGTCAGCTTGACGTAGTTCTGCGGGACCATCTCAATTTGTGCGCTGTCAAAGGTATAGCCAGCCGCCTCCAGAGCCTCGGTGACGTCGGAGAGATTGTCAGTGCCGGTGTAGACCACAAAGACGCCGTCATCCACCTCCAGGTCGTCCGCGCCCGCCTCCAGGGCATCCATCATGACGGTCTCCTCATCCAGGTCCTCGTCGTCGTTGTTGAGCACGATGACCCCCTTGCGGTCAAAGCTCCAGGAGACGCAGCCGGTCGCGCCCAGATTGCCGTTAAACTTGTCAAACAGGTGGCGGACGTTGGGGGCGGTGCGGTTGCGGTTGTCCGTCAGCGCCTCGACGATGACGGCCACGCCGGAGGGGCCGTAGCCCTCGTAGACCACATCCTCGTAGTTATCCGTATTACCGGCGGCCAGCGCGCGGTCGATCGTGCGCTTGATGTTGTCCTTGGGCATATTGACCGCCTTGGCCTTGGCGATAATGGCGGCAAGCTTGGAGTTATTCTTGGGGTCGCCGGAGCCGCCGGTCTTGACCGCTACGATGATTTCACGGGCAATCTTGGTAAACGCCTGCGAACGCTTGGCATCCGCGGCGCCTTTCGTCTTCTGAATATTATTCCATTTGGAATGTCCAGACATGAGCATTCAATCCTTCCACACGGTAATCGTTACTGTAAATTTCGCACAGTATTATATATATATCACTTTTCCCATCTGCTGACAAGAGGTCAGAGGCAGATTTCTCCCGTGTCGTAGCGGATCAGCTCGGCATGCGCGTCGGAAACACGCACCTCCAGCGCAGGAAATGCCTCCCGCAGCCAGTGGGCCAGCGTCGGCACTATCACGTTTTCCGTCGGGAAATGTCCCGCGTCGATCAGGTTCAGGCCCAGCTCCTCCGCGTCCAGAAAGTGATTGTACTTCAGGTCCGAGGTGACAAAGGTATCGCACCCGGCCCGCAACGCATCGGAGAGCATGCTCCCGCACGCGCCGCCGCCCACAGCCACCCGGCGGACCGGCCGGCCGCCGCTGACGTAACGGACTCCGTTGGGCAGAAGCTCCTGCTGTACCAGGGCGAGGAATTCTCCCAGCTCCATCGGCTCGGGCAGGCTGCCGACCCGTCCAATGCCGTACGGTCTTCCCTGCCCGTCCACGCCGTCCTGGGCCAGCTGGCCAACCTCCTCCAGGCCGAGGGCCGCGGCCAGGGCGCTGTTTACGCCACCCTCTACGGCGTCCAGATTGGTATGGCAGCAGATGGCTGCCGTGCGCTGTGCAATCAGGTTCCAGATCTTCCGCCCGGTCAAATCCTCCGGCGCACAGGTTACGCGCTTGACCGGCTGAAAAATCAGCGGATGATGGCTTACAATCAGCTGCGCACCCCAATCCCCCGCCTCCGCCACGACGCGGTCGGTGATATCCAGGGAGACCAAAACCCGCGACACCTCTGCGGCCGGGTCGCCTACCAGCAGCCCGGAGTTATCCCAATCCATCTGAAGAGAAAACGGCGCTTTCCGGTCCAAATAGTGGTAGATTTCCTGTACTGTTGTCATTTGCTTTGCTCCTTTTGCAGGGTGTCAATCCATATCTCCAGCTCTGCCATGGCCTGCCGAATAACCTCCAAACGCCCCTTGTCCGGATGCAGTGCGGACAGAAGTCCGTCTCGTTGCCGGGCGCAGTGGTCCAGCAGCGAGCGCAGATAGGCGGCCCGCTCCGGCTCCCGTTCCCATCGGGAGGGCTGTCCGGCCAGCAGAGTTCCGGGCGTCCACCGCACATCGTCCGTTCCGCCGCGCACGAGCAGGATGGGATACCAGTGTCCGCCGTCGCGGACGCAGCGCTCGCGGAGGATGGAGTATCTGTTTTCCGCCAGCCACCGCCGCAGCTGCGGTCCTTTCGACTGCGGCTGCAGCACCAGAAGCGTATCCGTCCGGGTCCAGGGCGCTTTTGCGAGAATGCCGCGAATCGTCTCGCCCCCCATACCGGCCATCACAATGCAGTCTGCCTCATGCCGCCCCAGCCCGTCCAGCCCGTCAGAGAGCCGCAGCGTAATCTGGCGTTCCAATCCAAAACGGGAGACGGTCTCCGCCGCGCGCCGCAGCGGCCCAGGGCGCAAGTCGGCAGCGATGGCGCTGTGAATTCTCCCGTGCAGGAGCAGCCAGGCGGGCAAGAGGGCGTGGTCCGTGCCGATATCGGCCAGACGGCAGCCGGGCAAAACCCAATCGGCCACTGCCAAAAGGCGCGGAGAAAGGGAGAGCTCCATATGCCGTTCCTCCTTGCATCGTATCAGTAGAAAGAGGCCGGCCGTCCAGAGAAGACGGCCGGCCGGGCAGTTAAATTAGTCCTCTTGCAGCGCGACAATGCTGTTGAGTTCGTCGAGCAGCGTGTCCACATCCACGCCATGCACCATGCAGGCCTCCTCAATCGTCTCGCCCTGGGAAGCGGGGCAGTACAGGCAGTGCATTCCAATCGACATGAACAGCGGAGCTGCGTCGGGCGCAACTCTCAGCACATCGCCGATGATCGTGTCTTTCGTCAGTTCAACCATGACGGGTACCTCCATAATATCAGATGGGATCACGTTTATTATACCCGCTTTTCCCTCCCATTTCAACCGGTAGCACTAAAATATTGGATGAAATGGCGCAAAGAGTTGCTAAAAGGCCGCCGGAACATTTCCGGCGGCCCCTGTGCGTCAGGGATAAAGGTAGCTGCTTAGCGTTCTCCACGCATCTGGGCAAAGCACTCGCTGCAATAGACAGGACGGTCCGTCTTGGGTTCAAAGGGGACGCGGGCCTCCTTGCCACAGTTGGCGCAAACCGCAGTGAAGTATTGGCGGGGTCCACGGTTGGCATTCTTGCGTGCGTCGCGGCAGCTCTTGCAGCGCTGCGGCTCGTTCTGGAAGCCGCGCTCGGCATAGAACTCCTGCTCACCTGCAGTAAACACAAACTCGTTGCCGCACTCCTTGCACACTAAGACCTTGTCTTCGTACATGATTGCAATCCTCTCTTTTCAGATAAAAAGTTGCCCTCAGGGGCTATATAGAAACAGCTCCTCAGGGCCGAATCTAACATGTGGTTCAATTGATGCGCGAGAACTTGCGGCGGATGCGCTGCACAGCATTGTCTACGCTCTTGCTGCTTCTGCTCAGTTTTTGGGCAATTTCCTGATAGGAAAGGCCTTGGAGGTACAGCGGGAACACCTGCCGCTCCAAGGCGGTCAGTTCCTGATGAAGACGCCGGAAACGTTCCCGTACATCTTCCCGGTCAATCAGCTTGGCCTCCGGACTGTCGTCAACGGAAGCGGACTCGCCCTCCTCATCCTCCAACGATACCGAAGTGTTGAGCGCGGCGTGGCGGCCCGCCGCAGCCGCGCGTACCGCAGAGATCATCCGGTGCCGAATACACAGATCGGCAAACGTGCGAAAAGATGCGCCTCGCTCCGGATCAAAATCACGGATGGCCTTGAGCAGTCCAAACATACCCTCCTGAATCAAATCCTCTTGATCGGCACCCATCAAAAACAGCGGACGGGCACAGGAGCGAACCAGCCAGTCATAACGCACCACCAGTAGCTCCTCTGCCACGGCATCGCCCCGCGCTGCCGCACAACAGAGCGACTCATCCGACCAGGTCATTTGCTCCGACTGAAAATGATTCACAGGCATAAACATCTCCTAGCATCTTATAGCAAAAACTTATATTTGTCAAGAAGTTTTCCGTCGGCAATCCATAGCAGATGGTCTATAGAGAAAGCTGTTGTCCTGGAAATTGGATGTGGAGATGATCATAGGCGGCCTGCGTCACACAGCGCCCGCGTGGCGTCCGGATCAAAAAACCCTGCTGTAGCAGGTAGGGCTCATACATATCCTCCAGTGTGACGGTATCCTCGTTGATGGTGGCGGCCAGCGTCTCCAGGCCGACAGGCCCTCCCCCGTACTGCTCGATGATCGCCCGCAGCATCCGTCGGTCAATCTGGTCCAGTCCCAGCTGGTCCACCTCCAGCGCCGTGAGCGCCTCATCCGCCACCCGTCGTGTGATGACACCGCCCGCCCGCACCTGCGCGAAATCGCGCACGCGGCGGAGCATGCGGTTGGCAATACGCGGTGTACCGCGGGAGCGGCGCGCGATTTCCCAGGCTCCGTCCGCTTCGATGGGCACCTGGAGCAGATGGGCGGACCGGCAGACAATCTCAGACAATTCCTCCGGCATATATAGCTCCAGCCGGAGGCTCACGCCGAAGCGGTCCCGCAGAGGAGCGGAGAGTGAGCCCGCCCGGGTGGTGGCACCAATGAGTGTAAACTTGGGCAGGTCGAGCCGGATGGAGTTGGCAGAGGGCCCTTTGCCAATGATGATATCGATGGCGTAGTCCTCCATCGCGGGGTAGAGGATCTCCTCCACGGCGCGGTTCATCCGGTGGATCTCATCGACAAAGAGGATATCATTCTCCCCCAGATTGGTTAGCAGGGCGGCCAGATCGCCCGGCTTTTCAATCGCCGGTCCCGAAGTGATGCGGATCTGGACGCCCATCTCATTGGCGATGATGCCAGCCAGCGTAGTCTTGCCCAGGCCCGGAGGGCCGTGCAGCAGGACGTGGTCCAGCGGCTCGCCGCGCAGTTTGGCAGCCTGAATGAAGATCCCCAGGTTATCCTTGGCTTTTTTCTGGCCAATATACTCCGAAAGCCGCTGTGGACGGAGCGAAACCTCCCCCTCGTCGGCGGGAGTCAGGGCCGTGGTGACCAGCGGTTCCGGTCGATATTCGACTTCGGAATAATCAATGCTCATGGGCGGCTCCTCACTTCATCATGTTCTTCAGGGCCTGCTTGATGATCTGTTCAGACGTCAGCCCCTCCAGGTCAATCCCTTTGAGGGCATGATTGATCTCGTTCTGGCTGTATCCCAACACGGCCAGGGCTGCAGCAGACTCCCCAAACTTGTCCTCCGGGAGGGCGAGTCCCCCGCTGGGCGTGGTGTACTCCTCCAGTGCCTGGCCCTGTTCCTTGGCGAGCTTGTCCTTGAGTTCCAAAATCACGCGCTGGGCGATCCGTTTTCCCACGCCGGGCGCCGCGGTGAGCACCTTGGTATCTCCCGTGATGATGGACAGCGCCAGCTGCGAGGGCGTTGTGGCCGATAGAATGGCCAGCGCCGCTTTTGGGCCGACGCCGGAGACGGAGATCAGCTGCCGGAACAGGCTGCGCTCCTCCTGCGTGGAGAAGCCGTAGAGGGTCATATCGTCCTCCTTCACCGACAAATGGGTGTAAAGGGTGGCCTGTTTCCCCTTGGACAGGGCGGAGAGCGTATGTGTGGTGGTATTGCAGGCAAAGCCTACACCACCGCAGTCGATCACAACCAGTTTGGGCTCCAGATGGGCCACGGTTCCGGACAGATAGTAAAACATCGGCAAAAACTCCCATTTCTCTCCGCAGGAGGCAGCGGCCTCTCAGCGGGTGTCATAGCGCCCCGGGTCAAAGACGCGCTCCTGATTGAGCAGGCTGGTTGTGCTGCGTGCGTGGCAGATGGCAATTGCAAGGGCATCTGCCGCGTCGTCCGGACTCGGCATCTGCCGCAGCCCGAGCAGGCGCTGCGTCATGAGCATCACCTGCCGTTTCTCTGCCTTGCCATAGCCTGCCACAGCCTGTTTGACCTGCATAGGTGTATATTCAAAAATCGGCACGCCCAGCTGTTCCGCAGCCAACAAAATTACCCCGCGGCCATGCGCCACTGAAATCCCGGTCGTCAGATTGGTATTGAAAAACAGCTCCTCCACCGCCATTTCATTGGGGTGAAAGGTGCAAATCGGCTCTTGCAGATCGGCATAGATCTGCATCAGGCGCCGGGAGAGCGGAAGCCCCGCCGGTGTGGAGATGACGCCGAAGCGGACCGGCTGATTTTTTTGCCGTGTGGCGTCCACAATTCCAAAGCCAACCGTGGCCACCCCGGGGTCAATGCCCAAAATCCGCACGCGATTCCCTCCCCTGCCGGAAAATCCACCCAGTCCCGGCGCGCATATGCAGAAACGTCCATCCAAATGCCATGCATCTGGACGGACGGCTGTCGAAGGCGCTCTTTCGACTGTATCAGGCCGTTTCCAGCCTGTCCGGCGGTCTTTATTATACCATGCGGCGATATACTTGGCAATCGTCTTTTCTTTACCAGCTGAGCGTCAGCCAGAGGGCGAGCAGCAGCAGGTTTGGATTGCCGCGCAGCGCCAGGCCTGCTCCAAAGACAAGGGCCAGTGCGCGTGTGAGCGCAGACAGTCCTTCGGCAAAATAGGTTCCGGCCGGCTGTGGCAGAAATCCCTCGGATAGAGTGTGCAGCATCTGTCCCCCGTCCAGCGGCGGGACCGGCAGCAGATTAAAGCAGGCCAACAGCAGATTGGCCCCCGCAAAGGTCCCGGTCCAGGTCCACGGGAGGTCCCGGAAGAGCATAGTCAGGATTAGATTAGCCAGCGGACCGGCGGCCAGCACGGCCAGCTCCCGCGGATAGGAGCAGGAGACGGCGCGCGGGATCTCCAGCTCCGCCCCCAGGGCGCTCAGGCGCAGGCCGCGAATCTCCAGCCCAAGCAGGCGGGCGGCCAGACAGTGCCCCAGCTCATGGCACAGCCCGGCGGCCAGGAAAAGGCAGAGCAGGCTGTAACCGTCCTCCAGCAAAAGCAGCAGGGCAGCACCCAGCAGAAAGCCGGGCGTCAGGCGCAGCGGACCAAGGGACAGCTCAGCCGGAGGCGGCATCGGCGGCCTCGCCTGAGTCGGAGACACCTGCCGTCTCCGCCGGCACGCTCTCCATCTCGGCGGGCAGAAAGACGGAGACACACCAGTCCCCGACCGAGGTGACAACATCCTCTCCTTGCGCCAGATCCTCCCCCAGCCGCTCACAGGCGCCCCACAGGTCGGCCGAGCCGGTGAGCAGTTCCTCCAGCGTCGCCCGCCACCGGTCCGCCTGCTGCGGCGCCCAGACACCGGCAGAGAGATAGAGGGCAAAGATGGCCACCGCTGCGGCCAGCTCCCACAGCAGCCGGCGTGTCAGGCGGTCCGCACGCCCCTGCCGGTCAGGCTGGCGCAGACGCCTGCCGCGCTGCCCGGTTCGCCGTTCGGAATGACGCTCCACACAAATCCCCTCCCCGGAGCTATGCTATGCGCCCGGAGAAAGGAGTATGTCCGAAAAAGTGTATCTCAGTTTTCCAGACGGCGGATGCCGTCTTCCAGGCGCTTAAGAGTCTCCTGTTGACCCAAAATCCAGGCAATTTCCACCGCGCCGCCGGGCGTCACAGCCTTTCCGGACAGCGCGATGCGCACCGGCCACATGACCTTGGCGTTCTTGGAACCCATCTCCCCTGCTAGGGTTTCCATAACCTGCCGGATCTCGTCCTGATCCCACGTCGTCAGCGTGCGAAAACGAGGCAGAATGGTCCGGAGTACCTCAAGCGCGCTCTCGGCCGTACTCTTGGACTTCTTGTGGAAAAAGAGCTCCGTGCTATACTCCGGCAGTGCCTGGAAAAAGTCCACCTTTTCCGGGATATCGGTGAGCTTCTCACAGCGCTTTTGCAGAATCAAGGCCACCCTTCCGACGTCAATCGCGGGGTTTGGGACGCTCCGGCGGATATAGGGTTCCGCCTTGCGGGCAAAGGTCTCCGGAGAGAGCGCGCGGATATAGACGCTGTTGAAGTAGGTCAACTTCTCCATATCAAAGATAGCGGGCGACTTGGAGATGTTCTTCACGTCGAACATGCGGACCATATCCTCCAGGGAGAAGATCTCCTCCTCCCCGCCCGGGGCCCAGCCAAGCAGAGCCACATAGTTCACCACTGCCTCGGTGAGATATCCCATCTGAATGAGATCCTCGTAGGACGGATCGCCATGACGCTTGGACATCTTGTGGTGCGCGTCACGCATCACTGGCGAGCAGTGAATATAGGTAGGAATTTCCCAGCCAAACGCCTGGTAGAGCAGGTTATACTTGGGCGCGGAGGCGAGATATTCGTTACCGCGCACGACATGGGTGATGCCCATCAGATGGTCATCCACTACATTGGCGAAATTATAGGTCGGCAACCCATCCGACTTCATCAGCACGCCCTCATCCAGGTCGGCATTGTCCACCGAGATGGTGCCGAAGATGACGTCGTCAAAGCGGGTGACGCCGGGCTCAATCTTTTGGCGCAGCACATACGGACGCCCCTCCGCCGCCAAGGCGTCGGAGGCCTGCCGGGAGAGGTTGCGATAGGGGCAGATATGTTTGGTCGCCGCCTTGCCCAGCGCGGCGCCGTGCAAGGCGGACTCCTCCGTCTTCTGGCAGAAGCAGCGGTAGGCCCCGCCGCGGTCGAGCAGGCGTTTGGCATACCGCCGGTAGATTTCCCGGCGCGCCGTCTGTACATAGGGGCCGACCGGGCCGCCCATGTCCGGCCCCTCGTCGTGCGTCAGGCTGCACTCGCGCAGCGTCTTATAGATCAAGTCCTCCGCGCCCTCCACCTGGCGGGCCAGATCAGTGTCCTCAATCCGCAGGAGGAACTTCCCCCCCGCATGGCGGGCGATCAGCCAGGTATACAGGGCGGTGCGCAGATTGCCAACGTGCATATAGCCCGTCGGAGAGGGCGCAAAGCGGGTGCGGACCTCTCCCTTGGGAATCCGAGCTTCCATCTCTTCAAACCAACGCTCGTCACTTGCCATCGTCATAATCCTCCCAAATCTGGATTGCACTTTGCCAGCGGGCCGCCGCCGGCTCAAATCCGTCCCCAGTATATCTGATTTTAATGGAAAAGACAAGGCGCGCAGCGGGACAAAACACAAATCTCTCCCGTCTGCGCGCCGGTCCGCTCTGCAGCCAGGCGCGTTCCCGCCCGGTCCGGCGAAAAAAATGGAAACCGAGGATTGACGACGGCAGCAAAATGTGATAGGATATACAAGCACTTTGAAACGGCGGTCTGCCGCCAGGCGCCTGTGCTGGTGTGGCTCAGTCGGTAGAGCAGCTGATTCGTAATCAGCAGGTCAGCGGTTCAAGTCCGCTCACCAGCTTGCAAAACGGTCTTGGGAAAGTTTCCCAGGGCCGTTTTCCATTGTATCACCATAGCGAGGAGAATGTCCCTCTATCACAGGAACGGGGAAAGGAGGAGCGTCATGTATTACATCGATCACTGCACGACGCCGCTCGGGCCGGTCACTCTGGCTAGCGACGGGATCTATCTGACCGGGCTTTGGTTTGACGGTCAAAAATACTACGCCTCGACGCTGCCGGAGTGTGCCAAACGCCGGGAACTCCCGGTTTTTATCCAGACTCGGCACTGGCTGGACTGCTACTTTGGCGGGCGACCGCTGCCGCCCCTCCCTCCGCTGCGCCCGGAGGGCTCCCCCTTTCGTCAGGCCGTGTGGCAGCTGCTCTTGGAAATCCCGTATGGGCAGACGGGCACCTATGCCTCCTTGGCGGAGATACTGGCCCGCAGGCAGCACTGCCCCTCTCTCTCCCCGCAGGCTGTGGGCGGCGCAGTAGGGCACAACCCGATCTCTATCCTGATCCCCTGTCACCGTGTGGTGGGAAGCGGCGGCCGGCTCACCGGTTATGCCGGCGGCCTGGAGCGCAAGTCCAGACTGCTTGCGCTGGAGCAGGAGGCGCTCTCCCGGCAGCTGGGCACGGCCACTGCAGAGAAAGGCTGAGCTGTCCGCCAAGATGGTCAAATTAGACAAGAGTTCCCCGGTCTGGCGTGCGGTTCTATACTAATTCGACATCTCTCCCGCCCCTTTTCAAATGGAAGGTTTTAGGCTATAATAATCCACATAGTTTGAGAGAGGGGTGAGTTCTCATGTCGGAAAAGGACAATAGCTGGATGGCACAGAACTTCATTCACGATTTGATTGACGAGGACATCGCGCCCGGCGGGCGCTACGAGGGAAAGCAAGTCCACACCCGGTTCCCGCCCGAACCCAACGGCTATCTCCACATCGGACATGCCAAGGCGATCTACGTAGACTTCGGCACCGCGCAGAAGTATGGCGGCCTATGCAATTTGCGGATGGACGACACCAACCCGACCAAAGAGGACGTGGAGTTTGTCGACGCCATTGAGGAGGATATCCGCTGGCTGGGCTATGACTGGGAGGACCGGTTCTACTACGCCTCGGACTACTTTGAGCAGATGTTCCAGTACGCCGAGGAGCTCATCCGCGCGGGAAAGGCGTATGTCTGCCAGCTCTCTCCGGAGGAGTTCCGCCAGATGCGCGGCGAT
Source organism: uncultured Oscillospiraceae bacterium (assembly GCA_964461385.1). Lineage (GTDB taxonomy): Bacteria > Bacillota > Clostridia > Oscillospirales > Oscillospiraceae > Onthomonas. Next base: position 10,507 of record CAYWUA010000004.1, read on the forward strand.
GTGAATGTGCCCGCCCGCTCCCCCTACCGGGACCGGCCAATAGAGGAATCGCTCGACCTCTTCCGCCGGATGCGCGCGGGCGAGTTCCCGAACGGCGCGATGACGTTGCGTGCCAAGATCGACCTCGCCTCCGGCAACTTCAATATGCGTGATCCAGTGATCTACCGCATCAACCACATGGCCCACCACCGCACGGGTGATGCATGGTGCATCTATCCGATGTACGACTTTGCCCACCCAATTGAGGACGCGCTGGAGGGAATTACCCACTCGCTGTGCACGTTGGAATTTGAAGATCACCGGCCGCTGTATGACTGGGTGATTGACAACATCTCCTGCCCGAACAAGCCGCGCCAGATCGAGTTTGCCCGCCTGGGCATTGACCACACCGTGATGAGCAAACGCAAGCTGCGCGCGCTGGTAGAGGGCGGGTATGTCTCCGGCTGGGACGATCCGCGTATGCCCACCATCTGCGGTCTGCGCCGCCGCGGCTATACGCCTGCCTCCATTCGGAATTTCTCCGAGTCCAACGGCGTATCCAAGGCGGCCTCTACGGTAGAGTACGCTTTCCTGGAGCACTGCCTCCGGGAAGATCTGGACGCGACCGCCGCGCGGGCCATGGCGGTGCTGCGCCCCGTCGCGCTGACCATCACGAACTATCCGGAGGGACAGTCGGAGACGTTCCAGATCGAAAATCATCCGAAAAAGCCGGAGATGGGGACGCACGAGGTCTCCTTCTCCCGTCACCTCTTCATTGAGGCGGACGACTTTATGGAAGAGCCGATCAAGAAGTACAAGCGCCTCTCCCCCAATGGTCTGGAATGCCGGCTCAAAGGAGCTTATATCATTCGCTGTATCGGCTGCGTCAAGGACGAGGGGGGGAACGTGGTGGAGGTGCTCGCGGAGTATGATCCGAACTCCCGCGGCGGTGACCCCGCTGACGGGCGGAAGATCAAGGGCGCGGCGCTCCACTGGGTGGACGCGGCGACTGCGGTGGAGGCCCGTGTCCGTCTGTATGACAACCTTTTTGACGACGCGGCCCCGGACGCTGCCGGAAAAGACTTCCTTGCCTGCCTAAATCCGAACTCCCTGGAGGAGCTGGAGGGCTGCAAGCTGGAGGCCTCGCTTGCCTCGGCCAAGGCGCCCGCCTCCTTCCAATTCCTGCGGCTGGGCTACTTCTGTGTAGACAGCAGGGATTCCCGGCCGGGCGCGCTGGTCTTCAACCGCTCTGTCAGCCTGAAAGACAGCTTCAAGAAGCGGTAACCGAACAGGCATAGGAAGGATTTCCGGATTTTGATTGGCCGCATTCTCATCGCGGCCGCTATCCTGTCGGCTGGCTGGTTCCTGCCAACTAAAAATCCCCGGCACCGCCTGTACGGGCGGCGCCGGGGCGCTTTTCATTTCACGGGAGGAGGAGAGGATGTTTTTCAGACATAAAATCCAAGACGGGGAAGAATATGAGGTCTATGTGTCCAAGCTGCTGCGCCGGCAGGGCTTTCGGGACATCCGCTTTACAGCCAGGACGGGAGATTACGGGGTGGACCTGCTTGCCCGGCACGGCCGGCACTGGTACGCCGTGCAGTGCAAGTACTACACCGGCGCAGTGGGCGGCGCAGCAGTACAGGAGGCGGTGGCCGGCATGGCCTACTACGGCTGTGAGCGGGCGCTGGTGGTCACCAACAGCTATCTCACCCCAAATGCCCACAACCTCGCCCGCGCCAACGGCGTGGATGTGCTGGAGTATATCGGGCCGGAGCACCTCTCCTTCTGGGAGCGGCGCTCCGCCTGGGAGCTGGTGCTCTTCGCCGTCGAGTGCGTGGCCTTTGGCCTGTTGCTCTCTGAGCTGTTCCAGGCAGGAACGCTCACTCTGCACACGGCTGGCATCGCGGCGCTGCTCTGCTTCCCGCTTCCCTTTCTGATCGCGGGGGGAATCCGGCTGCTCTGGCGCCGGATGCGGCAAGACTCAGTCGAATAATGTCTCCCAAGTCTCCGCCTGCGCGGCGCGGGAGCAAAGGGAGATCTGTTCTTCCGTCGTGCGGCGGGTGTCCAGCGGCGGCAGCGCGTCCAGGGGGAAGAATCCGCGCCCGAGCGTCTCCAGATTCTCGTGGAAGGCGTCCAGCTCCCCGTCCAACTCGCAGAGCACCAGGTGCTTGGTAATATTTTGCAGGTAGGGCGGCCAGTTGCGGCGGTTGCGGTCCTGTACGGCCACCAAGCGCACGGCGCGGCCGCGAATGCCGGCCTCCTCCCACAGCTCCTTGACCGCGTTGGAGCGGACCGTCTGGTCCTCGTCACACCAGCCGCCGGGCAGCGACCAAAGTCCGTTTGACTCCTGCACCAGAAGAACGCGGCCGTCCCGAAAGAGGGCGGCGCGGGTATCCACCTTGGGCGTCTGATAGCCGCTCTGGCCGCAGAAGAGGTCTTTGACCTGTTCCAGGGGCAGATCGGTATAGTGCGCCAGAATCTCCGCCGAGATCTCGCGCACCCGCTGATACCGCTCCAGGTCAAACCGGTCCGCGCCATAGGTCAGGCCGGCCTGCGCGATGGACTGCAGTTCTTTTGCCCAGGAGACCCATCGCTGTTGCAGCTGTTCTTCCCGTGTCATACCGCGTCCTGCTCCTTTGTCCGCGCCGGTTGCGTCGCCGGACGGGGGGATTGTCGGCGATGGATGTCCCGGCGCAACAGTTGGTAGAGGGCCGCCGTCACCGGCACGCCGAGCAGCATGCCGCTGATGCCCAGAATTCCGCCCCCCACCGTGACGGCAGCCAGCACCCAGATGCCGGGCAGGCCAATAGAAGCGCCGACCACACGCGGGTAGATCAGGTTCCCCTCCAGCTGCTGCAAAATGGCCAGGAAGATCAGGAAGAGCAATGCCTGCAGCGGAGAGACGGTGAAGATCATCAGCGCGCCCACGATGGCCCCGATGTACGCGCCCACCACCGGGATCAGCGCAGTGAACCCCACCAGAGTGCCCACCATTCCCGCATAGGGGAAGCGGAAGAGTGTCATGCCCAAAATACACAGGACCCCAAGAATCACGGCCTCCATGCATTGGCCGACGATAAACCGGTGGAAACAGCCGTCAAAGGTGGAAAGAACAGTACGGATTCTCTCTGTAATGATGGGCTTGAGGTAGGTGTCCATCAGCAGGCACAGCTGGCGGGCCAGCCGCTCTTTTGACATCAGGAGATAGATGGCAAAGACAAATCCCACCACCAGGGTCACCGTGGTGGAGACCAGGGAATTGATCAGAGCACTGATAGAGCTGGCCGCGCTGCCGAGACCAGTGAGCAGCCAGTCGGCGAGTTGACGGATGGTGCTCTCCCAGTCTGTCTGCCCGGTAAAATAGGCGTTCAATTCATCGGAAAGAAACTGGCTGATCTGAAAATTGCGCTCTATCTCGGCGGCAACCTGGTTCAGAGCGTCCGGCAGGCGCTCGAGCAGCAGCCGGATGCAGGAGATCAGCTCAGGGAGAATCATCTGAACGATCAAAAAGAGAAACACCAGCAGGCTGAGAAACGCCAGCACCAAGCATACCGGCCGGCGCAGCCGCTGCCAGAGGCGCGGCGCGTTGGGAAATGCCAGATGCCGTTCAAAAAACGCCATGGGGATGTGAAGCACATAGGCCGCAATGCATCCAAAAATCAACGGTCCGGATACCTGAAAGGCCAACCAGGCCAGCCCGGCCAGTCGGTCCCAGTAATAGATCAGCAGATAGACTCCGAATAGGGTGAGTCCGACGCGCAGGCAAGTCTTCCATTCCAGTTTCATGTAATACCTCAATCTCTGTTTTTCCGCCGCAGACGGCATGGCCGGTCCCAGGCGGGCGGGTGTTTGCCATCATCGTTGTCTCAGTTTTATCATAAGATGGTACCGCTGTCAATGACGGAGAAAAAATTACGCTTCTGCCTACGGTGCAGATTGGCAACGCCTACCAGGCTTCGATATAATAAAGCGTTCAGATGGCTGAGAAGATCTTAAACCCGTGCTGGTGCAGGCACTGCGTGAACTGCTGATCCTGGCGCTGTCATTCTCCTACAGGTGCTGATGAGCCTGCTCATCCACTTTGAATTGCGGGCCGCTTGGGGCGAGGCGCGGGCGGGAAAGTCCACAAAGCTATCGTGAGGACAACACGTCATTTTGTTTGACAACCGTTCGCGCCCGGGCCAGTCTGGCACCGGGCGCGCAACTGTCTGTTTTTATAAGTTTTTCCGAATCTGCGAAATGGCGTTTTTCTCCAGCCGGGAGACCTGCGCCTGGGAGATCCCCACCTCGGAGGAAACCTCCATCTGGGTTTTCCCCTGATAGAAACGCAGCTCAAGAATGTGCCGCTCCCGCTCTCCCAGGCGGTCCATCGCTTCGCGCAGGGCCAGATGCTCCAGCCACTGCTCGTCCGTGTTTTTATCATCGCGCACCTGATCCATCACGCACACGGCGTCCCCGCCGTCGGAGTAGACTGGCTCATACAGGCTCACCGGATCAGAGATGGCGTCGAGGGCAAAGACGATGTCCTCCCGTTTTAGATCCAGCAGCCTGGCGATCTCGTCCAGCGTCGGCTCGCGCTGGTTTTCCCGGGCGTACTGTTCCCGGGTCTGCAACACGCGGTAGGCGATGTCCCGCATGGACCGGCTGACCCGAAGCGAGGAGGAATCGCGCAGAAAACGCCGCACCTCCCCCAGAATCAGCGGCACACCATAGGTGCTAAAGCGCACTTCAAACTGCTCGCTGTCAAAGCGGTCCACCGCCTTGACCAGTCCGATACAGCCCACCTGGAAGAGGTCATCCATATTCTCCCCCCGGCCGGCAAAGCGCTGAATGACGGACAGGACCAGGCGCAGATTCCCCTCGATCATCTGACGCCGCGCCTCTTGATCCCCCTGCTTGACCCGGCGCAGCAGCTCGGTCATCTCACTGTTTTTCAGTACCTTCAGCTTGGCGGTATTGACGCCGCAGATTTCTACCTTTCCGTGCATGAAAAAAACCTCCTGTGGCACTGTTACCAGTATTTCCACAGGAGGTTTTTCCTATGCTGACAGAGAATGTCGTTTACAGGCCTTCTCCGAGAATGGAACCGATTCCGAGATAGTCCATCATAGCCTGCACCTGCGTCAGGACATCCACGCCGTCCTCCGGATAGAGGGTAACGTCCAGTATGGCAACCTCGTCGCCATAGCTGATTGAGACAATCACGTCATAGATGGATATCCCGCCATAGGAACCGTAAAACGCCTGGGCTGTTACGTTGCCGTCAGAGGATGTCATCACGTCTGTCTGCTGCATCGCCCCCTCGCCCCCAAACAGATTGGCGTACATATCCACGGCCTCTTCTATGTCAAAGGAATCGGCATACGCGGAGTAGTAAAGGCCATAAAAGCAGCCGTCCATAGCGTCCACACTCACTGAGCTCAAGTCTGCGCTGATAAAAGATGTGCTCCAATCGGCGCTATTGGGGACCGGCAAGGTCATCTGAACGCCCTCTGCTGAGACAAAGGTGATGGTGGAGATATTGTCATCCACCGGCGTCAGGTTCAGATCATCCATTGAGCCGACCGTCACGGTATCGTTCACGAAGTCCTCCTCGGGAAGCTCATCTTCCGTCTCATCATCGGTATCTTCAGCTGGGATATCCGCGGCATCGTCCAAGTCCTCATCCGTCACATCGGAGAAGTTGGACAGGTTGTCAAGCAGTTCTTCCAGCGAGATGCTCTCGGCTGGTGCGGTGATGTCCTCCGGATTGTCCACCGGGCTACAGGTAATCTCCAGAGAGATGTCAGTACGCGCTCCGTCTGTGTCAATGGCGGTGAGCACATCACTTTCCATATAACTTCCGTCCTCGTTTTGGGCCACTGTGCTGGTAAAGGTGAGCGCGTCCGCGTTTTCCTCATCTGCCGTGATCTCTTCCAGCGCGGCCTCCATCTGAGTCCAAAGACTCTCCAGGTTTTCCCGGGTGACAGCGGACGACAGGCTCTCCTCAGCGTCGGCCACAGCCATCACCGCATCAATATAGGCATCCTGCTGCGCGACCAGATCGTTCATCACCAGCTCAATGAGTTCCACCAGCGCCACACCGTCGAGCGTCATGGTATAGCTGCCGTCCTCATTTTCCACGAACGCATCCTCCCGGGCGGCCACATCCTCCCGCACCTTGCCGGCGGTGGATTGGATCAGCTCCTCCAGCGCAGTAAAGCTCTCCTCCATGGTGCCGGAACCGGAGGCCGAGCTGACACTGATGTAGGTGCCCGTGAGCAGTTCGGAGAGGATCCCGGTGGAATCTGCCCCGGCAACGGTGAGGAGTTGGGCGAGCTGGGTGCCGTCTACATAGGTCGTACCGTCCACAACGGTGATCTCCGGAATATGGACCGACAAACCGGCATAGCTCACCGAGCCGCTGAAAACCATCTGGGAACCTTCCGTCAGGTGATACGTCTGGCCATCCAGGGAAACCGTCACAGACTGTCCGTCCGCCTCCAGGCTGAGCTGGATGGAATAATTCCGATTTTCCAGCGCAGCAATCTCGTCGATCAGATCAAAATAGGCCTCTGACGGGCTCTTCTGCTCGCCGCAGCCCGCTGCCACCAGCAGCACGGCCAGCGACAGCAGCAGCGCCCCGATACGTCTGCATTGTCTCATTTTTTCTCTCCTCCATCTGTCGTGTAGAATGGAAGGCGCGGCGGCCGGACTTCCACGGTTCCGTCTGGCAGCGTGCCCCTCTAGCCCAAAAGAATAAGCACAGTATACCATGTCGTTTCCGAGAAAGCCAGCACCCGTCTCTCATGTGATCAAAATTCAGAACAATTAAGAGATCGACTGCTTCTGTCTCAACTCATGCGAACGATCTCCTTGCGCAGGCGGGCGATGATCCTCTTTTCCAACCGGGAGATATAGGACTGCGAGATACCCATCCGGTCCGCAACCTCCTTCTGGGTGCAAACCCGCCGGCCGCCCAGCCCGAAGCGCATGGTGATGATGGACCGCTCCCGTTCCCCCAATTTTTCCAGCGCCGTCGCCAGAAGCTGGCGGTCCACGTCATCCTCCATCGGGCGGATGACCAAGTCGCTGTCCGTCCCTAGGATGTCGGAGAGCAACAGTTCGTTGCCATCCCAGTCAGTGTTGAGCGGCTCGTCAAAGGAAACCTCTCCGCGCTGGTTGGCGTTCTTGCGTAAGCACATTAAGATCTCGTTTTCAATGCAGCGGGAAGCATAGGTCGCCAGCTTGATATTCTTGTCGGTGTTGAATGTCCCGACCGCTTTGACCAGGCCGATCGTGCCGATGGAGATTAAATCTTCCAAATTGATTCCGGTATTTTCAAACCGGCGGGCAATGTAGATGACCAGGCGAAGGTTGTGCTCAATCAACGTGGCACGCGCCTGCTGGTCGCCTTGGGCCACCTTTAGCAGCAGCGCGCGCTCCTGCTCCCGGTCAATAGGCGGCGGCAGAACATCGCTTCCCCCGATATAGTGTATTCCGTTCGAGAGGCCCAGGAGGCCGCTCAGGCAGCAGAATCCCAGTTCCAGCCATTGACGCAGTTCCATCTCACGCAGCTCCTTTCTCATCGTCCGATGACCGCCTGATAGCGCCCGTCAGAGAGCGGCTGCGGCGAGAGGGCTATCAGCTGCCGGTGGATTACCCGGGAATCCAACACAGCGCTGTCCACCCGCACAGCCAACAGCAGGCCACAGCCGGCGCCCACCCCCTGATAGGGTAACAGATGCAGGCGGCCGGCGCCCCACCCGGCACCGATCCTGCCCAGCCCGCCGACCGGGTCACAGACGTCCTCCCGCCGGATACGGGGCGTATCCGGCAGCAACGGGGCTACCGACCGCCAGTAGGCTACCAGAACCGAGTTGCCGTCCGGTCCGGAGAGCAGGTTTCCGGTGTCGTAGAGCGCTGTCAGGGATACCTGGCGGTAATCCCAGCGCAGCTTGACCGGAATCAGCTCGCGCCCGTGCGCCGGGACCAGCCTGCGCAACACCGTGACAGAGAGCCAGTAGCACCCGGCCGCGGCCACCAGCAGGGCTTTCCAGTCAGGGGATGTGACCGGAATCCCGCGCGGGTAGCTCAGCACTCCATCCCAAAACAACGAGACCATCACCAGAATTCCCGCCAGCGCGCAGGAGAGGGCCAGAAACAACAGCAGCAGGCGCAGGCCTTGCCGTCCTGCTCCATAAGCGGCCAGCGACATCGCCGCAGCGCACAGGATACGGAAGACCGGATGGCTCAGGAAGCCCATCCCCGGCAAAAAGACCATTGCGGCATAACAGGCACCGAGCAAGGCCCCGCCGAGCAGCCTCAGCCGGCGCAGCGGCACGGCAGCCAGCCGTGCCGCCGAGAGCAGGAGCAGGTAATCCAGCACGCCGTTGAGTAGAAAAACCACATCGAGATAGACAATTGTCATCTCCTGCCTCCTCCCTGCCGCGTGTCCGTTTGCCGGCCAGTCCAGTATAGTCCTGTCCCGGGAAAAAAACGGGCGAAGCGGGGCTCGCGCCGGAAAAAGAATTGTCTGGATAGAGAGCAGGGCCGGTACGGAAACAGATCCGTACCGGCCCCTGTCAAAAGAGGTATAACTTCTGGTTTTTGTCAGTTAAACTTGTAGACCTTGCGGACCAGGCGGTAAAGCCCCACGCTGATCTTCCGTCCCTGGTAGCCTGGAAGGTTGGCGACCATGGACAGTGAGCGGTATTTCATCTTGCGGTACAGCCGCCCATCAGTTTCACGCAAGTACTCCCAAAGCGCATTTTTTTTGTGCAGGGCTTCCTCTGTTCCAGAGATCAGCAGAAAGATGGAGGAAATTGTCATCATCATAGATAGATAACGGCACATATACCGGTAGAGCTTCCGGTTGCTCTCCCGCAGCGCCATCACATCACAGCAGTTGAGCATAATGCGCGTAATGCGCACCTGCTGATCGACGCGACGGACCATCACCTGCTCATTGACGCTCTGATCCTGGCGGCCGATAAAATAGCGGTAGAAGTCCAGGTCCATGTAATACATCGTTTTCACATACGGCAGTGGCTGATAGACAAAGATATTGTCCACATAGAACGTGTGCTTGGGCAGTTCGATGCCGCACCGGCGCAGCAGCTCGGTGCGGTAGAAGACAGAGTGCATCAGCAGGTACTGCGAGGGGCCCCAGCGGCCCACGTCCAGCCAGCCGAAGACCGTACGTTCTGGAAAGACGTTGCGGTAGCGGATGACATGACGGGTATTGTCCTCCACATGTTCATAGACGTAGTTGCAGACGAGCATATCCACCTGCATCTCCCGGGCAACCCAGCCGCGCATGGTGGCAAGCACTTCCTGCAAGGCGCCAGTGTCCACCCAGTCGTCTGAGTCGACCACCTTATAATAAATGCCGGAGGCGTTGCGCAGCCCCTGGTTCACGCCCTCTCCGTGGCCGCCGTTTGGCTGGTGGATCACCCGGATAATGTCCGGATACTGCTCGGCATAGCGATCCGCGATGGCGCCGGTCTCGTCCGTAGAGCCGTCGTCTACCAGGATGATCTCCACCTCGTCGCCGCCGGTGAGCAGGGTGTCAATACAGTGGGACATGTACGCCGCCGAATTGTAGCACGGGACTGCAAAGGTAAGCAGCTTCAAAGCAATCGCTCCTCATCTGTTGTAATCCGTTTCCGGGCTGGAAACTTCGCTTCAGTATAGCACAATTTCCACACTTTGTTAAGAGAACCTTTCTTAATATTTTCTGTAAAAAGAGTGAAAAGGCGGCACGCCTCATCCGGCGGCAAGTAAGATCGGCTGAAGCTGACGTTCCTCCAGGGCCGCCTGCGCCGCCTGAGCGATCAGAGACAGCTCGGAAACCATGGAATTCGGTTTTCCGACTGGATCATCCTGCCGGAAGGGAACGACATAATAGTGTTTCCGGCACAGCAGGTCACCCAGATTGCGCAGGGAAACGGACAGCCCGTCGTTGGTGGAGGGGGCAAGGAGGACTGGCCGGCCATTTCGCAGGTGCGCCTTGGCCGCCATGGTGATGGCGGTGTCCGTGATGCCGCCCGCCAGCTTTGCCAGGGTGTTGCCGGTGCAGGGGGCGATCACGAGCAGGTCGAGCTGCTTTTTGGGCCCGAACGGCTCCACCTGTGAGATGCTGTCGAGCACGCCATTGCCGCAGATTGCCTCCAGCTGCAGACGAAGGGTCTGGTTGCGGCCGAAACGGGTGTCCAGATGGCCGCTCGCCTCGGCGAGGATTGGGATGACCTGCCCGGCCTGCGGGACGAACTCCGTCAGCGCGCGCAGCGTTTGGGCATGGGTGCAGTAGGACCCGCATAGGGCGAAGCCCACCCGCGCTTGTTTCAGATTCATACTTCCAGCTCCTGCAGAATGTGATAGACGGTGTCTCGGATGATCTGCCCGGAGGTGACCGGCGCCGTCTTTCCGGGCAGGGAGAGCGCCCAGATCACCTTGGTCCCCAGTTGTGTGGCAGCTTTAAAATTCACGCCGCCCGGCTTGGAGGCCAGGTCGATCACCAGGCAGTCTCCCTTCAAATCGAGCAGTTGCGGCAGGTCGAGCACGCGCGCCGGCACGGTGTTGAGAATCAGGTCATATGCACTCAGCCAGCCGGTGAGCTGGCTGGTGTGCTCCGAACGATAGCCATATGCCTCAATCCAGGCCAGGTCCCCGTAGCTGCGGGCGGAGACAGTCACCTGCGCGCCCAGGCCGTGCAGACGGTGCGCGAGTACCTTGCCCAGCCGGCCAAAGCCGATCACCAGTACCCGCAGTCCGAAGAGCGTGGTGGGAAGTTCCTCCATGGCGATCTGGATCGCCCCCTCCGCCGTCGGTACAGCGTTGGCCACCGCCAGCTCCTCCCGCTCAAAATAGTCGCGCAGGATTAACTGCCGTCGTTCAGCCAGCACCCGCATGGTGGGTGTGACCCGGCCGGCACACACCAATTGGCCCGCTTGCAGGCTGCCGAGCAGCTCCTCCACCGGGATGCGTAAATCGGAGAGCGGAGCGTTCAGGATGCCGTTTTCCACTGTGACCGGCAGCGGCAGCACGACGCAGTCGGCCTGCTCCATCCCCTTCATCGTGTCTGAGCCGGGCAGGGCGCCGTGGTCCGGCCGGTGCTCCATCCCGTAGGTCTGAACGGAATGGCCGTCCTCCCGGAGCAACTGAGCCAGCTTGACCTGACGCAGGTCACCTCCCACAACCCAGAAACTCAGTGTGCGATGCATATCGGTTCCACCTTCTTTCTCCTTCCAGATGGCCCATTCTATGCGCCGGCCGGGAGGAGTGCCACCGCGCGTCTGTGCAAAACGGCAAAATGCGCCGCCCGCAGGCGGCGCATCTCTGGCGAGGTTATTCCGGCAAGAGCAGCTCCATCTCTCTCCCCCGCTCCTTGGCATAGTGGAGCGTCTGCCAAGTGCCCCCGTTTGGCTGGCCGTCATAGACGCCGATGATCTTGGCCGCGTGGTCCACCAGATAGCGGTTGCGCAGGGCAAAGCAGACGCGCGTATAGACCGGGGAAATGACGACCGGCTCCTCCCGGCAAAGACACAGCAGCTCGCGGTGCTCCTCCCGCTCCGGTTTGGCCCAGCGTCTTGCCTGGCCCGGAAAGGGCAGTACCGGGATGAGACGCACTTCCGGCTCCTCCTCCCGCAGGCGCAGCACCAGCCGGGCGCACATCAGATCCACCCCTCGCGCCATGCCGGAGAGAAAACAGGTATATCCCTCCCGATAGCTAAAGCAGATGCGTTCCCAGAGCATCCGTTCGAGCGCCTGCGTGCGCAGGTCCCTGGGATTTTGCAGCCAGGGCAGGCGGTCCGGCCGGTGCCCGGTAAAACAGCAGGTGTACGCGAGCGCTTCCATAATCCCCTCCAATCGAACGTCCGTTTCATATCCGTATTATTACTATACAGGATTTTCCGCGGCGGCACAAGTGGTGCGGTGGAAATTTTTATTTTCTATTGCATTCCCGCCGCTACGGTGTATAATAAGAACGAACAACTGAATCGATGTCTTCAGGGCAGGGTGAAATTCCCGATCGGCGGTGATGCAGCATAAGCTGCCAGTCCGCGAGCCGTTGTGGTTGAACCGGTGGGATTCCGGTACCGACAGTGAAAGTCTGGATGGAAGAAGATGTGTGGACGCGAATGTCTCATAGCATTGTGCCGTTGGGCGCAGTCTGTGGCTTCGGCGGAGCACGCCTGTAAGACCCCTTTCAGGCGTTCTATTCCGCCGGAGCTTTTTTGCCGGCTCATGAGAAAGGAAGCGTATCCACCATGTCCAACACCAGCAACAAGACCCATCAGATTGTCATCACCGGCATGCTGTGCGCCGTGTCCTTCATCGCGGTGCTCCTCAGCCGGGTGATCCCCGACGTTGAGGGCTTTCTGAGCTACGACCCGAAAGACGCCATCATCGTGATTGCCGGCTTTATCTACGGGCCGATCACCTCCATCGTCATCAGCCTCATCGTCTCCTTCATTGAGATGATCACCATCAGCGGGACTGGGATTTACGGATTTCTAATGAACGTGGTTTCTACCTGCGCCTTTGCCTGCCCGGCTGCGCTGATCTATCACCGCGCGCGCCGGATGCGCTGGGCCATTGTCGGTCTGGGCGTGGGGATGGGCAGCATGACGGCCGTCATGCTGCTGTGGAACTACATTATCACGCCGCTCTACATGGGCGTGGACCGGGCGGCGGTTGTGGCCATACTGCCCACCGTCTTTCTCCCCTTCAATCTGATCAAGAGCGGTATCAACGCCGGTCTGACCATGGTGCTCTACAAGCCCATCGTGGGCACACTGCGCCGGGCCAAGCTGCTGCCGGAGGCGGATGCCGAGCACAAGGGACATTTTAACCTCGGTTTCACCCTCTTCTCCCTGGCGGTCCTGGCAACCTTTATCCTGCTCTTCCTCAGCTTCACCGGCGTGATCTGACCGGGATAGAAAACCGGCGGTATGCCTCCGTGCACTGCGCACGCAAGGCATACCGCCGGTTTCGATGTACTCACTCTTCGCCCGTGAGCGTGCTCAGCAGACGGATCGCGCCAAACCCGGCCGCCAGTGTCACCAGACAGAGCAGGATCTCCCATCCGCTCGGGATACCGGGAAATACCTCCGCCAGCGAACCGACCACAAAGCCGAGAATCATCAGATAGGCCGGCTGCGGATAGGTCTTCATCGCGTACTCCAGAATCTTGGTCGTCAGGATGACGCCGAGCAGCAGTCCCGCACCGAGCGGCACCAGGAAGGGCAGGTAGAGCTCGCTGATCGCCAAAATCATCTCGTCGTAGAGCCCCAACATCAGCAGGAAGGAAGAGACGCTGATGCCGGGCAGAACCAGGGCGACGGCCGCGAGCACGCCGGCGAGCAGCAGGGCGGCCATCCCCGCAATCCCCTCCTGCCGGCTGTCCGCCCCCGCCGATGGCAGGAGGGAGCAGAGCCAGACCACTGCCAGACCGATCACGATCCAGACCGGAATCTTCCAGGAAAAGCGCTCCACCTTGGCCTGTTTGAGAATCAGCGGGATGCCGCCCGCCACCGCGCCGAGGAAAAAGTAGAGCGTGGGCATCCGCCAAAACTCGTTCTCGATCAGACTGAGCAGAGGCTTGGCAAACAGCAGCATCCCCACCCCGGCCCCGCCGACAAACAGGATCAGCAGCAAAAGATTTTCCCGGACATTTTTAAAAAAAGAGCTGACGGCGGAGACCACGTGGTCATAGATGCCGAGAATCATCATCATGGAGCCACCGCTGACGCCGGGCACCAGCATGGTCCCGCCGACGATCAGTCCCTTGAGCACTGTTATGATATTGTTTCGCATTCGATTCGCACCTTTCCGGGCAGCGGAGTGACGCACTCCGCATCTCTTTCCGTATCTTCCACGTGGCCCGCCGGTCCGGCCGGACGCAGGACGGTTGGCGAACCAATCACGATTGTACCGCGCTCCCGGAGCAGAATCAAGAGCGAATGGGAAATTTAATTTGTTTTTAAGGGGAAATATGCCATCCGGTGCGCCGCGGGCAGAGACCGCTTGACAGGGCGCAGCTTTTATGAGACAATGCTCATGTGAGAATTAGAACATATGTTTGACTTTTTTCCTTCCTTGTGTTAGAGTACCAGAACAGAGGAGGCGCGTGATGGCGGATCGTACCATTCTGCACTGTGACCTGAACAGCTTTTTCGCCTCGGTCGAGCTGCTGGACTATCCCCAGCTGCGCGATCGGCCGGTCGCGGTCTGCGGCGATCCGGAGGCGCGCCACGGCATTATATTGGCCAAAAATGAGGCGGCCAAGGCCTATGGGGTTCAGACGGCGGAGACCGTCTGGCAGGCGCGCAAAAAGTGCCCTGAGCTGGTGCTGCTGCCGCCCCACCACCAGCGCTACCGGGAATACTCCAGGAAGGTGAACGCCATCTATGGCCGGTACACCGATCTGGTAGAGCCGTTCAGCATTGACGAGAGCTGGCTGGACGTGACCGGGACACTCCATCTCTTCGGCCTGGATGGGAAGGGGCTGGCCGACCGGCTGCGCCGGGAGGTGCGGGAGGAGCTGGGGCTGTCCATCTCGGTGGGCGTCTCCTTCAACAAGATCTTTGCCAAGCTGGGCAGCGACTATAAGAAGCCGGACGCCACAACGGTGATCGACCGGGAAAACTACCGCACGGTCGCCTGGCCGCTGCCGGTCACCTCCCTGCTGTTTGCCGGCCGGACCGCCGCCAAGCTGCTGGCCCCCTATGGGGTGAAGACCATCGGGGACCTGGCCCGGATGGAGGAGGGCACCCTCACTCAGCTGCTGGGGCGGCAGGGCGCACGCCTGTCGGAGTACGCGCGCGGACTGGAGCGCTCCCTCGTGGTTCCCGCCGGACAGCGGCCGCCGCCCAAATCCGTGGGCAACGGGATGACCTTCCGCCAAAACCTGACCGGCGAGGAGCAGGTCCGCACCGGGCTGGAGCTGCTCAGCGATACGGTGGCCACCCGTCTGCGCCGGGCAGGGCGCAAGGCATCATCCGTACAGGTCACCATTCGGGACGCCAACTTCAAGACCATCACCCGCCAGCAGTCCCTGCCGCTGCCCACCAACCTCTCCCGAGAGCTGGCACAAGCAGCGCTGGAACTGGTGCGCGCGAGCTGGAATTTTGCCGTCCCCATTCGGATGCTCACCGTCACGGGGCAGAACCTCATCCCCGAGTGGGAGGCGACGGAGCAGCTCGACCTCTTCGCCCCAGAGCGAGGTCCCCGGCGGGAGCGTCTGGAGCGCCTGGAGCGGGCGGTGGACGTCATCCGGGACAAATACGGCAAGGATGCCATCGCCCTCGGCACCCTCTCCCGGCGGGGACAGTTCGTCGAGCCGCCGCAGGACCACATCTCATTTAAGGACCATGAAGTATGAAAAAAATGTTGTTACCCCTCTTTCTCTCCGCCCTGCTTCTGTTATCTGGCTGCGGCGGGAACGCGCAAACGGATGAGGCATCGTTCTCTCTCGCCTGCACCACCTACCCGGTCTATCTGCTGGCCAACACCATCGCCGGCGGCCTGGACGGCGTGGAGGTCACGCTGGTGATCGATCAGCAGGTCTCCTGCCTGCACGACTATACGCTGACCATGCGGGACATGCAGGCAGTAGAGCGCGCCGACGCAGTGATCTGCAACGGAGCGGGGCTGGAGGATTTTCTGAGCGACGCGCTGACGGGCGCGGTGGTGGTCGACTGCTCTGCCGGCGTCGATCTGCTCTACGGCGGGCACCATCACGACGGGGAGGAGCCTGCCGGGGACCACGCGCAGGAGGAGGCGGACCCCCACATCTGGATGCATCCGGAGAACTACGCCCGGATGGCCCGCACCCTGGCCGGGGCGCTCGCGGAGCTGGATCCGGAGCGGTCGGAGACCTATCTGGCGCGCGGAGAGGACTGTGCGGCGGAACTGGAGAACTTCTATCAGTCCCTCCGGGAGGGCGAGGCCGCGCAGGCGCTGGCGGGGGCCTCCATCATCACGTTCCACGACGGCTTCTCCTATTTTGCCGAGGCATTTGACCTGACCATTGCCGCCGCGATTGAGGAGGAAGAGGGCGCGGAGGCCTCCGCCCGCGACCTGAGAGAGACGATCGGCATCGTCGAGCAGATTGGACTCCCCGCCGTCTTCACCGAGGTGAACGGCTCGGACAACGCGGCGGGCATCATCTGCCGGGAGTGCGGCGTGGAGATGGCCCAGCTGACCACCGTGATGAGCGGCGAGACCGGCGCAGACATCGCCGCCTACGAGGCGGCCATTGAGCAGAACCTGAATACCATCTGGGAGGCGTATCAATGAGACGGGAAAAGCACCAGGGCTGTCAGGGCGGCTGCCACGGCCGCTGCTGCCTGCAGGTGGAGCATCTGAGCGTCCGGATGGGAGAGGACAAGATTCTGGACGACGTGAGCTTCCACCTCCACTGCGGAGAGCTGATCGCCCTGATTGGGCCCAACGGGGCGGGCAAGAGCTCGCTGTTCAAATCCATTCTGGGGGTTATGCCCTATCACGGGTCCATCACCTTCCAGTCCGTCGAGGGCGGACGGCAGAAGCCGCGCATCGGCTATGTGCCGCAGAGCCCGTCCTTTGACCCGGGCGATCCGGTGAGCGTGCTCGACCTGTTTGTCGCCGCGTCCAGCCGTTGGCCCGCCTTTCTGCCGGTGCCCGCCCGGCTGCGGGAGACGGTGCTCACCGCGCTGGAGCGGGTGGGCGGCCGCGGGCTGATCGACCGGCGGCTGGGAACCCTCTCCGGGGGTGAGCTGCAGCGGGTGCTGCTGGCCATGGCGCTCGAGCCGGTGCCCAATCTGCTCATCCTGGACGAGCCGATGAGCGGCGTGGACGTGGAGGGGGAGCAGCAGCTGCTCGACCTGCTCGATGGGATTCGGGAGCGGTATGACCTGTCCATCCTTCTGTCCACCCACGATTTTCAGACGCTGGGGTGGGTGGACAAGGTGATCTTGCTCCAGCAGCGGATTCTCGCGTCCGGAAACCGGGACGCGGTGTTCGCGTCGGAAGCCTTTCACCGCCTGTTCGGCGCGGAGGCGGAGAGAGGAGGGGACCGGACATGAACTGGTGGTACGCGCTGGTAGACCTGCTGCCGTTTGAGTGGGCCGAGCCGGGCAGCATGTACTTTATGAAAAATGCACTGCTGGCGATTCTGGTGATCTCTCCCCTGTTCGGGCTGCTGTCCACCATGGTGGTGGAGAAGAAGATGTCCTTCTTCTCCGACGCGCTGGGGCACTCCGCCTTCACCGGCATTGCCGCCGGGACGCTGGCCGGCTTTGCCGACCCGAGCATCTGCGCGGTGGCGCTGGCGGTCTGCTTTGCCCTTCTGTTCACCTGGGTGCGCAGCAGGACCACGCTCGCGAGCGACACGGTGATCGGCGTCTTCTCCTCCACGGCGGTGGCACTCGGCATCTTCCTGTCCACCCTGGGCGGACGGAGCTTTACCCGCTTCAACAGCCTGCTGGTGGGTGATATTCTCTCCGTCACGCCGGGCAGGATTGCCCTGCTGGCGCTGATTCTGGCGGCGGTGCTGCTGCTGTGGTGGTTTGGGCTCAACCAGCTCACCCTCTCGGCCATCCACCCCGCGCTGGCCCGCAGCCGCGGCATCCACCTGGAGCGGCAGGACGCGCTGTTTAACTGCGCGGTGGCCGTCGTCGTCACGCTGACCATGACCTGGGTGGGGTTGCTGGTGATCAACTCCCTGCTCATCCTGCCCGGCACGGCGGCGCGCAACCTCGCGCGCAACCTGCGCCAGTACACCGTCATCTCACTGCTCGCCGCGCTGATATCCGGCGTGGCGGGTCTGATGATGAGCTACTATATCGGCGCGTCCGCCGGCGCGTCCATCACGCTGGTGCTCGCGGCGCTGTTTTGCCTCACCCTCGCCCTGCGGGAACGGGCGCTGAGCTGAAAAGTGAAGGAAAGAAATTCCCCGGGAAAACGGTGTCAGACCGCGTCTCCCGGGGAATCTTGCTTTGTGAACCTGGCCGGTCACAGCCAGGCGTCCTCAATCTCGTCTTTCTTCTGGCGGGTCATCAGTTCATAGAAGACCGGCTCAATCTCCCGGCCCTCATAGAGCACCTGATAGGCCGCCTGGGTGATGGGCATCTCCACGCCCGCCTTGCGGGCCAGGTCCATGCCAGAGGCCGCGGCGTAGTAGCCCTCCACCACGGCGCCGCCCATCTCTTTGATTGCGTCCTCGATGCGCATCCCCTTGCCGACAAGAATACCGGCCCGGTGATTGCGCGAGTTCATCGACGTGCAGGTGACGATCAGGTCGCCCACGCCGGTCAGGCCGGCGAAGGTGGACTGCTTTCCGCCAAGCGCGGTGCCCAGGCGGGCGATCTCGGTCAGGCCGCGCGTCATCAGCATGGCGCGGGTGTTGTCCCCGTAGCCCATGCCGTCAATCACGCCGGTACACAGGGCGATCACGTTTTTCAGCGCCGCGCCGATCTCGACACCGATCACGTCGGACGAGGCGTAGACGCGAAAGCGCGGATTCATAAACAGCTCCTGGACCATGTGTGCGGCCACGCGGCTCTCGCTGGCGGCCACAATGGCACTGGGAATCTTGCGCCCCACCTCTTCGGCGTGAGTCGGGCCGCAGAGGACGACGATGGGGCAGTGCTCCCCCACCTCTTCGGCGATGACCTGGCTCAGACGCAGCGCCGTGTCCTTCTCAATCCCCTTGCCGACGCTGACGAGGATGGTGCCGTCTTTCACCAGCGGGGCGAGCTGCCGGGCCGTGGAACGGACCGCGAAGGAAGGCGTGGCGAGCACAACCACATCGCTGTCTCGTACGCAGCTGATATCCGCTGTCAGATGCAGTTCCTCCGGAAGGGGGACGTCGGGCAGCATCGGGTTCTCATGCTCCGCGCGCAGGCGGTCGGACTCCTCCTGAAAGTAAGACCAGAGCGTCACATCGTTTCCGTTTTCCAGCAGCAGGAGGGCGAGCGCCGTGCCCCAGGCTCCGCTGCCGAGTACCGTCACATTCATTTCAGGATGCCTCCCTCATTCGTGAAATTCCAGCTTGTTCTCCTCACCGTGGGCGATGCGCTTGGCATTGTCCTTATGCCGCCAGAGAATCAGGATGCTGATGCAGACCGAGATGGCCAGCAGAATCCAGCTGCGGTAAATCACCCACGTCATGACGGGAAAGGCGATGGCCGCCGCCATCGAGCCGAGGGAGACCATCCTGGACACCGCGACCAGAATCAGGAACAGGCCCCAGACCACCAGCGCGATCCGCCAGTCCAGCATGAGCACAATTGCCCCGCCGGAGAGGATGCCCTTGCCGCCCCGGAAGCCGAACATACAGGGGAACACATGCCCCAGCAGGCAGAACAGGCCGCCGATATACCGTCCCAACACCGGCCAGCCCGCGAGGGAACCCAGGATGACCCCGCCGATCAGACAGGAGATAAGCCCCTTGAGCACATCGATCAGGATAACAAGGGCGACATTTTTCTTCCCATAGACGCGGTAGAAGTTGGTCAGGCCGGCGTTGCCGCTGCCGTGGTTGCGCACATCATCCCCCAGCAGATACTTGGAAACGATGATCGAGCTGTTGCAGCAGCCGAGGAAATAGGAGACCAGCGCCACGGCGACAACGGCGAGCGCAGTGATACCTAACATCACGCATCCTCCTTTTCTCCCTTTTGGCGGATGGTCAGCCGGATCGGCGTGCCCTCCAGTCCAAAGGTATTGCGGATCTGGTTTTCCAGATAACGCTGATAGGAAAAGTGAAACAGTTTCGCGTCGTTGCAGAAGACGACGAAGTGCGGTGGCTGGATGCCGACCTGCGTCATATAGTAGATCTTCAGGCGGCGGCCCTTGTCCGTCGGCGGCTGGACGCGCGCGACCGCGTCGGCCAGTACGCTGTTGAGCGTGCCGGTGCGCACGCGCAGGCACGACATCTCATAGACATGATTGATCTCGTCAAAGAGCTTCGGCACCCGCTGGCCGGTGAGGGCGGAGAGGAAGAGGACGGGCGCATAGGGCATATACGCCAGGGCGCCGCGCACCTTGGCGCGCATCTGCTCCATTGTGTTGGTCTCCTTCTCCACCGCGTCCCACTTGTTGACGACGATGATGCAGGCCTTCCCCGCCTCGTGCGCGAGGCCGGCAACCTTGGTGTCCTGCTCGGTGACCCCCTCGAGCGCGTCGATCAGGATCAGGCAGACGTCCGCCCGATCAATTGCCATGGTGGCCCGCAGGACGGAGAACTGCTCCACCCGGTCGGTCACCTTGGACTTTTTCCGCATCCCGGCCGTGTCGATAAAGCAGTATTTGCCGTGCTCGTTTTCAAAGTAGGAGTCCACCGCGTCCCGGGTGGTGCCCGCCATGTCACTGACGATGACGCGCTCCTCTCCAAGAATTCGGTTCACCAGAGAGGACTTGCCCACGTTGGGCTTGCCGATGACGGCGACGTGAATCACGTCCTCCCGCCCTCCCGCATTCTCCTGGGGCGGGAAGTAGGCGGCGCAGGCGTCCAGCAGCTCGTCCATCCCCAGCCCGTGCATGGCGGAGATGGCGATGGGGTCGCCCAGGCCGAGGTTATAGAATTCATAGATATCCGGGTCCACCGGCCCGGCGGAGTCGGCCTTGTTGACCGCCAGCACCACCGGCTTTTTCGCGCGCTGGAGCATGCCGGCCACGTCCTGGTCGGCGGCAGTCACGCCGGTGCGCAGGTCACAGACAAAGACGATGACCGTCGCGCCGGAGATGGCGATCTCCGCCTGCGCGCGCATAAACTGCAAAATCTCACTGTCGGTATTCGGCTCGATGCCTCCGGTGTCCACGATGCGAAATTCCCGGCCCAGCCACTCGCAGTCGGCATAGAGCCGGTCGCGGGTGACGCCGGGGGTGTCCTCCACGATGGACAGGCGCTTTCCGGCCAGTCGGTTAAAAAGCAGGCTCTTGCCCACGTTGGGCCGGCCGACAATGGCGACAATCGGTTTCAATGCTTCACTCCCTTTCTGAGGAAGTCCATACACTTCTTTTATTCGGACGGAAAAGTCAGACAAACGGACTGCTTGCGCCCGGATTTTGTCAGACATCTTCATTATAGCCAGCAGACAGGCAAAAGTAAAGAGCCCGTTTCTCACAGGCTCTTTCCCTCCGGTATCCGGCTTATTTGGCCTCGCTCGCGGCCGTTTTGCTGTAGTTGCGGCCGTTGTAATTCCCACAGCTGGGGCAGATGCGATGGGGCAGACGATACGCGCCGCACTCGCACTTGACCAGGCCGGGAGCCACCAGCTTCCAGTTGGCACGGCGCTTGTCGCGTCTTGCCTTGGACACTTTACTCTTCGGGACTGCCATCTATGACACCTCCTCATTCACCTTTCGGAAAGTTACGACGTTCCGTCCGCCTTGTCCTCCAGCAGCGAGGCCAGCACGGACAGGCGGGGGTCTATGTCGGGCTTGCACTTGCAGGGCTCCGTATTCAGGTCGGCCCCGCAGCCGGGGCACAGCCCTTTGCAGTCCTCCCGACACAGATTCTTGGCATCCATCTCCAGAATGAACTCGGTGCGCACTACCTCGTCCAGATCCAGAATGGAGCCGTCCAGGAGAATGATATCGTCGTCCTCCTCGTCCTGCAGCTCAG
This sequence comes from uncultured Oscillospiraceae bacterium, assembly GCA_964461385.1. GTDB lineage: Bacteria > Bacillota > Clostridia > Oscillospirales > Oscillospiraceae > Onthomonas. The sequence continues at coordinate 32,084 of CAYWUA010000004.1, forward strand.
TGGCCAGCAGACGCTGGACTGTCACCGTCTTGACACGCTCAAAGGGCCTCCCACACCGGTCACAGCGCAGATGCAGATTGCTCTGCACATTTGCCTCCAGCGTCAGCAATTCCGCCCGATTGCGCACACTCCCCCACGCATGCACCGGCTCGCAGACGGGCGCCTGCCCGGCAAACTCGAGTCCGGAGAGATCCATGGTGAAGTCAAAGGGTATCTCACCACCCGGAACGTGGATGATGTCTCTCAGATCAAGACGCATAACACACCTCGCATAACGACACAAGTGGCATTATAACGGAAGAAAGTCCGACTGTCAAGCACTTTCTCCCGTCTGCGGAAAGTATTTTTCCTTTCCATCCGGGGCGGCATGGAAAGCCGTCACTGCTCCCTGTTCTCAGAAAGACTGCCGGCAAACCGTTCGATCAGGAAATTGACTTCTTCCCAGGCATCGCAGTTGGCGTTATGTCCCGCTCCGGTCAGCCAGTGGACGCGGTAGCCTGTCCGCCGGGCCCAGGCCCGGTTATACCGCCGGGAGGAGCCCGCGGCGTCCCGCTGGCCGCACAGCAGCAGGACCGGACAGCCTGGCCGGTCCACCAGTCCCGACTCTGCCGCCCAGGCCAGCATCCGATAACCGTGCACCGCCAGGCGGCAGTATTCCTCCCGGGTATAGCTGTCCATCATCTCCCCCATCAGAGCCCGACCATAGGCCGTCGACGCTGTGCCCCGGATCCCCCAATACCGCAGCAGCGGCCAAGGAATGGACCGGAAGATGCCTCCCGTGTGCCGGAGCAGCCACAGCTCGACGGTGGTATAATAGCTCCGCTCCAGCGGACAGGAGTCGATGGAGACAAATCCGGCTCCCTGTCCGGGATAGCGCGAGAGAAAAACCTGAGCCAGGTAGCCCCCCATGGACTGCCCCACCAGGACGGGGCGGAACACCCCCTCGCGCTCCAAAATGCCGTGCAGCCAGAGAGCCCAGTCCTCCAGGGTGAAATCCAGGCGAAACGGGCGGGATGCCCCATGGGCCGGCGGGTCCCAGGTCAGGCAGGAAAATTTGGTGCTCAGTCCCTCTATCTGCCGGTCAAACAGCCGGTGATCCGCCGTCAGTCCAGGTAAAAAGACCAGCCACGGCCGTTCCGGTCCGCCGCAACGGCTGACCCAGTAATGAACCTCTCCCTGTGGCACAGAAAAAATGCGCTCTTCCACCATGGCAGACGCCTCCCTTCTATGTTATCCGACAGTATAACAGGTTTCGCATTTACCTACAAGCGGAGCTCCTCTCCGTGTCAAAATTCCTCGGGGCGGACCGTCTGTTTTCCGGCAGAAATAGGGATTGTCAGGGGGCGGCTCACTTTGTTATAATGGACAGGCAGAGACGGGAGGAACGGTCATGCGAGAGTTTACTATCGGAAAAAACGATTCCGGGCAGCGGCTGGACCGCTGGCTGGCGAAAAACCTGCCTCTCCTCCCCGCTCCCCTCGCGCAGAAGTATATCCGCCTCAAGCGGGTCAAACGCAACGGCAAAGGGACCAAGCGGGATGTCCGCCTGGAGGCGGGCGATGTCCTGCAACTCTATATCAACGATGAGTTTTTTGCTCAGCCGGAGCAGGAGAACACCTTTTTCGCCCTGTTCCAGCCTAAGCTGGAGATTCTCTACGAGGATGAGCATCTGATGTTGGTCAATAAGCCCGCCGGCATGGTGGTGCACGCTGACGAGACGGAAAAGGTCAACACCCTCATCAACCATATTCAGGCCTACCTCTATCAGAACGGGAGCTGGGACCCCCGAGAGGAGGGCGCCTTTGTCCCGGCGCTCTGCAACCGGATCGACCGCAACACCTGCGGCATTGTCATCGCCGCCAAGAGCGCCGAGGCGCTGCGGATTATGAACCAGAAGATCCGCGACCGCGAGGTGGAAAAGCGCTATCTCTGCGTCGGCGTAGGCCGTCTTACGCCGCCTGCCGGCTCTCTGGAGCAGTACCTGCTCAAAGACGAGGCGCGGAAGCAGGTCTCCGTCCATCGCCGCCCGGTGCCGGGCGGGCGGACTGCGGTGACGCGTTACCGTACATTGGCCACCGATGGTCCTCTCTCTCTCGTGGAGTGTGAGCTGGTGACCGGCCGAACCCATCAGATCCGTGCCCAGCTCGCCGCTGCCGGCTGCCCCCTGCTCGGGGACGGCAAGTACGGCCAGGAGCGTTGGAACCGGCAGTACCACTGCCGCCGGCAGGCGCTGTGTGCCTGGTCGCTTACCTTCCGTTTTACTACGGACGCGGGGATCCTCTCCGGCTTGAATGGACGCACTTGGCGTGTGCCGTCGGTTGGCTTTGTCCAGACCTATTTCCCCCGTGTCTCCTTGTCTCAACTTTCATGACATTTTCGCTTCCCTTTGGGAGGGTTTTTCTTGAATAAATGGATATCGCTATTGCTGGCGGTCTGTCTGGTGCTGGCGCTCGCCGTCCTGGACGGATCGGCCAGCACGACGCGAGCTGCGATTACCGTCTACAGCCAGGGGGACTGGATCTCTCCTGATCTGTTGGAGGATTTCTCCCGACAGACCGGCATCGAGGTGGACTATATCGTCTCCGAGACGCCGCGAGATGTCAAAGCCGACGTGTTGCTCGCCGACAATGAGCTGCTCGGCTCTTTGGCAGAGCAGGGCGAACTCGCCGCATGGGAACCCGGCCAGCTGGAGCAGCTGGGTGAGGCAATCGACGCGTCCTTTTTGAACAGCTGCGGGATGGCAAAAGGTTATGCAGTCCCCTGCCTGTGGACATCGATAGGCCTGCTGTATAACCCAACCCAGTCCGACCTCCAGATGACGAGCTGGAGCATTCTGTTTGACACCCGGTTTGCCGGGCAAATCATCATGCCGGACCGTTACCGGGAGGCCTATGCCGTCGCGCTGGCCGCGCTCGGGCTGGACGTCAACAGCACGGATGACAATGCGCTCCTGGCAGCGGAAGATGCGTTGGAACGCCAGCAAGGACTGGTGCTGGCCCGGTGTTCCGCCGCGCAGCTGGAGGACTATTTCGCCTCTGGAGAAGCGGTGATTGCCCCCTGTTATGCCGCAGTGGCGGGTAAATTGATGGCTGAGCTTCCACAGCTGAGCTTTATCATCCCGAACGAGGGGAGCTGGCGGATGCTCATATCTTATGCGGTCGCTGCGGATACGGACCGGGCCGGCTATGCCGTGCAGTTTCTTGACTACATGTGCCGTGCGGAACACCTTGCACGTAACGCAGCCTACTGCGGCTATTCCACCACCTCTACCGCCGCTTGGAATCTGCTCGACAAGAGCTGGCAGCAAAACCCGCTGGCCTACCCCAATTTGCCGGACGGGGCATATATCCCTATCTTGGAGGCTCTGCCCATCCGACAGCGGACGCAGTGTCTGCGTGGCTGGGCCGCCCTCTCCGGGCAGTAATCTTTATTCGAGATTGTGAGGCTGATCTGAAATGAATCTCACCGTTGGCATGGCCGCTGAGGCCAAAATCACCGTCACCGAGGCGGATACCGCCGCCGCGCTCGGCTCCGGCACCGCGCCGGTGCTGGCCACGCCCCGCATGACTGCCCTGATGGAACAGGCCGCCTGGCAGGCAATCGCGCCCGGCCTGGACGAGGGACAGAGCAGCGTCGGCGTTTCCCTGTCCATCACGCACGATGCCCCCACGCCGGTCGGCATGGAGGTCCGGGTACGCGCAGAGGTGACCGCCGTGAATGGACGAAAGGTCTCCTTCTCCGTGCGGGCCTTTGACGCGTGCGGCCCGATCGGACAGGGCGTCCACGACCGCGTCGTGATCGGGGAGGACAGATTTGTCGCCAAGTGCTATGCGAAATTGGAGGGATGACGGATGTCAGTGGAACGGGTGCGGGCCTATCTGGCCCGGTTTGGCAAGGACGGTCGTGTGCAGGAGTTTGACGTCTCCAGCGCCACGGTGGAGCTGGCTGCGCAGGCGGCCGGCGTGATTCCCGCGCGGATCGCAAAGACGCTCTCCTTTCAGGTCGGCGAGGGGGCCGTGCTGGTGGTCTGTGCCGGGGACGCCAAGGTGGATAACCGTAAGTTCAAGGATACCTTTGGCACCAAGGCCAAAATGCTCCACGGCGAGCAGGTGGCGGAGCTGACCGGGAACGCCGCGGGCGGCGTCTGCCCCTTTGCCCTGGGTGACCGGCCAGTCAAGACCTATCTGGACCGCTCGCTGCAGCGGTTTGACACCGTATACCCCGCAGCCGGGAGCGCCAACTCCGCCGTCGAGATGAGCTGTGCAGAACTGGAGACCTGTGCCGATCATTTTTCCGGCTGGGTGGACGTCTGCAAGGGCTGGGAGGCCTGAATGCAGTGCCCAAATGCCCATTGTAATCAAAAGCCCTCCGTATGAGACCTATCATACGGAGGGCTTCTCTATGCTCAATATTCGGCGTAATCCCGTATCTTTTTGACCGTGCCGACGTAATCATGGGCTGTCCCGTTGAAATTTTCCGGATTGATGGGATGATGGATATTGTAGAGAATTCCCGTCTCTCCGGTTCTCCCCAGATCGTTTTCATCTAAATGCCTCTCATCGATATGGACATTGACGATATAAAAACCCGCGCCGATCCGGGAACAGGCCGAAGCGGCGCGGGTTAGTCAGGTTTCGGATGGCTCAGCTTTTCCCGTGCAGGCGGGCGGCGGCGAGGGTGTTGTAGAGCAGCATCACCCGTGTCATCGGGCCGCAGCCGCCGGGAACCGGCGTGATGTAGGACGCCTTGGCCGAGACGGGGCCGAAGTCCACGTCGCCGCAGAGCTTGCCGTTCTCGTCCCGGTTCATCGCCACGTCGATGACGACGGCCCCCTCCTTCACCATGTCCGCAGTGATGAGGTTCCGCTTTCCGACCGCGCTCACGAGGATATCCGCCTGGCGGGTAATGGCGCCGAGGTCCTGCGTACGGGAGTGGCAGATGGTGACTGTGGCGTGCCGGTGCAGCAGCAGCATTGCCTGCGGCTTTCCGACAATATTGGAGCGGCCGACCACGACACAGTGCTTCCCCTTCGGGTCGATGCCGTACTCGTCGAGCATCCGCATGACACCGGCGGGCGTGCAGGGCAAAAAGGTGTAGTTGCCGATCATAATCTGCCCGACATTGAAGGGGTGGAATGCGTCCACGTCCTTGCGCGGGTCGATGGACAGCAGCACCTCCTGCTCGTCGTAGTCATAGCCGCGCGGCAGCGGGAGCTGGACGAGAATCCCGTCGATCTCCTCGCGCCGGTTCAGCTCGTCGATCAGCTCGAGCAGGGCGCGCTGGCCCACCTCGGCCGGCAGCGCGAACTCCTCGCTGTAGATGCCGCACTGGGCGCAGTCCTTCTCCTTGTTGGTGACGTAGACGCGGGAGGCGGGATCGCTGCCCACCAAAATCACCGCCAATCCCGGCCGCCGCTGCAGCGCGGAGACCTGCTGCCGGATCTCTTCCTTACACTTGGCGGCCAAGGCCTTTCCGTCGATGATCGTTGCCATGATCGTTCACTCCTTCTCTCGGTCAGATTTGGGTATTTCGGCCGGGGCAGAGGCCTGCCGCTCCTCCTCCGGGATGCGCTCCTCGTCCGGGGTCGCTGCAGACGCGCGCTCCCGTTTGGCCATGCGTTCGGCATAGAGCGGAACAGGGCGCCGCTTTTGCCGGCGCAGCAAGAACAGGATGGCGCCCAGCGCGACCGCCGCGGACAAAATCGCCAGCGCCTGGGAGACGCGGATGCCAGTGCCGAAGAGATAGAGGCTGTCCGTGCGCATCCCCTCAATCCAAGCCCGGCCCAGGCCATACCAAAGGATATAGCTGGCAAAGAGCTGCCCGTCAAACTTCCGCCGGGGACGGACCACTGTGTAGAGCAGCACCAGGCCGATCAGGTTCCAGAGCGACTCGTACAGAAAGGTGGGATGGACCTCTATGTAGGTCCCCCCTACTGTCAGCCCCATTCGCCACGGGGCGGTGCAGGGGCCGCCATAGGCCTCCTGGTTGATGAAATTGCCCCACCGGCCCATCATCTGGCCGATCAGCAGCCCATAGGAGGCGCAGTCCGCCACCGTCCAGAACGGGAGCTTTCGCACCCGGCAGAAGACGGCCGCGGCGAGCCCCGCGCCGATCAGCCCGCCGTAGACGGCCAGGCCTCCGTCCCAGATGGCGATCACCTCGCCCCAGTCGATCGCCCCGGAGGCGTCCCGGTAGAGGTCCAGGTAGAAGATGACGTAGTAGGCCCTGGCCCCCACAATGCCGGCAGGGACGGCGGCAAACATCATGTCCAGCAGGTCGTCCGCCTTCAGGCCCAGCTTGGGGGCCTGGCGCATGGAAAAAGCCAGGCCAAGCAGGAATCCGCAGCCGATGATGACGCCGTACCAGTAGATATTCCAGCCAAACAGGGAGAAGGCCACCCGGTCAATGGTCAGCTCAATCCCAAGGCCGGGGAAGACAATGGGTGTGGTCATACTGTTCCTCCTCTTGGGCGGACCACGGAGAGACTGCTCCCCTCCTCGCGCACCACGCGGCGCAGGAAGGCGAGCACCTCCTCCTCCCCGATGGCGGGGTAGAGCTCTACCCATTCATAGTCGTGATAGCCGCCGAAGCAGCCGCGCAGCAGTCGGAGCGCGGTCACGTCAGGCCGGTCCAGCTCCAGCAGGCGCCGGCCATAGGCCGCGCGCCGGACGCGCGCAAACCGCTCCGGCTCCGTCTGTCCGGCCAGGGCCTGCGCTTCCTCCAGCACGAGCGCGCGCACCCGCTCCGAGTCGGGGCTCTCCCCCGCCAGCGTCAGGACAGCCGCGCCGGGATAGCTCTGATAGCGCGCGTCTACACCGGTCTCCGTCAGTCCCTCGGCGTACAGCCGCGCGCGCAGCGGGCTGCTCTCCCCCGCCAGGAGCTGCGCGGCAAGCTGGCCAACCAGGAGCTGACGCAGTCCTTCGCTCCCCTGGGTAGGAGCAGGCGCCTTAAAGCCCAGGCAAAATCGTGGCCGCGCCGTGTCCATCTCCACCGTGCAGCCGGCCTGTGCGGCGCGGCCCGGCGCCTCCTCTTCCCACTCCGGCCGGGCCGGCGGGGCGGAGGACTCCGGCAGCATCATCCGTGCAAGCGCGATCATCTGGTGCGGGTCCACCTCGCCGGTGATGCACAGCGCCATATTCCCCGGGCAATAGAGCGCGTCATAACAGCGCGCGAGCGCCTGCGGGGAAATGCTGGAGAGGGACGCGCGCGTATCCGGGCGGGATTCCGAGATCGGGCGCTGGGAATAGAGCGCGCGCAGCAGATGGTCACAGGCGGCGGCGCGGGGGTCCTTTTCCCTGCCGTCCAGCTCCGCGGCCGCACTACGCAGCGCCTCGGTCGCACGGTCTGAGGAAAATTGCGGCGTGGTGAGCGTGCGCAGCAGCGTGCGCAGGTGGGAGGAAAAGGACTGTGTACAGGAAATATGGTAGACAGTGACATCCGGGGCAGTCCGGACCCCCGCCGAGACGCCGGCCGCCGCGAGCGCCCGCAGGGCACTGCCCTCTCCGCCCGCAGATATCATGTGCGCCAGAAGGCAGGCGGCGCCGGACGGCAGCTCCTCCGGCGGCGCTCCGGTGCGGGAAAACCGGCGGTGCATGCCGCCGCAGAAGACCGCGAGAGCGGCGTACCGCCGCACATAGCCCGGTTTGGGGACGATATAGACCGGCAGGCCGTTCTCCAGCCGGTGGAAATAGCAGACCTCCCCCAGGCGGGGGAATTCCCGTCGCTCCATCTCACACCTCCTCGCCGCCGCGGCCGGGGAATTGACAGACCGTGTCCAGCTCCATCCGTTCGGCCGCGCGCGCCACGTCCGCCCGGCCGGTCTCCTGCACCAGGGCCTCCAGCTCCTCCGGACTGATGCGCGGGGGGAGCGGGGTGTAGTAACGCATCAGCGCTTCCGGACTGTCCTGCGCGCCGCGCAGCCGCTCTGTGACCGCGCCCCGGGCACGCTCCAGCGCTCCGGCGGAAAACGCCCCGTCCCGCAGCCGCTCCAGCTGCGCCAGGAGCTCCGCCTGCCTTTCGTCCATTCGGCCGGACTCCGTGTCGGCCGAGACCAGCAGCAGGCCCTTGTGCCGGTCCAATTGGGCGCGGAGACCCTTCTGCATCCCCGCAAAGAGCGCGCAGAGCACCAGCAGGGCGGGCTCGTCCGGGCTGTCCGCCCCCGTCAGGGTGCGAAAGCCCAGGGCGAGCCGGTCCCCGCGCGCCACCGGTACCTGCACCGTGCGGACCTCTTTCGGGTGGACGTCAACCTGCGTCTCCGGCAGCTCGGCATGGCCCCGGCGGGGCAGGCCCATTAGGGCCTCCGTCCATGCCTGCGCCGCCCGGTCCGGTTCGGCGGCCCCGCAATAATACAGCTCCAGCCAGCTCTCCTCCAGCCAGGCGCGGTAATGGCGGTCCAGACGGCCCACCCGGATGGCGGCGGCGCGCTTGGCGTCGCCCAGCGGGCTGATGCCGGCGGGTTCTGCGGCGCACATCTCCCGCCGCAGGCGGAGGACAGGGTCCCGCGCCTCCTCATAGCGCTCGCGCTCCAGGGCGGCGAAGAGGCTCTCCCGCGCGCGGTCTAAATAGTCCCCGCGCAGCCGCCCGTTGCGCGTGGCGGGCCGAAGCAGCAGGTCGCCCAGCAGCTCCGCCGCCCGGCGCAGGATGGGACCGCCGTCAGGCGTCAGCGCGTCGGCCGGAAAGGCAGCCTGAAACCCGGCCGCCTGGATCTCCCCCGCCCTCTGTACGGTGGGAACGGCTGTGCCGCCGCAGAGCCGCTCCAGTGCGGCACCCAGGCGCCGGACGTCCGGTTCACGCGCGGTCCCCTGCCGGAGCACCCGCGGCAGCAGCGCGGTCATGGACGCCGTCTCCCGGCGCAGGGGCGTGAGCAGCCGGAGCGACCAGCGGCTGCTCTTGAACTTTCGGGTCTGAATGGCTGTGAGCCAGACGCCCGGCATCAGCGATATGCGGACCGGCTGCGGCACGTGCGCTCCTCCTTTCCGGGGCCGTCAGGCCCATGCTCCGACGGCCCTCCGGACAATTGCGGTTACAGCCCTCATTATACATCCTTTTCCGCCGTTGTTCCACCATTTTTTGCCGCCGGCGGGAGGACGCACCGCAATACGTGCCGGCCGCGCAGCCCCTCCAGGGGGACGCCGCCCTCCCAGGGGGCCCCGTCCATGGTGAGGGCCGGCTCCTCTCCCCGCGTCACCTCAATATCCAGCGTGAAATGCTCCCCCCGCCAGCAGGCGGTGTAACCGGGCCAGCAGTCCGGGAGATTGGGCCGGCAGACCAGCGCGCCGCCGCACAGCCACAGGCCGAGCAGACTCCGGGTGGCAGTCTGGCAGAACCAGCCGGCCGCGCCGGTATACCAGCTCCAGCCGCCGCGCCCCTCCTGCCCCTGGGCGGTGTAGACATCCCCGGCGAGGACATAGGGCTCCGCGCGGTAGATCTCGCTCGAATGGCGCTCCGGCAGCAGGTCGAGCAGCAGTTCGGCGCCCGTCTCACGCTCTCCCGCCTCCAGCAGCGCGAGGGCCAGCCAGCAGGCGGCATGGGTGTACTGTCCGCCGTTTTCCCGCACGCCGGGGGGATAGCTGCGGATATAGCCCGGGTCGCTCTGCCCGTGAAAAGGCGGGTCCAGCAGCCGGGCCAGCTGCAGCCGTCGGTCATAGAGCCGGTCCGCCGCCGCGCGCACCGCCCGGCGCGCCAGCGCAGGGTCCGGACCGGGGGCCAGCACGGCAAAGGACTGGGAGAGGGAGTCGATCGCACACTCATCGCATCGGTGGCTGCCGACCGGCCGGCCGTCGTCGTCATAGGCGCGCAGATACCAGCCGCCGTCCCAGGCGCGGCCCGCCTCCGCGGCTAGCCGGTCCGCCAGCGCGGCATAGCGCTCCGCCCGGCCGGTCTCCCCCATCCGGGCGCACAGCGGCCCAAAGAGGCGCAGCGTCCAGGAGAGGAACCAGGTCAGCCATACGCTCTCCCCCCGTCCCCGGATCCCGAGCCGGTTCATGCCGTCGTTCCAGTCTCCCGCGCCCATCCGGCACAGGCCGTGCTCCCCCACGCCCCGGTTGAGGACGCACTCGATCGCCTGCACCGCGTGACGGTAGAGGCTGTCGCGCTCTCCGGTCGGGGGGCAGGCCTCGTACCGCTCCTCCTCCCCGTCCTCCAGCGGCCGGCCCTGCAGATAGGGCTCCGTCTCAGAGAGCAGGGAGAGGTCCCCCGTCTCCTCCACCCAGCGGCCCAGCGCATAGGGCAGCCAGAGCAGGTCGTCGCTGATCCGGGTACGCACGCCGCGCGCCGCGCCGCCCGCGAGGGCGGGATGCCACCAGTGTAACACGTCTCCCTCCCGGAACTGGTGACGGGCCGCCCGGCGCAGATGCGCGCGCACCGTCTCCCGGTCAAACGGGAGGAGCGCAAGCGCGTCTTGCAGCTGATCCCGGAATCCGTAGGCCCCGCCGCACTGGTACAGCCCGCTGCGGGCGAGCATCCGCCCCGCAAGCGTCTGATAGCGCCCCCAGAAGGAGAGATAGTGATCCAGCGCGGGCTCCGGTGTCCGGACGGTGAGCGAGGCCGTCCTGCGGAGCCACCAGCGCTCCGTCTCCCCGCGCAGCGCCTCCGCCCGGGCCGCGTTGACTGCTCCGGGGCGCTCCATGCCCGCCGTGAGGGTCAGCTCCGTCTCCAGCGCGCAGCGCAGTTCCAGCGCGCCGCAGCGCATGCTCCACCCCTCCGGCTCCCGCGAGGCGAAGAGGAAGAGGGTATTGCCGGAGAGGGTGCCGGCGGGGTTTTCCAGCATCAGGCCGCCCGGACAGCCGTGCGCACGCACCCAGTGGCGGTGACTGTCCCGATGGGCCAGCTTGGGCGCAAACCGCCAGATCAGCTGGTCCCCCGGCGCGGTCCCCTCCGCCTGAATGTGAAACCACCGCGTGCAGCCGTCAGGCGGGAGGAAGGCGGTGAGGGTGATGTGCCGCCCGGCAAAGCGCTTTTCCCAGCTGGCATAGCCCGGGCCGTAGGTGACGGTGACGGGATATCCGTCCCGCCGGGCGAAGAGGGAGACCTCCCCCTCCGGCCAGCGGCAGAGCAGGTCCTCCGGTCCGGAGACGGCGGTCGGGTCGTTTTGCCACGGCGTGATCTGCCCCATCTGGGCGTTTTGATACCAGAGATGTCCGGTTCCCGCCTCGTCGCAGCGCCAGCCGAGCGCACCGTTGGTCAGAATATGGCTCCAGCGCAGCGCCGGCAGGCCGCCGCCCGTCTCCAGTTGGAAGGATGCCTCACCCCAGTGCCAGGCGAGCGGCCCGGCCGGTGGGCGGGACTCCATCTGCGGGGCGTCCGTGCCGGGGCAGTCCTCCCGCTGGCGCAGCCGCTCGCCCGGGCGGAGGATGAGCGTGGCCATCCCGAGGACCGGCTCCCAGCGCTCGCGCGGCTCGGAGAGGAGATGGATTCCCCCGCGCGCGCCGAGCTGGTTCTCCGCGCCGAGCGTCTGCAGGCCCTCCGTCAGGCCGCGGCGGAGCGTCTGGCGGTAATCGCCCGCCTCGGGCAGCAGAAGCGCCAGGTCGAAGGCAAAGCCCAGACGGCGCAAAAACGTGTGCACTGCCGCCAGGCGCAGCGCCTGTCCCGTCTCCTCACCGGAGACGAACAAGACGGCCAGCGGCAGATCGCCCGAGATGCCGAGCGGCCAGAGGCTCTCCTGTCCCTCCACACGTCCCTCCTGCCCCAGGGAGCCGGGCGAGAGCAGGCGGGCGAGCAGACAGAAGGCGGCGGTGATCTCTCCACCGGACAGGGACAGACGTCTGGCAAGGCTCCGGGCCAGGTCCGCCGGGCTATGGCGGCGCAGGGCCAGCAGCCCCTGCGCGGTGAGCCGGCTCTCCTCCCGGCCGCCCGCGGCGAGGGCCAGACGCAGCGTCACCGTCTGACCTGCGGCGAGAGAGAGGGTCTGCTCCAGCGCCAGACAGGGGTCGATCACCGTCCCCTCCCGCGGCGCATGGCGGATGGAGCCGCAGGCGAGGTAGCGCTCGCGGTTGGTCGTCCAGGCCAGGGACTCGTCCTCCCAGAGAGCGGTGAGGGTTGGCGCCGGCCCGCCCCGCCCGGGACGGCGGGAAAAGCGGACGCCGCAGCCGAGATAATGGCTCTCCACGCACAGCCGGGAGAAGGCGGGATGAGCGGCGTAGCTCTCCCACGGGGCGAGGACCGGCCGCAGCAGCAGGCAGAGCCGCCCTTCCAACGGGGCGTCCGCCCGCAGGGTGACCGTACGCAGTTCACCGGCATGCAGGCGGTCCACCAGGACCTCCTCGGTGAGGAGATAGCCCTCTCCCCGCCAGGTGAGCGAGGCGCTGCCCGGCCCGTAGCGCCAGCGAAGGGCGTGGCTGGCCGCGGGACGGGGGAAGACCGTCTCCCGCCCGCCGCCGCGCTCCACGGCGATCTGCACGCCCTCCGGGTGGAGCACCGTGCTCTCGCCGCAGACGCTCTGCCCCGCGCCGCCGGCGGAGAGGAAGACCGCGTAGCCCCCGTTGGAGAGAATGCCCCAGATGGGGTCCTTCGCGTCCAGTCCGCGCCCCGCGCGTCTCCAGGGCCGCCGCTCCTCCCGCCGCGGCTGGGTCGGGGGCGGAATCTCCCGCTCCGGGCGCAGGGCGCCCGCGCCGACCGGCACCTTTTCCTGTAACAGCTCCTGGTGGGCGCGCATGGCCGGCTCGTCAAAGAAGCGCCGGGCGGCCGGCTGCCGGCCCAGGCAGTTGTCCACGGACAGGAGGCTCATGCCGAGGTGATGAGCCATCCAGGAGGGCACAATGAGCGGCCGGTGCTGCGCGCCGCCGCGCGCGGCGGTGAAGTCGAGCGCCTCGTAGAGCCCGTATTTTCCCTCCGCGCCGAGCGCGCGCAGCCGCCGCAGGTTGGCCGCCGCCGTCCCCGGCTCGACCAGGAGGGCGAGAAAGGAGGAATACGGGGAGATCACCAGCTCCCGGTCCAGGCCGCGGTGCAGGCCGAGGGAAGCCACGCCGTGGGCCTTGTACTGGTAGTTCTGCTGGGCGTCGAGCGCGTAGTAGGCCGACTCTGAGATGCCCCACGGGACGCCGGCCAGACGGCCGCGGCGCCGCTGCTGGGACAGGCAGAAGCTCAGGCTCTCGTAGAGCAGGGAATCCTCATAGCAGGGCAGAAAGAGCTGCGGCATCAGGTACTCAAACGTGGTCCCCGTCCAGGAGGCCATGCCGGTATAGCGGCCCTGCCGGACCAGCGCGCGGGAGAGCTGACGCCAGTGCTGCGCGGGCACCTCTCCCCGGGCTACGGCGAGGTAGCTGGTCAGGCGCGCCTCGCTGGCCATCAGATCGTAGTGGTTGGGCTGGTACTGGCGGCGGACCAGGTCGTAGCCCACATAGAACAGGCCGCGCCCCCCGTCATAGAGGGCGGAAAAGTCCATCTCCTCCGCCAGCCGGGCCGCCCGGCCGGCAAGCCCCTCCTCTCCCAGCGCGCGCAGGCCCGCCGACAGGGCGATCAGGCAGGCGCAGAGATTTCCGCTGTCCACCGTGGAGATATACTCCGGCCGGAGCGGACGGGCGGCGCGGATGTCATACCAGTTGTAGAGGTGGCCGTGCCAGCGCGGGAGCGTCTCCATCGTCTCCAGCTGGCGCGCGATCAGCTCCAGCGCGCGCGGGCGCGGCGTCAGGCGGAGGTCCAGCGCCGCGAGGCAGGCCAACAGGGCCAGCCCGAGATTGGTCGGCGAGGTGCGCGGGGCGGCCCCCTTGTCCGGCAGGGCCTGAACATTGTCCGGGATGAGGTAGTGGAATTCCGGGCGGAGCCACTGGTCAAAATAGCGCCAGATCAGCGCCGCCTCGTGCAGCAGAAAAGCCCGGTCCTTTTGCGAGAGGGAGGCCAGCCGGTCTGCCGGCCGCCCCAGTTTCCAGAAGAGCGCCGGGCTGAGCAGCCACAGCAGCCCGAGCAGCGCCCCGGCGGGATGCCGTGCCAGGATCAGCGAGAGCAGCCCCGCCGTCACCGACGGCCAGAAGCGGCGGAGACAGGCCGTAAAGCTCCCCTTGGCTGCGCCGTTGCTCTGGTCGCTTGTGACCCAATCAAGCAGGCGGCGATGGCTCACCGTCATCCGCCACAGGGCAGTCCAGAGAGCGCCGAGCGCCGTCGCGCTCTGCACCGGCAGAAACAAAATCTGTACCGCCGTGCGCAGCGCAGCGCCGGAGAGGCCGGCATAGAGCCCGGAGCGATATCGGCGAAAGCTGCCCTTCCCGCGCCGGTAGAGCAGCTCGGCCATGGAGTAGAGCAGATTGGAGGCCGCAGAGGCCAGCGCGGTCAGCGCCGCCGCCGTGAACAGTGGGCCGCCCAGGCAGATGCCCAGCAGCAGCGCCAGCAGCGTGGCCGGGGGGACCAGCGACCGGCGGAGGTTGTCCAGCAGTTTCCAGCGGTCCATGCGGCACAGGGGATTGCGCTCGCGCTCCCCCGCCGGGCCGCGCACCCACCGCCCGAGCCAGGGCAGCAGCTGCCAGTCGCCGCGAATCCAGCGGTGATAGCGGTCCAGCCAGCTGACCGCGTTGGACGGACAGGAGTCCATCAGCTCGACGCGGCTGAGATACCCGGTGCGCAGATAGGCCCCTTCCAGCAGGTCGTGGGAAAGGATACGCCCCTCCGGCAGCCGCCCGTCCAAGCAGACGCCGAACGCCTCGACGTGGATCAGCCCCTTGCCCAGAAAGCTCGCGCGGTCGAACAGGTCGTGATAGAGATCGCTGGCCGCGCTGCCGTAGGGGTCCAGCCCGCCCTGCGCGCCGAAGAGGCGGGCGAACCGCGTCGCGCCGGCGGAGCCCAGCTCCGGTTCCACGCGGGGCTGCAGGATGCCGTACCCCCGCGTCACAATCCTGCGCGCGCGGTCCACATGCGGCGCGTTGAGCGGGTGGAGCATCGCCCCGGCCATGCGCGTGACCGCGTTGACTGTCAGCACCGTATCCCGGTCGAGCACCAGCAAAAAGCGCACGCCGCGCAGCCGTTCGGCATCCCCGGCGACCGGCTGTAAGGTGGTCGGCGCGCCGCGCAGCAGCCGGACCAGTTCCCCGATCGCCCCGCGCTTTCGCTCCCGGCCCTGGTAACAGCCCTCGCCCGGGCGGTACTCCGGTTCCCGGAACAGGAGGTGGAAGGCCCCGGAATAGCGGCGGTTGAGCGCCTCCACCCCGTCGCGGGCCTCTTCCAGCAGGGCGCGGTCCTCCTCCGTCATCGGGTGCGGACGGTCGGGGAGGTCGGCCAGGATGCCGTATTCCACCTGGCTGCCTGCCCGTCGGTTGGTCAGGTAATACCGCTCCAGCCGGGCGATGAGATCGTCCGCCGCAGCGCGGTCGGAGAGCAGGGAGACGATGACGCAGAGCGTCTTCCCCTCCGGCGGGACGCCGTGGCGGAGTTCCATCCGGAAGATGGGCCGCGGCGGCGCCAGGCGCAGCAGGAGAAAGTCCATCGCGTTTTTCCAGATCTCTGAGAGGGGCAGCAGGAAGAGCAGAATTGCCCACCATCGCCCGAGCGCAAAGCCGGCCCAGACGGACAGTCCGGTGGTCACCAGGGCCAGCAGCGAGAGATACCAGTCCCCGCGCTGTGCGCGCTCCGGACGCCCCAGCGGCTCACGGAAGAGGTACCAGCCGACGTGGGCCCGCTCCCCGCTCCCCTGCCGGGCCAGGTCGAGCACCTGCTGCGCGCAGGCCGCCTGGCTACGGTGCGCCCTCCGGGCCAGGCGGCAGAGCGCGGCCCGGTAGCCCCGCCGGGAGTCGGCATCCATCTCCGGATAGACCCCGGCCGGGTCGAGGCGGAACAGCCGGTCCACCACGCTCAGCTCCTCCAGCCACGGGCCAAGGTGCGCCGCCTGCAGGCGGCGCAGGCGGGCAAAGAGCTCCCGGAATTCTCCCTCCCAGTCGCGCGATGTGTGCTCCCGGCAGACGGTGAGCGCCTCCAGCTCCTCTGCCGTGCGCCGCAGGCCGGTGAGCAGCCCGGCCACGATCGCCTGCGGCAGCGCGGCGAGCTCCTCCTCTTCCAACGGCTCGACGTCCTGAATCCCGGAGAGAAATGCGGCGATCTCCCGCTCTTCAAAGCACGCCAGGCCGGCCAGTGCCCGGCCGGCCTGTTCCAGACGCAGCACGCGCCCCTGCTCACGCAGCGCGCGCAGACAGTGCCGGGCGCGCAGAGCGCGCTCGGCCTGTGCGCCGGCGCGGCGGGCCAGATACCAGTTTTCCAGCAGCCAGCGCACGGCGGGGCGCGCCTGCTGCTCCGGCGGAGCCTGCTCCAGGCGGCGGCAGACAGCGCCCAGCGCGGCCAGATCATCCCGAACCGTCCGGCGCAGGGCGCGCAGCGGCAGTGTCCCGGCCAGCAGCCAGCGGTTGGCCGTCTGCTCGCCCATCTGCCGCGCGGTCAAGTGTTGCCCTTGATCCATAGGTAAGTCCTCCCCCGGCTGGCGGAATTTCCCGCCGGCCAATGAGTGCATTTTTCCCCGGAACCGGCCGCATCATTCGCAAAAAATCCACCCGCTCCCCTTGACAACGGCGAAAAAATATAGTATAGTATCGGCTTGTAAAGCGTCGTTACTTTACAAAATATATCAGGAGGCAGCCCCATGAAGGACCCGGCCTTTCGCATGACCATGCTCTTTGATTTTTACGGTGACCTGCTCACCGAGCGTCAGCGGGAGTTTTATGATCTATATCATAACGAGGATCTGTCCTTGGCCGAGATTGCGGAAAATTACGGTATTACGCGCCAGGGCGTCCGGGACGTCATCATCCGGGCAGAGGCCATCCTGAACGATTTTGAGGAGAAGACCGGCATTGTCGCCCGATTTCTCCGTACGCGCTCGGCTCTGGAACAGATCTCCGGCCTGGTCGAGGAGATCGACCAGCGTAACCAGCGCCAGCTGCACGATTTGAAGCTCTCGCAGCTGACCGGTGAGATTCGCCGGCAGCTGGACGGGCTGGAGGAGTGAGCGTCCGCCGCACCGGGCGCCCCAAACGACGGAGAAAGGAACGGTTCCTGCCATGGCCTTTGAAGGTTTGACGGAAAAACTCAATGCCGTATTCAGCCGGCTGCGCGGAAAAGGCCATCTCACCGAGTCAGACGTCCGCGAGGCGATGCGGGAGATCCGGCTCGCTCTGCTGGAGGCCGATGTCAGCTATCCGGTCGTCAAGGATTTTGTCCGCACTGTGACCGAACGGGCCATCGGTGCGGACGTGATGGAGTCGCTCACACCGGGACAGATGGTAGTCAAAATCGTCCATGAGGAGCTAATTTCCCTCATGGGCGGTGAAGCGTCCGGGCTGAACTTCTCCAAAGACGGCCCGACCGTTGTCATGATGGTCGGCTTGCAGGGCTCCGGCAAGACGACGAACGGGGCCAAGCTGGCCGGTATGCTGAAAAAGCGCGGCCGGCGGCCGCTGCTGGTCGCCTGTGACGTGTACCGTCCGGCCGCCATCGACCAGTTGGAGGTGGTAGGCCGTCAGGTGGGCGTGCCCGTCTTCCAGATGGGGCAGATTGACCCGGTGAAGATCGCCACCGCCGCTGTGGAGCACGCCAGGCAGCACGCCAACGACGTGGTCTTCCTGGACACCGCCGGCCGGCTGCACATTGACGAGGCGCTGATGGACGAGCTGCGGCGCATCAAGGCCGCGGTCCAGCCGAATGAGATCCTGCTGGTGATCGACGCGATGATCGGCCAGGACGCGGTGAACGCCGCCTCCGCCTTTGACCAGGCGCTCGACCTGACCGGCGTGATGCTCACCAAGCTGGACGGCGACGCGCGCGGCGGCGCGGCATTGTCGGTCAAGGCGACCACGGGCAAGCCGATCAAATTTGTCGGCGTGGGCGAGAAGCTGGACGCGGTGGAGGTCTTCTACCCCGACCGGATGGCCAGCCGGATCCTCGGCATGGGCGATGTGCTCTCCCTGATTGAGAAGGCGCAGACCACGCTGGACGAGAAGAAGGCCGCCGAGCTGGAGGAAAAGATTCGAAAGAACCGCTTTACCCTTCAGGATTATTATGACCAGCTCTTGCAGGTGCGCAAGATGGGGTCCGTGCGCGATATCCTCGGCATGATGCCCGGTGTCAACGCCGCACAGCTGGAGAACGCCAACATCGACGAGCGCGGCCTTGACCGCCTGCAGGCGATCATCCTGTCTATGACGCCGCAGGAGCGGGACGACCCCTCCATCCTCAACGCGAGCCGCCGGCGCAGAATCGCCGCGGGCGCGGGGGTACAGGTCTCCGATGTCAACCGGCTGATTCAGCAATACGACATGATGCAAAAGCTCACCCGGCAGATGGCCGGCGGCAAGATGCCCAAGGGTATCCGCAAGCTGCTCGGCCGGATGAAGGGGATGCCGGGAATGGACTCTCCCGAGATGATGGAGGCATTGGGGCAGATGAATTCTTCCAGCCCGCGCCGCCAGCACAGTCATAATCACAGTAAAAAGCGCAAGCGGAAAAAACGCTGATTTACGTTCCTGGGGCGCGCCCCGGCACGTTAATCATAAAGATTCGATTTCATTTGGAGGTGAATGATAAATGGTTAAAATCAGACTGCGCCGCATGGGCGCCAAGAAGGCTCCCTTCTACCGCATCGTGGTGGCTGACTCCCGTTATCCCCGTGACGGCCGTTTCATCGAGCAGCTGGGTACCTATGACCCGCTGAAGGAGCCGGCCGAGATCAAGGTGGACGCCGACCGTGCCCAGGCCTGGATCAAGACCGGCGCTCAGCCCACCGACACCGTCAAGCGTCTGTTCAAGACCGCCGGTGTGCTCTGATCCTCGAGAGGAGTATCATTCATGAAAGAGCTCTTGGCCTACGTCGCAAAGAATCTGGTGGATCATCCCGACCAGGTGGATGTCAAGGAGATCGACTGCGACGGAGAGGTGATTCTGGAACTGCGGGTGGCGCCGGAGGATATGGGCAAGGTGATCGGCCGTCAGGGCCGGATCGCCAAGGAGATCCGTACCATCGTGCGTTCCCTGGCTCAGCGGAAGGATACCAGAGTCTCCGTGGAGATTATGGACTGAGGAGAAGCGCGGAGTGCAGACTGCACTCCGCTTTTTCCGGCCTTTTGGAACGGCAACTGGGAGGTGGCCTGATGAACGATTCCCTTTTGGAAGTGGGAAAGGTGCTCAACACCCACGGGGTGCGGGGCGAGATCAAAGTACAGTCCTGGTGCGACAGTCCGGAGGTGCTCTGCGCGCTGGAGACCGTCTATATCGGCCGGCGCGCTTTCTCCGTCCTGAGCGGGCGGGTGCATGCCGGCCACGCGCTGCTGACGCTGGAGGGCGTGAACAGCATGGACGCGGCGCTGGCGCTGAAAAACAGCGTCCTCCTCGCACGGCGGGGGGAGATCCCGGTGGAGGAGGGCGCGCATTTTCTCGTCGACCTGATCGGCCTGCAGGCGCGCCACGCGGAGACGGGCGAGGTGCTCGGGCGCGTCACCGACGTGCTGGAGTATCCCGCGCACGATATCTACGTCGTCGAGGGGGAAAAGCGCTACCTCATCCCGGACGTGCCCGCCTTTGTCCGCGCCGTCCGTCCGGAGGAGGGCTATATCGACTTTCTCCCGCTGGAAGGGATGGGCGAGTGATGTATCACATCGACATTATGACCCTATTTCCCGACACGGTGGGGGACATGCTCTGCGAGTCCATCCTCGGCCGCGGACAGGAGCGGGGCTATATCCGCATCGACTGCCATCAGATTCGCGACTACACCGTGAACAAGCAGCATCAGGTGGACGACTACCCCTACGGCGGCGGGCGCGGCGCGGTGATGCAGGCCGACCCGCTCTACCGCTGCTGGGAGCATATCTGCCGGACAGCGGGAGAGCGGGTGCACACGATCTACCTCTCCCCCTGCGGCAAGACTTTCTGCCAGCAGGACGCCAGGCGGCTCGCCACGGAGTATCAGCGGCTGATTCTGGTCTGCGGTCACTATGAGGGGATTGACCAGCGCTTTATCGACGAGTGCGTGGACGAGGAGATCTCACTGGGGGACTTTGTCCTCACCGGGGGAGAGATCCCCGCCATGGCGGTGGCGGACGCGGTCTGCCGCCTGGTGCCCGGGGTCCTGCCCGACCCGGAGTGCTATGAGGACGAGAGCCACTGGAACGGGATGCTGGAATACCCGCAGTATTCCCGTCCAGAGGAGTGGCACGGGCGGAAAGTGCCCGCTATTTTGCTCTCCGGCCACCACGCAAACATCGCCAAGTGGCGGCGCAAGCAGTCCATCCTCCGCACGCGCGAGCGCCGGCCCGACCTGTATGAACGGCTGGACCTCTCCTCCAAGCAGGACCGGAAGCTGCTGGCCGAGCTGGAGGCGGAAGAGAACGCGCGGCATCAGACACCCGATTGACCCTGTAAAACGGCCCGGTGGGACGGCGTACATCCGTCCTCCCGGGCCGATCTATCTCTATTTTCATTTTTCATTCGCTGTGCCGCCTCTGGGCCTGCGCCGTTTCGGCGCAGTGAGCGCGTAACTGAATTCCAGCAGGTTCTCCACCTGCTCTTGCGCAACCGAGCCGTCAAGCAGGACGGTGATCCAGTGCTCTTTGTTCATGTGGTATGCTGGCAGAATCCCAGGCTGTCCACGCAGGGAGGCGGCCATCACCCGGCCGCATTTCAGATTCACCACGTCGACCGGTTCGCTGCCCGAAAGCCCGAGCCGGTCCCGCCGTACGGTCATCAGCAGCGCAAACCACTTCCCCGTCCCACGGTGGCGCAGGACGGCACTGACCGCATCCCCGGAGAAGGGGTAATCTGGCTGAATCTCCAGGCGCTTCCATGCATAGTCCAGCAGGCGCGCCCGCGTCGCTCCACTCATCCGGCCTCTCCCCCCGCTCACAAAATCACAAACGTGACGCCGTTGTTGTGCCGCTCCAGGTCGCTGTCCTGCCGCAGCGCGTCACAGCGCAGGAAAGCGCGCCGCGTCTCCTCGTGAAAGATGGAGAACTCCTCCCCACAGATCACGCCGGCGATCTCGCCGCGCGCCTGGCGGCTGGCCAGCTCCCGCCGCACGGCGGTGCGGATCTTCCCGCCCGTACCGGAGGAGCCGTAGCCATGGATCAGCTTCACCGCCGCCACGCCCATTCGGCGGCTGGTATAGAGCTCCCCGTCCAGCCAGCGCAGGGCGGTGCTCACCTGCGGCATCCCCTGCTCCAAATTGACGATGCGCATTCCCTTCGGCATATCGCGCCCTCCCGGTCACTCCGCCGCCGGGCGCGGCAGGGTGACATAGACCGGCGTATGGCCGGTGGAGGCGAGATAGGCGAGCATGTCCTCCCGGTCCAGGCGGAGAGTGGAGGTGCTGATGCCGGGATGCCCGCTGATGCAGGTGTCCTCCAGCAGCTCCCGGTCGATGACGAGACGGACCCTCCCCTCCCGGTCAAAGAGCAGCTCCAGCGCGCTGACCGAGCCGGGCGTCGTGTCCAGCAGTTTGGCCATCGCATCCGGTTCGGCAAAGGACAGGCGGGACACACCGAGCTGGGCGGAGAGGTCCTTCGTCTTAAAGGGCTTGTCGCCCGGCATCATGAGCAGGTAATAGTCTGTCTTCTGCCGGTTGCAGAGCAGGAGGTTTTTGCAGATGCGGGACCCAAGCACCCGCTCCACCGCGCGGCAGTCGTCCATATTGTCCGCATGGTCGTGGTCGGCGCGCAGATAGCTGATGCCCAGCTCGTCCAGGCGGTCAAAGATGGCCTCCTCCACGGCGGAGCGGCGCTGCTTCGGCCGCCCTTGAAATACGGTTTCATTGACATACATAACAAACAGAATCCTTTCCCCCGCTTGCCACTCCATCCGTTTCCGGGTACAATGGTCCGGGGTGATGAGATGAAAAACTATTGTCTGACCCTGGCCTACGACGGCAGCCGCTATCAGGGCTGGCAGGGCCAGGGAAATACGGATAACACCATTCAGGCCCGGGTCACCGCCGTGCTGGAGCGGATGACCGGCCAGCCGGCCGTCTTGCAGGCCTCCGGGCGGACGGACGCAGGGGTTCACGCTCGCGGCCAGGTGGCCAGCGTCCAGCTGGAGACCGGCCTATCCTGTACAGAGATCCGGGACTATCTCAACCGCTACCTGCCGCAGGACATCGGCGTCCTGTCGGTCGAGCAGGCGTCGGAGCGGTTCCACGCCCGGCTCAGCGCCTGTTATAAGACCTACGCCTACCAGATCTGGAACAGCGCGCTCCCCGACGTATTCGGGCGGAAATACCGCCTTGCACTGTCTGAGCCGCTCGACCACGGCGCGATGGAGCGCGCCGCCCAGCTGCTGGAGGGAACACATGACTTTCGCTCCTTCTGCGGGCTGACACGGTTTCGCAAGTCCACCGTGCGCACGATTTTTTCCATTGAGATTTGCCGTCAGGGGGAAGAGGTCACGCTCCGCTATACCGGCGACGGCTTTTTGAACCGGATGGTGCGCATCCTCTCCGGCACGCTGGTCGAGGTTGGGCTGGGCAAGCAGCCTCCGGAGTGGGTCCAGGAGGTCCTCGAGGCCAGAGACCGCGCCGCCGCGCCGGGCGCCCTGCCGCCGCACGGGCTGTTCCTGGAATCGGTCGGCTATGCTCCCTACCGCCCCGTCAGGCATCCAGACTGATGGGCAGCTCCAGGTGCAGGAAGTCAAACAGCTCGCCAATGGCCGTCTTGCTCTCCTCGCTCAGCTCCGCCAATTGCAGCTCCAACTCAATGACGGTGTATGTCTCACAGCCCGAAGGGCGGTAGGCGATGATAATTCGCCCCTCCGGGTCGCTATAGTCGTCCTGGCGATAGCTGAAGCCTTGCGCGGCGCTTACACCGTCAGTGGAGTAGGCCAGCTCCGAGATGTCCTGCACGAGCAGATATCCAGAGGTGTCGATAAAGGCGGAATAGTACTCCGAGATGGCGTTGGAGGCGACGTAGGCGGCGTTCTCCCCGCCGCTCTCCGTATAGAACTGCTCGGACCAGCCGGGACCGTTCAGCGTGAGCTGGGTGATCTCCACACCGTCATCCGAGACGCTGTTCACCTCATTGGAGGTGTAGCCGTTGAGGACGGGCAGCGTCTCCGCCACGCCGTCTTCCGGAATAAATTGGATGGTGGAGATGCCGGTATAGCCGGCCGCCTCGCGGGTGGTCATGGGCATCAGCTCTTGCGGATCGTCTTCCACCACAATCCACTCCTCCTCTTCCTGGGCGCCGTCGTAGGCCTCGCCGATGTATTGCCAGGAGAATGTTGTCAGGTAATACAGCCAGTCGTCATAAGCGCCAAAGTCCATGTAGTATTCCGGCGTCTCCACGGTCTGCGCTTCGGCCGGCGTCAGCGTCAGGGACCAGATCTCTCCATCCAGGGTCAGGCTGGCCTGGTAGCCCTCTTCTGTCTGAGAGAGGGTGAGTGTCAGCGTGCTGTCTACCTGTTCGCCCGACTCCAGCCACTCCGACCAGCCGGACCACACACTGCCCAGCAGCATGGTCAGGTCCCAGGTGCTGGCCAACACCAGGTCGTTCTGCTCGCTGACTGCGGCGAGAATAGCCGTCTGCCAGGTGCCGCTGTCCTCTACGAGGCGTTCGGCGACATGCTCCAGCGCTGTCTGAAGCGCATCTGCGGAGAGGTCGAGGGTATAGCTATCCCCGTTGCCCGTGATGTGCGGGCCGAGGTCGCTGCGTGTCCCGTCCCAGAGGTCGTGGAGCAGCCCGGCGAGGTCGGGCATGCCGTCCCAGAGGTCTCCTTCCCACTGGTAGTTGACCCAGTCAGCCGTCTGCTCGTAGGCAAAGTCCTCGATATCCTGCTGGCGCACGTCCACCAGATCAAAGGCCTCCGCCCGCTCCACCATCTGGTCCACGTTGAGCCAGAGGTCGTTGCCGTCTATGCGCAGCTCGGTCCAGACCCCGTCCGTCTCCCCGGTGCCTTCAAGGGTAAAGGTCAGGTCCGCCGTCTGGCTGGACTGGCAGAGGAAGCCCTCCACCACCATGCTGGCCCCGTGATACGGGATGGTCAGCGTGAGGTTGAAGTCTTCCAGCGCGGCCATCTCCTCCACCATATCATAAAAGCGGTCCGTCTCCGGCGCGCTGCAGGCGCTTAGACAGCTCAGCAGCGCGGCGATTGCCAGCGTCAGGGCGAGCAGTTTTTTCTTCATTCCGATCCTCCGTTTCTATCGTCCCCGCACAGGCGGCGGGCGATCAGGGCATTTTCCTGTGATTTTCATAGTACCCCCTCCACCGCCGCGTTGTCAAGGCGGTAGGCAGATTGCAAAGAAGTTTTGTGATATCCAAGCGGCGGCGGAAATGCCGGCTTTTAACGAACAGTTAATTTTTCTGGCGAAAGATTTCTGCGCCGTCAATTGTGCGCCCGGCAGGTTGTTTGATAAAATGGGAGCAGAGGAGGGATCCCCATGAAGATCAACGAGGTCATCCGCCAGCGCCGCCTGGCACTCGGCCTGACGCAGGAGCAGGTCGCCGCCGCGCTCGGCGTGTCGACGCCCGCGGTCAACAAGTGGGAGCGGGCGGTCTCCTACCCGGATATCACCCTGCTGCCCGCGCTGGCACGCCTGCTGCACACTGATCTGAACACCCTGTTGTCCTTTCAAGAGGAACTGACACGGGAGGAGGCCGGCGATTTCATCAACCGGCTCACCACCGTGGCCGCCGAAGAGGGCCTATCCGCCGCTTTTGCACTGGCGCGGGACATGCTGCGGGAGTATCCCGCCTGTGATCTGCTCCTGCTCAACACCGCGCTGACGCTGGACGGGCTGACCAACCTGATGTCTGAGGGCCTTTCAGACCGGGAAAAGGCAGACCAGGAGGTAGAGGAACTCTATCGCCGGGCCGCGGAGAGCGGCGACCAGCCGGTCCGGGATCAGGCAAAGGCCATGCTGTTTTCCCGCTGTATGGGCCGCCGGGAATACGACACGGCGGAGCGTCTGCTGCGCGAGCTGCCCAGCCAGACGCTATTTGATACACGGCGTATGACCGCCCAGCTTCTCACGGCACGTGGAGAGTATGGCCAGGCGGCACAGATGACAGAGCAGGTGCTGCTCGGGGAGATCGGCTCGGTCCTCACCGGCCTGCTGTCCCTGATGGAGGACGCGCTGCGTGAGAGGCGGGAGGATGATCTGGAGGCCATCGCCCAGACCGCGCGGCAGACGGTAGCACTCTATGATCTGCCGAACTACGAGCGACACCTGATTGACTTCCGGCTTGCCATGGCGCAGCGGCGGGCGTCTGCCTGTCTGGAGGCGCTGCGGCAGCTGCTCCCGTCGATGCGGCAGCCTTGGCAGCCCAGCCGGTCGCCGCTCTACCGGCACATGCGGGACACGAAGCGTGCCGAGCCGGACTGGATGGAACGGATGCTCTCGCTCATTCTGGCTGAGCTCTCCGACCCGGACAATCCGGAGTGCGATTTTCTCCGGCAGGACCCGGACAGCCGGGCAGCTCTGGACGCGCTGCTGCGGGAAGCCGGGAGGGAATAGAGACAACGAACCCCCCGAAAGCCACTCTCACTTTCGGGGGGTTCCCACGATGCGGATGACGGGACTCGAACCCGTACGCCCATTCGAGCACAAGCACCTCAAGCTTGCCAGTCTACCAATTCCAGCACATCCGCGTATCCGGCCGTTCTCCGGTCGTCAACGGGACTTATTATACGCGCAAACATCCCGTTTGTCAACTGGTTTTTCGGCCGGTTGGGTATCTCTTTTCCCCGGTCAGACGGGGGCCGTCTCCCGCGGGCGCGCCATGCCTTTGGCGTTGGCGAGCATCAGCTTGATGCGGTTTTCCTGGTTGATGCTCGTGGCGCTCGGGTCATAGTCGATCGCCACGATGTTGGACTCGGGGTAGTTGTCCTTCAGCGCGCGGATCATGCCCTTGCCCACGATGTGGTTGGGCAGGCAGCCGAAGGGCTGGGCGCAGACGATGTTGTTCGTGCCCGAGTGGATCAGCTCCAGCATCTCGGCGGTGAGCAGCCAGCCCTCCCCCATCTTGCAGCCC
Source organism: uncultured Oscillospiraceae bacterium (assembly GCA_964461385.1). GTDB lineage: Bacteria > Bacillota > Clostridia > Oscillospirales > Oscillospiraceae > Onthomonas. The sequence continues at coordinate 58,003 of CAYWUA010000004.1, forward strand.
TCGCCGAGGTAACCCTCCACCAGGCGGCGCAGCTGCTGGAAGTCGCCGGGGGCGCGGAAGCGCCCGGATGCCGTCAGCGCGTCGATCATGTCGTGCTGGCATTTCTGGACGTAGTCCATAAAGAAGTCGCAGACCTCTTTTTTGAGCGCACTGCCGCCGTAAATATTCACATCCACCACGCGGTTGTAGATCTTGAAGATCATGAAGTCGGTCAGCCCGGGCACCACCGGCTCCGCCCCCTCGGAGAGCAGGAACTCCTCCAGGTGGTTGTTGCCCAGCGAGGAGAACTTGACATAGATCTCACCCACGATGCCAACGCGGATCTTCTCCTCCTGCCGGACCGGAATGGCGGCAAAGCCCGCGATGATCTCGCGGAAGATGCGGCGCATCTCACGGCGGTTCATCCCCTTGCCGCGGGAAAAGCGGTTTACAATCTCCTCCACCCAATGGGCGACCATCCGGTCGGTCTCCCCGCGCTCCACCTCGTAGGGGCGGACCTGATTGGCGACGTTCATGATGAGGTCGCCGTACATCATGGCGTAGATCAGCTTGCGCACCAGCGGGATGGTGAGGGAAAAGCCGGGGTTAGACTCCAGGCCGAAACTTACGGAGATCACCGGTATGTACTCCATTCCCGCCTTTTCCAGCGCCTTGCGCAGCAGGTGAATATAGTTGGAGGCGCGGCAGCCGCCGCCGGTCTGGGTGATGAGCAGGGCGACCTTGTGCGGGTCGTAGCTGCCGTTCTTGATCGCGTCCATAAACTGGCCAATCACGAGCAGGGCGGGATAGCAAGTGTCGTTGTGGACATATTTCAGCCCCTCGTCCACCACATTGCGGCTGTCGTTGTTGAGCTGATCCACCTTGTACCCCTCCAGCTCCATCAGCTTACGGAACATGGAGAAGTGGATGGGCAGCATCTGCGGCATCAGGATGGTGTACTCCTTCTTCATCTCCTTGGTGAAGAGGAGACGTCCCTCCTTGTTGTATACCAGTTCAGCCATAAAAGCTCCTTTCCTGATTACGAATTATGGTTTTGCTTTTCGGGCTTCGATGGCCGCGATGAGACTGCGGACCCGGATGCGGACGGCGCCCAGGTTGCTGATATCGTCGATCTTGAGCTGGGTGTAGAGCTTTCCGCCCTGCTCCAGGATAGAGCGCATCTCATCGCCCGTGATGGCGTCCACGCCGCAGCCGAAGGAGACGAGCTGGATGAGCTCCATATCCTCCTGCGTGCAGACAAAGCGGGCGGCGTTGTACATTCTCGCGTGATAGGTCCACTGGTTGAGCACGGTGCGCGTCTGGTGATCCATCTCCCAGGCCACCGCGTCCTCCGTGATGAGGACGAAGCCAAAGCCGGTCGCCAGGTCATTGATGCCGTGGTTGATCTCCGGGTCCATGTGGTACGGACGGCCGGCGATCACCATAATGGGCATATTGTGGCTGCGGGCGTAGTCGATGTACTTCGCCCCGGTGGCGCGCAGGTCCTCCTTGTAGGCGTCGTACGCCTGGTAAGCCGCCCGCGCGGCGGCCACCGTCTCCTTCTTCGGCACACCGAACTCCTGGAGGAAGTACTGGCTCGCGTGCTTTTCAAAGTCCTTGGGGCGGTGCAGGCCAAAATAGGGGTGCAGGAAACGCTTGTCCTTCAGGGCGGGGATATTGGCGGCAATCAGGTCGGGGTAGTAGGCCACGACAGGGCAGTTATAGTTGTTGTCGCTGATGCCCTCGTCAAAGTTGTAGCTCATGCAGGGGTAGAAGATGGTGTCCACCCCACGCTCGAGCAGGTCCTCCACATGGCCATGCACCAGCTTGGCCGGATAGCAGACGGTGTCCGAGGGGATAGTCCGCTGTCCCTTCAGGTAGAGCTTGCGGCTCGACTCGCTGCTGAGCACCACCTCGAAGTTCAGCTTGGTAAAGAACTCAAACCAGAACGGGAGGTTCTCATACATGTTCAGGGCAAACGGCAGGCCGATTCTGCCGCGCGCGCCGGTGCCCTCTCCCTTGCCCTGCATCGTGCGCAGCTTCTCGTACTTATAGCGCATCAGGTCGGGCAGCTGGGTTTTCTCCTTGCCCAGCGGCTTGGAGCAGCGGTTTCCAGAGATGAAGCGGCGGCCGCCCTCAAAGATATTGACCGTCAGGGCGCAGTGGTTCGTGCAGCCGTTGCAGGTGACCGGCTTGACCTGGTGGGAAAAGCGGGCCAGCTCGTCCCGGCCGAGCAGGGCGGAGCGCTCCAGATGCAGCTCCTGAGCCGCCAGCGCTGCGCCGAAGGCCCCCATGATACCAGAGATGGTGGGACGGGTGACCTCCCGGCCCAGCTCCAGCTCAAAGGAGCGGAGCACGGCGTCGTTGTGGAAGGTGCCGCCCTGGACTACCACCTCTTTGCCCAGGTCATCGGCCGAGGCCGCGCGGATGACCTTGTAGATGGCGTTCTTGACGATGGAGATGGACAGGCCCGCCGAGATGTCCTCCACCGAGGCTCCCTCCTTCTGCGCCTGCTTGACGGAGGAGTTCATGAACACGGTGCAGCGGCTGCCGAGATTCACCGGGTGCGGGGCGAAGAGACCCATCTTGGCAAAATCGGCGATCTCATAGCCCAGTGCGCGGGCAAAGGTCTCGATGAATGAGCCGCAGCCGGAGGAGCAGGCCTCGTTAAGCATGATGGAGTCCACCGCGCCGTTGCGGATCTTGAAGCACTTCATATCCTGGCCGCCGATGTCGATGATAAAATCGACGTTGGGGTTAAAGTGCGCGGCCGCCTTATAATGCGCCATTGTCTCGACCAGACCGAGGTCACAGCGGAAGGCGTTCTTGATCAGGTCCTCACCGTAGCCGGTGACCGCGCTGCCGCGAATGGTGATCCGGCCGCCGCACAGCTCGTAGATTTTCCCCAGCTGCTCGCGGACAACGGCGACGGGGTTGCCAAGATTGGAGTGGTAGTACGTATAGAGCAGGCCGCCGTCCGGCGCGATCAGGGCCAGCTTGGTAGTGGTAGAGCCGGCGTCAATGCCGAGGTAAGCATCGCCCGCATAGGTGGCGATATCCTTTTCCGGCGGGCGGCGGGAATTGTGGCGCGCGCAGAAGGCGTCATACTCCTCCTGGCTGGCAAAGAGGGGCGGCATGGTGTTCACGCTTCCGGTGGCGTCCACGCTCTCCTCCAGCAGCCTCAGCGCCTCGTCAAAACCGATCTCCTTGTAGTCCGTCGCGCATAGCGCCGCACCCATGGCGGCGAAGCAGTCGCCGTCTTCCGGGAAGATCGCGTGCTCCTCATCCAGGTGAAGTGTCTCGACAAAGCGCTCGCGCAGGCCCTGCAAAAAGTGCAGCGGTCCGCCGAGGAAGACGATCTTCCCTTTTAGCTCGCGCCCCTGAGTCAGACCGGCGATGGTCTGGTCCACCACCGCCTGGAAGATGGAGGCCGCGACATCTTCCTTCCGTCCGCCCTGGTTCAGGATGGGCTGCACGTCGCTCTTGGCGAACACACCGCAGCGCGAGGCGATGGGATAGAGTTTCTCGTGCTTCAGGGAGAGCTTGTCCAGCTCATCGCTGGTGACGTTCATCAGGGTCGCCATCTGGTCGATAAAGGCTCCTGTGCCGCCGGCGCAGGAGCCGTTCATCCGTTCCTCCAGCGCGCCGCCAAAGAAGATGATCTTGGCATCCTCGCCGCCGAGCTCGATCACGGCATCGGTGCCCGGAATGTAGGTGTTGACCGCCGCAGCGGTGGCGTACACTTCCTGGACGAAGTCGATGCCGCTGGCCTTGGAGACACCGAGTCCGGCCGAGCCGGTGATGACCATCTTGACATCCTGGCCGCTATACTGGCCGGCGATGCTGCGCAGCGTCTGGCAGGTGCGCTCGCGCACCTTGGAAAAGTGCCGCTCGTAGGAACGGAAGAGCAGTTGATTGTTTTCGTCAAGCACCACTACCTTGACCGTGGTGGAGCCAATGTCAATGCCAATGCGATAACTCATACATAATTCCCCTGTGTGTCTGTGCTGGGACAGAAAACTGTTTTTGATCGGATACTATTGTATCACATTCTGTCCAAATGGCAAGAGAACCGCATTGGGCAAAGTGTGAATCTTTCGTGAAATCCCACATAAAATGCAGGAAAAACAGACAAGAGCAGGAAAACACGCGGGATTCTTCCCAGCTGCGAAACAATCCGGCCAAAAGCGGCGGCAGGCCTCCGGCTGCGGAACCATCTCCGGACGCAAAAGGATATTGCATCTTTCAACAAAATATTTTATAATACATACAACACAATACAGGAGGTGCACCCATGTCGCTTGACAGCAAAATTGTGAAGTTCTACGCCAAGAATAAACACACCAACATCCCGCTTAAGGCCATTCCGGGTCATTTTGTGACCAATCACTCCCACATCAACTATTTTATGGAGCTGACCTCGACCAAGTCAGTTTACCAGGAGGCGAAGGCGGCGGCCGAAGTGCTCTCGCGGAAATACCGTCATCAGATTCCAGTAGATACCATCCTGTGCATGGACGGGACGGAAGTGATCGGCACGCTGCTGGCCGAGCGTCTGGCAGAGTCCAATTTCGGCGCCGGCAACCGGGGACGGGAGGTCTCCATCATCACGCCGGAACAGAACGCAAACACCAGCCAGCTGATCTTCCGGGATAACTACAAACAGATTATTACCAACCGGGACTGCATCATCCTGCTGGCTTCCATCACCACCGGGTACACGGTACACAAGGCGATTGAGACCATCCAATTTTACGGCGGCGTCATGCGCGGCGTGTCCGCCATTTTCAGCAATATCAGCCAGCAAGACGGGGTGACGATTGACGCCATTTTTGACGTCGGCGTCCTGCCGGACTACCGCAGTTATGACTATACCAACTGTCCCTACTGTAAGCAGGGCAAGCCGATCGACGCGCTGGTCAACAGCCATGGCTACTCCATGCTCTGACCGCGTGGATAGCTCCAGAAGCACCGCCCTCCCTACGGCATCTGCCCGTGTTCTGCCGTTGGGAGGGCGCTCTGTCTGCCGTCAGGATTCCATGTGCCGGCCCAGAAAACCGGAGATCGCCTGCGCCAGCTTGTACTCTGTCTCGCCGAGGCCCCGTCCCTCTTCCCGCTCGCAGAGGATAACGCAGCCCATCACATCCCCCTCCGAGAGGATGGGCGCCGCCAGCGAGGCGCTCAGCCTGCTCACGCCGTCCGCCGTAATGGGGACCGCGCTCTCCCCCAACCGGTGCTGATAGAGCTGGCGGCCCTCCATGATGTGCTCCAGCGCGTTAGAGACCCGGCGCTCGCTCAGATCCCGCCGCGGCGCACCGGAGACGGCAAGTACGCTGTCGCGGTCCGTAATAACGGATGGACAGCCGGTGGTCTTATAGAGTGTTTCACACATCTGACCGGCCACCTCCTGCAGGTCGCCCATGAGGGAGTACTTCTTAAAGATCACCTCTCCGTCCTTATCTGTATAAATTTCCAATGGGTCGCCCTTGCTGATGACATGGACACGGAAGACCTTGTCTCCGTGGTTCTGGGCGGACTGGGTCAGTGTGCAGGTGCTGTCTCCTGCGCCGCGCTCGGCGTCCGGACCGCACTCCCCTGCCCCTCCTCCCCAGAGCAGGGCGTCGATGTCCGGTTTGAGCTGTACCTCCAGATGGTCCTCAAACACCCGGATCTTGCCGACAATCAGCTCCAGGTCGTTGCGCTCCAGGTGCTCCTTGTCCAGGATGTCCCGGAATACCTCCAGGGCAGTGCGGGCGGTACGGTTGACCTGGATGATGGCGTTGCGCTTGTCGGAGAGCAGGTCGAGCTGGCGGTTCAGGCCATCAATCTTCTGCTGGAGGTCCCCCTCCATCTCGTCGTAGATCGCGTCGAGATCCGCCTCCCGCTCCGGGTTCTTCATGACCTCCCGGATGTGCCGGCGCTTGGTGGCCTTCAGCTCCGCCCGCAGATCGTCGAGCACCTCGGCCAGGTGGTCGGCGGACTGCTCGGTCTCTGCCAGGTTGTCGTTCTCCCGGGCGAGATCGGCGTTGAGCTGGTCGATCATGGACTGGGAGCGCTCCATCACCTTGCGGACGTAGCGTTTGAGCAGCTCGTCCAGTTTGTCCACCCGGATATGGTGGCTGGTGCATCCCTTCAGGCCCCGGCGGTGATAGGTTCCGCAGGTGTAGGCGGGACTCAGGTCCTGGCGGCTCATGGCGAACATCGGGCTGCCGCAGTCGCCGCACTCCAGGAAGCCGGAGTAGACGTTGTCGTGGATCTTGACGCCCCGGTAGTTGCTGCGGGTCCGCTTCTCCCGGAGGGCACGAGTGATGGCGAAGGTGCGGTAATCAATGATGGGCTGGTGGTGGTTCTCAATGACAATGTGCTCCCCATCGTCCCGGCGGACCTCCTTGCCGTTGATCTTGGCGCGGGTGTACTTGCCCTGCCGTAGGGTGCCGATGTAGAAGTCGTTGTCCAAAATTCCCTGTACCGTGACAATGGCCCAAGCCGCCCTCACCCTCCGTTTGGAGGGCTTGCCTTCCGCCTCCCGGCGCATTTGCTCGGACATCCGGGGGGTGGGGATGCCATGGTCGGTGAGGTAGTTGGCAATCTTTTTGTATCCCCACCCCTTGTTGTTGTAGCAGTCAAAGATGATGCCGACGATCTCCGCCTCGGTGGGGACGATCTCAAATTGCTTGCCGGGGGTGAGGGTGTAGCCGTAGGGGGCGGCGCAGAGCCACTGGCCGTCCGCCTGCCGCCGCTTGATGACGTTCTTCACTTTGCGGGAGGTGTCAGTGACCGGCATCTCGTTTAGCAAGAATTGGAATTGAATTCTCACCCAGTCGTCGTCATTGGGAAAGTCCACCCCGTCTCCCACCGAGATGATGCGCACCCCGGCGTCGCGCAGGTCCTCCAGTTCCACCAACCCCCGGCTGTTTCGCCGGGAAACGCGCGAGAAGTCCTTAATCAACAGGAGGTCAACACGGTGATCCAGCAGGCCCCGGCGCATCTTTTGGTAGCCCTCCCGCTTTTCAAAGCTGTAGCCGGAGCGATCCCGGTCCTCAAAGAAGGTCAGACTGCTGCCGGAGAAGTGGTGGCTGGCGTAGTCCGAGAGGATGGCCTTTTGGTTCTCGATGGAGACATTCTTCTGGTCCAGCTCTTCGTCAACGGAGATGCGGCAGTACGCGGCGATGGAATGGATCTCGTTCATGGGTGTCTCCTCTCTTAAGAACGGCCGGCATGTGTTATCTGCAGAATATCTTTCACTTATAGATATCATTGTATATGATGGAGTCGGATTTTGCAACAGGGAATCGCGGGAGCGAGTCCGCTCTCCCCTCCACGGCGCTCACCGCGCCAAAAGAGTCTTCTGCTCCATTTTTTACCGCTGCGCCGCAATCTGAGCGCAGCGGCGCTTGTTGTAGGCCAGCAGGTCCAGGGTGCTGGTGTAGAGGTCGCAGCCGCCCGAGGCAAAGACAGCAACCAGATATTTCTGCCGCTTGTATCTGGCGCAGACGCCGCTCAGCCAATCTTGCACCTGGGAATTTTCCTTTTCCGCGTTGGTCAGCCAGATGTCGATCGTTTTCTTATTGTCATAGATGTCAATGTCCAAATTTTGGCCCCCTTTGCATGTAAATAGTGTGAAATGATTCCGGGCGCTTTATGCATCCTTTGGGCTGCAAGCAGATTGCAGCACGGCTTTCGAGGGCGTCTCTCTCAGAGAATAATGCAAAAAGGCCGTCTTGGCGGGGGCTCGGCAGCGTCAAGGTTCTGGACCTGTTGACAAATGCGATTCCAAAATCTTGACGTTGTAAAAAATTCTGGAAATAGTCCATTCTCATCATCAAAACGGCAAAGATATGGCAAGAAAAGTCGGCTCAATTTCTCAATATGAGACTTTGTCAACAGGTCCGATGGCAGCGACACCGTCACCCTGACCATTGAGAGCGTCTCCACATCAGCGGCACTTGGCCCGACGGACGGGACTGCCACTCTCAACTGCGACCACAGTACAATTGTCGTCGAATAAAGCTCCCTCCCCGCCCTGCGGATAGACGTACGCACCCACGCGCAGACGCGACTCGGCCCCGACCACCCGGTTGTCTGACTTGTCGGACCGCCGGGTGGTCCTTTTGTCCCCCTGCCTGTGGGAGACGGGGAAAAATGGATACAGCTCGGGCTGGCAGCTGCACCGCCAAGCAAAATTCGCATCGGTGAGTCGTGGTTGCCGCGGTGGTCGCCGCAATCGTGGCGGTCACCGGTGCCCAGGCCGGCCAAGCCGGACAGAAATACGGGACCATAGGACGATAAAAACGTGAAGGATGGGGATACGGCCGCGCCGCTAAAGCTAAAGCGGTGCGGCCGTATCTTGACGCGACGATCAAGACCGCAGACGGATAGAGCAGGAGGTAGAGTAGATGAAACGGAAAATTGTGCTTGTCTTTAGATAGGGTTTACAGAAGAAGCATGGTAAAATAGTGGCGCCAAGGATGTAAGCTAGTGCAGAGATGGGGTATGGGCACCGCTACCCGACCCGGGCTATGATCCCGATCTTGTCGTTTCCTATGCTGTCAGATCTGGCAACAAGTTTATAGCTACAATC
>CAYWUA010000005.1:0-59996 GCA_964461385.1 uncultured Oscillospiraceae bacterium
CGGTATTGGCCGAGGAGACGTAGGTGTCGCGGCAGTACATGCTGCCGCCGTCGAGGGTAAAGCCCGCGATGCTGCCCGTCGTGGCCGCGATGTGCCCGGAAAAACTCCCCGTCGCGCCCTCCAACTCCAGACCGGAGATCTTCCCCGTCGCCGTGATGTCCTGTGCGAAGAGGTCGGTGACGTTGATGCGGTCAGCGGTGACCGAGTGGGCCGCAAGCACCGAGCCGTCCACCCGGCTTTTGTATTCGTCCTGCGTGAGCTGGGTCTGGGTGAGGCTTCCCGCCTGGGCGTTGAGCTCGTAGATCAGGCCGTCCGTGCCGGTGAGAATCAGCTTTTTTGCCGTCAGCGTCTCCGCCTGGATCACGTCGCCCACAATGGTTACGCCGGTCAGGTATTTCGTCGCGCTGATCTCCACGCCGGTGACGCTGCCGGTCAGGATATCCGCCGCCCGCACAAAGGTCGCGTCCAGCCAGTCCACCGTGATCTTGCCCGCCTCCAGCTCATCGATGCGCGCCAGGGCGGCGGTGAGGTCCTCGATGTCCGCCTTGGCGGCGATCAGGCTGCTGATGTTGGCCTGCGCGGCGGTGAGGTTGGCCAGCGTGGCGTTGGTGGCCGTCAGGTCCTGCGCGTAGAGCTGGCGGAAGCTGCCAAACTCCGCCGCGTACCGCTCCATCGCCGTGACCGTCGGGCCCTGGTAGCCGGCGCTCGTGTCCCCCTCCGCCGAGCCGTAGGCGGACAGCTTGGTCTTCCAGCCGCCGTCGTACTGGTGCTCCACCGCCATGACGGCCAGCGTGTAACTGTCCCCGGCCAGGTCGGTCACCGTCACCAGGTCCCCCGGCTCGACGCGCAGGTCGCCCAGCAGGCTCACCTCGCCCGGCCGGAAGGAGAAGCCGGAAATCCGCGACCAGATGCCGTCCAGGATGCTCTGGGTCATGAAGGGGTTGGAGAAGCGGAGCACGGTGCCCACCGTCGCGCCCGCGGTGAGCGTGTCGTCCTCTCCGCTGCCGGTGGTGACGGCGAGGCCCGCGAGCGTCCACGCCTCATCCTTGCGGGTGAAGCCGCCGGCGTAGTAGTCGTCCGTCGTGACCGTCAGGGAGGAGGCGGAAAACCAGCGCAGGGCGAGCTTGCCGTCCGCGTCAAAGAGGGCATTGCGCCCGAGCAGGGCGGCCAGATACCCCGCCAGCTCGCGCATGGTGTAGCCCTCCAGCGTACCGGAGACGGCCACGTCGGTGATGCCTGCCGTACTGGCAAGCGTCACGCCGGCCTGCGTGCAGATGTCCTGCAGGATGGACAGGGCGGTGCTCCCGGCGGCGGAAGAGGGGTAATATCCCTGTTCCAGCGCCCAGAGCATGGCGTCCACAGCGGTGACGGTGGTCTTGCCCTCTCCGGTCTGCGGGGTCTCGAAGCGGAAGTGGCCGAGACTGCGCCAGACGGTGCTGCCCGCGTCGTCCGGGACACCTACGTCCAGGCAGACGGACTTGCCCTCCAGCTTGGGCAGCTCCCCGGCCAGCTCCAGCGCGACGGTGGCCGCCACGGCGCTGCCGATGCTGGGTTCGGTGGTCTCCGCCGCGCAGCCGGCCGAGTAAGTCAGGGACAGAATCTGCTCTGCCCCGATGGTCTCCTCCGGGAGCACCAGCCGCGCCGGCGGACCGGTCTGCTGTGCGCGGATCAGGTCTGTGTTCATCCGGTCATCCCTCCTTTTGTCACCCAAAGTCTACCCGCTCAGCGGCCGCTCCGAAATGCAAAAGGGCAAAATCGGGGATAAAAATGGCGAGAAAAACGCCCTGTCTTGCACATTCCATGCAAAACAGGGCGCTGAAATTGTTTTCTCTCGTAATCCACAGCGGATTGCCGCGTCATATCTCCCTGCCCGGCGAGGGCGATGGATTTCTCCCCGCTGAGCCTCTTCCCTCGCTTTCGGACAAAGCCCGCGCAGATGTGTCAATCCCCATCCCGCAGCGCAAGGAGCCGCGTGCAGTCCCGCCTCTTGCGCAGCTCCAGCATTGCGGCGTAATGCCTGACCGAAAACCGTTCCGGAGCCGCCGTCTCGAGCAGCTTGAGGTACTCGCTCTCCCAAGAGGCCAATTCCTCCGGCGACAGCGATGCGCCCACCCCGCGGCAGGCCCTCATCCTGCCGTGCCAGCTCTCCCGGGTAAAGGGGATGTCCACCCGATACTCCTCGTGAAAGACCGGCTCAAACGTCTCCAGCACGCAGCCGGGCACCGTGATGGGATGAACCGTCTCCCCAGCTCCCGACCAGTTCGGGCTGTACCGCAGCACCAGCTCCTCACTGGCGGCGGCGATCACGTTCTCCTGCGGGAGCCAGGCCAGATAGAGCAGCAGCAGCCTTCCATCCGGTCTGAGCATCCTCGCCAGCTTGGGCGTCAGCCGCGGCGCGTCAAAGTACCAAAAGCACTGACAGGCGGTCACCACGTCCACGCTGGCCGCGGGGAGGTCGACCTCCTCCGCCGCCCGTGACCAGATAGGTGATCTCCTGTCCGCACCGGGCTGACAGCCGCCTGGCCTGTGCAATCTGTTCCGGCGAGAGATCCACCCCAATCCATCTGGCCCCATAGCGGTACAGGTTCCGCGGCAGGACGCCGGTCCCCGTCCCCAGGTCCAGCACGGTCTGCCCGCGCACACACAGACCGCGCGCCACAATCTTGCGGTAAAAAACGTCGGGATAGATATCCCGGTATCTGGCATAGTCGGCCGAGGTGCGGCCCCAGTCGAACGCCTTTCCAGCGTCAATGCGCTCGTCGCGAATTTCCATTTGATCCCCTCACAAAAAGGCCAGCTCCAGGCCGGTGGTGAGCGCCCGGCAGCGCTCCCCCAGCGCCTCCCGCAGGAGGGAAAAGCCCTCTTCCCCAGTGCAGTGGCCGGTGTACACCGTCTCCACGCCGAGGTCCGCCAGACGGCGGCCAAGGGCGCGCACCTCTTCCGGCGGGTACTCCAGCTGCCGGATGCCGAGGTGGAAGCCCCCGAGCACCGCCAGAATCCGCCGCCCCGGCAGGGCCGCGCGCGCCTCGCGCACGACGGTGTCCATCCCGCCATGGCTGCAGCTGTTGAGCAGGACAAGCCCCTCCTCCAGCTCCAGGGCGACCGTCTGCTCATGGGCGAAGTCGTCTGGAACCGGGCCGTCCGGGCCGATGCGGTACATGCCGGTCTGCCGGGCGCGCCGTTCCAGCCCCGGCGCCGTATGCGGCAGGAGCCAGAGCCCGGGGAGAACCTCCGCCGACCCCTCCACCGGACGGAACCGACGAGCACAGGCGGCGAGCACCGCCTGCGGGATGCCGATCTCCCGGTCCGGCCTGCCAGGGGTACGGTGCAGGCAGCGCCTGAGCGCCTCGGGCCGGCAGCAGATGGGGGCCTGCGCATTTCTCTCGCAGAAGGCGGCCAGTCCCCCGGCGTGGTCATAGTGTCCATGGGAGAGCAGGGCCAGCCGGGCGCGGGAGAAGTCGATGCCGAGCCGGTCCGCGTTTTGCGCAAACGCGCCGCTCTGCCCCGCGTCGAGCAGACAGCACTCCCCCCGGTACTCTAGCCAGAGAGACAGTCCGTGCTCTGCCCGCAGCCACGGCGGGGCGGAGTTCTCCACCAGGACGGTGATGCGAAGCTGTGGATTTCGCGTCATTCCATCTCTCCTCCTTACAAAAGCGCCCGCTCCGGTTGGAGCGGGCGCAAAGCTGTGTGGATTAGTTGTCCTGCAGCGCCTTGGCGGCCTCGATGGCCTTCTGCTGGGCTGCGGGCGGGCAGTCCTCATAGCGGACGAAGTGGAAGGTGAAGCTGCCCCGGCTCTGGGTCATCGCGCGCAGGTCGATGGCGTAGGTGGTCATCTCGGCCATCGGGACCTCCGCCTCGATCACCTGATTGCCGTCGCTCGTGGGGGTCATGCCCATCACGCGGCCGCGGCGCTTGTTCAGATCGCCCATGATGTCGCCCATGTAGCTGTCAGGCACGGTGACCTTCAGCTCACCCACCGGCTCCATCAGCACGGGACTGGCCTCGGGCAGGGCGGCCTTATAGGCCAGCTGCGCGGCGGTTTTGAAGGCGATTTCGGACGAGTCCACCGGGTGGTAGGAGCCGTCATAGAGCACCGCCTTCAGGTTTACGACCGGATAACCGGCCAGCACGCCGTGGTTGCACGCCTCGCGCAGGCCCTTCTCGACGGCGGGGAAGTAGTTGCGCGGCACGCTGCCGCCGAAGACCTCCTCGGCGAAGACCATTTCTTCACTCTCGCAGGGCTCAAAGCGGACCCACACGTCGCCGTACTGGCCGCTGCCGCCGGTCTGCTTCTTGAACTTGCCCTGCTTGGAGACCGTCTTGCGGATCTTCTCGCGGTAGGGCACGCGCGGGGCGTCGAGCACCACGTCCACGCCGAAGCGGCTCTTGAGCTTGGCGCACAGGACGTCGATCTGAATATCGCCCGCGGCAGAGATCACCATCTGATGCGTCTCGGCGTTGTTCTCGATGGAGAAGCTGGGGTCCTCCTCATTCAGGCGGTTGAGGCCGACGCCCACCTTGTCCTCCTGGCCGCGCTTGCTCGGGGCAATCGCGCGGGAGTAGACCGGCTCGGCAAAGGGGATGGGGTCGAGGCGGATGCCCTCAACGGAGAGGGTGTCGCCGGTGCGGACCTTGTCCATCTTGGCAATCGCGCCGATGTCGCCGGCGTTGAGCTCCTTGAGCTCAGAGACCTTCTTGCCGCTCATGGCGTACAGACGGCCGATCTTCTCGTTGCTGCCGGTGGTGCCGTTGATGAGCGACATGTCCGGCGTCAGCTTGCCCTGCAGCACCTTGACGTAGGAATACTTGCCGTACTGGTCGGAGACCGTCTTGAAGACGTAGGCCACGGTGGGGCCGTCCTGCTTCACGGCGACCTGCACCGGCTCGCCGGAGGCGTCCACGCCGTTCATCGGCTCGGTGTTCATCGGATAGGGACCCATGGTGAGGATGCCGTCCATCAGCGGCTCGGTGCCAAGGCCGGTGAATGCGCTGCCGCAGTAGACGGGGCTGAGCGTGGCGTCCTTCACGCCCTGGAGCAGGCCCTGGGCGACCTCCTCAGCGGTGAACTCCTCGCCCTCAAAGAACTTCTCCAGGAACTCCTCGCTCGTCTCAGCCACGTTCTCCATCAGAGCAGCATAGGCCTCCTCGACGTAGTCCGCCTTGTCGGCGGGAATCTCGATCTTCTTGCCCGCCGCGTCATAGGCGCACTTATGGACAATGTCCAGCACACCGACCACGTTCTTATGCGCGTCCCACAGAGGGGAGACGACCGGCGTGACCTGCTTGCCGAACTTCTCCTTCAGCTCGGCGACGACGGCGTTGAAATCGCCGTTCTCCTCGTCCGTCTTGGAGATATAGAACAGCGTCGGCAGATTGCGCGCGCGGGTCTGCTTCCAGGCACGCTCGGTGCCCACCGGGACGGAGCCCTTGGCGGGCAGGACGATGATTGCCGCGTCCGCCACCGCCAGCGCCTCCATCGCCTCACCGGTGAAGTCGAAGTTGCCCGGGCAGTCAATCACATTGATCAGGCAGTTCTTATACTGCACGGGGATCACGGAGGCGGAGATGGACATCTGGCGCTTGATCTCCTCCGGATCGTAGTCCGAGACGGTATTGCCATCCGGCGTCTTCCCCATGCGGGCGATCGCGCCGGTCAGATAGAGCATGTTTTCCACCAGGGTGGTCTTGCCGGTGCCGGAATGGCCCAGCAGGCAGATGTTACGGATCTGTTTTGCGGTAAAGCTCATGGTGATTGTTCCTTTCCTACGAATTTGCAGGCCCGCGCCGGCCTGCGCCCAAAGACACTCACTATTGGGCATTATACCGTATTTCATTTCATTTGACAACGGCTTGACCTGCATTTTTCACAAAAAATTCTCGACCTCGCCGCAATCCGGAAGGATTACGGAACGAACTTTCGTCAAATTATCTGCAATGCAGGTGATATTCAGCCCTTTGGGAACCTTTTGCCCGCTCTGATTGAGCCAGATCGTATCCAGCCCCGCCCGGATTCCGCCGAGGATATCGCTCGTCAGGCTGTCGCCCAGCAGCACGGTGCGCCGCCGCTGGGCCTCCGTCAGGCCCAGATCCGCAAACACCAGGTCAAAAAAGCGCCGCTCCGGCTTCTGGCAGCCGAGCTGCTCAGAGATGTACATCCGCTCGATCAGCGGCGCGAGCGGCGAGCGGGCCAGGCGGCCGGTCTGCGCGACGGTCAGCCCGTTGGTGACGATAATCAGGCGGCAGCCAGCGTCGTGCAGCGCCTGGCAGAGCTCCAGCGCCCCCGGCAGCAGATAGGGCAGCTCGCCCAGCATGGCTACGTAGGCCCGGTTCATCTCCTCCGCATCGAGCTCCTCCCGCCCGACGGCGCGCAGAAAGCGGACAAAGCGCTCCCGCCCCAGACTCTCCTGCGGCAGCTCGCCGCGGTCAAAGGCGTCCCAGACCGCCCGATTTTCGCGCAGATAGGTCTCCTCCGTCTCCCGGTCCGCCGGCAGGCCGAAGGCTGTGAGCACCCGGACGACCGCCTCGTGCTCGCTCCGGTCAAAGTCGAAGAGGGTCCGGTCTGCGTCCATCAGGACGATATCATACCGCCGCGGCATCGTCCGGCCCCTCCTGCCTGTCCTGTCCTCCGTCGCGCCCGCTCAGGATGGTGACACAGGAGGGCAGATTAGCGATGGAGACCTCGGTGTGCTCGCCGCCGAACTCCCCGTCCAGTGTCCAGGCGATCGGCTCGGCGCTGGTAAAGCGGATGCTGTCGGTCTGGAAGGCGAGGAAGTTCTCATTCGGCTGCCGGGCCAGCAGGGCCGCGGCGATCTGCTGTAGCTCCCAGGCGTTCTTTGGTGCGCGGACGAGGAAGACCTCAAACAGTCCGTCGTCGAGCACCACCTCCAGCGAGCGCATCCCGCGAAAGCCGCCGACCGAGACGGAGTTGCTCACCATGGCGTAGATCACATCGTCCTCCAGCTCACCGCCGGCCCATACGGCGCGGATATGGCAGGTCTTGAGGCTGGCAAGGCTCTTGATTCCCTCGAGGACGTAGGCGGTGTGTCCCAGCAGATTCTTCATCGGCTGCGGCGTGGCGTAGGAGGTCTCGGTGAATACTCCAAAGGCCGCCACATAGGAGAACAGCCGGTTATCGTTGAACCGGCCCACGTCGCACGGCTGCGGATATCCGGTCACCGCCAGCTTCGCCGCCTCGGACAGGTCACTTGGCAGCTCCAGCGTCTTGGAGAAGTCATTCGTCGTCCCGGCCGGGAGATAGCCCAGCAGCGGCATCCGCTCGAGCGAGTGCAGGCCGGTGACCACTTCGCTGAGCGTCCCGTCTCCCCCGCAGCAGACCACGCGGTCATAGTCCCCGCCGAGCGCTGCAGCCGCCCAGACGCCGTCGCCCTGTCCCTGCGTGGCGTAGAGGGTGGTGAGGTAGCCGTGGGACTGAAAGACCTGGACGACGTTATGCAGCTGGGCGAGGATCCTCCCCTTCCCGGCGTGCGGATTGTAGATGAAGAGCAGCTTTTTCATACCATCGCTCCTTTTCCGTGCCATACAACTATTATTATGAGAGGATGCAGGGGAAAAAACAACAACAATTTGTGAATTCGTACCGGCGCAAAAAATCCCCCGGAGGGAGTCCCCCGAGGGAAAGGTGTGCGTTCCGCCCCGCCTCACAGCCCCGCCTGGCGCAGGCGGCGGCGCACCGTCGGGCAGAGGACGGTGACCAGAGCGATCTTAGCCAGATCCACCGGGATGAACGGAAGGACGCACAGCGCCAGCGCCGCGCCCAGCGCGCTCCCGGTCAGCACGCAATACCACGCCGTGCCGAACGCGTAGAGCACCGCCGTCCCCGCCGCCAAGCCGGCGAACTGCACCGCGCGGTTATCGCAGCGGCCGATCACCAGCCCTGCGGTCACCGCCATTGGGAGATAGCCCATCAGGTATCCCCCTGTCGGCCCAACCAGCCGCGCCAGCCCACCGGCAAAGCCGCTGAACACCGGCAGACCCACCAGCCCGAGCAGCAGGTAGAGCAGCACACTCACTGTCCCGCGTTTCCATCCCAACAGGTAGAGCGCGAGGTAAATGCCCAGCGTCCCCAGCGAGATAGGCACCGGCCCAATCGGGATAGACACCGGCCCGAGCACGCACAGCACCGCCGCCATCAGGGCGGTACTCGCCATCGAATGGATCGCCGGATGGGCAGCCGCCTTGCTTTTCTCTGTCATTTTCTACTTCCTCCCCCATTGTAAACCAATTCTCTAAAGAAGTATACAATTGTCCCCGTCATTTGTCAACCTTATTCTGAATTCGGTTTACCATTCCCATCTCCCTCCCTTTCTTGACAGGGCAGGGGCAAACGGGGTAAAATAAACCAATTCTATGGATTTGGAGTGTGCAGACAACTATGGCGCCAAAAAAGAAGCAGCCGAGCTATGGAAACGAGTCCATCTCCTCCCTCAAGGGGGCAGACCGGGTGCGCAAGCGCCCAAGCGTCATCTTCGGCTCGGACAATCTGGAGGGTTGCGAGCACGCAGTATTCGAGATCCTCTCCAACGCAGTGGACGAGGCAAAAGAGGGCCACGGCGACCTCATCATCGTTACTCGCTACGCCGACCGTTCCGTTGAAGTGGAGGACTTCGGCCGCGGATGCCCGGTAGACTGGAACCCGAAGGAGAACCGGTATAACTGGGAGCTGGTGTTCTGCGAGCTGTACGCCGGCGGCAAGTACGGCGACGATTACGGCTATTCCCTCGGTCTGAACGGCCTGGGCTCCTGCGCGACGCAGTACGCCTCGGAATACTTTGACGCCGTCATCCACCGCGACGGCAAGCGCTACACCCTCCACTTTGAGAAGGGAGAGAACATCGGAGGCCTGAAGACGGAGGATTGTCCGCGGCACAAGAGCGGCTCGCGCTTCCGCTGGCGGCCTGACCTGGAGGTGTTTACCGACATCGACATCCCGGTGGAATACTACCTTGACGTGCTCAAGCGCCAGGCGGTGGTAAACGCCGGGGTCACCTTCCGCTTCCGCAACCAGGCCGACGGGCAGTTTGAGGTCACCGACTTCTGTTATCCCAACGGCATCACCGACTATGTGACCGAACTGGCCGGGGAAGGCGCGCTCACCCAGCCCGTCTTTTACCAGACGGAGCGCCAAGGGCGCGACCGCGCCGACCGGCCGGAGTACAAGGTCAAGCTGAGCATGGCCTTCTGCTTTTCCAACACGGTCAACGTGGTGGAGCACTACCACAACTCCTCCTTTCTCGAGCACGGCGGCTCGCCGGAGAAGGCGATGCGCTCCGCCTTTGTCTCCGCAGTGGACGCCTATCTGAAAAAGCAGGGGAAGTACCAGAAAAACGAGAGCAAGGTGACCTGGAACGACATCCAGGACTGCCTGGTCTTCGTCTCCAACAACTTCTCCACCCAGACCTCGTATGAAAATCAGACGAAGAAGGCGATCAACAACAAATTTGTGCAGGAGGCGATGACAGAGTTCCTGCGCAGCTCGCTGGAGGTCTACTTCATCGAAAACCCCTTTGATGCTGAGAAGGTTGCCGCCCAGGTGCTGGTGAACAAGCGCAGCCGCGAGACGGCGGAGAAGGCCCGGCTGAACATCAAGAAAAAGCTCTCCGGCAACGTGGACATCTCCAACCGGGTACAGAAGTTTGTGGACTGCCGCACGCGCGACATCTCCCGCCGCGAGCTGTATATCGTCGAGGGAGACTCCGCCATGGGCGCGTGCAAGCTCAGCCGGGACGCGGAGTTCCAGGGCATCATGCCCATCCGCGGAAAGATCCTCAACTGCCTCAAGGCGGACTATAACAAGATCTTCAAGAGTGAGATCATCACCGACCTGGTCAAGGTAATGGGCTGCGGCGTGGAGCTGCAGGGCCACAAGAAGGCGGCAGACATGGCCTCCTTCGATCTGGAAAACCTGCGCTGGAACAAGGTCATCATCTGCACGGACGCCGATGTGGACGGCTTCCAGATCCGCACCCTGGTGCTCACCATGCTCTACCGGCTCACGCCGGAGCTCATCCGTCAGGGCTACGTCTATATCGCCGAGTCCCCCCTCTACGAGATCACCTGGAAGGACAAGACCTGGTTTGCTTACTCGGACAAAGAGAAAAACGACATTCTGGCCGCAAACACCGGCAAAAAACTGGAGGTCCAGCGCTCCAAGGGCCTGGGCGAGAACGAGCCGGACATGATGTGGCTGACCACGATGAATCCAGAGACTCGGCGGCTGATCAAAGTGATGCCGGAGGACGTGGAGCGCACGGCGCAGGTGTTCGACCTGCTGCTGGGCGACAACCTCGCCGGGCGCAAGGCGCACATCGCGGACAATGGGTATAAATATCTGGAGCTGGCGGATATCTCGTAATCCGGCCGGCGGGCAATGGGGTGTGATACTATGAAAAAACCACGTGAAGAGCCTGGACACACCGTCCTGACCGTGCTGCGGCTGGGCGCCCTCCTCCACCTTCTCGCGTTCCTGTTGATCGTCGGGGTGGCGGCGGGGGTGATCGCCGTATTCGTCCATTTTCTGGGATAAGCGGATGATAACCGCGCCGTTGCAAACACGGCGCGGTTATCTGTTGATCTCGGAGCGATTGGTCCGCTCGAGGATATAGTCCGTGGACACCCGGTAATAGTCCGCCAGGGTGATCAGATGTTCCAGGGGAATGGTCTGAAAGCCCCGCTCATATCTGGAGTAGACGGTCTGCTGAATCCCCAGCAGGGCGGCGACCTCTCGCTGAGACAGGTCTGCGTCCTCCCGCAGTTCCCGCAGGCGTCGAAAATAGAGATACATGGTGTTTCAGCTCCGTTTAGTACTTTTAGATACTATTGACAATAGCACACTTTACGTCTATACTTGTCACATCAGTACTTCTAAGTACTAGAATGGAGATGGGATGCCGTGAACAAGGGAATTGGCCGGGCGCTGACCCTGCTGCTCCCCCTGCTTTTGCTGGGCGGGTGCATACTCAATGCCGCGGCCGGCGCCAGCTGCTCCGCGGGAGAGCTGCTCCCCTCCTCCCGGTATACCTGTTCGGGTCACACGGACAGCGCAACCGCCTTCACCGGCCTCGCGTCCTTCCGGTATAGAGCGCGTCTGTCCCATCTGCGGCGGTACTGCTACCGTCACTTCCGGCACTCCCGCGGCACTCCGGCCCGATCCGCCCCGGGACAATGGTATCTGCTTTACAGTCCTGTGAGAGGTCCTTGCCGCCCTCTGGTGCTGTCTCCGCACCCATGATCCCCGCGAAATCGCAAAGGGCCGTTTCTCCTCCTAGAAGCGTCGGCCAGTACGCGCTGAAATATACCTCATCTTCCCCGGGCCGTCCATCCGGTATGGACGGCCCATTTCCGCTTTCTTGCAACCTTTCGCCCCGTGTGATATACTACTGCTAGAACAGGACACAGGAAGGAGGCGCGACCATGCCCCGCACGCCATCCCGCCCCGACCGCTCTGCCCTTGGCCGGACAGTCACGGTAGTCATCGACCGCCCGCTCGGCAGCGCCCACCCGGAGCACCCTGAGCTGATCTACCCGGTAAACTACGGCTATATCCCCGGCACGCTGGCCGGGGACGGAGAGGCGCAGGACGTCTATCTCCTCGGTGTGTCCGAACCGGTTGCGCAGTTCACCGGCCGGGTGGCTGCGATCTTGCACCGGCGGGACGACGTGGAGGACAAATGGGTCGTCCTGCCGCCGGATATGCCGCTCCCCTCCGACAGGGAGATTTTATCACAGGTATGGTTTCAGGAGCGGTGGTTTGACACCGTGCTCCTCCGAAACTGACGACAGGGAAGGAATTACATGGCACGAAAAAAAGCCCCTAAAGAGAACGAAAAGAAGAACAACCCCAACGTCATGGGCCTGCGGCCGGAGGTGCTCGAGCAACCCATCACGGAGACGCTGGAGATCAACTATATGCCCTACGCGATGAGCGTCATCGTCTCGCGCGCTATCCCGGAGATCGACGGCTTTAAGCCCAGCCACCGCAAACTGCTGTACACCATGTACCAGATGCACCTGCTCGGCGGGGCGCGGACCAAGTCGGCCAACGTGGTAGGCGCGACGATGAAACTCAACCCCCACGGCGACGCGGCAATCTACGAGACGATGGTTCGCCTCTCGCGCGGCTACGGGGCGCTGCTGCACCCGCCGGTGGACTCCAAGGGCAACTTCGGCAAGGTCTACTCCCGGGACATGGCCTTCGCCGCCAGCCGGTACACCGAGGTGCGCCTGGACCCCATCTGCGCTGAGTTCTTCCAGGACATCGACAAAGACACAGTGGACTTTGTGGACAACTACGACGGCAAGCTGAAGGAGCCGACGCTGCTGCCCACCACCTTCCCCAACGTGCTCGTCTCGGCCAACCAAGGCATTGCGGTGGGTATGGCCTCCAACCTCTGCGGCTTTAACCTCGCCGAGGTGTGCGACGCGGCGATCGCGCGCATGAAGGACCCCAAAGCGGACCTGCTCGGCATCCTGAAGGCCCCGGACTTCCCCACCGGGGGACAGTTTCTCTACCGTGAGAACGAGCTGCGGCAGATCTACGAGACGGGGCGCGGCTCGTTCAAGGTGCGCGCCCGCTGGCGCTACCTGAAAAGCGAGAACATTATCGAGGTCTATGAGATCCCTTACAGCACCACGGTGGAGGCGATCATGGACCGGGTGGCCGAACAGATCAAGTCGGGCAAGATCCGCGAGATCGCCGACATGAGAGACGAGACAGACCTCACCGGTCTGAAGCTGGCCATCGATCTCAAGCGCGGGACCGACCCCGACCGGCTGATGCAAAAGCTCTTTCGCATCACGCCGCTCCAGGACTCCGTCTCCTGCAACTTCAATATCCTGATCGCCGGTGTCCCGCGTGTGATGGGCGTCGGGGAGATTCTGGAGGAGTGGACCGCCTGGCGCATGGAGTGCGTCCGCCGCCGCGCCTTCCACGATATGCAGAAAAAGCAGGATAAGCTCCACCTGCTCCAGGGCTTGGCACATATCCTGCTGGACATCGACAAGGCCATCCGCATCATCCGCGAGACGGAGTCGGAGGCCGAGGTGGTGCCCAACCTGATGATCGGCTTTGGCATCGACCAGGTCCAGGCGGAGTTCGTGGCCGAAATCCGCCTGCGCAACATCAACAAGGAGTATATCCTCCGCCGCACGCAGGAGGTGGACGAGCTCGCCCGCGAGATCGAGGACCTGCGCGACGTGGTGGAGCGCCCCGCCCGGCGCAGGCGCATCATCTCCCAGGAGCTGCAGGCGGTGAAGAAGAGATACGCCCAGCCCCGCCGCACCGAGATCCTCTACGAGTTCGAGGAGGAGACGGAGGCTCAGGAGGAAGAGGCGCCGGACTACCCCGTGACTGTCTTTCTCTCCCGCGAGGGCTATTTTAAGAAGATCACCCCGCAGTCGCTGCGCATGTCGGGCGAGCAGAAGTACAAAGAGGGGGACGGCCCCTTCCTCCAGTGGGAGAGCACAAACCGCGCCGAACTCATGGTCTTTACCGACCGGCAGCAGTGCTATAAGGCGCGCCTGTCCGACTTCGCCGACACGAAGGCGAGCGTACTCGGCAGCTTCCTGCCCAGCGCGCTCGGCATGGAGGAGGGGGAGAGCGTCCTCTGGGCGTGCCTGCCGGAGGACTACGCCGGGAGCCTTCTCTTCTTTTTTGAAAACGGCAAGGCCGCCCGCGTCTCCCTCTCAAAGTATCAGACGGTCACGCGGCGCAAAAAGCTCACCGGCGCCTACTGCGCACAGAGCCCGCTGCGCGCGGCCTTCCTGCTGCGGGAGGACCGGGAGCTGGCGGTGATCTCCACCGAGGGGCGCTGCCTGATCTTCCACACCTCCGCCCTGCTGGAGAAGAGCACGCGCACGACACAGGGGGTCGCCGTCATGACCCTTAAGCCGAAATACCGGCTCGACCGGGTGCTCCCAGTGGAGCAGAGCGCCATCACCCGCCCTACCCGCTACCGCGCCAAGTCCCTGCCCGCCGCCGGCGCGCTGCTGCGCCCGGAAGACCGGGGCGAGGAACAGCTCACGCTCGGATAACCCCATCGGGAAAGGAGGTCCCTCCCGTGAAGCACGCCGCGCTCATCCGCCTGCCGGCGCTGCTGGCCGCTCTCCTGCTGCTGGCCGGCTGCAGCAGTTTACTCAATCGTGACTACTCCTCCGTCAGCCACCATATCTCCCAGCGCGCCGACACGGAAGACTCCTCCGTCCTGCGGGTGGAGAGTTACTCTGACCTGGTCAACAGCGTGCAGTACTTCGTCTCCCTCCACGCCGCGGAGGGGACGGTGCATCTCTACCAGTACTCCGGCGATGTGGAGCAGGACCTGCAGGAAGCCTGCGACGAAGTGCTTGTCCAGGACCCCCTCGGCTCCTACGCCCTGCAGGATATCCGCTGGGACTCCAGCCGGATCGTCTCCTATTACGAGTGTACTTTCACCTTCCGCTACCGCCGCTCGGCCGAGCAGGTCGCCTCCATCCAGCAGACCACCGGCACCGTCGCTATCCGCGAGGCGCTGGGAGAGGCGCTTGCCGGCTATGAGAATACGCTGGTCTTACAGACCAGCGCCTATTACGCCGACCAGGACCGACTCTACGACCTGTTGCAGGAGGCCTACTACGATGACCCGGCGCACGCCCTCGGCCTGCCGGACATGGCAGTGACTGTCTACCCGCAGGACATCCAGGGCGGCACGCAGCGGATCGTGGAGCTGCAATTCACCTATTCCGCCGTGCAAACAGCGCTGCTGGCGCAGGCGGAGGCGGTGGCGCAGGCCGCCGCCACGCTGACCGGCCCCTCCCCCGCCCAGGGAGAGGTGGGTTACTGGCTGCTCTACTCCCGCATGGGCGACCTTGCCGACTACGACGCCGAGGCCTCCTCCAGCGTCTACGCTGCCCTGGTGGACGGCTCGGCAGACAGTGAGGGGATCGCCCTGGCCTATCAGCTGCTATGCCAGCGCGCCGGCCTGACCTGCCAGTTAATTCAGGGCACACTGGACGGCTCGCCGCACTGGTGGAACCTCGTCGAGCTGGAGGAGGACCTCTGGCGGCACGTGGACGTGACCGCCGGGCTGGAACAGGGACAGTTTCTCTGCACCGACAGTCAGATCGCCGAGCGCTACACCTGGGACGCCGAGCGCTATCCGGCCTGCCCGGAGGAGGATGCCGACTCCGACGACGATTCTGGCACGGGCGACGCGGACACGCAGGAGGCGTCTGAAAGCGAGACGTCGGTGAGCCTGCTTCCGTAACATTGCCTGAACAGACCGGAAAGACGGGATGCCGTATTGGGAGTGCGGCATCCCTTTTACCTGTTTCAGAGCTAATTTACCGTTATTTACATTTTTATATTTAGTTTTACGAACTTCTTACCGCGCCGTGATAGCTGCTTTTCTTTCCCTCTGATATACTGACCTGCGAAGAGCGGCGCTGCCCTCTTCCCCTCCGCTCATCGCTGCGAGGGAACACTCTATCTGACATAAGTGAGGAGATCGTGTATGAAAAGACGGATCGCGTTCCTGCTGATGACGGTGATGCTGCTCACCAGCCTCACCGCCTGCGGCACCCACACGACGGACGATGCCTCCGCCGGCGAACCGGAGAGCTCCGACACCAGCGCCCAGGAGCTCCAGGCCAATCCTGACGAGAGCACGGACACGACCGAGAGCACATCCACCGCTGCCGCTCCGAAGTACGTCTTCCTGTTCATCGGCGACGGCATGAGCTATCCGCAGTTCCAGGCGGCCTCGGACTATCTGGGCGCGCTGGCCGACGAGGACTACATGCTCGCCGAGCCCAGCCTGGATGACAACCAGGGCGCCGTGCTCGACGGCCCGGTGGCGCTGAACTTCATGAACTTCGAGGCCGCCGGCTCCGCCGTGACCTACGACAGCAACAGCTTCGCCCCCGACTCCGCCTCCACCGCCACCTCCATCTCCACCGGCCACAAGACCTACTCCGGCACCATCAACATGGACGAGACGGGCACCACCGCCTACGAGACCATCGCGGAGAAGCTGCACGAGCAGATGGGCTGGAAGATCGGCATCATCACCTCCGTCAACCTCAACCACGCCACCCCCGCCGCGTTCTACGCGCACCAGGCCAGCCGGAATGACTACTATGAGATCGGCCTGGAGCTGGTAGAGTCCGACTTTGAGTACTTCGCCGGCGGCGGTCTGCTCGACCCGACCGGCAGCGAGGGCGACCAGACCGACCTGTACGAGCTGGCGGCGGACGCCGGCTACACCGTGGTGAACACCCAGGCCGACGCCGAGGCGATCTCCGCCGAGGACGAGAAGGTCCTGCTCATCGGCGAGCAGCTGGCAGACGCCGACTCTCTGGACTATGAGCTCGACCGCGAGGAAGGCACCTGGGCCCTGGCCGACTACGTCTCCAAGGGCATCGAAGTGCTGGACAACGACGAGGGCTTCTTCATGATGTGCGAGGGCGGCAAGATTGACTGGGCCTGCCACGCCAACGACGCCGCCTCCACCATCAACGACACGCTGGCCCTGGCCGACGCCGTGCAGGTGGCCATCGACTTCGCCGCCGAGCATCCGGACGAGACGCTGATCCTGGTCACCGGTGACCACGAGACCGGCGGTCTGACCATCGGCTTTGCCGGTACGGATTACGACACCTACCTGTCCATGCTCGAAAACCAAACTATCTCCTTCATCCAGTTTGACGAGCAGTACGTCAACGCCTATAAGGAGAACGGCACCTCCTTTGAAGAGGCCATGGCGGACGTCGAGGAGCTGTTCGGCCTGAAGCTGGAGGGCGATGCGGATGACCGGCTGGTGCTCACCGACTACGAGGTGGAGCGTCTGCGCACCGCCTATGAGCTGTCCATGACGGACTACGACTCGAGCACCTACACCCAGGAGCAGTACGTCCTCTACGGCACCTACAACCCCTTCTCTGTGACCATCACCCATATCCTCAACAACAAGTCCGGCGTGGACTTCACCTCCTACAGCCACACCGGCCTGCCGGTGGCGGTCTTCGCCGACGGCGTGGGCGCCGAGACCTTCAACGGCTACTACGACAACACCGACATCTACAACAAGCTGGCCGCCCTGACCGGCGTCCAGTAAGCCACGCATACCACCGATCAAGCTGCCGCGCCGGTTCGCCGGCGCGGCAAATCTTTTGGGAGGATAGAAACGACGATGAAACATCTCCAACGGCGGTGGGGCTACCATCTGCCAGTACTTCTCTGCCTGATTTTAATCGCAGTCCTGATCTGGCTGCCGACCGGCTATGAGGACGCGCTGGTCTATCAGGAGTCGGATATTCAGCCGGCCCGCGTCCTCTCCTGCGATAACTCCACCATTATTGACACCGGTCTGGTGCGCAGCGGCGAGCAGCGCTGCGAGCTGGAAATTCAGTCCGGCCTGTTCGCGGGGCAGACGGCCACCGGCGTCAATATGCTCAACGGCTCACTGGAACAGGACAAGGTCTTTGAGGTGGGAGACACCGCGCTGGTGCGCATCAACTACGACGGGGAGGAGATCCTCTCCGTCAGCATGATCGACCACTACCGCGTCCCCGGTGAGCTGCTGCTGGCCGGGCTGTTCTGCGCCCTGCTCCTCCTCTTTGCCGGGCAGACCGGCCTGCGGGCGCTGCTGTCCTTTGTGCTGGCGATTCTGACCATCTGGAAGGTGCTGGTTCCCTGCTTCCTGCGCGGCTGGAACCCGGTCTGGGTGGGCCTCGGCGTGGTGCTGCTCATCACGGTGGCGGTGGTGACCATGGTCTACGGCTTTGACCGGCGCGCCCTCGCCGCCATCGCCGGGTGCGCCCTCGGCATCGCGGTGACCTGCATCACCGGCATCCTGTTCACCACCTCTTTCAAAATCCACGGGGCAGTGATGAGCTACTCTGAGAGCCTGCTCTACGCCGGTTATCAGTATCTCGATCTAAACCAGATCTTTATGGCCAGTATCTTCATCGGCGCCTCTGGCGCGGTGATGGATCTGGCGGTGGATATCACCTCCGCCGTACACGAGGTGGTGGAGAAAAAGCCGGACATCGGCTGGCGGGAGGCGGTGCGCTCCGGCATGACGGTGGGCCGGGCTGCCCTCGGCACCCAGACCACCACCCTCCTGCTGGCCTATTCGGGCGGCTTTATCGCCCTGATGATGGTCTTCATGGCACAGGGAACGCCGCTGTCCACCATCTTCAATCTCAAGTACGTCGCCTCTGAGATTCTGCACACGGTGGTCGGCAGCTTTGGCCTGTGTACTGTCGCTCCGCTCACTGCCCTCACCAGCGGCATCCTGCTCACCCGCGGCGGCCGCCGGGCCGGCGCCGCTCCGGCCAAACCGGAATTCGCCGAACAGGTGTGAAGCGCAAAAAAGCAGCCGGAAATCGGACAGCAACTCCGATTTCCGACTGTTTCATCTGTCAGAGAACAATAGGCGCAATCAGCTCTTCTGCGCGTCCTTCTTGCCGAAGCCGGGGGCAAAGATCGTCTTGTCCACGGCAAAGATGATCACCATCGCCACACCGCCGGTGACCACGGTGGTCACGATGCTCTGAATGGTGTTGCGCAGGGCCTCGTTGGCGATCAGCTCGTTGGTGACCGGATTCCAGACGCAGGTGAACAGATTCATGACCAGGAACACCGCTACAGTCGCCACAGCGTGGCAGGCGATCTGCGGGGCTACGGGCCCATGGCTCTTAAAGGTCACGTTGCGCTGGAGGGGGAAGTTGATGCACTCGCCGAAGACGATGGCCGTCAGGTTGGCCAGGGTGTACGCCAGGCCGCCGCTGGCCAGATCGTTACCGATGATGGCCAAGCTGAAGTCCACATCAAACAGCGTGACCGGAATCCCGGGCCAGAGCCACTCCGCGTCGCCCACCAGGCCGCGATAGAACGCCGGCAGGAACATCAGCAGCAGCATCTTAATAAAGGTGACGACGTAGCTGAAAATCAGGAACAGTCCGCCCTCACGAATCCACTGGGCAGCCTTGGGGTGTTTTTCCGCAAAATTACTGATAAAACTCATTGCACATTCCTCCTCAAATTCTCATTGCATCTCGTTGGCTTTTTCCCGCTTCTTGCCGGCACGGCCCAGGCCGCCGAGCACCTTTCCTACGCCCTTGAAAAAGTGGCCATTGACCATCGTCAAGATGCCTTCCGCCATTTCCATCGTACACGCGCCGCCGGTCATCTTGGCAATGCCGCGGAAGGGCATATTGTAAATGAACAGGAGGTTCAGGTCGGGCTGCCCCTTGGCCTCCGCCTTCGCGATCATGCCGGACAGGATTTTGTAAACCAGGCGGGCGATCGGGTTCTTCGCATAGTACATCTGGCACAGCGCGTCGTTCATCTCCAGCAGCCCGCCGGAGTTCCAATGGCCGTCCGGAACCGGGCCGCCGTAAAGCGTCTCATACTCCGCGTCGGAGACGGCGGTGATCTTGCCGGAGTAGTAGCTCGGCAGGGTCGCCGGGTCGTACGGCAGCGGGGCGTCCGTGCCCTTCACCTCGACGGGGGCGCTGAGCTTGATGTCAGCCACAGACGCGCCGATCATCACCTGATAGGTGCCGCCCTCGATCTCAAAGCGATTGGTCTTGACGTTGAAATAGCGGAACGCCTTGTCGTCGAGCGGGATGGTGACCTTCTTGCTCTCCCCCGCCTTCAGGAAGACCTTCTGGAAGCCCTTGAGCTCCTTGGCCGGGCGGAACACCTTTCCGTCGGTGCGGGAGACATAGAGCTGCGCGACCTCCGCGCCGTCCACCACGCCGGTGTTCTTGAGGGTGAAAGTGGCCTGCTTCTCGGTGACTTTCAGGTCGGAATAGGCAAAGGTGGTGTAGCTCAGGCCGAAGCCAAACGGGAAGAGGACGGGCACATTCGCCGTCTCATAGTAGCGATAGCCGACATAGAGGCTCTCGCGGTACTCGGAGGAGCGCTGCTCGCTGGGGAAATACGGCTCAGAGGAGACATCCTCATAGCGGATGGGATAGCTCTCCGCCAGACGGCCGGAGGGGTTGACCTTGCCGGTGACGACGTTGAGCACGCCGGCCGCGCCCGCCTGGCCGCACAGATAGCCATGCACCAGCGCCTTACAGCTGCCCAGCCAGGGCATCTCAACGGCGGAGCCGCCGGAGAAGATGATGACGATCTTTTGATTCACACGGGCCAGCGCCTCCAGGAGCTGAACCTGACAGTCGGGGATGCGCATGTGCTTCCGATCCAGGCCCTCCGCCTCGGAGATCTCGTCCAGGCCGATGCACAGCAGAACCACATCCGCCTTCTCGGCGAGCTTGCAGGCCTCCTCCTGCAGCGCGGCATCCGGGCCACCGGTCCGGGTATAGCCACGGGCAAAGCCGATACAATCCAGGCCGCTGTCGCCGATGACATCCTTCGTACTCTCCAGCTTGATCGGGTTGACCACGGAGGATCCGGCGCCCTGATAGCGCGGCGTCTCGGCAAAGTCGCCGATCAGGGCGACGCGGGTGCCGGCGGACAGGGGGAGAATCCCGTCCTCATTCTTCAGCAGGACGACCGACTGCTCGCTGGCATGGCGGGCGGCGGCGTGGTGGGCCTCCTTGTCAAAAGGCTTGCCCTGCCCCTCGGCCACTGCCGGGTGTGTGCGCAAGACGACGTCGAGGAACTCGTCCACGATGGTGTTCAGCCACTCCTCCGGGACCTTGCCGCTCTTGACCGCTTCGACCAGCTCGGGGTCAGAGTCGCCGCCGCTGGTGGGCATCTCCAGATGGGAGCCGGCCAGCACGCCGGCGACATGGTCATTCGAGCCGCCCCAGTCGGAGACGACATAACCGTTAAATCCCCACTCATCCTTCAGAATCTCACGCAGCAGGTGGCGGTTCTCGTTGGCGTAGACGCCGTTGACCTGATTGTAGGAGGTCATCAGCGCGAGCGGATCGCTCTCTTTGACGGCGATCTCAAAGCCGGTCAGGTAGATCTCGCGCAGCGTCCGCTCGTCCACGACGGAGTTGGAGGCCATACGCCGCAGCTCCTGGGAGTTGCACGCAAAGTGCTTCGGGCAGGCGGCAATCCCCTTAGACTGGATGCCGCGGACATAGCCGGCCGCTATCTTGCCAGCCAGATAGGGGTCCTCAGAGAAGTACTCAAAGTTACGGCCGCACAGAGGGCTGCGCTTGATGTTCAGTCCGGGGCCGAGGACAACCGATACGCCCTGGGAGACCGCCTCTTCGCCTAGCAGCTTGCCGATCTCCTCGCCCAGCTCCGGGTCCCAGGAGTTGGCGACGGTCGCCGCGGTGGGGAAGCAGGTCGCCGGCGCAGACGGGTTCAGGCCCAGCTGGTCACCGGAGCCCTCCTGCTTGCGCAGGCCGTGCGGTCCGTCGGACATGCTCATACTGGGCACGCCCAGGCGCGAAACGCTTCTGCTGGCCCAGAAATCCCGTCCGGAGAGCAGATAACATTTCTCCTCCAATGTCATTTGTTCAATCAGGTCTTGATGTTTCAGCATGATATCCTCCCTCTACACGTTGATACAACAGTTCTCGCCCGGACAGGTCCGGTCCAGCCTGTCCAAAAAGCCCGAACCTCGGGCCTCTTGGACAGGCCCACATCCATCAAGCGGCAGATGTGGGGTGCCTGCCCCCGGCTTCCCAGCCGGGGGCAGCGGGTTGCTGCGGAAAACGCTTACTTGCCAGCGCCCTGCTTCTTGCGATAGCTGCGGATGGCAAGGATCTCAATCAGCGCCAGGACAACCACTACGATGCCGTCGCCGACATACAGGAGAATCTGCCAGGTCGCCATTGTCGAGCCGGTGTAGCCATCATACGCCACGGAGTTGACCACGGTGTAGAGGATGTTCTTGCAGGCCGTACGCATGGCAATGACAGAGGTTGCACTGGTGGTGTCGTCCACGATGGCCGTGCCGCCGGTCGTCGCCAGCATGCAGTCGTTACCGCCGCGGATCATGCGGTCCGCATCCTGATAGCCGTAGCCGGAGAAATAGTCCGTCAGGGCAAACCCGACGAAGCCCCACTCACCGCGCAGGACGGTGTTCAACATGGTCGCGCAGGACTGAACCGGCTCAGTGCCGATGAAGTTGAACGCAGTCATGACCGCCAGAGCGGAACCAGCGTTCGCCTTCACTGTCATCTCAAAGGGCTTGAGGTAGATCTCACGCAGTGTCTGCTCGTCCATCCAGGTGCAGAGCATCGCGCAGCGGTTGGTCTCCTGATCGTTAGTGGCAAAGTGCTTCAGATAGGGGTACACGCCCAGATCGCACGCGCCCTCCACCTCGTACGCGCCGATGTAGCCGGACAGGACGGCGTCCTCAGAGTAGTACTCGAAGTTACGGCCGGCAAAGGCGCTGCGGTGCATATTCATGGCCGGGCCATACCAGCCGGAGATGCCAAAGTCGATACACTCCCGGGCAATGCCATCGCCCACCGCATAGGCCAGATCCACGTTCCAAGTCTGCGCGATCATCACGGCGGCACAGTAGCCGGTGCCATAGGTGCCGGTAAAGAAGGAGTTGACGCCCGCAGGGCCGTCGGCGTCCATCGTGGCGATCTTGCCGATGGAGGTGATCTCACTGGTCTGGAATCCGCCGTAGCCGATCAGGTCCTGCATATCCGAAATGGTCAGCTCGTCGAGCAGCGTATCCCACATCGGATCGTCATATTCCAAGCCGCGCAGCTCCATCAGCTGCACGCCGTTGTCGGCGCCGGTGGTGGGCATCACATCGTCCTCATCGTTGTAGACCGTTGGGTCATACACACCATTGCCCATCAGTGTCTGCAGCAGCTCATCGCTGAGGGTGTAGGCCTCCTCAGAGGGAGCAGCGGTGGCCTCGTCATAGTTGGCAAAGCCGTCGGCACGGGAGAGGACGGTGTAGGAATCGCTGGCGGCAAAGTCAAACTGGTTGGTCGCCGCGGTAGCGTCGCTGGAACGGGCGTTGCCCTCATCATAGGTGATCGTGCTGTCCACCGTGTAGGTCTGGGAGTCAATCACATTGTGGGAGTCGGAGTTGATGGAGATGACATAGTCGCCCGCCTCGAGCACATAGCAGCCGGCCCCCTGATAGTCATAAGAGGCCATATCCTCCACGCTGAAGGAAATGGAGATCGTCTCCGAGGCATTCGGCTCAATGACGCCGGTCTTGTCAAACGCCACCAGGTTCACAGAGGACTTCTCAATGCCGCCGTTGGTGTAGGGCGGGTTGTAGTAGACCTGGACGACATCCTTGCCGGCGACCGTGCCGGTATTGGTAACGACAACGTCAAAGGTGATCTGTCCGTCCTCTGTCACGCTGATCGGGCCCATCTCCTGAGTGAAGGAGGTGTAGCTCAGACCATAGCCGAACGGATAGACCACAGCGGCGTCGTAGTCGATGACGCCCTCGTCGTCCGCCGTCTCATAGTACTTATAGCCGACATAGATGCCCTCAACATAGTTGACAAAGGACGTGTAGCCGTCGAAGCTGGCATCCGCCTCAGAGATGGTCGCAGCCAGCTCCTCGGTATTGTTGTAGCGGAAGTTGCCAAAGTTGTTAAAGCTGGGGGTCGCGGTGAGATCGGCCACCCAGGTGTCCGCTGTCTTGCCGGAGGGGTTGACGTTGCCCTTGAGAATGTCGCCGAGGGCGGCAAAACCGGTGGTACCGGCGCCTGGGCAGAGAATGACGCTTTTAATCTGCTCATACTCCTCCGTCCAGCCCATCTCCAGGGTGTTCGAGCCGTTGTAGATTACCACGACGTTGTCAAAGTTGGAGCAGACCAGTTCCACCAGCGCCTCTTCCTGGTTGGTCAGGTTGAGGTAGGTGTCGCCGTCGTCCCAGTCAGCGCCCTCGTTCAGGTCATCATCGTAGGTGCCCGCCAGATAAGTAGAACCCTGCGCCGCCCAGGAGCCGTCGACCACGGCGGTCATATCGGTGGGCAGGTCGGCGCCCTCGCCGCCGCTGCGGGCGATCACGATCACAGCCACATCGGAGAACGAAGTCGCGTTGCTCATCATCTCATCCGTGTACAGGGACGCGGCCGGCTCAGGCAGCGTCCAGTCCTGCTGCCACATGCCAACGGTAGGACGCGTATCCAGGTACTCGGTGTAAAAGTTGCTCAGCTCATCGTTGAGGGTGAAGCCGGCATCCGTCAGGCCCTGCAGCAGGTCGACCGCCGTGGACACATCCACCGCGCCGGAACCGGTGCCGCCATAGATGGGGTTGGTGGAAGCCCAGCCGAAGACGTTCAGATTGGTAGTGTCCGTGAGCGGCAGCAGGTTGTCATCGTTCTTCGCCAGGACAATGCCCTCGCCCGCGACCTCTTCGATCACCGCTCGGGAGTTGTCCACCGACTCCTGCGTCAGCTCGCCGGCCTCGGCCAGCGCGGCGCTGATGGTGTTGTACATCGGGCCAAGCACGACGGCGTTGGCCGTGATGCCGATCACCAGCAGGCAGGCGACCACAGAGGACCACCGGATCAGGCCGGCGGCCTTCTTGTTGATGATACCGGCGATGATCAGCAAGACTATCAGCGCTACGATCGCCACCCCGATGACGACCACGTAACCGATAATCTGGCCGACCACGCTCATGATGTCTTCCATGGAGACACTCACGGCGCTGGCCGGCGCGACGAGCATACTGACCAGCAGAAGTGCTGACAGGCTGCCCATCAGTTTCAGGGACTTGTTTTTCATTTCTTGACCTCCTCATTTTTGTTGCTTCCTAAGCATTGCATAGTATAGCACAGTTCTGCCTTGCAGAAAAGTCCTTTTTCACAAATTGTTCATTTTCTTGCGCAAATTGTCATGCATCATCCACAAGTTACACAAAAATCCCCGGACGTTTTTATGCATTTTGACGTCCAGGGATGCTATGTCCCCGCAGTACACGCGATTCAAGCCGTTTGTCAGGCCGCGCGTTCCAGCGGGATCAGAATATTCAGATTAAACCACTGCTTTTCTGCACTCACGCTCAGGGTGCCCCCATAGCGCTCGGCGGAGTATCGGATGCTCTTGAGGCCATAGCCGTGGAAGCGGTCGTCCCCCTTCGTGCTGACCGGCAGGCCCTCCTGAAACTCCAGATGGCCCTCAAAGTAGTTCTCCACCTGGATGAGCAGAAAGCCGCGCTGCGCGGACACAGACAGGTGGATCAGCCGCTTGTCCTTATCGGCAATCTGGAGGACGGACTCGATGGCGTTGTCCAGCGCGTTGCCGAAGATGGTGCAGATATCCATCACGTCCATAAAGTCCAGCAGGGATCCGTCCGCCACACAGGTGAGGGTAACGTGGTGCTTCTGGCAGTAGAGGATCTTGCTGGTCAAGACGGTGTCGAGCACGCCGTTGCCCGTCTTGTTCTGGGCCTCGTAGACGGCGATATCGCTCTCCATCTCGTCCAGCCAGGCAGCGCGGCGCGCGGGGTCCCCCTCGGCGCGCAGGGCGGCGATCTGATGCTTCAGGTCATGATATTTCCAGTTAATCAGGTCGATACTATCGCGCGACTGGCGGTACTGGGCGTACTGCGTCTGCAAGACGTTCTGGATCGCGTCGCGCTCGTAGCGCAGGCGCAGCTCGCGGCGCTGGATGTGGTAGGCATAGAGGATGGCCACACCCCCGATATCCACCAGCGTGCGGATGTTATAGACCTCCTGGGCCACGCGGCCGCTAAACGGCGTATTGGAGGAGACAAAGCTCAGGTTGCTGATGGCAAAGGCGGCTATCCCAATCGCCGCGCAGGAGAGCAGCTCCCGCGCGGTCACCGGGTAGCTGCGTCCGTCGTCGCTGCACCGGCGCTCCAGCAGCACAGCCAGCCAGAACACCGCGCCGTAGATCACCGCCAGCGTCGTCCACTCCACCCACGGCACGGCGGGCACGCCGAGATAGGTCACGCCGTAGTAGTAGAGCTGCCACTCCAGTGACGCGGCCAGCTCGGAGAGCAGGAAGGCGCGCACGCAGTAGTACCCCGCGCTGACCGGCGAGACGTCGAGGCAGGTGGAGAGGTAGGCGTACATCAGCGCCACTGACCCCATCATGCTCGGAATCCAGAACGCCACCGGCAGGTCTCCGGTGAACCCCAGTTCCGCCGCCAGCGCCGCCAGTGCCAGCGCACTGGCGAACACCATCCGCCGCCCGCGCAGCCTCCACTGACGTCGATAGGTCAAAATCAGCAGCAGACAGGCCAGCCACTGGGCTAGGGCAGTATAGACCCGCGGGATGGTGGAAAATACTTCCGTTGTCACTTCAGCCTCCCACCCATATGGCTCGCAATCGCCTCGAGAAATGCGTTCTTCCGGCCCCGGCTGATGAGCAGGGACTCTCCGTCTACAATGGCGCAGCCGTCGCGGACGGCGTCCACATGCACCAGATTGACCAGATAACCCTTATTGCAACGAAAGAACCCGCAGGGGGCCAGTTCGTCCTCTAACTCGCGCATCGTGCCGGAGACGGAGAGTGTCCCATTGTGGACGTGTACCGTCAGGTTATGGCCCTGGCTTTCGATATATCGGATATCAGAGACATCCAGTTTCTGGCTGCCGCCGCGGACCGGCAGGGTAATATAGCGTGTGGTCCGCTTCTTCAGGCGCTCGATGGCCCGGTCCAGCCGCTGGGAAAAGGCGAAATAGCTCACCGGCTTGAGCAGGTAATCCAGCGCATCCACCGCATAGCCGTAGATGGCATACTGGGCCATATTCGTGATAAAGATGAGGACTACTTCCGGGTCCTGCCCGCGGATGATCTTGGCGGCGGTCATGCCGTCTATCTCTTTCATCTGCACATCCATCAGGATGATGTCGTAATCGGGCTGATAGCGGCGGACAATCTCTTCCCCATCGCCAAATACGCTCACGCGCAGCTCATTGCCGCTCTCTCGCTTATAAATCTCCAAATATTCCTCCAGCTGGCGGGCAGAGACCTCCTCATCCTCCACGATGGCAATTCGAATCATCCGGTCACTCCCCTTTCCGTGTTCCTGTGCCGTTCCGGATTGCCTGATTGCCTCAATTATATCACAAGGTCCATGTTTGTCAAAAACTTCCTCCGAACTTTGAATAAAAACACAAAAATGCCCAACACCCCGGCACTGCGGGGCGTTGGGCGCCGGTCAGGCGATCACGCGCACACGGATCACCTGCTCCAAGGCGGCGACCTGCGCGGCGACCTGCTCTCCGACCACGGTGTTGAGATCCACCATCGTATAGGCATACTCGCCGCGGGATTTATTGGTCAGGTTTTCCACGTTGATGCCCAGTTGGCCTATGATCCCCATGATATTGGCCAGTACGGAGTGAACGTTCCGGTGCATCACGCACAGGCGGCAGACCCCGCTGCGCGGCATGGAGACGGACGGGAGGTTGACCGAGTTGAGGATATTGCCGTTTTCCAGGTAATCGCGCAGCTCCCGCGCAGCCATGACGGCGCAATTCTCCTCGCTCTCCGGCGTGGAGGCACCCAGATGCGGCGTGCAGATGACGTTGCGGGTCCGGGCCAGATCGTTGGTGGGAAAGTCGGTCACATACCGGGCCACCTTGCCAGCGTTGAGTGCGTCGATGACGGCCGCGTTGTCCACCAGCTCGCCGCGCGCGTAGTTGATGATCCGCACACTGTCCTTCATCTTGGCGATAGCCTCCGCGTCAATCGTATTGGCCGTCTCCTTGTTGTAAGGCACGTGGATGGTGATGTAGTCCGCCGTGCGCAGCACATCGTCAAGCACTGTGGTGTGGCTCACGTGGGTGTCCAGTCCCAGCGCCGCATGGACCGTCAGATAGGGGTCATAGCCGATCACCTTCATGCCCAGCGCCACGGCGGCATTG
Organism: uncultured Oscillospiraceae bacterium; assembly: GCA_964461385.1. GTDB lineage: Bacteria > Bacillota > Clostridia > Oscillospirales > Oscillospiraceae > Onthomonas. The sequence continues at coordinate 27,760 of CAYWUA010000005.1, forward strand.
GCAACCTTCGCGCCGATCGCACCCAGGCCGATGATACCAAGCGTCTTGCCTGCGATCTCCGGGCCGACAAAGGCTGCCTTGCCCTTTTCCACCACGGTAGTCACGTCCACGCCCTCGAGTACGCGGTTGTTGACCCACTGGCTGCCGCCGAAGATATCACGCGAGGAGAATACCAGCGCGCCCAGCACCAGCTCTTTCACCGCATTGGCGTTGGCGCCCGGGGTGTTGAGCACCACAATCCCCTGCTCAGAGCAGCGGCTGATCGGGATATTGTTCACACCGGCGCCCGCCCGCGCGATGATCAGCAGTTCTTCTGGAAAGTCCGCATTGTGCAGGCTGGCGGAGCGGACCAGAATCCCGTCATAGGATTCCAGATCGTCCCGAACCTCAAAGTGGCCTGCCTCCAGCTCCCGCAGACCGGCAGGCGCAATTTTATTGAGGGTCTTGATGCGAAACATGCCGTCGTTCTCCTTTCTCAGTCCGTACAAAACGCCGGAGCCGCGTTCCGGCTCCCTAGAACGCAAACCGCCGCGGCGGGCGCCGGGCGGAATAAACTTGCCTGTTTATTATACCAATCGGGACGTCGAAATACAAGAAATCACATTTCTAAAGAAATTGATGAGAATCAGGTATTTCCTGTCACTATCGACTAACTATTCTAACTATTCTTCAGAAGATCTGACAGAATTTCTGGCCTTTTCCATGGCTAAGGCCGCTCTCCGTCGGGAGAGCGGCCTTGCATCACGGGCTGTATCGTTACTGCGCGCGCCTGGCCGCCTCGAACTCCGCCTGGATCTCGGTGGAGGGCACCGGCGTCGCCAGAGAGACCACCACGATCAGAATGCAGGAGAAAAGGAAGGCAGGCAGAAGCTCGTAGATATCCAGCACGCCGCCGAGCGGACGGACGAGCAGGTTCCAGATAAACACCATGCAGCCGCCGCCGAGCATACCAGCGACCGCGCCAGCGTGGGTGGTACGCTTCCAGAACAGGGAGAAAAGCATCACCGGGCCAAAGGTCGCGCCGAAACCGGCCCAGGCAAAACTGACGATGGTAAAGATCACGCTGTCCTCATCCATGGCGATCACAATCCCCACCACAGCGAGCACAATCAGGGCAATACGGCTGAGCCACATGACCTGCTTGTCGCTGGCGTCCCGGCGGATCACGCCCTGATAGATGTTTTTCGCCAGCGAGGAGGCGGCGATGAGCAGATAGGAGTCGGACGAGCTGATGGTCGCGGCGAGAATGCCGGCCATGACGATGCCGGCCAGCAGCGGGTGCATCAGCGCATTGGCCATGGAGGCAAAGATATTCTCCGCGTCCGAGGCAGTCAGGTGGGCGGTGGGCAGCATGGCGCGGCCCACCACGCCGATCATCACGGCGGCTGTCAGCGAGATGACCACCCAGACGGTGGCAATCCGGCGGGACTTGGTCAGCTCCTTCGCGTCGCGGATGGCGATGAAGCGCAACAGCACCTGCGGCATGCCGAAGTAGCCCAGGCCCCAGGAGACGGTGGAGAGGATGGTGAGCAGGCTATACTCCGACGCCGCGCCGAAGACAGGCGCACCCGCCTCGGAGACCACCTGCAGGCCGTCCGTACCCAGCTCGGGGGTAGCCATGCCGAAGAAGGTGAAGAAGCCGGGAATGCTCTCGGCATTGGCGATCACCGCGCCCAGGCCGCCGGCGTTCGCCGTGCCCAGAACCAGCACGATCACCAACGCGCCGATCATCACAATCGCCTGCATAAAGTCAGAGGCGCTCTCGGCCAGAAATCCGCCGAGGAAGGTATAGATCAGCACGAACACCGCGCCGACCACCACCATCAGGCGGTAATCCGCGTCAAACAGGGTGCTGAAGAGCTTGCCGCAGGTGACAAAGCAGCTGCCCGCGTAGACGGCAAAGAAGATCAGGATAAAGAGCGAGGAGATCAGCATCAGAACCTTCTTCTTCTCCTTAAAGCGGTTGCTGAAAAAGTCGGGCAGGGTGATCGCGTTGCCCGCCACATAGGAGTAGTGGCGCAGGCGCTTGGCCACCAGCAGCCAGTTGAGATACGTACCGACGCCCAGGCCGATCGCCGTCCAGGCCGCGTCGGCGATGCCGCACCAGTAGGCCACGCCGGGCAGGCCCATCAGCAGCCAGCCGCTCATATCGGAGGCCTCCGCGCTCATCGCGGCGATCCACGGGCCGAGGGTCCGGCCGCCGATGAAGTAGTCCTCCGAGCTCTGGTTGGCCCGGCGGGCAAAATAGACGCCGATCCCGATGACAATCGCCATATAACAGATCATGGCGATCAGGTTTTGAATTGCAGTGCTGTCCAAAACAGTTCCTCCCATCTCGTTTACAGATTATTCATGGTGTTTTGACAGATTGTGAACAGTTTAGCACATTCCATCGGTGAAGGCAATCATTTTTTATCCTCCCACCCCAAAAGGCCGCCTCCCACTCTGCCCGGCGCAAAAATCCCCGCCGCGGGTTCGGCCCGCGGCGGGGACGGCGGTCTCTTGGTTGTCACTCACATCAGCGGCGCAAACAGCCGCAGCAGCGCGCGGTAGAGCCGCTTGAGCCAGCCCAGGCGGGTGGCGCTCTCCAGGCAGACCTCCTGGCTCTGGGACATTGTCTCCAGGAAATCGTCGCGGATGTCGTGGACCACCGGATGGTCATAGATCCACACACCGCACTCAAAGTGCAGGTAGAGGCTGCGGTAGTCCAGATTGATCGTGCCCACCACGCCGTAGAGGTCATCGACGACAAAGGTCTTGGCGTGGATGAAGCCGGGCGTAAACTCATAGATCTTGACCCCCGCCTCCAGCAGGGCGGGATAGTGCGCGCGTGTGACCTCAAAGACCTTTTTCTTGTCCGGGATATGCGGCGTGATGATGCGCACGTCCACGCCCGACTTGGCCGCCGTCTGGAGGGCGACGGTGAGGGTATGGTCAATCACCAGATAGGGCGTGGTGATATAGATATAGCGGGTGGCGCGGTTGATCAGGTTGAGATAGACGTTGCAGCCCACCGCCTCCTGGGTGAGCGGACTGTCGCTGTAGGGCTGGATCACGCCGGGACCGGTATACGGCTCTCCGGGCCACACGGCAGGGCGGTACGCCTCAAAGCTCTCATGCATGCCGGTGGTGTAGTCCCAATTGGCCAAAAACATCACCGTCAGGTTCCACACCGCCTCGCCGCGCAGGAGGATGCCGTTGTCCTTCCAGTAGCCGAAGCGCTCCTTCACGTTGATATACTCGTCGGCCAGGTTGATGCCGCCGGTGTAGCCGGTGTGGCCGTCCACGACACAGATCTTCCGATGGTCGCGGTTGTTCAGGCGGATGGAGACCACCGGGCGGAAGGGATTGAAGACCGCGCAGGAGATGCCGCGCTGCTGCATCTGCTTGGCATAATTTTTCGGGACGGTGAAGAGACTGCCGATATCGTCATAGAGCAGCCGCACGTCCACGCCCTGCTTTGCCTTCTCCTCCAGGATATCGAGCATGGTGTTCCACATCACGCCCTCCTCGATGATAAAGACCTCCAGGAAGACAAAGTGCTCGGCCTTGGAAATCTCCTCGAGCATGCTCTTCCACACCGCCTCCCCGGTGGGGAAATAGACCGCGTCGGTGCGCACATGCGGCGGGCAGCCGCTCGTGCGGAAGAGATAGCGCGACTGGTTGCCCGCCGCGGGATTGGAGGCGATGATATTCTCCGCCTCCTGCCCCTCGCGCTTGAGGGCCTCGCGCGTCATCTTGCCCAGGCGCTCCATCCGGCGCTGGTTCCACTGAGAGAGCTGATTGCCGCCGAACAGGAGGTAGAACAGCCCGCCAAAGAGCGGAAAGGCCATGATAGGGACGATCCAGGCGATCTTGTAGTCCGGGTGGCTGTTGCGGTTGACAATCCACAGGACGCTGATCCAGCTGACCACCACGCAGAAGATATAAAACTGGATGAAGTAGCTGGAAAAATAGGCCACCATCAGCACCAGCACCGCCAATTGCAGGACAATAAACAGGCCGACGAAGAAGACCCGGTGGGTCAGCAGTTTGGCCAGCTGGCTGAAGATGCTGCGCCGGCGGCTGGTATACTTCAGCTCGGAGAGCTCTTTGGGAATTCTCTGTTTCATTTGACGACTACATTCTCCTCTCCCAGCAGGGCGCGCAGTTCCCGGATCAGGGAGGTGTGAATCAGGCAGGGCGCGCCGAAGCGGCGTCCGCTATCCCGGCAGCAGAAGACGATCTGCCCGTTTCCAGGGAACATGATGAGCATCTTTCTTATTCTCTCCACCCGCGCGTCCTCCAGCGCCGGAAGATTGAGGTAAATCCGCCGTGCCCCGGGCACGACGCCCGGCTGTTCCGGTACCGCAGGCGCCGGTGCGCCCGCGCCGACGGCCGTCTCCCGCCCATCGAGCGGGAAGAGGCGGTCGCACACCAGCTGGGGCTGTTTTTCATCGCGCACCGAGATGCGGCCCTCCGCCACCACGGCGCGGCCCTCCGCCAGCAGGCCGCCGCACTGCTCGAGCAGGCGCGCAAAGACGATCAGCTCCATCGAGCCGGTGTCGTCCTCCAGCATGACGTAGGCCATGAGGGTGTTGCTGCGCGTCGTGCGCGTCCGGCTGGAGAGGACAATGCCGGCCAGGCGGACCCGCTGCTCATCAAAGAACTGCTCCGGCCCGTCCTCGCGCGCGAAATCGTCCAGAATCCGCCCCATCGGCACCGCCTGCGCGCGATGGGCCGCCTCACGGTACTCGTCCATCGGGTGGCCGGAGAGATACAGCCCGGTCATCTCCCGCTCCATATTCATCCGCTCCACGGCGGTGAACTCAGGGATATCCGGCAGCGGGACGGTGTCCTGCCCGCCGGAAGACTGCGGCGTGTCGCCAAAGAGGTTGCACTGCCCCTCCAGGTTGCGCTTGCGGCTGTCGGCAATGCCATCCAGAATGGTGTTCATCACCGCGATAAGCTGGCTTCTCCGGTTGCCCAGGCTGTCAAACGCCCCGCAGCGGATCAGGTTCTCCAGCGCGCGGCGGTTGAGCTCCTGGTCAAACATCCGCTCACAGAACTCCTGGAAGGAGCGGTAGGGTCCGCCCCGCTCCCGCTCGCGCACCAGGTTCTGAATCACGCCCCAGCCCACGCCCTTGACGGCGGCCAGGCCGAAGCGGATATCCTGGCCCTGGACCGTGAAGTCCGCGCCTGAGCGGTTCACATCCGGCGGGAGCAGGGCGATGCCCATGTCCTTGCAGGCGGAGATATACTCCGCCACCCGGCCGCTGGAGTCGAGCACGCTGGTGAGCAGGGCGGCCATATACTCCTGCGGATAGTGGCATTTGAAGTAGGCCGTCTGATAGGCCACGATGGCGTAACAGACCGCGTGGGCCTTGTTGAAGGCATAGTTGGCGAAGTCGTAGATCTCGTCATAGATCGCCTCCGCCGTCTCGGCGGGGATCCCGCGGTTGACGCAGCCGTCGATCTGGCGCTCCGGGTCGCCGTAGACAAAGCTCTTGCGCTCCTTTTCGATCTCCTTGGCCTTCTTTTTCGAGATCGCGCGGCGCACCATGTCCGCCTGTCCCAGGGAGAAGCCGGCCAGCCGGCGGAAGATCTCGATCACCTGCTCCTGATAGACAATGCAGCCGTAGGTGACCGAGAGGATGTCGCGCAGCATGGGGTGCTTGTAGCGGATCTTGGACGGGTCGGACTTGCAGGCGATAAAACGCGGGATGGACTCCATCGGTCCGGGACGGTAGAGGGCAATGATGGCGGTGACATCTTCGATGGACTGCGGGCGCATCTGCAGGCAGACCCCCGTCATGCCGGAGGACTCCATCTGGAACACGCCCGCCGTCTTCCCCTCCGAGATCATGCGAAAGGTCTCCTCGTCGTCCTCCGGGATGCGGTGCAGATCAAAGTCCGGCTCCCGACGGCGGATCATCCGCTGCGCGTCATCCAGAATGGTGAGGTTGCGCAGGCCGAGGAAGTCCATTTTCAGCAGCCCCAGCTCCTCGAGTGTGGTCATGACGTACTGGGTGACCATGCTCTCGTCGTTGCGCGCGAGCGGAACGTATTCATAGACCGGCTTGCGGGTGATGACGACGCCGGCGGCGTGCTTGGAGGCGTGGCGCGGCATCCCTTCGATTTTTTTCGACGTGTCGATCAGCAGCCGGACGCGCTCGTCGCTCTCATAGCGCTCCCGCAGGGGCTTGGAGACCCGCATCGCCTCGTCCAGCGTGATGTGCAGCGGCTGGGCGGGCACCAACTTGGCCAGCTGGTCCACCTCGCCGTAGGGGAGATTCATCACCCGGCCGACGTCGCGCAGTACGCCGCGGGCGGCCATAGTGCCGAAAGTGACGATCTGGGCCACGTGGTCCTCTCCGTACTTCTCGTTGACGTAGTCGATCACCTCGCCCCGGCGGCGGTAGCAGAAGTCCATGTCGATATCCGGCATGGTCACACGCTCCGGGTTGAGAAAGCGCTCGAAGTAAAGGGCGTACTTCATCGGGTCCACGTCGGTGATCTCCATACAGTAGGAGACCATCGAGCCCGCGGCGCTGCCGCGGCCCGGCCCGACAGGAATCTGCTGGCGCTTGGCGTAGCCGACAAAATCCGCCACGATGAGGAAGTAGTCCACAAAGCCCATCTTGCGGATCATATCCATCTCGTACTCCAGCCGCTCGCGGTAGCCCTCAGGGTCGGTGGGGTAACGCTTTTGATAGCCCGCGTGACACAGCTCAGAGAAGAGGCGTTCGGCGTCATAGCCGGGGGGATAACGAAACTCCGGCAGGTGGTGGACGCCGAACTGGAAGTCCATCTGGCAGGCATCGGCAATTCTCGCGGTGTTGTCGATCGCCTCGGGACAGTCGGGAAAGAGGGCGCGCATCTCCTCCTCCGATTTGAGATAGAACTCCTGCGTCTCAAACTTCATCCGATCCGGGTCGTCGAGCGTCTTGCCCGTCTGGATGCACATGAGAACGTCCTGCGCCTGGGCGTCCTCCCGGGTGAGGTAGTGCGCGTCGTTTGTCGCCACGAGCGGGATGTCCAGCTCACGCGCCAGGGAGACCAGCTGCGGGAGAATCGCCCGCTGGGCCTCCAGGCCGTGATCCTGTATCTCAATATAGTAGTTGCCCTCGCCCATCAGATCGCGCATCATCCTGGCATGGTCTCTGGCGCCGTTGTAGTCCCCGTCGCGCAGGCGGCGGGGAATCTCTCCCGCCAGGCAGGCGGACAGGGCGATCAGCCCCTCGTGGTGCTCGCGCAGCAGGTCGAGGTCGATGCGCGGGCGCATATAAAAGCCCTCCAAGTTGGCCTGGCTGACCAGATAGGAGAGCGTGCGGTAGCCCGTCTCGTTGCGGCAGAGTAAGATGAGGTGGCGCGCGCCGAGGTCGAGGTCGTGATTTTTGTCAAAGCGGGTACGTGGGGCGACATAGACCTCGCAGCCGATGACGGGGTGGATGCCCTCCTTTTTGCACTCCTTATAAAAATCGACCACGCCATACATGTTGCCGTGGTCGGTAATCGCCACAGCACTCTGCCCCAGTGCCTTGACGCGCTGCACCAGCTCCCGAATCCGGCAGGCGCCGTCAAGCAGGGAAAATTCGCTGTGGACATGCAGATGGACAAAGGACATGAGCTGCTCCTTCCATTCCGCCGGGGCGGAGGATGGACCGGCGCGCTGCCGGTCAGTGCTGCGCCTGCTCCAGCGCCTGCAGACGGCGCAGCCGGTGGTTCAGACAGGATTTGGACACGCCGAGCAGATCCGCCAGCTCGTGGAGCGAGAGGTCCGGGTGGTCCACGCGCTGCTGGGCGGTCTCCCGCAGAGTGTCTGGCAGGGTCTCCCAGACGGGGGCGGACTGGAGGCGGCGGATGACGGCGATCTGCCCCTGCGCGGCGGCGACCGCCTTGTCTACGTTGGCCACGTCGCAGTTGGAGCGGCGGTTGACGCGGTTGCGCAGATTCTTCTCCAGCTTGGCGTTCATCACGTCCATCGCCGCCAGTGGGGCGCCGATGGTGGTCAAAAAGTCGCTGATCGCCTCGCTCTGCTTGAAATAGGTGACGTAGTTGGATTTACGCACCGAGGTCTTGGGATAGAGCTCCAGCTCCGCCATCAGCGGGCCGAGCTCCCGGGCGACGTAATAGTGTGAGGTGGCAAACTCCAGGTGATAGCGCTTGCGCGGGTCGGTGACCGACCCGCCGGCCAGGAACACCCCGCGCAGGAAAGCCGCGCGGCAACAGTTCTCCTCCAGGAGAGCGTAGTTAACGTGGTGGTTCACCAGTTCCTCCGGCCCCTGGCCGTACGCCTCGAGCACGCGCGTGAGCTTGGCGCGGTCGGTGATCTGAAAGACGAGCTGGCCTCCCATCTCCGCATCCTGCGGCGCGCGATCAAAACAGATCTCCAGCGCCCGCCGGAACAGCCGCGGAATCCGCTGAGCCAGCGCGGAAGAGGTGGTGACAATCCGCACCTCCTCCGGCCGAAAGGTATTGCAAAACAACAGCAGGCCGTAGCTCTCTGCCAGAGCGCAGCAGGGCCGGGCCATCTTCTCCCGGCAGAGCTCCGCCTTTACCTGGGCAGAGAAGCTGCCCTCCCCCGTACCTTCCGCCGCAGCGCGGCGCGGATCAGTGTTCTCGGGCATAGCGAACCCCCTGATCGGTCCAGATGCGCACACAGCGGTCCTCCACCACACTGAGGATGGCACGCGCGAGCTTTTGCGGGTCGTGACGGGCCTTGCGGATGCGCGTCTCGTCCGAGAGCGGCTCACAGATCAGCTCTACGCCGAGAGCGCGCACGGCGGCCCCGTCCGTCAGGATAGGCTGGGCGTTTTCCGGCCGGTAGCGCACCCGAACGTCCTCCGGGATATCGGCAGAGTTGGCCAGGCACAAGTCGATCATGCCGGGCACACCGTGGTCGAGCAGGGCCCGGATATGCTCAGAGAGGGTGTACCCCTCCGTCTCCCCCTCCTGTGTCATGATATTGCCGATGTAGATCCGCAGCGCCTGGGAGCGGGCAATGGCCTCCACCACGCCGGAGACAAGCAGATTGGGGATCACGCTGGTATACAGGCTCCCCGGGCCAAGAAGGATAACGTCCGCCTGCCCAATTGCCTCAATCACCTGCGGCAGAGCAGTCGGCCGCTCCGGCTCGAGCCGCACCCGGCTGATGCGGCAGTGCTGCTGTTTCTTAAAATGATAGATCTGGCTCTCGCCGCGCACGGAAGTGCCGTTTTCGAATTCCGCGATCAGGTTGACATTGTTATCTGTGACCGGGAGCACCCGGCCGGTGACGGCGAGAATCTGATTCATCCGCTCGACCGCCTCCTGAAAGCTGCCCGAGATGCCGTCCAGGGCGGCCAGGAAGAGGTTGCCAAAGCTCTGCCCGGCCAGCACGCCCTCCGGGAAGCGATAGGCCAGCAGCTCCTCCATGATTGGTTCCACATTCGCCAGCGCCTGGAGGCAGTTGCGCAGGTCGCCCGGCGGCGGCATGCCCAGGTCTTGGCGCAGGGCGCCGGAGCCGCCGCCGTCGTCGGCCATGGTGACCACAGCGGTGAGATTGCGCGAGTAGTATTTCAGGCCGCGCAGCATGGTGGAAAGGCCGGTACCGCCGCCGATGGCCACGATATGCGGGCCGCCGTCCGATGGAATCTTCCAGTTCATGTCCCCGCCCTCACTTCCGCTCGCGCGTCATGTCCCGGTGGAACTCGGAAACCGGATACCCCAGCTCCCCCACCATCTGCGCCACGGCATGGGCCATGGCGACCGAGCGGTGCTGCCCGCCGGTACAGCCCATGGCGATAACCAGGCTGGTCTTCCCCTCCTCCTCATACACCGGGAGAAGAAAGGCGAGCATGTCGCGCATTTTCTCCAGGAAGATACCGGTCTCTTTACAGTTTTGGAGGAACTCCTGCACCGCCGGGTCCAGCCCCGTCTTGCGGCGCAGCTCAGGCACGTAGAAAGGATTGGGTAAAAAGCGCACATCCATCACCCAGTCCCCCTCCAGGGCAATGCCGTATTTGAAGCCAAAGGACTGCACGCTCACCACCAGGCCTGCGCGGCTGAAGGTATCGCCGCCAAACATCTCCAGCAGCGCCGCGCGCAGCTTGGCCGTGGTATTAAAGGTGGTAGAGTCGAGGATATAGTCCGCCCGCGCGCGCACCGGGGCGAGCAGCTGCTTTTCCCGGCGGATGGCGGACTCCAGGCTCTCGCCCGGCTCGCTGAGCGGGTGCATCCGCCGTGTCTCCTTGTAGCGCATGATGACCGCCTCGGTGGACGCCTCGAGGAAGAGGAGCTTACAGTCGCAGCCTATCTCCCGCATCTCGTCCATCGCCTGGAAAAGCGGCTCAAAATTGTGGTCTCCGCGGATATCGCTCACGAGCGCGACGCGCTCATACCGGCTGTTCTTCCCGCTCATGGCCAGCTCTGCAAAGCGCGGCATGAGCACGGCGGGCATATTGTCCACCGTGTAAAAGCCGGCGTCCTCCAGGAACTCGCCCGCGCGGCTCTTGCCCGCCCCGGACAGGCCGGAGATAATAATGACCTCCATCGCAGTCCCTCCCCGCTCTATGATTTGTCTCAGGATTTGTCACTCGATTCCGCCGCTCAGCTCAGCAGGCGGATCTCCAGCTCCAGCTCAATGCCGGTCTCCCGGGCGACGCGCTCACGAATCTGGTCGGTCAGCCGGAGCACGTCGGAACAGGTCGCCCCGCCGCGGTTGATGACAAAGCCAGCGTGCTTCTCCGAGACCTGCGCGCCGCCCACCGTGAGGCCCTTGAGGCCGCACTGGTCGATGAGTGCGGCGGCAAACCCGCCCGCCGGTCGCTTAAAGGTGGAGCCGGCGCTGGGCCACTCAAGCGGCTGGCGCTCCCGGCGCAGGTAAAGCAGCCGGTCCATCCGCGCCTGGATAGCCTCCGGGTCCCCCGGCTGGAGACGGAGGATAGAATGGAGCACCACCATGCCGCCATCGAGAAACGCGCTGTGCCGGTAAGCAAAGTCCTGCTCCTCGCCCCGGAGGGTGACGATCTGGCCGGCGCGGTTGAGGGCGATGGTCTCGGCGACCACGTCGCTCAGCTCGCCGTGGTAGGCCCCGGCGTTCATCACCACGCCGCCGCCCAGCGTGCCGGGAATGCCGTGGGCAAACTCCAGCCCGGTCAGGCTGCAGCGCTGGGCAAAGCAGGCCGCCTCACGCATAGAGACGCCCGCGCCGCAGCGAAGCTCCGCCGGGCCGACCCGCTCAATCTGATTCAGCCCAGGGTTGGTCTTGATGATGAAGCGGGAGATCGCCCCGTCCGCACACAGCAGATTGCTGCCCCGGCCAAGCAGAAAGGGCCGGATACCCACGCTACGGGCCGCGCGGATGGCCGCGAGCGTCTCCTCCGCCGTCTGCGGCAGGGCCATGAGCGCCGCCGGTCCGCCGATCCGAAAAGTGGTGTGCTCCCGCATGGGAACTTGCTCTGTCAGTTGAATCCCCGGACAGACCCGGCGCAATTCATATTTGAGTGCCTCAAATGAGTTCATTCTGATCCTCCCGATCGGGCCGCGCCTGCGCGGTCAAAGGCCCTGAATGGATCGCCGCCCGGATTGGCGGCCGCGCACGCGGCGGGTACGCGCTCCGCTGCGGCGGAATCTGCCGGCAGTCCGGCAATACATCAGCAGATATTATTATATCATCAAACCGGTGTCCAGCAATACATAAAATCGCGAAAAATGCCTGCATATCCCGCCGTCACGGGGAGGCGGGCAGTTCCAGCCGGCGGATCTGACAGGTCACGATCTCACCGGCGCGCGGCTCGAGGATGCCGTAGCTCGGGCGGGCGCCCATGCCGATGGAGCCTGGATTCATCAACAGGATACCGCGCTGCCACTTCACACAGGGAACGTGGGTATGTCCCGCCAGCAGCACGTCCACCCGACGGCGCATACCATAGAAAAAATAACTCTCATATCCGCTCTTGACCGCGTGTTCATGCCCGTGGCTGAGCAGGAACCGGCAACCCTCCAGTGTCACCAGTTCTTCCGTGCGCTGGCGGCTGCGCCAGTCGCAGTTGCCGGCGACACTGTGAAGCTCGATCTCCGGCCAATCCTGCATCACTTGCAGGATATCCGCCCGGCCGTCTCCCAGGTGGAAGACCACCGCGGGGCGCTCCCGCTCAATGGCGTAGCGCAGATTTTCCCGGTTCCCATGGGAATCGGAACAGACCAGAATTTTCATCCCAACAACCTCCCCGCGCCCATGGCGCGCCCGGTCACATCTCCTCCGCCAGCGCATATACTGATAACAAAGTCAACGCGAGGAGGGATTTCCTTGTCTCAATCTCCGTCTTCCAGCCCCCTGCCGCCCGGTGGCCCGGAGGCGGCGGAGCTGCTGCGCCGCCCGGCCGAACTGCGCCGCCTGCTCCAGTCGCCCGAGACACGGCGGCTGATCAACCTATTACAGCGTCAGGGCAACCTGGACGCGGCGGCACGCCAGGCCAAGGCGGGCGACCCCAGTGCCCTGCAGGCCATGCTCTCCAGCCTGAACGACAGCCCGGAGGGGGCGCAGGCGCTGGGACAGATGCAGCGGCAGTTGGACCGGTAATCGCGCAGAGGGGGCGTCCGCATGGCCGAGTTTGAGGAAAAACTGAACGAAATTCTCTCCTCGCCCGAGGCCATGGAGCAGATTATGGCGCTGGCCAATTCCCTGTCCGCCGCCTCCCCGGCCGGGGGAGCCGGCACGCAGGAACCCCCGCCCGAGGAGACGTCCGCCGCACCGGAGCCTGGCTCCGGCGCGCTGGGCGAGCTGCTCGGGCAAATGGATGCCGGGACGATGGGGCGCCTCCTCTCCCTGTTGGGTAAATACCGCCGCGGAGAGGACGAGAAGACGCGGCTTCTGGCCGCGCTGCGCCCCTTCCTGCGCCCGGAGCGGCGGGAAAAATTGGAGCGGGCCATGCAGATCGCCCGGCTCAGCCGCGTCCTCCGCTCGGCGCTCGGCCTGCTGGAGGGGGGAGAGGATGTATAACCGATACTGTCCCCACGACGGCTACCAGCCGTTGGAACAGGAGGAGCCGGCAGCTGGCAGCCGCGGCGCATCCGGTCCGTTTTCCTTTTTACAGGGTCTGCTCAGCGGCACAAAAAATGCCGGAGGATCCGGCATCTGGGACAAACTGGGCCTCTCGCGCCTGGACCGGGGAGACATCCTCCTCCTGCTCATCCTCATCTACCTCTTCCGGGAGTCGGAGGATGACGAGTGGCTCATCATCCTTGCCCTGGTGCTGCTGATGGGGCTGGGTTGAGGCAGCTCAGCCCAGCTCGTCGTTCCCGTCGCCTACCGCCGGACCGTCAGCGTCCCTTTTCGGCGGCCGTTTATGGCTGCCCTTGAGTAGGCTGCGGCGATAGCGATAGAGCCGGTAGGCGACGGCGCCCACCACCACCACAGCCAGCAGCAGCGGGATGAGGCGGCCGCAGTCGGTCGTGCTCAGCAGCACCGCCGTCAAACCGAGACAAGCGGAAACCAGATAGAGCACCGCCACCGTCTGCTGCTTGGACAGGCCCATATCCAGCAGGCGGTAGTGCACATGCTTGCGGTCGGCCTTCATCGGGTTCTCCCCGTGGCTCACGCGAGAGATAACGGCGAAGCACACGTCAAAGATGGGAAGCCCCAGCATGACAAAGGGGATCACAAAGGAGATGAGGGCATAGATCTTAAACAGTCCCTGAATAGAGGCCACAGCCAGGATAAACCCAATAAAGGTCGAGCCGGTATCCCCCATAAAGATGCGCGCGGGGCTGATGTTGTACGGCAGAAAGCCGATGCATCCGCCGGCCAGCGCGCCGCAGATCACCGCCACCGTGATATCGGAATAGCCCAGGGCCACCACCACCAGGCAGACCGATGAGATGGCAGACACGCCGGCGGCCAGCCCGTCCAGCCCGTCAATCAGATTGACGGCGTTAGTAATCAGGACGATCCAGACCACCGTGACCGGCACGGAGAGCCAGCCAAGATTCAAGTGCCCGCTCTCGGAGATCCAGGAGGGGACGCTGACGTAGTTGATGACGCTGCCGCCGGAAACGGCGATCACTGCCGCGACGATCTGCACGGTCAGCTTCAACTTGGCCGACAGGCCGCGCACGTCGTCCACCATGCCGAGCAGGACGATCACCGCCGCCCCGAGCAGCATGGCCGACTGCTGCGAATTGACGGTGACAAAGGCCGCCATGGAGCAGTAAAATCCCAAGAAGATGGACAGTCCGCCCATCCTGGGGGTGGGGGTGGTGTGCAGGTGTCGCTCGCTATCCGTCCCCTCCACGCCGGGCATGTCGATAGCCCCCATCCGGACGGCCAGGCGGCGCACCAGCGGCATACTGACCATGGTGACCACCATTGCCAGCAGCAGCGCGGCCACGACAATCGCCATGGAATGATAGTTAATCCGGCTCATAACACGAGATTGTCCTCCTTTTTGTACAGCCGGCAGACGGCCCCTGCCGCCCGCCGCCGCTTGCTCTTCCGGCAGTCCGGCCGTCTCAGCGAGCCACGAAGCCCACCTTTTTGTAGACCTTGCGGAGCGTCTTGTTGGCGATATAGCCCGCCTTCTCCGCTCCGGCGCGGTAAACTGACTCCAGATATCCCTTGTCGGCGAGCAGCCGCTCGCTCTGTTCCCGGATCGGGCGCAGCAGCTCGACCACGCTCTCCCCCACGGCGGTCTTGAACATCCCGTAGCCGCAGCCGTCAAACTCCCGGGTGATCTCCTCATAGCTCCGGCCGGTGGCGGCGGAGTAGATGGTCATCAGGTTGGAGATACCCGGCTTGTTCTCCCGGTCAAAGCGGATGGTGTTCTCGCTGTCGGTGACCGCGCGCTTGAAGACGCGCATGATGTCCTCCGGGCGGTCCATCAGGCAGACGCGGCCGGTGTCGGCGTCTTCCGACTTGCTCATCTTGGACGTCGGATCGGTCAGGCTCATGATGCGCGCGCCCACCTTGGGCACATACGGCTCGGGCATCTTGAACACCTCGCCATAGAGGTTGTTAAAGCGCCGGGCGATGGTCCGCGTCAGCTCGACGTGCTGCTTCTGATCTTCCCCCACCGGGACGTAGTCCGGCTGGTAGAGCAGGATGTCCGCTGCCATCAGCGATGGGTAGGTGAACAGACCGCCGTTGATGTTGTCGGCGTTCTTCGCGCTCTTGTCCTTAAACTGCGTCATCCGGCTCAGCTCGCCGAACATGGCATAGCAGTTAAGCACCCAGCCCAGCTCCGCGTGCTGCGGCACATGGCTCTGGATGAAAAGTGTATTGCGCTCCGGGTCCAGCCCGCAGGCAATATACTGCGCCAGCTGCTCGAGCGTGCGCCGGCGCAGGTCGGCCGGATTTTGCCGGACGGTGATGGCGTGCAGGTCTGCCATAAAGTAATAGCACTCAAATTGGTCGGCCCGCTCCGCCCAATGCTTGATCGCCCCCAGATATGAGCCGAGCGTCAGCTCGCCGCTAGGCTTGATTCCAGAGAGCATAATTCCTTTTTGTTCCATCTTTCCCACGACCTTTAAAAGCTGTGCAGGATTAAATCCAACCAAATAGATAGTAAATTATAGCATACCCGCCTGGGAATGGCAATCACTCCCGCACAGAATCCGACGAAATTTGCCGCCGTGAACGGAGGCGGAAAGGCGGGAATACTGCCGGTATAGGTCAGCCCCGGACACACGCTGTCAAGCGGACATTTCCCACAAAGTCCGGCGGACTTCATCCGGCATTTTATCCGGGGCGGCCAAGTAAAAATTTCCGCCGCCCGCTTGACAGCCCTTCCCACGGCGGCATAACATCCGGGGCAACCGCCGCTCTACAAAGAGTTATGCACATTGTGCACAGGCTTTTCCACAGCAAAAATCCAGCTGCCACAAGGGTTTTTCCGTCGGATGCGGACGCCGCAGGGCGGGTTTTCCACAGCTGGCGGCGTTGACATAACCGCATCACGCCCAGCCGGGAGCGTCTACCGGGTGGCTGGCAAAGCCATTGAGGTCGAGCCCGGCGCGCGCGCCGTCCCGATACTCGTAATAGCCCTGGCAGCCAATCATCGCCCCGTTGTCCCCGCACAGGCGCAGCTCAGGGAGATAGAGCTCATAGCCCTCTGCGCGGCAGGCGGCCTCCAGGTCACGGCGGATGCGGCTGTTGGCGGCCACGCCGCCGGCCGCGGCGATCTTCCGCCGCCCGGTCTGCCCGGCGGCGAGCATCACGCGCGGCACCAGCTCATCGCTCACCGCCGCGGCGAAGGAGGCAGCGAAAGACGAGAGATCAAGCGTCTCCCCCTTCTGCGCGGCGTTGTGGATCAGGTTGAGCGCCGCCGTCTTGAGCCCGGAAAAAGACATATCCAGCGGCGCGCCGTCCACCTTTGAGCGCGGGAGAGAATATTTTTGATCATCTCCCCCCGCGGCCAGGCGGTCCATTGGGCCGCCGCCGGGGTAGCCGATGCCGAGCACGCGAGCCACCTTGTCAAAGCACTCCCCCGCCGCGTCGTCCCGCGTCGCGCCGAGCAGGCGCAGGCGGGTATAATCCTCCACATCCACGATCAGCGTGTTGCCGCCTGAGACGCACAGGCAGAGGAAGGGCGGTTCGAGCGCGTGGTGGGTGATGTAGTTGGCCGCGATATGCCCGCGGATGTGATGCACCGGGATGAGCGGGACATCCAGCGCGTAGGCGGCCGCCTTAGCAAAGTTCAGCCCCACCAGCACCGCGCCGATCAGGCCTGGGGCGTAGGTACAGGCGACCGCGTCGATCTCCCGGCGCGTCAGCCCCGCCTCCTCCAGCGCGCGGTCGGCGAGCTGGGTGATCGCCTCCAGGTGCTTGCGCGAGGCGATCTCGGGCACGACGCCGCCGTAGAGGGTGTGCATCTCCACCTGGGAGGCAATCGCGTCGGAGAGCACCGTCCGCCCGTCGCGCACGACGGCGACGGCGGTCTCGTCGCAGGAAGACTCCACTGCCAGGATGTTCATTCCGTCCCCTCCTCCCCGGCGGTGAGGTAGCGCGTCATCAAGATCGCGTCTTCCGCCGGCTTGTCGTAGTAATTCTTGCGCCGCCCCACCTCCTGGAAACAGAACCTGTCATACAGGGCACGGGCGGCAGCGTTGCTCTCGCGCACCTCGAGGGTGAGAAAGGCGAGCCGCTGCGCGCGGGCAAAGCGCAAAAACACCCGCAGCAGGGCGGAGGCGATCCCCTGCCGGCGGCAGTCGGCGCGCACGGCGACGTTGTTGATATACCCCTCGTCCAGCACGACGGTCAGGCTGGCATATCCCAGCACCGTCCCGTCCTCGGTGACGGCGGCAATACAGCTGCTGTTGAGACTCTCCAGCTCCTCCAACAGCATCTCCTCCGTCCAGGGGAGGGAGAAATTCTCCCGCTCCAGCCGGACAATCTGTGGAATCATCTCCCGGTCCATCGGCCGCAGCCGGTAGGAGACGTACTGTTTTTCTTCCATGTGATCCTCCTTGCGGGGCAGATACGCCGGCCCCGCGCGCTCAGTGCGCGTCTGCCCAGCGCACGCCGATCTTGGCCTCCGCCACCAGGGGAACGGAGAGGGTCATAACCCCCTCCATCTCCTCTTCCAGCAGGCGGGCAACCGTCTCCCCCTCTTCCGACGGGCACTCGACGATGAGCTCGTCATGAACCTGTAATACAAGCCGGCCGCGCAGGCCCTCCGCCTTCAGGCGGTTCTGGACGCGGACCATGGCCAGCTTGATGATGTCCGCCGCCGTGCCCTGGATGGGCATATTGAGCGCGACTCGCTCGCCGAAGGAGCGCGTGTTGAAGTTAGAGCTCTTGAGTTCGGGCAGCCAGCGCCGCCGCCCCATCAGGGTGGAGACGTAGCCGCGCTCGCGCGCCTCGGCGACGACGTTCTTCTCATAGTCGCGGATTCCGGAGTACTTTTCAAAATAGCGGTCCATGTACTCCTTCGCCTGGCGCTGGGTCACGCCGATGTCCTGCGCGAGGGAGAAGGCGGAGATGCCGTAGACGATGCCGAAGTTGACCGCCTTGGCCGACGAGCGCATTTGGCGGGTGACCTCCTCCTCCGGCACGCCGAAGACCCAGGCGGCGGTGGCGGTGTGCACATCCGCGCCGGTGCGAAAGCCCTCCTGCATCGCCTCGTCCCCCGCGATATGGGCCAGCAGCCGCAGCTCGATCTGGGAGTAGTCCGCGTCCACCAGAACATTCCCCGGCGCGGCGAGGAACATCTTGCGCATCTGGGCCCCCAGAGGGGTGCGCACCGGGATATTTTGCAGGTTTGGTTCGGTGGAGGAGAGGCGCCCGGTGGCGGTGACCGTGTTCTGAAAGCTGGTGTGAATCCGCCCGCCGGCGGCGATCACCTTGGTCAGCCCGTCCACATAGGTGCTCTTGAGCTTGGTGAGCTGACGGTAGTCCAGAATCTCCCCGATGATGGGGTGATAGGGTCTGAGCTTTTCCAGCACCTCGGCGTTGGTGGAGTAGCCGCGCTTGGTCTTTTTCATGGCGGGGAGATTCAACTCGTCGAAGAGCACCGCGCCGAGCTGCTGGGTGGAGTTGATGTTAAACTCGTGCCCGGCATAGCGGTAGATCGCCGCCTGATGGGTCTGAATGTTCTCCGCCAGCATCTCGCCGAACTCCGCCAGCGCCTTCCGGTCCACCAGAAAGCCCGCGCGCTCCATCTCGGCGAGCACCGGACAGAGCGGCAGCTCCACCGTCTCCAGGAGCGGCAGCATGTCCAGCTCCTCCAGCCGGCCGCGCAGCTCATCGTACAGGCAGCGCACGAGCCCCGCGTGCCAGAGGAAATTCGCCTCCGCCTGGCGGGTATCCCCCAGGGGGGTAAAGGCGTCGGGCGCGGTGAAGGTCTTCGCGTCCGGCAGCTCGGCGTGAAAGTAGTGCATCGCCAGCTTCTCCAGGCTGTAGCTGCCGTCCGTCGGGGCGAGCAGATAGGCCGCCAGCGCCGTATCAAACACAAAGCCGTCGGTGACGAGGCCGTGGGCGAGGAGGTCTCCCATCAGCTCCTTGACCTGGTGGCCCGCCTTGCGCACCCGCGCGGAGAAGAGCGTCTCCAGCGCGCGGCGCCAGTCCGCCTCCCCCAGGCGGCCAGGCAGCAGGAGGCTCGCCAGCTCCTCTTCCTCCGAGGGGCGGGAGACCACCGCCACTCCCGCGAGGTCCGGGAGGGTGAGCACCGCGACGACGTCCTGCCGCTCCCAGAGCGCGAGCAGTTCATCCAGCCGCGCGGCGTCCTCCACCACCTCGGAGGTAACGGTGCCGGTATAGGTCTCCTCACCGGCGGTCTCCCCCTCCTCCGGGGTGAGGCCGTATTTTTCAATCATCTTGGTGAACTCCAGTTTCAAAAAGAGCCGGTAGAGAGCGCCGCGGTCCACCGGGCGGCGCAGGGCGTCCTCCGGGGCGAACGCCAGCGGGGCGTCACAGCGGATGGTGGCGAGGTCATAGGAGAGCTTTGCCATCTCGCGCCCCTCGTCCAGCTTCCTGCGCAGGGCGGGCCGCAGCTCCAGCTCGTCAAAGCGCTCGTAGATCTCCCGCACCGAGTGGTAGCGGCGCAGCAGGTCCATCGCCGTCTTCTCCCCCACCCCCTTGACGCCCGGGATGTTGTCCGACGAGTCCCCCATCAGGCTCTTGAGATCGATGATATGGATCGGGTCAAAGCCGTATTCCTCCCGGAAGGTCTCCGGCGTCATCTCGCGCGTGGTGGTCTGGCCCATGCGGGTGGAGACCAGCTTGACGCTGGTGTGCTCCGTGATGAGCTGGAGGGAGTCCTTGTCGCCGGTGACCACGGTGCAGTCCCAGCCGGCCGCCTCACAGCGGCGGGAGATCGTGCCCAGCAGGTCGTCCGCCTCCCAGCCCTCCAGCTCATAGCGGGGGATATTCATCGCCCCGAGCACTTCTTTCAGCACCGGCATCTGCATCGCCAGCTCCTCCGGCATGCCGTGGCGCGTGGCCTTGTAGCCCTCATAGGCGAGGTGGCGGAAGGTGGGCGCCTTGAGGTCAAAGGCAACGCACAGGGCGTCCGGCCCCTCCTCGTCCACCAGTTTTTGCAGGATATTGAGAAAGCCGTAAATGGCGTTGGTGTAAAGCCCGTCGCGGGTGCTGAGCAGCCGCACCCCGTAAAAGGCCCGGTTGACAATGGAGTTTCCGTCCAGGACCATCAGTTTCATCGCGTTTCCTCATTTCCCGCCGCATGGACACGGCATATTTTCACATTTTATATTGTATCACATCCGCCGCAGAAATACCACCGTCCGCCGCAGCTCTGCTCTCCCCCCATTTTCATAAAATTTTTAAAACTTTTTATCCCTTTCTTGATAGAAAGATGGTATCCTGTTAGCATGACGGAAGAGGTGGTTCTGATGGAGAAAAAGACAAGGCTGCTCTGGCTCATTCCGCTGCTGGCTGCGGCGGGCGCCATATTCTATTTCCTGCGCACGCAGGTGTTTACCGACGGGTACAGCGTCGAGTCCATACGGGACTGGGTGGACCAGTTCTCCCCCTGGGGGGAGGCAGCCTTCTTTCTGCTCCAGCTCCTCTCGGTTGTCATCGCACCCATCCCGAGCAATATCACCGCCGCAGCGGGCGGGCTGCTGTTCGGCACGGTGGCAAGTTTCCTCCTCACGGCGGTCGCCGTAGCGCTGGGAAGCTGCATCGCCTTCGCGCTTGCGCGTTTTTTCGGGCGATCGTTTGCTCAGAAGTTCGTCTCGGAGAAGCTCTCGGCGCGCTATCTTGACCTGATTGAGCGCAAGCGGGACACCTTTCTCGTGCTCACCTTCCTCTTTCCTTTCTTCCCGGACGACCTGTTGTGCATCCTCGCCGGCCTGACCGACATCCCCTTCCGGCGCTTTGCCCTCATCGCCCTGTTCACCCGGCCCTGGGGGCTGCTGGCGGCCTGCGCCCTCGGCGGTAGCGCGTTTTCCATCCCCCCGCTGGCCATTCCGCCGCTGGCACTGGCGCTGGCGCTGCTGTTCTACTTCGGCCTGAAGTACGGGGACAGGATTGAGGACGCGATCGTGCGCCGCTTTCGCAGGTGACCGGCGGCCATAGCCCCGGAACGTCGCAATTTCCCGTCCGGTTAGCCTTGACTTTACGGCCGGCGGCATGGTAGAGTATCCCAAACCAATCTGACATATCTTGGCAGACTGATCAGGCTTCGGCCGGGCCGCAAGGCAGCGGAGAAGAGACACACATCCGTGGGAAACCAGTTGTTCCCATGGATGTTTCTGTTTTTCGCAGGACCCTGCCGCCGTCTGTCAAAACCGGGAGGGATTTCTCCATGTCCAATCCAGACACTGAATCCGCCCGCTACGCCCTTTCCATGCGCGTGGCGCGGCAGACCGTCGCCGTCAACCTGCTGCTCTCGGCCGGCAAGCTGGCCGCGGGCCTGATCGCCCACTCGGGAGCGATGATCTCCGACGCGGTCAACTCCATCTCCGATATCTTCTCCACTCTGATGGTGATGGTCGGACTCAAGCTCTCCGGCCGGGCCGCCGACCAGGACCACGAGTACGGCCATGAGCGGCTCGAGTGCATTGTGGCCATTTTGCTCTCGGCGCTGATTGCCGTCACCGGCTGCGCCCTCGGCTGGGCCGGCGTGCAGAACATCCTCGCCGCGCAGGAGGGGACGCTCGCCGTGCCCGGCCTGCTCGCCCTGTGGGCGGCGGCGGCCTCCATCGCCGTGAAGGAGGGGATGTACCACTACACCCGCCGGGCTGCGCGCAAGAGCGGCTCGTCCTCCCTCATGGCGGTGGCCTGGGACCACCGCTCGGACGCGCTCTCCTCTCTTGGCGGCCTGATCGGCATTGCCGGGGCGCGGCTGGGCTATCCGGTACTCGACCCGATTGCCAGCCTGGTCATCTGCCTGTTTATCCTCCGGGCGGCGGTAAATATCTTCCGCAGCGCAGTGGAGCAGCTCACCGACCACGCCGCCTCGCCCGAGCTGGAGGAGGAGATGCGCACCAGCATCCTCCACCAGCCCGGCGTGCTCGGATTGGACCTGCTCAAGACCCGGCAGTTTGGCTCGCGCATCTACGTCGATGTGGAGATCGCCGCTGACGGCTCGCTCTCCCTCGTCGCCGCACACGGCATCGCCCAGCAGGTGCACGACGAGATCGAGCGCAGCTTCCCCTCCGTCAAGCACTGCATGGTCCACGTCAATCCCGCGCGGGAGGGTGATGCCTGAGCCGGCGTATCTCCAACCAAACTTCCGTCCACACACTTGACCTGAAGCAAGCTCCAAGTGGTATAATACTATTGTCCATATTATATATTATATGAGGAGGGAACCGTTATGAAAGTCATGCTAGTCAACGGCAGCTCGCGGGAAAACGGCTGCACCGGCGCGGCGCTCGCCGAGGTGGCGCGCGCTCTGCACGAAGAGGGGATTGAGACGAAGACCATCTGGGTCGGAAACGCCCCGCTGCCCGACTGCATCGCCTGCGGCTCCTGCCGGAAGACGGGAAAATGCATCTTTGACGACATCGCCAACGAGCTGGCGGAGAAGGCCGATAGCTGCGACGGCTTTGTCTTCGGCTCCCCGGTCTATTACGCCCACCCGAGCGCCCGGCTGCTGGCGGTGCTCGACCGCGCGTTCTATTCCGGCGGGCGCCATTTCGCCTATAAGCCCGGCGCAGCTGTGCTCAGCGCCCGCCGCGCGGGGACGACCGCCTCGTTTGACGTCATCAACAAATACTTTACGATCTGCTCCATGCCGGTGGTCTCCTCCACCTACTGGAACCACGTCTACGGCAACCAGCCTGAGCAGGTGCAGCAGGATAAGGAGGGCCTGATGACGATGTACAACATCGGCAAAAATATGGCCTGGCTGCTGCGCTGCATTGCCCTCGGCCGGGAAAATGGTCTCCCTCACCCGGAAAACGAGAAGATCTCCACCAATTTTATCCGCTGAGCGCGCGGTCAAACCGGCAGCCGTCGCGCAGTGGCATAGCAAAGCCTTCCTCCCAAGATCGGGAGGAAGGCTTCTTGCTTTTTGCTGTATTTTCGGTTTACCCGCGGTTCAGGCGCAGGCGGGCACGGGGCATGTACATCGGCCGGGAGTGATAGACCAGGCGGTGCATGACGCTCGCGAGCAGGAAGGCGCAGATCACATCGAGCACCGAGTGCTGCTTGAGCATTACGGTGGACAGCACAATCAGTACCGCCAGTACGCCACTTGCGGCGTACTGGGCTGGACGTCGACGGTCCAGCCCGGCGCGCTTGAGCCCCGCCTGCAGGGCCAGGGTGGCAAAACAGTGGATGCTGGGGCAGACGTTCGTACTGGTATCCACCGCCCAGACCTGCGCGACCATCCACGTGAAGATGTTCTTGCCCGGATCGATCTCCGGGCGAAGGTCCAGCCCGGTATAGAAGAAGGTATAGCTCACCAGGCAGACCGTCATGCCGCCAAAGAGCACTGCGGCAAAGCGGTAGAATTTTTCCCGCGGCTGGGTGAGCAGCAGGTAGCCGATCCCCACCGCTATGTAGAAAAACCACAGCAGATAGGGGACCACAAAATACTCGCAAAACGGAATCAGCTCATCCACCCGCAGCTGCACAATGGTACACCGGGAGATGTCCCGGCTCTCCAGCCAGCCAAACCAGGGCAGATACAACAGGAAATACAGGAGCACCCAGGCGTGCGAATACCTGGACGCCAAGTTCGCAACGCGTTGCATGTCAAGCACCTCTCTTGTCAACAGTTTATGGTCCCCGCCCGGCTGCAGTCGGGCGGGAACCCATCTGGGGTAAGAGCATTATAATACTGCAAAAGCGCAAAATCCATAAAAGGAATCTAAAGATTTCTTAAAAAATAAAGAAATACTTTATCAAATTTGGCCGATTCTCTCAGCATATTTCGTTTCCCTTTAGCGTCCCGGCAGCGCAAAACGGTATGCTCCGGTCCAAAACGCTCCCGCCCGCCGCATGGCGGCATGCAAGGCGCGCATTTTGTCTTATCGGTAAAAGAAGTCACGGCTTTTATTGAAATTGCTCAATCAATTTCCATATCGCCACCACCAATTGTAGAATATGACAAAATTCATGGGGTGGTTTTTGTTTAAAATGCGAATTGCCGGAATAGAACCTCTATGATATGATTTGAACGCTTACAATTACGAAATGTAAGCGAATACGAAATGTAAGCGAGCAGAAAAAAAGGAGGAAAAAACAATGAAAACCCTGAAGAAGCTGTTTGCCCTGCTGATGGCTCTGGCCATGGTGTTCTGCCTGGCCGCCTGCGGCCCCACCGAGGACGACAGCGCCGACACCGGCGATGACGCCAGCACTTCTGACACCGCGACGGATGACACCTCCGACGCCGACACCAGCGATCCCTACGCTGATCCCTACGCTCAATAAGTCCCTAAACGCGGCCTGACCGGCACTCTCTCCGAGAACATCCGGGATGGCGCGCAATAGGCACCTACCATACCCGGTGGGCGTGCCACTTTCTGGCACGCCCACCTTGTCAGAAACCAGAAGGAGGAAAGTCAATGAAGCACAGTAATCGGTTCCTTGCCCTGTTGCTCGCCCTGCTGATGATGCTCAGCCTGGCCGCGTGCGGCGGCGACACTACCAGTGACAACAACACTGACGAGGAGGAGAGTGCTCCGCTTGCCCTGACTGCGGAGACCTACATCCCGGAAGCCAGCGACGACGCGCTCTACACCGTCACTGAGACCGCCGACGGCTGGATTATGATTGAGAACCAGGACGGCAAGACCCTGGGGCTTTCCCCCAACTCCGGCGTCCATATCATCGAAGCGGACGGCTACGCCTTTAAGGACCTGAACCAGAACGGAGAGCTGGATCCCTATGAGGACTGGAGACTCACCAGCGAAGAGCGTGCTGAGAATCTGGTCAGCCTGATGCAGGGCTCCGAGATGGCCGCGATCCTGGCCCACGGCGGCTGGGGCGACTTCACCACGGATCCCCTCACCGCTGATGACGGCTCCGCTACCTATCTGCTGGCTGGCGGCCGCGGCGGCGTCACCCGTAATATCGGCCGCGGCGGCGGCGTCCACGCCCAGTGGGCCAACGCTATCCAGGCCGTGGCTGAGAGTTGCTATTATGGCATCCCCGCCATGATTTCCATCGACCCGGCCAACATCTCCGGCATGATCGAGACGGTCTCCCTGGCCGCGACCATGGATCCCGAGCTGGCCGCTGAGATCGGCATCGAGACCGCCAAGCAGTACCGCGCGGCCGGCGTCACCGCCCTGCTCGGTCCCCAGGTGGACATCGCGGGCGCGACCATGGAGCGTGCCGGCGGCACTTACGGTGAGGACCCGCAGCTGACGCTGGACATTGCCACTGCGTATGTCAACGCGATGCAGTCCACCTATGCCGAGGACGGCACCGACCTCGGCTGGGGTGATGAGTCCGTCTATTGCTTCACCAAGCACTATGCCGGCGCCGGCGCGACCGAGGCTGGCCGTAACGACCACCACACCTCTGCCCGCTACGCCGTGTTCCCGGGCGACAACCTGGAAGCGCACCTGATCACCTATTTTGACGGCGTGTTCTCCCTGCCCGGCCTGACCGGTTCCTCCGGCATCATGACCCAGTACTCCGTCAATGTGGACGGCGAAGGCAACCCCTACGGCGGCGAGGAGCTGGCTGGCGCCTATAGCGCTTACATGTATGGCATGCTGGACGAGTTTGGCTATGACAGCCTGAAGATCACCGACTGGGGTGTGTTCACCTTTGCCGGCATCTGGGGCGCTGAGGAACTGTCCGAGCCCGAGCGCATCGCCTACGGCTGGGAGCAGGGCGTCGAGCTGCTCGGCGGCTACGGCACCATGGAGACCGTCGCAGAGGCGTATGACGTCCTGGTCGAGCGCAACGGGCAGGAGACCGCGGACGAGATCATCAGCCACGCTGCCTACAACTACATCCTGGTCATGATGAACCTGAACATGTTTGACCAGCCCTACTGCGACTCCGCCTACGCCGACGAGATCATCTCCACCGGCGAGCCCAGCGAGTTCGGCCTGGAAACCCAGCGCCAGAGCGTCGTCATGCTGAAGAACGACGGCACTATCGCGGCGGCCGAGGGCGAGTCCACCGAGAAGCCCACCGTCTATGTCCCCTATGTCTACCACACCGGCTTCAGCGTGAGCTGGATGGGCGGCCTGAGCGAGGGCACTCCCTCCTGGGAGCCCAGCATGGATCTCGAGGCTCTGGGCGAGTACTTCAACATCGTTACCGACACGCTGGGTGATCCCACCGGGGAGGCGGATGCGAACGGCAACGCCACCTACACCGAGGACGACCTGACCCGCGCGACCGCCGAGGAGATCGCCGCGTGCGATTACATCCTGGTCGGCATGACCAACCCCTACAGCGTGTCCTATGACAGCAATTACCTCAGCGCCTGGGACTACCTGGACGCCTATCTGAACGGCACGCTCGTCTCCGAGGACGACTACTGGTATCCCGTCTCCCTGCAGTATGGCGAGTACACCGCTGACACCGCCCGCGATCCTTCCATCTCCGGCATGCTCCTGGAGGACGGCACCAGAGAGAACCGTTCCTATCAGGGCAACACCGCCCCCGCAGCCACCAACTATGGCGATCTGGAGGCCCTGCAGTATGCCAACTCGGTCGCCGGCGACATCCCGGTGATCGTCTCCATGCAGATGGAGCGCGGCATGGTCTGGTCTGAGGTCGAGCCGCTGGCCGACGTCATCCTGGTCTGCTACAACAGCCAGCGCACTGAGGTCGTGGCCGAGATCATCCTGGGCCAGACGGAGCCGACCGGCCTGCTGGTCTTCCAGCAGCCCGCCTCCATGGAGGCTGTCGAGGCTCAGCTCGAGGACGTGCCCCGCGATATGGAGTGCTACACCGACGCTGCCGGCAACACCTATGACTTTGCCTTCGGTATGAACTGGTCTGGTGTGATCGACGACGAGCGTGTCGCCACCTACTCCGCTGATCCGATCAGCGAGCTTCAGAACTTCGACTACGACGCGTATGCCGCCTCCTATGCGGCCGCCGAGTAAGTCCAACACCTCTACTCAATGCGGAGCAGCTTCGGCTGCTCCGCAGCCTTTTAGGTGACAAAACCGCCCCGCGGAACCGTTCTTCGGCTCCACGGGGCGGTTGTCTTTCTTGGTGCGGCGGTCCGCTCTCTCACTTGAGCAGGCCGCAGATCAGGTCGGTATAGGCCGCCGGGTCCTCGATGGGCAGGCCGGCGATCAGCAGCGCCTGGTTGTAGAGCACCTCGGCGTAGATCTTTGCCTTTTCCTTGTCCTGCTCCACAGCGGTCTTGAGCGCGGCGTAGGCCTCCGAGTCGGGGTTGATCTCGAGCACACGTTCGGCCTGCATCCCTGCCATGTCGGCACCCTGGCGCTTCATATACTTCTCCATCTCGATGGACATCGGGCCATCGGAGGTCATGCAGACGGCATGGCTCTTCAGGATCTTGGAGATGCGGGCCTCCTTGATCTTGTCGCCCAACGTCTCCTTCAGGAAGCCGAGCACTTCCTTGCCGGACTGGGCCTTCTCCTCGGCGGCCTTCTTCTCCTCCTCCGTCTCGGGGAGGGCGTCCTCGTCGTTGATGCTCTTGAGCTTTTTGCCGCCGAACTCGCCAATGGCCTGCATCACAAACTCGTCTACCTCGTCGGTCAGGTAGAGGATCTCATAGCCCTTGTCCAGAATCCGCTCCGCCTGCGGCAGCTTGCCGAGCTGCGCGGCGTCCTCACCAGCGGCATAGTAGATGAACTCCTGGCTCTCGGGCATACGGTCCTTGTACTCCTGCAGGGTAGTCCCCTCCATCTCCTGGGAGGAGGTGAACATCAGCAGCTCGAGCACCTTGTCCTTGCTCATGCCATAGTCTGCCACCGCGCCGTACTTGACGTTCAGGCCGAAATTCTTCCAGAACTTGCGGTACTTCTCGCGGTCCTCCTTCTGGATGCGCAGCAGCTCCGCCTTGATCTTCTTCTCCAGGTTCTTGGCAATCACCTTGAGCTGACGGGTGTGTTGGAGCATCTCACGGGAGATGTTCAGGCTGACATCCGGGGTGTCCACCACGCCTTTGACGAAGCGGAAGTGCTCCGGCAGCAGGTCGGCACAGTTGTCCATGATGAGCACGCCGGAGGAGTAGAGCTGAAGGCCCTTCTTGTAGTCGCGGGTGTAGAAGTCATACGGCGTGCGGCCGGGGATATAGAGCAGTGCGTCATAGGTCACGTTGCCCTCCACGCTCACGCGCAGATTGGCCAGCGGCTTTTCCCAATCGCCGAACTTGTCGGTGTAGAAGGAGTTGTACTCCTCCTCGGTGACATCCTCCTTCTTCTTCTGCCAGAGGGGCACCATGGAGTTGAGGGTCTCCCACTCCTGATAGTCCTCCCACTCAGGGGTATAATCGTCCCCCGCGTCCTCCGGCTTTGGCTTCTGGCGGGACTTATCCATCAGCATGGTGATGGGGTAGTGGACATAGTCGGAGTACTTCTTCACCAGACGGGAGATGCGGTTCTTGTCCAGATACTGGCTGTACTGCTCCTCCTCGCCATCCTCCTTGATGTGCAGGACGATATCGGTGCCCGCGCTGTCCTTAGACGCCTCGGTGATGGTATAGCCGTCCGCGCCGTCCGATTCCCACAGATAGGCCTGCTCCGAGCCAAAGGCGCGGCTGAGCACCTCAATCCGGTCTGCTACCATGAACGCAGAGTAGAACCCCACGCCGAACTGGCCGATGATGTCCACGTCCGCGTCCTCGACGCCCTCCTTGGCGGCCATCTCCTGCTTGAACTGGAGCGAGCCGCTCTTGGCGATCGTGCCGAGGTCTTCCTCCATCTCCTCGGCGGTCATGCCGATGCCGTTGTCCGAGATGGTGAGGGTGCGCGCGTCCTTGTCCACCGACAGGACAATCTTGAAGTCGGAGCGGTTCAAGCCGACGCTGTCATCCGTGAGGGCGCGGTAGGCCAGCTTGTCAACCGCGTCGCTGGCGTTGGAGATCAGCTCGCGCAGGAAGATTTCCTTATGGGTGTAGATCGAGTTGATCATCAGATCCAGCATCCGCTGGGATTCCGCCTTGAATTGCCGCTTTTCCATATCACATGCCTCCGTCTATTGCAAAATCCTTATTGACAAAAATATGTTAGCACTCATTTCTTTTGAGTGCTAACATATCATACCTCTTTTAGGGCAGAATTGCAAGGGGTTCACAAAAAATTTGCAATTATGTGTTCTGGCTGCTGATTCCTTCAGAACCGGCCGATCAATCTGGCCGCGGCGCGCACGATATGATAGGCGGGATTTTCCAGCGCATGGGCCGCCTCGCGCAATTTTTGACGGATGGGGATCGCCTGCGGGCAGCGGCGCTCACACCGGCCGCAGCCGACGCAGCGCCCGGCGTTGCTCTGCCGGCCGCGCAGGGTGGTGCAGAGGAAGTACTCCTTCATCGCCGTATACAGTCCGTCGGTATACCGCGCGTTATAGCAGCGGAACGAGCCGGGGATGTCCACCCCATGCGGGCAGGGCATGCAGTAGCCGCAGCCGGTGCAGCCCACCTTAATTTGGGCATTGATGGCGGCCTTCACGTCCTCAAACATCCGGAAGTCCTCCGCGGTGAGCTGGCCGGGCCGCGCCTCGTCCGCGGCGCGGCAGTTCTCGCGCACCATCTCCAGCGAGTTCATCCCGGAGAGGACCACCGTCACCTCACTCTGGTCCCACAGCCAGCGCAGGCCCCACTCCGCCGGGGAGCGCTGCGGCCTGGCGTCTTGAAAGCGGCGGACCGCCGCCTCCGGCAGGCTGTGCACCAGCCGTCCGCCGCGCAGCGGCTCCATAATGACGACCGGGATGCCCCGCTCCGCCGCACGCTGGAGGCCGCGCCGTCCGGCCTGGGTGTGCTCGTCGAGGTAGTTATACTGAATTTGACAGAGATCCCAGTCATAGGCCTCCAGCAGCTCCAGGAAGGAGTTGGTATTCCCGTGGTAGGAAAAGCCCACGCCGCCGATCTGGCCGGAGGCGCGCTTGCCGGCGAGCCACTCCGGCACGCCGAGGGACTCCAGCCGCCGCCAGGTACTGAGATCCGGCAGCATGTGCATCAGGTAGTAGTCCACATGGTCTGTCCGCAGGCGGCACAGCTGCTCCTGAAAACAGCGCTCCAGGTCGTCCGGCTTTTTGATCAGATAGTGCGGCAGCTTGGTGGTGATGTGGACGCGGTCGCGGCAGCGGTTGCGCGCGAGGATCTCGCCCAGCGCCTCCTCACTGCCGGAGTAGATATAGGCGGTGTCAAAGTAATTCACCCCTGCCTCAATGGCGGCGAGCACCTGCCGCTCCGTCTCCGCCAGGTCGATGCGGCCCCGCGCCTGCGGGAAGCGAAGACAGCCATAGCCGAGGACGGAGAGCGGCGCGCCGCGGCGGTCCCTGCGGTACTGCATTTCTCTCCCCTCCCGTCAGCCATCCAGCCACTGGAGATGCTGGAAGGGGAAGAAGACGCAGACCGCCTTTCCGACCACATATCCCTCCTCCACCAGGCCCAGATCATAGGTGAAGCGGCTGTCGGTGGAGTGGTTGCGGTTATCCCCCATCACAAACAGGTAACCTTCCGGCACGTCGATGCTGGTCACATTCCCTACCGGAAGCATGGGGTCGGTCTCTTCCAGGTTGATATAGTCCTCCTCCAGGCGGACGCCGTCGACGTAGACGGCGTTTTCCTCATAGTCCAGCTCCACCGTCTGGCCACCGGTGGCGATCACCCGCTTGACAATGGTCTCCTGAATCGTCGCCGTCTCCTTATGGACCACCACGATGTCCCCCGCCTCCGGGGTATACTGAAACCGCCAGGCAATCATCAGGTCCCCGTTATGCAGCGTGGGATACATTGAGTCGCCCACCACGACGATGAGCTGGGCAAAAAAGTGGAAAAGTAAAATGACTACGGCGAGCACAACGGCCAACAGGCGAAGCTCCTGATAGATCTCTGCCTGCCAGCCAGGAGCCGCCGTCTGCTTCTCTCCGGACATGACGTTCCTCCCCTTCGCGCGGTCAGTCCCGCAGCGCGATTGAGCGGACGGAAAGGCACCGCTTCCGCTCCAGGTCCACGGTAAACACCGCGCCCTCCAACTTGCACGGGCCGTCCGCCGCCTCATAGCACTGCGGCAGGCCGCCGAGAAATTTATTGATGGACTGCTCCGGCCGGATGCCGAGGACAGACCAGGCCGGGCCGGTCATGCCAAGATCGGTGAGATAGCCCGTCCCGCGCGGCAGGACCTGCGCGTCTGCGGTGGGGACGTGAGTGTGCGTCCCCCAGACGGCAGCGGCGCGTCCGTCGAGATACCAGCCCATCGCCAGCTTCTCGCTCGTCGCCTCGGCGTGGAAATCTATCAGCACCAGATCCGCCTTCGCCTCTTTCAGCAGCCGGTCGGCGGTGGTGAAAGGATTTTCCACATTGGGGTCCATATTCACCCGTCCCACCAGGTTGCCTACGCCGATGCGCAGGCCGCGCGGGCCGTCAAAGACACCCCATCCCTGCCCCGGCACCCGCCAAGAATAGTTGGCCGGGCGCAGGATGCGCGGGCAGCACTCCAGAAAATCCGCGATTTTCAGCTTGCCCCAAGTGTGGTTGCCAAGTGTGATGACGTCCGCCCCGGCGTCCAGAATGGCCTCCGCCTGCCAGGGCAGCAGGCCGCAGCCAGCGGCGTTCTCCCCGTTGACCACGGTAAAATCGATCTTCTCCTCCCGCTGCAGCGGGCGCAGGCGGCGGCGCAGGCAGTCCAGCCCCGCCACAGAGACGACGTCCCCCACCGCCAGGATTGACACGGTCATAGACATTCTCTCCGTTTCCGGTCGTTTGCAGCAACGCCGGCCGGGTGGGACGCCCTCCACGCAGGGAGGCGGCCCGGCCCACGCCGGCGTGCAGTCAGTTTTTTAGGCTGTGCAGCGGGGCGGGAATACGCCCGCCGCGGCTGATGAAGTCCTCCGCCGAGCCGCTGTGCACCGGCATGACAGGCGCCGAGCCAAGCAGGCCGCCCATCTCCACCCGGTCTCCCACCTGTTTGCCGGGGGCGGGGATGATGCGCACGGCGGTGGTCTTGTTGTTCACCATGCCGATGGCCGCCTCGTCGGCGATAATGGCGGCGATGGTGGCCGCACTGGTGTCCCCCGGGACGGCGATCATGTCCAGCCCGACCGAGCAGACGCAGGTCATCGCCTCCAGTTTGTCCATCGTCAGCGCGCCGGAAACGGCGGCGGCGATCATCCCCTCGTCTTCCGAGACGGGGATAAACGCGCCGGAGAGGCCGCCGACATGACTCGAGGCCATGACGCCCCCCTTCTTCACCGCGTC
>CAYWUA010000006.1:0-55324 GCA_964461385.1 uncultured Oscillospiraceae bacterium
GCAGGTCCTTGACACGGCCGCCGCGGATCATGACCACAGAGTGCTCCTGCAGGTTGTGGCCTACACCGGGGATATAGGCGGTCACCTCGTAGCCGTTGGACAGGCGCACACGGGCAATCTTCCGCAGCGCGGAGTTCGGCTTCTTCGGGGTGGCGGTACGCACCGCGGTGCACACGCCGCGCTTCTGGGGCGAGGGCAGGTCGGTCTCCTTGTCCTTCAGGGTGTCCCGACCCTTCTGCAGAGCGGGGCTGTTGGACTTGTAGAGGGAAGTCTTGCGGCCCTTCCGAACCAGCTGGTTAAAAGTAGGCATTGACTGATTTCCTCCTTTCTTCTGGGAAATAAATAGATTTATTTTAACGCCGCCGCATGGCGGTCGCTAAAACCGTCCTCAGGTCCGCGCAGCAGGGCCGCGGCCGCGGCTCCCACCGGCAGGGCACAGGTGTGTCCGAGCGACTGCATGGTCTCCACCCAGCGCACCGGGACGCCGCGCTGCCGGCACAGCGTCAGCAGCGGGCCGGTCACGGCAGGGTCGGCGTCCCGCGCGAGCAGGACGGCCCGAGCCGAACCGGAACGAATCGCCTTGCCCGTCTGCTTGCATCCGGCCACATATCCGGCCTTCTCCTCCCGGTCCGGCACGTCGATTCCTCCCTGTCAGCGTCATACGCAGACCTACGCAATTGGAAATTATATCATTCCCGCGCAACCCCGTCAAGAAAATTTTTGCACGAAAGCGGCCGTTTTTCGCAATTTGTCCGCACCATTTTGCCCACAGGGGCGCGCAGGCGCCCCTCAGAGGACGATGAGTTCCTTCGGCGCGGCGGTAATGTCCTCACAGCCGTCCGGCGTCAGATACAGCACGTCCTCGATCCGCACGCCGAACCGTCCGGGCAGATAGATGCCGGGTTCCGCGGAGAGCACCGCCCCGGCGGGGATGGTATCCCGGCAGCTCGGGCTGAAGTTCGGACTCTCGTGGATCTCCAGCCCCAGGCTGTGGCCGAAGCTGTGGCCGAAGTACGGCCCGTAGCCCGCCGCCTCGATCACAGCGCGCCCGGCGGCATCCACCTCCCGGCCGCGCACCCCCGCCCGGGCGGCGGCGATGCCCGCGCGCTGGGCCTCGAGCACGGTATGGTAGACCCGCTCCATCTCCTCGGTGGGCCGGCCGATGGCGACGGTGCGCGTCATGTCCGAGCAGTAGCCGTCCACCACGCAGCCGAAGTCCATGGTGACGAACTCGCCTTCCCGCAGCGCGCGCTCGCCCGGGATGCCGTGCGGCAGGCTGCCGTTTGGCCCGGAGACCACGACCGGGTCAAAGGAGTTGCGCTGCGCGCCGAGCCGCATCTGGTAAAAGGTCAGCCGCGCGGCGATCTCCCGCTCGGTCACGCCGGGGCGCAGGTCGTTCAGAATCTCCTGGAAGACCCGGTCGGTAATCGCCTGGGCCCGGCGCATCCGCGCCAGCTCCCCGGCGTCCTTGGACGCGCGCAGGGAGAGCACGATCTCCCCGGCGGGAACCAGCTCAACATCCTCCCCCAGCGCCTCGCACCAGCGGCGGTAGGCGCGCAGGGTCATGCATTCGTCCTGAAAGCCGACGCGCCGCAGGCCCTGCCGCCTGATCTCGGCGGACGCGAGGTCCACATGGGTCCTGCCGCCGCCCACGCAGTGAATCTCGCAGCAATCGGAGCACTGTTTGACCGCACTCTCAAGGTAGCGGCTGTCAGTGTAGTAGTGGCAGGCGCCGCCGGAGAGGAGGACGACCCCCTCCCCGCGGAAATCCAGCGCGTAGGCCTCGGCGGTCTCTCCGGTGATGAGCAGGGCGTCCAGCCCATAGGCCGGAAGCCGGCGTCGTATCCGTTCCAATCGGTCCATCTATTCTTCCCCCTTACAGCTGTCGTAAATCCGTCTCATCTCCAGCGCGTCCTCGCTCTGCGTCCCGGCGGACTCACAGATGAAGACCGGCTCCCAGCCGCGCCGGGCCACCTCCGCCGCCAGCGGGCGGAAATCCGGTCCCCAGCCGGGGTCGGCAAAGCGCAGGTGGCGCTTCTCCCCGCCGCGGGGGGTGAACTCAATCTTGGAAAAATGGCTGTGAAAGCGCCGGGCACGCGCCGCGCCCAGCACATCCTCCATCCGGTCGAGCATGGTGGAAAATGCCTCCGCCCCGTCCAGCGCGCCCAGGCTGCGCGCGTAGAGGTGGCCGAAGTCCACACAGGGGATCAGCGCCTCGTCCATACGGCAGAGGGCGAGCACCTCCTCCAGGTCGCCGAGCTGGTTGATCTTGCCCATCGTCTCCGGGCAGAGGGCGATCTCTCCGTAGCCCGCCGCGCGCACCGCGCGCAAAATCTCCCGCAGGGAGGCCTTCGCGGTCTCCAGCGCCTCCGCCCGCCCCCGGCCCATGAGCGCGCCGGCGTGGACCACCACCCGCGCCGCGCCCATCCACTGCGCCGCGCGGCAGGCGGCGAGGACATGCCCGGTGTTGCGCGCGAGCGCCTCGGGCGCAGGGTTGGAGAGGTTGATGAAGTACGGCGCGTGCAGCGAGAGGGCGATGCCGGCGCGTGCGGCGTTGGCCCCGATCATCCGGGCGGTCGCCTCTCCGACGCGGACGCCCTGCCCGCACTGGTACTCATAGCAGTCCAGGCCGATCGAACGCAGCCAGGCGGGCGCGTCCGCGCTCGCGCGGCTCACGGTGCGGGTAAAGGTGTCGGAATTCCCCGCCACGCCAAAGCGCGCGCCGCTCATGCCAGCCCCTCCGGGTGGGGGCAGCGCGCGCGAAAGGGGGTCTCCACCCAGTAGCGCAGACGGCGAAAGGCGCTGTCCAGGGCAATCGGGCGCACGAGCGCGGCCCGGATCCCGGCGTTGTGCGCGCCCCAGATGTCGGTAAAGATTTGATCTCCCACCATCAGCGCCTCTTCCGGCCGGCAGCCGGTCTGTGCCAGCGCGCGGCGGAAGGCCCCGGGCCGGGGTTTGCCCGCGTGGTGGACGAACTCCGTCCCCAGCCCCTCGGCAAAGCGCCGGGACCGGCCGGGCCGCCGCCCGTTGGAGACGATAAAGACCGCGATGCCCTCCGCCGCCAGCGCCGCGCGCCATTGGCAGACCGCCTCGGAGGGGTCCATCTCGCGGTAGCGGGCGAGGGTGTTGTCCAGGTCCGCCAGCACCACCCGGACGCCCAGCGGCCGCAGCGTCTCCGGCGTAAGCTCGAAGACGCTGCCGATCAGATAGTCGGGAACAAGGGGGACTGCCATGTCATTTCCTCCTGCCGTCGCGCATAGATTTCTGTGTCCTGATCCTGTGATTCGGTCCATTCGTTTGGTTTTCAGTGTACCATTTTTTCACCGCCGCTACAAGTGGGAGGCCTGCGTCATGATTCCTTTTCCCGCGCTGCTGTGCGCCGTCGCGCCCGAGTCGCTCGGCCGGCTGCGGCCCTATCCACTCACGCCCGCCCTGCTGGCCTACCAGCTCGGGCCGGGGCCCCGTCTGCTGCGCGCCGCGCCGCCCACGCCGCTGGGCGGCGGCCTGCTCGCCGTGCGGGAGGGGGAGGAGCCCGTCTCGGGCGACTTCGCCTTTTTCTGCCGCCAGGCCGTGCGCGAGTGCCAAGCGCGGGGCGCCCGCGGCGTGTTTGTCAACTGGGGGCAGTTCCAGCGCGGCCTGTGGCAGCTCACCCACGCGCTGGGGGAGAGCCTCGCGCGCGTCGGCCTGTCGCTCTACGTGCCGGAGCGGTACGCCGGCGCGGCCCCCGGGGCAAAGGTGCTCATCTCCTCCGCGCTCTCCGGCGGCAGCCTGGAGCTGCGGCTGCGCGAGGCGCTCGACTGCTACGGGCCGGAACGGACCGTCCTGGCGCTGGAGCGGATGGCGGAGGACTTTGACCTGCCCTCCCCCTCCGGCTGCGGGACGCCGCTCTCGCCCGAGGCGCTCGACCACCTGCGCCGCCGGACCGGGGCCAGCGTGTTCTGGTCCGGGGAGCTGTGCGCGCGCTACTTCACCTACGCCGAGGGGCAGCGGGTCCACTTCGTTCTCTTTGACGACGGGGCCTGCCTGCGCCAAAAGCTGGAGCTCGCGCACCGCCTGGGTATCCGCCAGGCGATGTGCGCCTGGGAGGAGATCGCCGCGTGCGCCCCCGCCTGGTTCGGGCAGGGGTGACCGGATCGAGGCAAAAAACACCCCGCTCCAGCCGGAACGGGGTGTTTGGTCGCTTAGTAGAATTTTTTGCGGTTTTTGCGCGCAGCTTCCGATTTTTTGCGGCGCTTGACGCTCGGGCTCTCATAGTGCTCACGGCGACGAACCTCGGCCAGCACACCGGACTTGGCGCAGCTACGCTTAAAACGCTTCAGAGCGCTGTCGAGCGACTCGTTCTCTCTGACGCGGATTTCAGCCATTCTATTTTCCCTCCCTCCGATACATGCCCAGGGAGTCTGTATGCAAGGGCATAGCAGCCCGCAAAATGCGGTGCCTGTTAACAACAGCCTACACCATCCCGCTCCGCTTGTCAAGGGCAGTTGTGCATTTTTTTGCTGGCAGGGCGGCGCATCACCGGGACGGGCGGAAGATCAGGTTGACCAGCTTGACCTTTCCGTCTTTGCCGCGCACGACGATCTGCTTGACCAAATCCTTGCCCTCGGCCTGCTTTTGGACCTTGCTCTCGGCCAGCGCGGCGTTCACCACCTCTTGGTCGCCGCTGCCAGCGGGCACGCGGATGCTCGCACGCAGCTTGCCGCCGACCTGCACAGCCACCTCCACCGTCGCAGCTACCGTCTTACTTTCGTCATAGGCCGGCCAGCGCTGCTGGCAGGCCATGCCCTCGGCGGACCAGCCCAGGTTCTCCCAGAGCTGCTCGCAGATATGCGGGGCAAACGGGGAGAGCAGCAGGATGAGCGCCTTCAGGTCGCCCTTCGTGCAGCCCTTGGCGTAGAAGTCGTTCGTCAGCGCCATCAGGGCGGCGATGGCGGTATTGAACTTCATTGCCTCGATGTCCTCGCTGACCTTCAAGATCGCCTTATGGATCGCCGCCTCGTTGTCCGGGCTGTAGTCCTCGCTGGCATCCGCCTTCTCCTGCAGGTTCCAGACGCGGTCGAGGAAGCGCTTACAGCCGCGCACCGCCTCGTCCGACCAGGTGGCGGTCTTCTCAAAGTCGCCGATGAAGAGGATATACAGGCGCATCGTGTCCGCGCCGTACTCGCGGATGACGTCGTCCGGGTTGACGACGTTGCCCAGGCTCTTGGACATCTTGACGGCGGGGCGCAGGGCCTGGCTGCCATACTTGGCGATCAGCGCGTCCTTCTCCACCTGGGTCTCCACATTGCCGACATAGTGCGGATTCTTGCCGAGGATCATGCCGTGGCTGGTGCGCTTGGCATACGGCTCGGCATAGGGCACCACGCCGATGTCGTGCAGAAAATTGTTCCAGAACCGGCTGTAGAGCAGGTGGAGCGTGGTGTGCTCCATGCCGCCGTTGTACCAGTCCACCTGGCCCCAGTAGTCCAGCGCCTCCCTGGAGGCGAGGGCCTCGCTGTTGTCCGGGTCCATATAGCGCAGGAAGTACCAGCTCGAGCCGGCCCACTGGGGCATGGTGTCCGTCTCCCGCCGGGCGGGGCCGCCGCAGCAGGGGCAGGTGGTGTTCACCCAGTCGGTCATCGCCGACAGCGGGCTCTCCCCGTCGTCCGTCGTCTCATAGCTCTCCACCTCGGGCAGCAGCAGCGGCAGCTCGCTCTCCGGGAGGGGCACATAGCCGCACTTGTCGCACCAGACGATGGGGATGGGCTCGCCCCAGTAGCGCTGGCGGGAGAAGACCCAGTCGCGCAGCTTGTAGTTCACCTTGGCGTGGCCAATGCCCTCGCGCTCGAGGTGCTCGATCATCGCCTTCTGCGCGTCCTTGACCGTCATGCCGGTGAGGAACCCGGAGTTGACCATCACGCCGTCATCCACGTCGGTGAAGGCGCCCTTCGTCACGTCCACCTCGCCCTCGGCGCCGGCGACCACCTGCACGATGGGCAGGCCGAAGACCTGGGCAAATTCCCAGTCGCGCGTGTCGTGGCCCGGCACGGCCATGATCGCGCCGGTGCCGTAGGTCGCCAGGACGTAGTCGGAGATAAAGATGGGGATGTGCTCACCATTGACCGGGTTGATCGCCTCCACGCCCCGGAGGCGCACGCCGGTCTTCTCCTTGGCCAGCTCCGTGCGCTCAAAATCGCTCTTGGCAGCCGCCTGGCGCACGTAGGCCTCCACCTCGTCGTAATTGGTGAGCTCGTTTTTCCACTTCTCCACGCAGGCGTGCTCCGGGGCGATAACCATATAAGTCGCGCCAAAGAGGGTGTCGCACCGGGTGGTGTAGACGGTGAGCACATCGCCCTCGGTGGTGGCAAAGTTCACCTCCGCGCCGGTGGAGCGGCCGATCCAGTTGCGCTGCTGGGTCTTGACCCGCTCGATGAAGTCCACGTGGTCCAGGCCGTCGAGCAGCTTCTGGGCGTACTCCGTGATCTTGAGCATCCACTGGCTCTTCTCCTTGCGCACGACGGGCGCGCCGCAGCGCTCGCACACGCCTTCGACCACCTCTTCATTGGCCAGGACACACTTGCAGCTGGTGCACCAGTTGACCGGCATGGTGGTCTTGTAGGCCAGGCCGTGCTTGAAGAGCTGGAGGAAGATCCACTGGGTCCACTTGTAGTAGTTCGGGTCGGTGGTGTCGATCACGCGGTCCCAGTCAAAGGAGTAGCCCAGCATATGCAGCTGCCGGGTGAAGTTTTCAATGTTCCGCCGGGTGACCGCGGCGGGATGGACGTGGTTCTTGATGGCAAAGTTCTCCGTCGGCAGGCCGAAGGCGTCAAATCCGATCGGGAAGAGGACGTTATAGCCGTCCATCCGCTTTTTCCGGGCCACCGCGTCCATCGCGGTGTAGGGCCGGGGATGTCCGACGTGCAGTCCGGCCGCAGAGGGATAGGGGAACTCCACCAGGCCGTAAAACTTCGGCCGTGTGGTGTCTCCGGTGACGGCACGGAAGGCCTTTGACTCGTTCCAGCGGTCCTGCCACTTCTTTTCAATCGCTGCAAAATCGTACTTCACTGTTATCACACTTTCTTTCCCAGTTTCCATTCCAACCGATCGGGCGCGCCGTCAGTCCAGCGCGTGTCCCTCGCGCAGGGCCGCACGGCGCGCGGCGCGGTCGGCCTCCAGCAGCCCGGAGATGTCCACAACCTCCCCGTCGCTCCACAGGTGCTCCAGCCCGTAGAACTCCCGCTGCTCGGGCAGGAAGATGTGCACCACAACAGTGGAAAAGTCGAGCAGCACCCAGCCGGATTCCCGCTCGCCCTCCTTGTGATGGATCTTCTCTCCCAGCTTCTCCGCCGCCTCCTCGCAGATGTCGGAGAGCGTGCGAATCTGCGTGGTAGAGGTGGCGGTACAGAGGATAAAGTAGTCCGCCAAAATGGTGATGTCCCCCACCTGCAGCAGCTCGATCTTCTGCGCCCGCTTGCTGTCGAGCGCGCGGATGATCGCCTCCGCCAGTGTCTTCGCCTCTGCCATGGTTATCTCCTCTCCCCTCTGTGCGCCAGCAGCCAGTCCCGGGCCTCCAGCGTCCGGTAATGGATCGGTCCGCCCTCCTGGCCGGTGTGCTCGATCGTGATCTCCAGCCCGCGCAGCACCGCCGCGTCGAGGTCTGTCTCGATCAGCTCGCGCAGCTCCGCCGCCCAGTTGTACTTCCGGTTCGGCTCGGCGTAGTCGGCGATGTAGAGGATCTTCTCTAACAGCGTCATGTCCGCCTTGCCGGTGGTGTGCCAGCAGATCGCCTCGCTCACCGCCTCCGGCATGCCGAAGACGTACCTGGCCAGCGCCGCGCCGCTCTTGGCGTGCAGGAGCGGGAGGGTTTTCCGCTCGATATCGTCTAAAAGAATGCCATACTTCGCGCAGGTTGTCAACTGCTGGGGGAGCGTATAGTACTTGGTGCAGTCGTGCAATATGGCCGCCTGGCGCGCGGCAGTCTCGTCGGCGCCCCACCGGCAGGCCAGATGCGCCGCCGTCTCCTCCGTGCCGCGGATGTGGGGGATGCGCTTGGACTTCACCATGGACGCGCTCACCGCCCGCAGCTCCTCGAGGGAGAGGTGCTTTAGATCCGCCCTGGTGCCGTAGAGCCCCTCGCGCAGGATATAGCCCCAAATGCTCTCGTCCAGATACTCCCGTCCGCCGCCGCGCGCGAGCGAGGCGCGCAGCGCGGTGGAGGAGATCTCCACCAATCCGGGCAGCGTCACCGTCACCACCCGCGCGCCGAAGCGCCGGGCGAGGTAGTCCCGCTGCGGGGCGAAGACGGCCTCCCCGTCCCCCTCCGCGCGGCCGAAGGCGCAGATGCCGGCCAGGCGGGTGATGGTCTCCGGGTCGTGCCAGTCATGCAGGGTGAGGAACATATCCGTCCCCATGAGCAGCCACAGCTCGTCTTTCGGGTGCTGCCGGTGGAGCGCTGTGAGGGTGTCGCTCGTGTAGCTCTTGCCCGCCCGGCGCACCTCCAGATCGCTCACCTCCACCGGGATGTCCAGGCGCAGGCGGTCGGCCATGATCCTGGTCATCTCCAGCCGCTGTTCCGGCGCGGCGGAGGCCGCAGAGAGATCCTTGTGCGGCGGCTGGCCGTCCGGGATCAGCACCAGCCGGTCCAGCCCGGCCAGCTGCGCGGCGCGCGCGGCCGCCATGTGGCCCAGGTGGGGCGGGTCAAAGGTCCCGCCGTAGACGCCGATCTTCATCCCTTTGCGCCCCTGTCCGCCTTCACGAGGACAATCTTATCCCGCTTGTCCTTTTTATGGCTGGGCCGGTAGAGGACGAACTTCCGCCCGATCACCTGCACCGGCGCCGCCGCCGTCCGCTCCGCCAGCTCCTGGCAGGCCTCGCGGGCGGTGTACATCGAGTTTTCCAGCACCTGGCCCTTGACCAGCTCACGCGCCTCCAGCGCGTCGCGGCACTGGGCCACCAGATTGTCCCCGATGCCGTCCTTGCCGACGGTGAGGATGACCTCCAGCCCGTTGGCCAGGGTGCGCAGCTGGGCGCGCTGTTTGCTTGTCAGTTCCATCTATTCCGTCTCCTTCTCTCTCCGGGCCAGATAGGCCGTCAATGTCTCCTGAAAAGCCCGCAGGGCCCGTCCCCGGTGGGAGATCTCGTTCTTCTCCTCCGCCGTGAGCTGGGCGAAGGTCTTTTTCAGCCGCGGGACGAAAAAGACGGGGTCGTAGCCAAACCCGTCCGTCCCCATCGGGGCGTAGGCCACCGTGCCGTCGCAGCGGCCCGCGGCGGTGAGCACCGTCCCGTCCGGGAAGACGCAGGCGATGGCGCTCTCAAAGTGGCAGGTCCGCGGGCTCAGCCCGTGCATATTGCGCAGCAGGAGCCGGCAGCGGCCCGCGTCGTCCAGCCCGGGGCCGCCGTAGCGGGCGGTATACACCCCCGGCGCGCCCTGGAGCGCGTCCACGCAGAGGCCGGAGTCGTCCGCGATGGCGGCAAGGCCGCTGGCCTGCGCGACGGCACGCGCCTTGAGCAGGGCGTTTTCCGCAAAGGTGGTCCCCGTCTCCTCCACGTCCACGTGGAGGCCGAGCTCGCTTTGCAGCACGACCTCCACCCCCAGGCCGGAGAGGATGCCGCGCATCTCCCTCAGTTTGCCCGGATTCTGGCTGGCCAGTACAAATTTCATCGCTCCGCCTCCGCCAGCACCTTCTGCTGCAGGGCGGTCAGTTCCTCAATGCCGCGCGCGCACAGGCGGACGAGTTTTTGCTCCTCTTCCACGCGGAAGGGGCGCCCCTCGCCGGTGCCCTGCACCTCGATCAGCTCGCCCGTGCCCGTCATGACGCAGTTGAGGTCCACCATCGCGCTCGAGTCCTCCTCATAGCACAGGTCGAGCAGCAAGGCGTTTTCCACAATGCCGGCCGAGACGGCCGCGACGCTGCCGGTGAGCGGGTTCTCCCGAATCTGCCTCGTGCGCAGCAGGTAGCGGCAGGCCAGCGCGAGGGCGACATAGCCGCCGGTAATAGATGCGGTGCGGGTGCCGCCGTCCCCCTGGAGCACGTCGCAGTCGATGACGATCTGATGCTCTCCCAGCTTCTTGCGGTCCACCACCGCGCGCAGCGCGCGGCCGATCAGCCGCTGGATCTCCGCGCTGCGGCCGGAGAGCTTGAGCTTGGAGACGTCGCGCCGGCTGCGCTCCCGGTTGGCGCGCGGGAGCATGCTGTACTCCGCCGTCACCCAGCCCTCGCCCATCGGGACGTGGGGCGGGGTGCGGTCCTCCACCGAGGCGGTGATATAGACCTGGGTGTTGCCGCACTTGATGAGGCAGCTCCCCTCGGCAAAGCGGTTCACGTTCGGGATGATCTCCACGGGCCGCAGGGCGTCCTTGGCCCGTCCGTCCATCCGTTTCATATGCCTTCCCTCCCCCGGTCAGATCAGGGCCCGGACGAACTCCTCCGGGTCGAAATAGCGCAGGTCGTCCATCCCCTCGCCCACGCCGGCGAACTTGACCGGCAGGCCGAGCTCCTGGGCGATGGCGATGGCGATGCCGCCCTTGGCGGTGCCGTCCAGCTTGGTGAGGACGATGCCGGTGATGCCGCAGCTCTCCTTGAACTGCTTGGCCTGGGTCAGGCCGTTCTGGCCGGTGGTCGCATCCAGCACGAGCAGCGTCTCCTTCGAGCAGATGGGGCACTCGCGCTTGATCACGCGGTCGATCTTGCTCAGCTCATTCATCAGGTTGGTCTTGTTGTGCAGCCGTCCGGCGGTGTCCACCAGCACCACGTCGGTCAGCCGGGCGTTGGCGGCGTTGATCGCGTCAAAGACGACGGCGGCGGGGTCCGCCCCCTCCCCCTGCTTGACGATCTCCGCCCCGCAGCGGTCCGCCCAGATGGTGAGCTGTTCAGCGGCGGCGGCGCGGAAGGTGTCCGCCGCGGCGAAGAGGACCTTCTTCCCCTCCTGCTGGAGGATATGGCCGATCTTGCCGATGGTGGTGGTCTTGCCCACGCCGTTGACGCCGATGAAGAGCACGATGGACGGCTGGCTGTAGAGGATCAGCCGCCGGTCGCCGACGTTGAGCATGTCGGCCAGAATTTCCCGCATGACGCCCTTGGCTCGCTCCGTGTCCCCGATGCGCTCGGCCTCGCACCGCTCGCGCAGGCGGGCCACGGC
Organism: uncultured Oscillospiraceae bacterium; assembly: GCA_964461385.1. Taxonomy (GTDB): domain Bacteria; phylum Bacillota; class Clostridia; order Oscillospirales; family Oscillospiraceae; genus Onthomonas. Next base: position 11,119 of record CAYWUA010000006.1, read on the forward strand.
GCGCAGGGAGGCGTCCATCCCCATGTCGGAAAGGATAAGCGACTCCTCCAGCTCGTCATAGAACGTGTCGTCCAGCTTGGTATAGCTGTTAAAGATGTTGATGCGCTTAAGCTTGTCAAAAAATCCCATATTGTCTCCTCCTGCCTCCGCCCCGGGCGGAGCTGCCGTTGCGTATGTGAAAGGTCCCGCCGGGTCCGGCAGGTGTTATTCGGTGATGCCCAGCTCCCGCTCCACGTCGTTGAGGTTGATGGTGAGGATGCGGCTGACGCCCTTTTCCTGCATGGTGACGCCGTAGAGCACGTCTGCCTCCTCCATCGTGCCGCGCCGGTGGGTGATGGCGATGAACTGGGTCTTGTCCGTCATGGAGCGCATGTATCGGGCAAAGCGCACCACGTTGCTCTCGTCCAGCGCCGCCTCGATCTCGTCCATCACGACGAACGGGGTGGGCCGCACCTTTAAAAAGGCGAAGTAGAGCGCGATGGCCACAAACGCCTTCTCCCCGCCGGAGAGCAGGGTGAGCACCTTGAGCGCCTTGCCGGGCGGCTGGACGCGGATCTCGATGTCGCAGCCGAGCAGGTCCTTCGGGTCGGAGAGCTCCAGCGTGGCCTTGCCGCCGCCGAAAAGCTCGCGGAAGGTGGTAGAGAACGCCTCGCCGATCTTGCCGAGCTGGACGGCAAAAATCTTCTCCATCTCCGCCGTGATGCCGGAGATGATCTCCTCCAGCTCCCCCTTGGCATTCAGGACGTCGTCGCGCTGGCCGGTGAGGTACTCGTAGCGCTCGTTCACCCGCTCGAACTCCTCGATCGCCCCGACGTTCACCGGGCCGAGAGCGGAGATCGCCCGCTTCAGCTCGCCGATCCGCCGGACCGCCTTGGGCAGCGACTCCAGCTCCTTGCGTTGGGATTGCGCCCCGTCGTAGCTGAGCTCGTAGTTGTCCCAGAGCTTGTCGAGCAGCTGTTTTTCCTCCATATTGGCCTGCGTCCGCTTCTGCTCGAGCAGGGAGCACTCGCGCTCCATGCGCAGCAGCTCCTCGTTCTGCTCGCGGGCGGACTTGTCCGCCTGGTTGCGCAAGCCCTCCAGCTCCAGCTTCTCCCGGTTGAGGGTCTCCACCGACGCGCGCTGCTGCTCCAGCCGCTCGCGCAGGGCGGCCAGGGCCTGCTGGGCGTCCTGAATCTGGCCGCGCAGGCTCTCGTTTTTCCCCTCGTACTCCTGAATCTGCGCCAGGCGTGCCTCCCGGTCTCCCGAGATGTGCTCCGCCATCGCGCGCAGCTCAGCCAGCGACTGCCGCGTGGCGCTCTCCTCCGCCTCCAGCGCGGCCAGCTGGGCGGAGAGCTCGGCCGTCTCGGCGCGCAGCGCCTCCTGCCGGGCGCGGAAATCCTCCTGCCCGCTCTGCTTGCCCTCACTCTCCTGGCGCGTGGCCTCGGCCTGCCCTTCCAAGGCGGCAATCCGTTCGCGGGCGGCGGCGGTGTCCCGCTCCACCTGGGCGCTGCGCTGGTCGAGCGTCTCCAGCTCAGCCCGCCAGCGCTCCGCCTGGGCGCGCAGGGCGTCCAGGAGAATCCGCCCCTGGCCGCACTCTCCCTCCAGCCGGAGGACGAGGTCGTCCTGCTCCCGCTTTTGGCCCTCGGCTGTGGTCAGCGCGTAATCGGCGGCGTCCAGCTCGCGGCGGGCCTGGGCCTGGGCCTGGCGGGCGGCTTCCAGGTCACTGTGTACGCCATTGGCCTGCTCGCGCAGGCGCCCCAGCTCCCCGGCGCGCGAGAGAATGCCCGCGCTCCGGCTGGCCGAGCCGCCGGTCATCGAGCCGCCGGGGTTGAGCACCTGGCCGTCCAGGGTGACGATGCGGAAGCGATGCCCGTGCCGCCGGGCCATGGCGATCGCCGCGCCCAGGTCCTCACAGACAACCACCCGCCCGAGCAGGTTGGAAAAGATGGATGCATAGCGCGCCTCGCAGGAGATCAGGCCGCTGGCGATGCCGACAAAGCCGGCCTCCCGCTCCAGCCCCTGCTCCCGCAGGGCGGACGGGCGGATGTCCTCCAGCGGGAGAAAGGTCGCCCGGCCCGCGTCGCGCCGTTTCAGGTATTCGATGGCGGCCCGGCCGTCCTCGGCGCGGTCCACCACAATGTTCTGCATCGCGCCGCCCAGGGCGGTCTCGATGGCGACGGTATAGCGCTCCTCCACCTGCAGCAGCCCGGCGACCGGGCCGTGAACGCCGGCCAGCTGCCGCCGCCCGGCGGCCTGCATGACCGTCTTGACCGCCTTGGAGTAGCCCTCGTACAGCTTCTCCATCTCGGAGAGCATGCGGATGCGGCTCTGGAGGTTGTTCTCCTCCATCGTCAGGCGGCTGACCTGGTCCGACGCGGCGCTCATCCGGCGCTCGCGCGTCTCGCGGCGCAGGCGGTGGCCGCCCACCTCGTTTGCCAGCTCCCGGGCGCGCGCGCGCGCGCGGTCCAGCTCGGCCTCCTTCTCCGCCGCGTCCCGGCCGGTCTCCTCCAGGCGGCGGGCGTTCTCCTGGATCTGGCTCTTGAGGGCGGTATCCCGGTCGAGCAGCTCCTGGGCCGCGGCGGCGAGGGCGGAGAGCTGCTCCCGCGCGCCGGCGGCGGAGGCATCCTGCTCGCTCTGCCGCGCGCGCAGCGCCTCGAGCTCCTCCCGGAGCGCCCCGGCCCGGCCGGCCAGCTCGGCCTCCTCGGCGCGGCGGGCCTCCATCTGTCCGCGCAGGCCGTCCTGCTGCGCGCCGATTTCCTTCAGGCGCCGCTCCCGCGCGGCGATCTGCCCGGCGAGGTCGCCGGCGCGCCCGGCCTGCCGGTCCAGCTCGCGGGTGATGCGGTCGGCGTTTTCCAGGTTGTTCTGAATCTGATTTTTCAGCAGGGCGATGGCGGACTCCCGCTCGTTGGTCTGGGCGGTGAGGCTGCTCATCTGAAAGCGCAGCGCGTCCATCTCCACGTCGCGCCCGCGCATCTGCTCGGCCAGCTCCTCCGCGCGGCGGTAGAACTGCTCCTGCTGGGCGGCCGCGGCATCGCGCTGGGCGACGGCGGCCTCATAGTCGCTGTAGAGCTTGCGGTGGTTCGCGCGCAGCTGGTCCAATTGGGCCATCCAGACGGAGATCTCCCACCCGCGCAGCTCCTCACGGTGGCGCAGAAACTCCTTCGCCTTCGCCGCCTGGTCGCGCAGCGGCTCGACCTGCAGCTCCAGCTCGGAGATCTTGTCGCCCACGCGCAGGAGGTTTTCCGTCGTCCGCTCCAGCTTGCGCTCGGCCTCCTCCTTGCGGTGCCGGAAGCGCGAGATGCCCGCCGCCTCCTCAAAGACGGCGCGGCGGTCCGTGCCGCGGGTGGAGAGGATTTCGTCGATCTTGCCCTGGCCGATGATGGAATAGCCCTCCCGGCCCAGGCCGGTGTCCATAAACAGCTCGTTGATGTCCCGCAGGCGGCAGGACTGGCGGTTGATATAGTATTCACTCTCCCCCGAGCGGTAATACCGCCGGGTGACCATAACCTCGCTCTCCTCCATCGGAAGCATGTGGGAGGTGTTGTCCAGAATCAGCGAGACCTCGGCATAGCCGGTCTGGCGGCGCTTCTCCGTGCCGCCGAAGATGACGTCCTCCATCTTCCCGCCGCGCAGGGCGCGGGTGGACTGCTCCCCCATCACCCAGCGGATCGCGTCGGAGAGATTGGACTTGCCGCTCCCGTTCGGGCCGACGATGGCGGTGATCGCCTCGTCAAAGGTGAGCACCGTCTTGTCCGGGAAGGACTTGAACCCCTGTATTTCCAGCGCTTTTAAGTACAAATCCGGCACCTCTGCTGTCATTTCAAACATGTATATAAGGACAGTTTATTATATCAGCCTTCCGGGCGGATTGCAACGGCCTGGCCGCCAAAAAGCGGAAAAGGCGGCGGGGTACAGGCCCGGCCGCCTCAGAAAGGTGATTCTTCCGCCCCGCGCGCCACCGCCTCGGCCACGCGGATGCCGTCCACCGCGGCGCTGACGATGCCGCCAGCGTAGCCGCAGCCCTCCCCGCAGGGAAAGACGCCGCGCACGGCGGACTGGCATCCCTCGTCGCGCAGCACGCGCACCGGCGAGGAGGAGCGGCTCTCAATCCCGGTGAGCACCGCCTCCGGCGCGGCAAAGCCGTGCACCCGCCGGTCGAGCACCGGGAGCGCCGCGCGCAGTGTCTGCGCCACCGCCGGCGGGAGGCAGCCGTCCAGCGCCGTCCACGTCACGCCGGGGCGGTAGGTCGGGCGGACCGCCCCGCCCGCCGCCGAGGCCCGTCCGGCCAGAAAATCGCCCACCAGCTGCGCCGGGGCGCGAAAGCCCCCGCCGCCGAGGCGGTAGGCCGCCTCCTCCCACTGTTCCTGGAAGCGCACGCCCGCGAGGGGGTCCGTCCCTGGATAGTCCTCCGGGGTGAGGCCGACGAGAAAGCCGCCGTTGATGTTCTCCCCGTCGCGGGCGCGGTAGCTCATCCCGTTGGTCACCAGCCGCCCCGGCTCGGAGGCAGAGGCCACCACCAGTCCTCCCGGGCAGACACAGAAGGAGAAGGCGCTGCGCCCGTCCGGCAGGTGGCAGGCGAGGTGATAGTCGCTCGGCGGGAGCCGGTCCCACGCCGCGCCGTACTGCGCGCGGCTGATCGCCTCCTGGTGGTGCTCGATGCGCACGCCGAGGGCGAAGGGCTTGGGCTCCATCGCGAGCCCCGCGCGCCGGAGCATCCGGAAGGTGTCGCGCGCGGAGTGGCCGGGGGCGAGGACGAGGGCAGAGGTCTCCCGCCGCGCGCGGCCGTCCGGGCCGGTCAGCTCTGCCGCCGTCAGACGGCCGCCCGCCGTCTCCAGCCCGGTCAGACAGGTGGAAAAGCGCACCTCGCACCCGAGGCGGACCAGCTCCCCGCGCAGGCTGCGCACCACCCGGCGCAGGATGTCCGTCCCGACGTGCGGGCGGAAGGACCAGGCCACGTCCGCCGGCGCGCCGAAGGCGACCAGCGTCTCCAGCACGGCGGGAATCCGCCCGTCGTGCGTGCCGGTGGTCAGCTTGCCGTCGGAAAAGGTGCCCGCGCCCCCCTCGCCGAACTGGACGTTGGAGGCGGGGTCCAGCGTCCCGTCCGCCCAAAAGCGCTCGACGTCCGCCGTGCGCTCCTCCACCGGGCGGCCCCGCTCGATCACCGTGCAGGGGATGCCCGCCCGGGCGAGGAAGAGGGCGGCAAACAGCCCCGCCGGGCCCATCCCCACCACCAGTGGCGGTGGCCCGGACCAGCGTCCCACCTCCGGGAAGCGGTACGCCGCCCGCTCCAGCGGCCGGACGTTTGCCGGGGCGCGGCGGAGGACGGCGCTCTCGTCCGCGACGGAGACGTGCAGGGTGTAGACCTGGCACGGCTCCCCCCGGCCGCGGGCGTCCACCGACTGGCGGACAATCCGCAGCTCTCCCAGGGCGCTGCGCGGCACGCGCAGCAGGCGGGCCGTCTTTTTCTCCAGCGCCTCGCGGTCCGCGCCCAGCGGCAGGCGGAGGTTGCTCAGTTGCAGCATCGCATTTCTTCCTCCCGGTCGGTTCTGTCCCGCCCGCCCGGCGCATCTGTTACTCAAGAGCAGTCCGGCAGGAGGGATGGGATATGGTCGGCTATCTGCACCACACCGGCGCGCGCGGCCGGGTGCGGCTGGAATCTTACAGTGTGCGCGGGCTCACGGTGCTCTCCGCCCGTCTGCCCGGCACGGCCGAGCGGCGGGGAGACCGGCGTCGAACCGCGCGGGCCCTGCGCCTGCTCGGGCGCGCGGGCTGCCGGCGGCTGCTCGCCCCCTGCGCGCTCGACCCGGCGCTGCCCGTGGTCCATACCGGCCACCTCTGGCAGGCGATGGCGGCCCCGCTGGCACTCGCCGCGCTCCGGCAGCGGGACATCGACCCCGCGCGGGCTGTCCTCGCCCTGCGGGGCGACCGGCCCACGCGGCCTTACCGGCAGGCCTGCCTCCGGCTGGCGCGGCAGGTGCGCGCACTCTGTCTCCAGCTGGAGGGCGGGGAGACGCTCGGCTGGCAGCTCCAGCGCCAGCTCGGCGTGCCCCTCCTGCCGGCGGAGGAGGCGGCGCTCACCCTCTCCTTTTGCCTGGGCGGGAGGACGGAAGGCGCCTGCCTCTGCCTCGGCGGAGAGGACCCGGCAGTGGACGGCTTCACCCTCGGTCTGCCCGGCCTGGCGCTGCCGCCGGGCTGTCCCGCCCTGCCGCTGCTGGCCGCCCTGCTGGACGCGGGCCGCCTGCCGCTGGAGGAGGTTCAGGTCCTCCCGCTCGCGCCGCGGCTCAGCGCGGCGTGTCCGGAGATTCCCGCTCTGCCAGAAAAACCGCGGCAGAGCGCGCCCCGATGAGCAGCTGCTGCCCGTCAAACGGGCTGTCCGGGACAAAGGGGTTCGGGCAGGCGGTGTGCAGCACCAGGCGCCAGGCCATCCCGCGCGGGAGGACGGGTAGCGTCTGGCTGTGCGCCTCCCAGTGGGCGTTCACCGCCAGCAGGACGAGGTCGTCGTCCGTGTCCTCCGCGTTCCGCCCGGCAAAGAGGACGCCGATCTGGCGGGTGTCGTAGTCCGTCTTGTCGTTCCAGGCCACGCCGTGGTGCAGCGACACGTCCGGCCAGCCGCAGCGGGCGGGCGCGGTCGGTCCGCGCAGGATGGGATGCGCGGCGCGGAAGGCGATCATCCGGGAGACAAAGCGGAACAGCCCCTCGTGCTCCCGCAGGCGCGACCAGTCCAGCCAGGAGACCTCATTGTCCTGGCAGTAGGCGTTGTTGTTGCCAAACTGGGTGTTGCCGAACTCGTCCCCCGCCAGGAACATCGCCGCGCCCCGGCTGCACAGCAGGACGGTAAAGGCGTTTTTCCGCAGCCGGTCGCGCAGGGCGAGGATCTCCGGATCGTCCGTCTCCCCCTCCGCGCCGCAGTTCCAGCTGTGGTTGACGTCCGCCCCGTCCTGATTGTCCCAGCCGTTGGCGAGGTTGTGCTTCTCGTTATAGGCGTAGAGGTCGTAGAGGGGGAAGCCGTCGTGGCAGGTGATAAAGTTCACCGAGGCGTCGCGGCGCTCCTCCGGCGGATAGAGGTCGAGCGAGCCGCAGATGCGCTGCACCGCCGCGGCCGCCATGCCGCCATCCCCCTTGAGGTAGCAGCGCAGGTCGTCGCGGTACTTCCCGTTCCACTCCGACCAGCGGTTCCAGGAGGGGAAGGAGCCCACCTGATAGAGCCCGCCGGCGTCCCACGCCTCGGCGATCAGCTTGGTGTCGGCGAGGATGGGGTCAAAGGCCAGCGTCTCCAGCAGCGGCGGCTCGGCCAGCGGACCGCCGTCCTCGTCGCGGCCCAAGATGCTCGCCAGGTCAAAGCGGAACCCCGCCACGCGGTACTCCACCACCCAGTGGCGCAGGCAGTCGAGAATGAACTGGCGCACCATCGGATGGTTGCAGTTGAGCGTGTTGCCCACGCCGGAGAAGTCGTAATACCGCCCGTCGGGGGTGAGCATGTAATAGATGTTGTTGTCAATCCCCTTAAAGGAGAAGCACGGCCCCTCCGCGCCCCCCTCGGCGGTGTGGTTGAAGACCACGTCCAGGATGACCTCAATCCCATGGGCGGCGAGGGTGCGGATGGTCTCCTTGAGCTCGGTCCCCTCATGGTTATACTCCAGCGCGGCGGTGTAGCTGGTGTTCGGGGCAAAGAAAGCCACCGTGTTGTAGCCCCAGTAATTGAGCATCCGCTTCCCGTCCACCGTGCGGCGTTCCGCCGTCTCGTCAAACTCGAAGATGGGCATCAGCTCCACCGTATTGACGCCCAACTCGAGCAGATACGGCAGCTTCTCCATCAACCCGGCAAAGGTGCCCGGATGCTCCACGCCGGAGGTGGGATGTCGCGTAAAGCCGCGCACATGCATCTCGTAGATCACCATGTCCCGGAACGGCCGCCGCGGGCTGGGGAAATCGCCCCAGGTAAAGCTGTCGCGCACGACCCGGGCGTGATAGGCCTGTCCGTCCGGGCGGTCGCCGCCCCAGCCGCTCTGGCCGGTCACTGCGGCGGCGTAGGGGTCGAGCAGGAAGCGGCTGCGGTCATACAGCAGCCCGGCAGCGGGGTTGTGCGGCCCGTCCATCCGGTAGGCATACTCAAACTCATAGATATCCAAGCCAAAGACAATCATGGAAAACGTGTTGCCGATGCGAAAGCGCTCCGGAAAGGGGAGCACGGCGAACGGCTCGCGCTCCATGCGCCGGAACAGGCACAGCTCGCAATACGTGGCGTGGACCGAGTGGATGGTAAAGCTCACACCGCCGGGCACTTCCACCGCGCCGCTGACCAGATAGAGGCCGGGGCGGACGGGAAAGCCCGCGATCTCCTCGGTGGCGGGCATGGGCTGCTGAGACGCAAAAAGGCGGATCTCTCGTGACAGACCTGGCATAGGCCCCTCCTTTCGGCCGGGATCGCCGTGAAAACGATTCCAATTCCCTTTTGGACTTGTATAGAATAAGTAGAATAAGCATACCCCCGAAAAAGCGGTCTTGTCAACCAAAAGCCCGGCCCGTCAAAGGCAACAGCCCCCGCCTGTTATCCAGTATCCCAATACTGTCTAACAAGCGGGGGCTGGTCCAAAATCGCCGGGCCTGCTTCCGACTTTGCGTTTACCGCACGCGGCAGATAGCAGAGGCGCTCTCGCCGTCCGGGCCGGTGGCAGTGATGGTGCAGTTGCCGGAGCCGACGGCGGTGACCACGCCGCTCCCGTTCACGGTGGCGACGCTCTCATCCGACGAGGTCCAGGTCACCTGATCGGCGTTTTCGTCCATCAGGGTGTGGCTCTCCCCGACGTTGAGGGTGAAGTCCTCGCGGTTGAGCTCGATGTCGACGTGCTCTGCCGTTGTCTCCTCCGTCTCGGTCCCGTCGCCGGTGGTCTCCTCCTCCGACGCGGCGGCACAGGTGATCGTGCAGCTGGCGGTGAGCTCCGAGTCGGTGGCGCTATCGGAACTGTCGATATAAGCCATGACGACGCAGCGCCCCTCGCCCGTCCAGGTCACCTGGGCCGTGTTCGGGCCGAGGGACTGGACGGTGGCGACATCCTCCGCGCCGGTGGCCCAGTAGATCTGCCCGTCCCACTGGCTGATGTCAATATCCAGCGTGGCGGTGAGAACGACCGAGCCGCCCTCCTCCAGCGTCACTGTTTCTGCGTCCAGCGTGACAGAGGAGGGCTGGACGGTGGGAGTCGTGTCCTCCGCCGCCTGCTCCGTGTCCTCCGACAGCTCACTGTCCTCCTCCGGCACCATGTCAAAGAGCACGGAAATGCCGGGCAGCTGGGTGAGATCGGGCAGGTCCAGCCCCACGGAAGGGCCGAGCACATAGAGCATCCGCACGCCGAGCACCAGCGCGGCGATGACCAGGAGCGTCACGATCACGGTCAGCACCTTGCCCACCACGCTCTTGCGGCGGATAGGCTTCTCCTCCACGATGGTGGGGATGCGGTCGGTGTCGCGGTGCGTGGGGCGCGCCGGGCGGAAGGACTGGGACTGGCTGGGGTCGCGCATGGAATAATAGGAGGGATTGGGAATACTGCCGGTATCGTAGGCCGCCGCCTGCTCCTGTTGCTGGCTGGCGCGCGCCGCGGCACGGCTGTAGCTGTTGCCGCCGGTGGCGCGGGTGCGCAGGATGGTGTCGTCCTCCCGGCGCTGCGGCTGCTGGGGCGGCGCCGCCGTCCGGACGCGCGGCGGCACAGGGGTGTCGCTCTGCTCGGAGATCGAGCGGAGGATCTCATCCACTACGGCGTCGTCCACATGGGTGCGGCTGCCGCCGTAGGCGGAGAGCGTATCGTCGTAGCCGTCACTGTATCGGGTGGTAGGCTCATGGCCCCCGTCCAGACGTCTCGTGCCTTTGGTTTCCTTTGCCATGGTTTTTAACGTCCTTTCTGCTCTGACAAAATAAAATGATCAAAAACGCGACGGCGGCGTACCTCTCCGGCACCCGGGCGGCCGTCTCGGCCTGGCATTCCTCCGTCTCATGCTGGGCATCAGGATTATATTATATTATATCATACCCCCCTTTCCGTCCCCCGTCAACACCTGACGTCTAAATTCTGCCCGCCGTGCCCTCTTCCGCGCACTTTTTCCGCCCTTCCCGCCTTGACCAGTTCCGTTTTTTTGACTATAATGGGGCGGGATCCTACCGGGCCGGTTTGGCGTTTCCGCCATGACCGCAGAGCATATCACAGGGAAATGAGGGTCACTATGGGACAAGGTACCATCGCTGCGGCGGTCATCGGGCAAAAATACCGCGCCGCCATCGCCGCCTACAGCCGCCAGCTCTCCGACGGCCATCTTCGCCTGAGCTTTCAGCAGGAGGCGGACGCTTTTTTCCGCCGCTGCGCCCTCGGCGTCTGGGCCAGAGGGGGCGAAGTGACGGAGAACCAGGTGGATACCTATAACGCCATCTGTTCCGGTGAGAACCGCCCGGCGCGCATCCTCTACTTGGAGCTGTGCGCCGCCGTGGCCGGCGCGCCTCCCTTTGCCCCGCCCGGCTTTTACAGCCAGATCGTCGCCGCCGACCGCGGCACGCGCCGCCGCCGGGCGGAGCAGTTCTGCGAGCTGTGCTCGGTGGTGCTGCTGCTGTTCGCCTCGGCGGCGGACCAGGTGCGCCGGGCCATGACGGACTACGCCGCCGCCTGCGTCGCCCAGCTGCGGGCGGTGGCCGGCGGTTCGGACGCGCCGGGGCGCGCCCCGTCCCAGGACCGGCCCGCCGAGCCGGTCCCCGCCGCCGCCCGTCCGGACGGCGCACAGGAGCAGGCCGCGGACGCCGGCGGCGAGGGGGAGACGGCCAAACCGCAGCCCACCCTGGAGGAGCTGATGGCCGAGCTGGACGGGCTCTACGGCCTGGAACGGGTGAAAAAGGACGTGCGCAGCCTGGTCAACCTGGTAAAGATCCGCAAGCTGCGCGAGCGGGAGGGCCTGCCCGTCCCGGCGATGAGCCTGCACCTGGTCTTCATGGGCAATCCCGGCACCGGCAAGACCACCGTCGCCCGCCTGCTGGCCGGCATCTACCGGGCCATCGGCGTGCTGCCCAAGGGCCAGCTCGTGGAGGTGGACCGCTCCGGCCTGGTGGCCGGGTATGTCGGACAGACCGCCCTCCAGACCCAGAAGGTGCTCCAGTCCGCCATGGGCGGCGTGCTCTTTATCGACGAGGCCTATACCCTCGCCAGCCAGCCAAGGGGTAACGACTTCGGCCAGGAGGCGATTGACACCATCCTCAAGGCGATGGAGGACCATCGGGACGAACTGGTGGTCATCGTGGCGGGCTACTCCGACCTGATGCTGCGCTTTATCCACTCCAACCCCGGGCTGGAGTCCCGCTTTAACAAGTATATCTATTTTGACGACTACGACGGGGAGGAGTTGCTGGCCATCTTCCGCTCCGTGTGCAAAAAGAACGGCTATGCCGTCGCCCCCGACCTGGACGAGCGCCTGCCCGCCTTCTTCCGCGGTCTCTACGAGAACCGGGATGCGAACTTCGGCAACGCCCGCGACGTGCGGAACCTTTTTGAACGCCTGGTCTCCATCCAATCTGACCGGGTGGCCCAGCTGGAGTCCCCCAGCCGGGAGGATCTGATGACCATCACCGGGGAGGACTTCGACCGCGCAGAGCGGGACGAGCGCGGGGAGGACGGCTGACCGAGACGCCGGCGGAACGCGGCACGGCCAGTCTTGCGCCGAGGACAAAACCGAAAAACCGTCAAGGCCCTTACAGGGGACCTTGACGGTTTTCCAATTGTTCCTAAATTGCGGATGTCAAAGACGGCGGCCGTACTCACGCCGGCGCCAGCGCCGCCAGGCGGCGGGTCCAGCGCTCGCTCACGCCCATATAGTCCATCAGGCAGACCACATTGTCCGCCATATCTACCAGCCAGGATTCGCGGTAGTGCGGCATGTGGCGCGCGGCCGGCCACATGTGGGAGAGGATGATGTTCCGCTCCCGGTCGTTCAGCTCGGTCATCTCAGCGGCATTGCGCGCGGCGGTCTCCGGATGGTTCAGGCACAGCTCCAGGCTGTTGCTGCACTCCTCCCAAAACAGGTCGTGCAGCAGCCCGGCGCGGGCTGCTGCGCGCGCGTCCCAGCCCCACCGGCGGGCAAGCGCGAAGGATACGTAAGACACCAGCAGCACATGGTCAAAGCGGTTGACATGGCGGTGATGGGGAATCCGGCGCAGGCGCTGCACGCCGGGCTGGGCGAGCAGGTCGGAGACGGTATGAAAATACAGGGCCTGATTCTCGCGGGAAAAAAGGGACATAGACAGGACCTCCGTTCTGGTGGTTGAGACGGATCTATTCTAGCACAGGTTTTTCCCCTTGTCATGGAGAAAAATCTGCCAGTCCGCGCGCAGGGGCTCTGCCAGCTTGATTTTTTGGACCGGTCTGTTGTATAATCGGTGGATGGAAAGGGAAGGGCGTGCGATATTTTGGGCGGGGCTGGATGCCCTGGATGAACAGATCGTCCGGCTACTGACGGAAAATGCGCGGACGATCTGCTCCGATCCGGCCAGCTGACGGGCATCTCCCGCGCCGCGGTAAAGATGCGGATGCAGTCGCTGGAGCGGCGCAGGGGGATCGAGGAGTATCCTGCCATTGTCACCCCCAGAAGATCAGCGGCGCCGTCTCCTGCCATTTTGAACTGGAGTTTCGCCCAGTGCCGCCGGCGGTGGCCGAGATCCCCCGCCGGAATGACACCGTCCCCCGGGCCTGCCGTGTGCCCGGGTCTGCCGCCCGCATGTCTGCGCAGCGGCGGCCTCGGAGCAGGAGATGGAGCGCTTTGGTGTCCGAGGCGGCGGACCGCCTGTCCGGCCCGGGAGAGCCGATGCCGGATGATCCTGTCCCGCAAGAGGGCGGCAGCTTGGGAGGATAGAGGAGCGATATAACGACATGCGAATGAGACGAAAAAAGAACCTGATTCCCCGGATGGAGCGCTGCGCGGACTGGCAGATTCAGGACCCCCGCGCCATGCGCGGCCGGTGGCGCAGCCTTTGCCCCGAGGCGGAGACGCTCTGGCTGGAGATCGGCTGCGGCAAGGGGACCTTTACCGCCGAGATGGCGCGGCAGCACCCGGAGGCGCTGCTGATCGCCGTGGAGCGGGTGCCGGACGCGCTGGTGATGGCGATGGAAAAGGCGAGGACGCTGGAGCTGCGCAATGTGTTTTTCATCTGCGCGGACGCGGCGGAGCTGGGCGAGATGTTCGCCCCCGACGAGGTGGACCGGATATTTATCAACTTCTGCGACCCCTGGCCCTCCAAGCGGCACGCGAAGCGGCGGCTGACGCACGCGGGCTTCCTGCGCGCCTACCGCGCCTTTCTGCGCGAAGGGGGAGAAATCCACTTCAAGACGGACAACCGCCCGCTCTTTGACTTCTCCCTCACCCAGTTCCCTGAGGCGGGGTATACCCTCAGCGAGGTGACCTATCACCTGCATGAGCACGGCACCCAGGGTGTCATGACGGACTACGAGGCGAAATTTGCCGCCCAGGGCATGCCCATCCACCGGTGCGTGGCCGCCAAGGCCGCGCTGCCGGAACCGATTCAGGAAGGAAGCGATTCCGTGTCCGTATCCATCCAGGTATCTGACCTCTACTCCCTCGAGCACACCCTGGCAAAACCCCTGCTCGAGCGGTTTCCCTACCCCTGGGAGGCCCTGGAAGAGATCGGCGCGTTTGTGCACGCGCTCGGCCCGACGCTGGACCAGGAGGAATATGTTGAGGTCTCCCCTGCGGTCTGGGTAGCCCGCTCCGCCCAGGTGGCCGCCACTGCAACGCTCACCGCCCCCTGTATCATCGGCCCGGAGACGGAGGTTCGCCCCGGCGCGTTTCTCCGGGGGAATGTGCTCGTCGGCCGCGGGGCGGTGGTGGGCAACTCCACCGAGCTGAAAAACGTCATCCTCTTTGACGGGGTGCAGGTCCCGCATTACAACTATGTGGGCGACTCCATCTTGGGTTACCGGGCGCACATGGGCGCGGGGTCCATCACCTCCAACGTCAAGAGCGACAAGTCCCCCGTCGTGGTCAAGGCCCCGGACGGCCAGCGGTGGGAGACCGGGCGCAAAAAGTTCGGCGCCATGCTGGGCGACCGGGTGGAGGTGGGCTGCAACAGCGTGCTCAATCCCGGCACCGTGATCGGCCCGGAGAGCAATATCTACCCCCTCTCCAGCGTGCGCGGCGTCGTCCCCGCGCGGCACATTTTCAAAGCCCCGGGCAACGTCGTGCCCAAGCACGACTGATTGAAATCGGAAAAGACAACCGCCGCGCGGCGTTCCCGATAGGAGCGCCGCGCGGCGGCCTGTTATTCTTTGGGCGTTGCCGGGGGATCCGGACGGCTGCCGGGCTCACCCAGGCGCAGCAGGGTCATCACCCGGTCGAGCGGGTGGAAGAGGACCAGCATGATGACAAAGTTTCCGATGCCGTGCGGGATATCAAACGGGATGCCGGCGATCCACCAGCTCAGCGCCACCTCAATGCCGCCGAGGGCCACGTAGGGAAAGCAGCAGAGAAACCCGAACGCCAGCCCGTACAGCCCCGCCGTCACCGCCCAGAACAGCGCCCCGTGGCGCCTTTTGCGCGAGAGCAGGCGGACGAGGAGGTACAGGATGGTCCACACATAGAGATACATCACCCACCAGAGGTGAAAGCCGTAGTACACCCCCTCCAGCAGAGCGAAGGCATAGACAATCAGCAGCGTCTTGCGCCCGAAATGAAGCGTATAGAGCACAAAGAGCAGCGTCACCGGCTCGATGTTAGGCAGGGGGGCCATGGCGATCTGGAGGACGAACACCAGCGCGATGGACAGCGCCAGAGCGGTTACGTCCCGGGCGGTCAGCCCGGGACGCGCGCTTTTTGTCTCAACCGGCGTAGGTCTCATAGGTCAGTCCAAAGCTGTCCCCGTCCGCCACCGGCTGCGCGTCGATGGAGTAATTGCCGTACTCTCCATTGACATAGATCGCCCAGTAGGCGTTCGAGCCGGCGGTGAAGTCCGCCTCCACGCCATTGACGGCAGTGACGGTAAAGCCGTAATCACTCTCTGTGCCCTCCAGCGAGACGGTGGAGTCGATGGCCTCCTTCAGGTATTCCGCGTCCGTCTCGATGGTGTACTCATCCGCCATGCCGTCCTGATAGGTCACGGTGAGCGTGATGGTCTTGGACTCGCCCTGCTCCACCGTGTCGTTGACGTCTTCTATGCCGGCAGCCTCCGCAGCGGCATCGGCGGCATCCAGCTCGTCCGACACCGCGCCGGTCTCCGCGCTGGTATCCGCCTGGGTATCCGATTGCCCGCCGCAAGCGGCCAGCGGAAGCGCCAGCAGCAGCGCCAGCAGCAGGGACAGGATGCGGCTCTGATTCTGCTTCATATGAGTTCCTCCTCTTGAAATAAAAAACATGCGCCCATTGCCCGGTCCGGCAGGCAATAGGCGCAGGAATCCCCTCTCCCTCCATCCCGGTTCCGGCAGGATCGAGACACCCGGCGCGTATCTGACTCAGCCTCTCGGGAGAGGCCTCACAGTGACCGACTCGCGGGGCTTTGGACCCCATTCCGCGCTGGCTCGGGCGTTGAGAATATTATAGCGTGTTTTTCGCGGCGCGTCAAGCGGAAAGCGGCGGCGCAGGCGCGCCCCAGGTCCGATCAGGCCAGCAGGTTGACCGCGATGATGACCGCGCCGATGGTGAGCAGGATGACGCCGGTGATGCGGTTGAGCAGCTTGGGCTCGGCGCGGTTGGCGATCACGGCAGAGATCTGCGCCCAGAGCAGCGTGAAGAGGACACACAGCCCCAGCACCGTCAGGTCGGGCAGACCGCCCATGGCGAAATGGCACACCGCGCCAGTCAGCGCGGAGAAGGTCATGATGAATACGCTGGTACCGACGGCGGTCTTGAGCTCATAGCCCAGCAGGGTGGTGAGCACGAGCAGCATCATCATCCCGCCGCCCGCGCCGGCGAAGCCGCAGATCAGGCCGATGGCAACGCCCCCGCCGATGGACTGGACCAGCCGCCGCCGGGCGGGGATGGCCTCCATGCTCTCGCGGGTGGTCAGCACGGGGAAGAAGATGAATTTCAGCCCCAGCAGCGCCATCATAAAGATGGAGAAGTCTCCAAGCGCGTCGTCCGGGAAAAAGGTGGCGATGTAGCTGCCGATCGTGGTGCACACCAGCACGCAGACCATCATAATCAACCCGTGGCGGATGTCGATATTGCCATTTTTCTTGTACGTCCACGCGCTCACCGCGCTGGCGAGCACGTCGCTGGCCAGGCCGACCCCGACAGCCGTATAGGCCGGGATGTCAAGAAAGGTGATGAGCATCGGCCCGATGACCGCCGCCGCGCTCATGCCGGCAAAGCCGGTGCCGATGCCGGCGCCCGCGCCGGCGATAAGACAGACTATGATTTCTATCAGCAGTTCCATGCGTTTCCCTTCCTGCCCTGCCCGGAGCGCGCGGAACACCCTCCCGGAACCGGGAAAATATCCCGGATGCAGGAAGATCTGCCCCGTCCCGTGCGCCCGGCATTTTTTCTTGCTCTATTATAAGAAACCCGGGCGGGAGACGCAACTGACAAAACCAGCGTTTTGTACCACTGCCACAGAAAAACGCCGGCGCAGCCTAAGCCGCGCCGACGGAACCGGGGATCAGTTATTGAGATATTTTTTAATGCCGTCAGTCATGCTCTCGGCGTCCGCCGAGATGGTAATGGTGAATTTCAGGTTGTTGGCGGTGCTGAAGCGGTCCGCCCAGTCCAGGAAGTCCCCGATCTGCGCCGGATCCTTGCAGGGGACAACTTTGCTCAGGTTGTCCACGAAAATATGGGTGATATCGTAATTGCCGGCATACAGGCCGCTGATAAAGCCCTTCATCGCCTCGAAGGAGGGCAGGTAGAAGTCGCTGGCCTCGATCAGCCGGATATGGTAATGAATGTCATAGACGAGCTCGCGGTCCCACTCAATGCAGACCACGTTCCCGTGCTCGGTGAGCACTGCGGAGTTGATCATCTCAATCAGCTGCTTGGTCTTGCCGGAACCTTTCGGCTCCATGATGACTTTAACCATCGTCAGTCACTCCTTTAATTTACACCTGCGGACAGGTGGGGTTTCTGTGTGGTTATTTTAACATAGTCCCTCTGATTATTCAACCGCGATTTGTATGAATTTTCTATGGCGGAGGAAAAGCTCTGGTTTCTCCGCCGCGGCGTTGCCCTTTCGCCGCCGATGGGCTATAATGTGGCCAGAAAACCCGCGGATAAAAAAGGAGCGACCGATATGAAACTGATATCCTGGAACGTCAATGGCCTGCGCGCCTGCCTGAAAAAGGGCTTTCTGGACGCGTTTTTTGCCCTGGACGCCGAGGTGTTCTGCCTGCAGGAGACCAAGCTCCAGCCCGGCCAGGTGGAGCTGGACCTCCCCGGCTACCATCAGTACTGGTACAGCGCGGAGAAAAAGGGCTATTCCGGCACGGCGGTCTTCTCCCGGCGGGAGCCGCTGGCCGTCTCCTACGGACTGGGCATTGACGAGCACGACCACGAGGGCCGGCTGATCACCCTGGAGTTCGAGCCGTTCTACTTTGTCTGCTGCTACACCCCCAACGCCCAGGACGGCCTGCGGCGGATCGACTACCGGATGCGCTGGGAGGACGACCTGCGCGCCTATCTCCGGTCGCTGGACGCGAAAAAGCCGGTGGTCTACTGCGGGGACCTCAACGTGGCCCACGAGCCGATTGACCTGAAGAATCCCGGCCCCAACCGCGGCAACGCCGGCTTCTCCGACCAGGAGCGCGGCAAGATGACCGAACTGCTCGCCGCCGGCTTTGTGGACAGCTTCCGCCGCCTCTATCCTGACCGGACGGGGGCCTACTCCTGGTGGAGCTACCGGTTCCGCGCGCGGGAAAACAACGCGGGCTGGCGCATCGACTATTTCATCGTCTCCGAGCGACTGGCCGGCCGCATCACCGCCGCCGAGATCTATTCCGACATCACCGGCAGCGACCACTGCCCGGTCGGCCTGGAACTGGACCTATAAAATTAACCAAAATTGGACCTGTTCACAAGGTCAGTTTCGGGGTAGAATGGGAGCCAGAACGGACCGGAACTGATTCTGTGGGAGGGTTTTCCATGCAGACACCGAAACGCTTTATCTCCATCCAGGATATCTCCTGCCTGGGCCAGTGCTCGCTGACGGTGGCGCTGCCAGTGATCTCCGCCTGCGGGGTGGAGTGCTGCGTGGTTCCGACGGCAGTGCTCTCCACTCACACGGGCACGCCCTTTACCGGCTATACCTTCCGCGACCTGACGGAGGACATCCCGGCCATCACGGCTCACTGGAAGCGCACCGGCCTCGCCTTTGACGGCATCGGCACCGGCTACCTCGGCTCGGCCGGGCAGATCGGCTATGTCGCCGCGTTGATCGACACGCTCGCCGGGCCGGACACTCTGGTGGTGGTGGACCCGGTGATGGCGGATCACGGGAAGTTCTACGCCGGCTTTGACATGGCCTTCTGCCGCCAGATGGCCAGGCTCTGCGGCAAGGCGGACATCATCGTGCCCAACCTGACGGAGGCCTGCTTCCTGGCGGGGGAGGAGACGGTGCCGGAGGCGTACGACCTCGCCTTCTGCCGCGGCATCGTCCGCAAGCTGGCCGCCCTGGGCGCGGGCACCGTGGTGCTCACCGGATTGCAGCTCGAGCCGGGCAAGGTGTGCAACCTGATCTGTGACTGCGCGACCGGTGAGGAGGACCAGGTGGTGCGCGACCGCCTGCCCTGCCAGTTCCACGGCACGGGCGACCTCTTTGCCTCCACCTGCCAGGGGCTGCTGATGAAGGGGAAGCGCCTGCGCGAGGCAGTGGAGAAGGCGAGCGACATTGTCATCGCCGCCATCCGGGCCACCGAGCCGGAGCACGCCTACGGCGTTCGCTTTGAGCGCTGCCTGGGAATGCTGACGGAGTGAGGCGTGCCGCGCCCGTTTTTTCGGGCAAGGACGAATTTCCCCTTGTCTTTTTTTCCGCGGGGCGTTATAATGCCAGTGGTTATAGTAGACAGGCTGTGAAAAGGGACAGTACACGCCCCCTCCCCGGCGCAGAGAGAAGATGGACGGTGCAAATCTTCGCGGGCGGAGCGTGGAAGGCGCCTTGGAGCCTCGGCCCGAACCGGACGCGACGTCCGCAGTAGACGCCGGCGGCAGTCCCCCGTTACGGGACGGCAGCGGAGTGTTCCGCTGGCAGAGTGCAGGTTATCCTGAATTTAGGTGGTACCACGGACAGATGTTCGCCCTAAGCTGACGCTTGGGGCGTTTTTTCGTCCTCTCCCCCCAATGTTAAAGGAGGCATTCCCCGATGAAAAATGAAATGAAGACGATGGAGAAGATTGTCGCCCTGTGCAAAGGCCGCGGCTTTATCTTCCCCGGCAGCGAGATCTACGGCGGCCTGGCCAATACCTGGGACTACGGCCCGCTGGGCGTGGAGCTGAAGAACAACGTCAAGCGCGCCTGGTGGAAGAAGTTCGTCCAGGAGAACCCCTACAACGTCGGCCTGGACGCGGCCATCCTGATGAACCCGCAGACCTGGGTCGCCTCCGGCCATCTGGGCGGCTTCTCCGACCCGCTGATGGACTGCCGTGAGTGCCACGAGCGCTTCCGCGCCGACCAGCTCATTGAGAACTGGGCCGCGGAGAACGGCTATACGCTGGAAAAGCCGATCGACGCCTTCTCCCAGGAGGAGATGGCCGCCTTCGTGGAGGAGCACCACGTCTGCTGCCCCACCTGCGGCAAGCATAACTGGACGGATATCCGCCAGTTCAACCTGATGTTCAAGACCTTCCAGGGGGTGACGGAGGACGCGAAGAACACCGTCTACCTCCGCCCGGAGACGGCGCAGGGCATCTTCGTCAACTTCCCCGCCATCCAGCGCACCACCCGCAAGAAGGTCCCCTTCGGCGTCTGCCAGATCGGCAAGAGCTTCCGCAACGAGATCACCCCGGGCAACTTCACCTTCCGCACCCGTGAGTTTGAGCAAATGGAGCTGGAGTTCTTCTGTAAGCCGGACACCGACCTGGAGTGGTTCGCCTACTGGCGGCAATACTGCCACGACTGGCTCATCAGCCTGAACATGAAAGACGAGAACCTCCGCCTGCGCGACCACGAGCCGGAGGAGCTGAGCTTCTACTCCAAGGCGACCACCGACTTTGAATACCTCTTCCCCTTCGGCTGGGGCGAGCTGTGGGGCGTGGCCGACCGCACCGACTACGACCTGACGCGCCATCAGGAGACCTCCGGCAAGGACCTGACCTACTTCGACCCCGCCGACAACACCCGCTATGTCCCCTACGTCATCGAGCCGTCGCTGGGCGCGGACCGCGTGACGCTGGCCTTCCTGGTGGAGGCGTATGACGAGGAGGTCGTCGGCCAGGACAAGAAGGGCAACGACGACGTGCGCGTGGTCATGCACTTCCACCCCGCCCTGGCCCCGTTTAAGGCGGCGGTGCTCCCGCTGTCCAAGAAGCTGGCCCCCGCGGCGCAGGAGGTCTATGCCGAGCTGTCTAAGTATTTCATGGTGGACTACGACGACGCCGGCTCCATCGGCAAGCGCTACCGCCGCCAGGATGAGGTGGGCACCCCCTACTGCATCACCGTGGACTTCCAGACGGTGGGCGACGAGAACACTCCGGCGGACAACGCCGTCACCGTGCGCGACCGCGACACGATGGAGCAGGTGCGCATCCCCATCTCCGAGCTGCGCGGCTGGCTCGCCGAGCGCGTCTTCTTCTGAGCTTTACACGCTCTTACACCGATTTAACCGGAATTTGCTTGATTTCGTCCCGCTTCTCTGGTACGATATAGGAAATTTGGCAACAAAGGAGATAACTTCATGTACGACTATCTGATCGTAGGCGCCGGCCTGTTCGGGGCGGTCTTTGCCCACGAGGCGCGCCTGGCGGGAAAGCGCTGCCTGGTGATTGACAAGCGGCCTCAGATCGCGGGCAATATCTACACCCGCGAGGTGGAGGGCATCCAGGTCCACGAGTACGGCGCGCATATCTTCCACACTAACAACGACCGGGTTTGGCGTTATGTCAATCAGTTTGCGGACTTCAACCGCTACACCAACAGCCCGGTGGCCAACTACCACGGGAAGCTGTACAATCTGCCGTTCAACATGAACACCTTCTACCAGATGTGGGGGGTGCGCACCCCCGCTGAGGCCAAGGCGAAGATCGAAGCGCAGCGCCGCGAGGCCAACATCACCGAGCCCAGGAACCTGGAGGAACAGGCGATCAGCCTGGCCGGCGTCGACATCTACGAGAAGCTGGTGCGTGGTTACACGGAGAAGCAGTGGGGCCGCCCCTGCACGCAGCTGCCGCCCTTCATCATCCGCCGGCTGCCGCTGCGCTTCACGTTTGACAACAACTATTTCAACTCCCGCTTCCAGGGCATCCCGATGGGCGGTTATACCGCCATGGTCGAGCGGATGCTCGAGGGGATTGAGGTCCGGCTGAACACCGACTATCTGGCCGACCGCGACTACTGGAACGCGCAGGCGGATAAGGTGGTCTACACCGGCCCGATCGACGCCTACTTCGGCTTCTCCCTCGGCACGCTGGAGTACCGCAGCGTCCGCTTCGAGACCGAGGTGCTGGACACGGACAACTACCAGGGCAACGCCGTGGTGAACTACACCGACCGC
This sequence comes from uncultured Oscillospiraceae bacterium, assembly GCA_964461385.1. Taxonomy (GTDB): domain Bacteria; phylum Bacillota; class Clostridia; order Oscillospirales; family Oscillospiraceae; genus Onthomonas. Next base: position 32,765 of record CAYWUA010000006.1, read on the forward strand.
GAGACGCCGTACACCCGTATCATTGAGCACAAGCATTTCGAGTTCGGGATGCAGCCTAAAACGGTGATCAGCCGGGAATACTCCTCCGAGTGGAAGCCGGGCGACGAGCCGTACTATCCCGTCAACGACGAGAAGAACGGCCAGCTCTACCAGGCCTACCGCGCCCTGGCGGATCAGGAGCCGCAGGTGCTCTTCGGCGGACGCCTGGGCGAGTACAAGTACTACGACATGGACCAGGTCGTGGACCGCGCCCTCTCGATGGCGGCCGATCAGCTCCTGACCGGAAAGTGACACCGCTTCTCCCGAAAAATGAACCGGCCCGCTGTGCAGTCGCACGGCGGGCCTCGCTTTCTCTTAACACCTTAACACACCACAGCGCAAAAAGCGTCCCCGCCGGCGGCATTTGCCGCCCGGCGGGGATAATCGTTTTTCGATGAAATTACAGCTCCACCTGCATCGTGCGCACCACGGCGGCACAGCGCGGGCACAGCGCGGGATGCAGCGCATCCGAGCCGATCTCGGGGTGGTGCAGCCAGCAGCGCGGGCACTTGGGATCCTCGCTCATCGTCACGGCGATGGTCACGCCGGGGAAGCTCTCTCCGGCCAGCCCCGCGCCCGTTCCCTGGGCCACGTCCACCCGGGAGACGATGAACAGCTCGGCCAGGTCCATGTCCTTGAGATCCTGGAACGCCTTCCACCCCTCCTCGTCAAAGGTGAGGGTGAGATGCGCGTCGGTGGACTTCTTGACTTCCTTCGCCGCACGGGACTGCTCGAGGGCCTTGTTCACGTCGCCGCGCAGGGCGAGGAGCTTGTCCCACTTGGCGCGCTCCGCCTCGGAGAGGGCGAGGGCGCTGTCCACCTCCGGCATATCGTTGAGCAGGACGCTCTCCGTCTCACAGCCGTCGGTGTGCGGCATGGCCGCCCAGATCTCCTCCGAGGTGAAGGCCAGGATGGGGGCTACCAGCTTCACCATCGCGTCGAGAATCTGATAGATAGTGGACTTGGCGCTGCGCCGTCCGGCCTCGTCGCCGCAGTAGAGGCGGTCCTTGATGATGTCCAAATAGAAGTTGGACATCTCCACCACGCAGAAGTTATACAGCGTCCGGTAGACCGCGTGGAACTCATATCCGTCATAGGCGGCGCGGCACTTGGCCACCAGACCGTTCAGCTCCGCCATCGCCCACCGGTCCAGCGCGGTCCGCTCAGAGACGGGCACCAGATGATTGGGGTCAAAGCCGTCGAGGTTGCCGAGGATATAGCGCGCGGTATTGCGGATCTTGAGATAGGTGTCGGAGAGCTGCTTCAGGATGGGCTTGGACAGACGCATATCCTGCGTATAGTCCGCCGAGGAGACCCAGAGGCGGAGGATGTCCGCCCCATACTCCTTCAGGGTGTCCTGCGGGGAAATGGCGTTGCCCAGGCTCTTGTGCATCACCTTGCCCTGGCCGTCCACCGTCCAGCCGTGGGTGACGATCTCCTTGTAGGGGGCCACGCCGTTGATGGCGATGGAGGTGAGCATGGAGGACTGGAACCAGCCGCGGTACTGGTCGCCGCCCTCCAGATAGAGGTCGGCAGGATAATTCAGCTCCGGACGGTCCTCGCAGACCGCCTTCCAGGTGGAGCCGGAGTCAAACCACACGTCCAGGATGTCCTGCTCCTTGCGGAAGGAGGTGCCGCCGCAGTCACATTTGGTTCCCTCCGGCAGCAGTTCCTCCGCCTCGCGGGCCCACCAAGCGTTGGAACCCTCGCGCTCGAAGATGGAGGCCACCTTCTCGATAGACGCATCGGTGCAGTAAGGCTTGCCGCACTGCTGGCAGTAAAACATCGGGATGGGCACGCCCCAGGTGCGCTGGCGGGAGATACACCAGTCCGAGCGCTCGCGGATCATGGAGATCATCCGCTCCTTGCCCCACTCCGGCTTCCAGGCAATTCCCTCACAGGCGGCCACCGCCTGGTCTTTGATCGCGTCCACGCTGGCGAACCACTGCTGGGTAGCCCGGAAAATCACCGGCTTTTTGCACCGCCAGCAGTGCGGATAGCTGTGGACGATGTCATTGGCGGAGAGAATCGCGCCCTTGTCCACCAGGTCCTGATAGATGACGGGGTGGGCTTTCTGGACATGCAGGCCGCTGTAGGGGCCGGCAAACTCGTTCAGATAGCCGCGGGCGTCCACCGAGACCTCCATCGAGATATCCGTCGGGATCTCCGCGTAGCGCTGGCAGACGTAGAAGTCATCCAATCCGAAGGCGGGGGCGGTATGGACGCAGCCGGAACCGGCGTCCAGGGTGACGTGATCGCCCAGAATAATCAGGGAATCCCGGTTCATAAAGGGATGATAGGCGGTCATATACTCAAACTCGTCGCCGTACATCGTCGCGACCGTCTCATACTCGCGGATGCCGGACTCGCGCATGACGCTCTCCACCAGCTCGTGAGCCATGATGAGGATCTCATCGCCTGTCTTCACCAGGTCATACTCCAGCTGGGGATTCAGGCAGATGGCCATATTCCCCGGCAGGGTCCAGGTGGTGGTGGTCCAGATCACGAAGAACATCTTGTCCAGGCTGCCGTACCGGGCCAGCTTGCCCTTGTCGTCGTGGACGCGGAATTTGACGAAAATGGTGGTCACCGGATCGTCGGCATACTCCACCTCCGCCTCGGCCAGGGCGGTCTCGCAGGTGGGGCACCAGTAGGTGGGCTTGAGGCCCTGATAGATCAGGCCCTTCTTGGCCATCGCGCCGAAGACCTCCACCTGCTTGGCCTCAAACTTGGCGTCCAGTGTGACATAGGGGTGGTCCCAGTCGCCGATGATCCCCAGGCGCTGAAAGCCCTCGCGCTGGCGGTCGATCTGCTCCAGGGCAAAGGCGCGGCACTTGTCGCGAAACTCCGGCACGGACATCTGGCTGCGCTTGACGCCCTTCTTTTGGATGGCGTTCTCAATCGGCATGCCGTGCGTGTCCCAGCCGGGTACATAGGGGGCCTGGAATCCGGTCATATTCCGGTGGCGGACAATGATATCCTTCAGGATCTTATTAAGCGCGTGGCCGATGTGGATGTCTCCATTGGCGTAGGGAGGTCCGTCGTGCAGGATATAACGCGGCTTGCCCTCGTTGTGCCGCATCAGCTTGTGATAGATATCCTTGCGCTCAAACGCCTCCAGCATGGCCGGCTCGCGTTTGGCCAGCGCGGCCCGCATCGGAAAGTCGGTCTTGGGCAGATGGATGGTCTTGTTGTAATCTGGCATCGTCTGTCTTCCTCTCTACAGATTGGTATAGAGACAATAACATAGCCTCCCGGCACGGGGAAGCTATGTCATCGAACTGCACCGGCAATCTCTCGAAGGCCTTATTTGATCTCGTAATCCTTGCCGAATTTCAGATTCGAGAAGTCAATCCGGCTTGTCCCGGCGCCCACCGGCGGTGTCTCGGGCTGCTCCGGCTCCGCCTCTGCCGGCTTTGCCTCCTCGGCGATCATCTCCTCAATCGCGTCCAGCTGCTCCGGCGCGGGTTCCTCTGCGGGCGCAGCCTCGGCTGTCTCTGGCGCGGCATCCGGCTGCTCCGGCACAGGCGACTGGATCTGTTCGGGCAGGTGCTCCAGAAAGCTCTGCTGCCGCTCGGTCAGCTCGCGCACGGTGGCCAGATAATTGGCCGTCTCCTCGCGGGCGTTCGCCAGCTGCGCGCGGCAGGCGGCGATCTCGTCGTCATATGCCTTCTTGCGCGCGCGGATGTCCTCCTCCAGCGCGTTGAGGATGTCCTCCCGCTTGTTCTCAGCCTCAGCGACGATATCGCTGGCCGTCTTCTGCGCAGTGCGGAGGGTGGCGCGCATGACGTCCTCCGTCTCGCGGTATTCAGCGATCTTGTCCGCCAAAATCTTCAGTTTTCCCTTCAGTCCGGCGTTCTCTTCAAAGAGGGTATTGTAGTCGCTGGTGATCTGGTCGAGGAAGTCGTCCACTTCCTGCATGGTATAGCCGCTGCCGAACTTGGCCTTGGTAAAGGTGCGCTCAGCAACCTCCTGTGGTGTCAGCACGGATAGGTCCCTCCTTGTGTTCTATATCGTTTCTGCGGGCCGTCCCGGCGCTCAAAAGCGCATGCCGCTACTCTCCAGCTCGTCAATCAAGTCGCCGATGATGTCCACATTGTACGGCGTGATGATGTACGTGGAGATGGCCACTTTCTTGATTTTGCCCTCCAGGGCATAGGCCACGCCGGAGAGGAAGTCCACCAGGCGCCGGGCCACGTCCTTGTTGGCCGACTCGAGGTTGAGCACCACGGTGCGCTTGTCGCGCAGGTGATTGGCAATATTGGAGGCGTCCTCAAACTTCTCCGGCTTGACCAGCACGACCTGAAGCTGCGTGGTCGTGTTGATATTCACCACATTGTCGCCGCTGCGGCGCTCGGACTGGGAGGTAGGATAGTAGCCGGAGCTCTCCTCGCGGCGGCTGGCGCCGCGGCGGGGACGACTCTCCTCCTGCTCCGGCTCCTGCTCGTCGACCTCGTCGGTAAACTCGTCCCCGTCCTCATAAGGGTGAGCCAATCGTTTCAGTTCATCCATAAAGCCCATGATGGTGTCCCTCCTATATCTGCATGGTGAGCGTGTTCTTTCTGTCTCTGGGGCCGCCGGTTCCCCGCGCGCGGGGCGGCGCTCCCCTCAGCCCTGGGCCCGCATCGGGGGCCGTTTCCCAAACAGGGCGGTACCGATCCGCACCAGAGTCGAGCCATGGGCGACCGCCTCTTCGAAGTCGCCGCTCATGCCCATGGACAGGCAGTCAATACATACTTTATTATCGTACTTTTTCTCTCTCATGTCAATAAAAAGCTGATACATTTCGGCAAAATATCGGCTGTTTCCGCCGGAAATCTTTTCCACCGGCGGGATGGCCATCAATCCACGCAGCCGCACGCCCTCTGTGGCGCCCGCCAGTGCGGCCAGTTGGCCGAGATTTTCCGGCAAAACGCCTGACTTGCTCGACTCCCGGCCGATATTTACCTCCAGCAAGATATCCTGCCGCACGCCCAGGCTCCGGGCGCGCCGGCCGATCTCCTCAAGCAGCCCGGGCGAGTCCACCGACTCGATCAGGCTCACCTTTCCCACCAAATACTTCACTTTATTTCTTTGCAGGCGGCCGATGAAATGGACCTCGGCCCCCTCATAGGCCCCGTCTGCCCAGTGGGCGTTAAACTCCTGCACCCGGTTTTCGCCGCACACGGTGATCCCGGCGGCGATCACCTCCCGGATGCGCTCGGAGGACTGGACCTTGGTCGCCGCCTCCAGCGTCACCTCGGACGGCGCGCGCCCGGCGCGGCGCGCCGCCTCGTCTATTTTCTGCCGGATGGCAGCTACCTGTTGCTGAATCGACATCACGATATCACCTTTCCGTCATGGAGTCCCTTGCCGCGTACAATGATCTCGTCCCCCTCGCGCAGCACCTGAGCCTGCTCGAGCTGGCTCGCGTCCTCCCGCTGCACCGAGCGGACGAGGTAATAATCCCGGCCGGAGTAGAGCAGCTCCACCTCGACCCATTCCGCCTGCGCGCCGGACAGGCGGTAGACGCCCAGCGCGCCCGTCTCCTGGTCCGCACGCAGGGCGTGGGCGGGGATGCGAAGTCCCTCGTGGGTCGCGTAGGCCACCTCGACATTTTGTTCGCGCAGCAGGGTGGTCTCCGCCAAGGCCCGGTCAGAGGAGAAGACGGCCAGCACCTCGCCGTTTTCATCCGGCGCGCTAATGGACTGCACCTGCATCTCCTGCGCGCCGGCCGAGCCGTCAAAGTTGACCGTCACGGTATCGCCGCTGGAGATATACTCGCTCACGTCCTCGGGCACAATGGCCGCGTAATACCATTTCGTGGAGGTGATCACCTTGCCGAGCGCGCCGCTGACCGCCGTCTGGCTGTCCGCCAGCGTCCGAAGACCCGCCGGCGTGAGGTCGGCCAGCGCCTCCAGGGTGAGCACGGTCTCATAGCCGTCCACGGCGGCGGAGAAGGTGCCCGCTACCGGCGCGCTGACAGTGTCCACCGCGCCCTCCACCTCACTTTGCAGCGAGGCGATCTCATCCTCCAGCGCGGTGATCTCCTCGGAGAGGGCGCTGCTGCTGCTATAGGTATAGTCGCGCCGGAAGATGAGGTCCTCTAGGTCGCCGATCTGCTCCTCCAGCTCGGTGAAGTTCCCGCGGTTGACGGCGGTGTGCAGGGCGGTGATCGCGTCAATGATCTGCTCGTTTAAGCGCATGGCGTCCGACTGCTCGGCGCTGTGGTCCCGGATATATTCCAGGCGTTCCAGCTCCGTGAGCAGCTGCTCGAGCTGTCTATGCTGCGCCAAGGCGCTCTCGGAGCTGTAGATGCGCGCGACCGTGTCGCCCGCCGCCACTTTCTCCCCCTCCGCCACGACGATCTCCTCCAGGCTGCCGCCCGCGTCGAGCACGGTCTCATCCCGGAAGATATAGCCCTCGGCGTCGATGGTGCTCTGAGCGGTATAGCTGTAAATGGTGACCGTCTCATAGCTGTCCCAGAACACGCGGTAGGCGTAGACGCCGAAATAGGCCACGATGGCGGCCAGCATCAGCCCCAGAATGGCCCGCACGATATGTTTGCCTGGCTTCATGGACTCCTCCTCCTGCCGCCCGCGCCAGGCCGGCCGCGCTTACAGCGCGGCGGCGGCGCCGGGGGCGCCCGGCTCACGCAGGTCCACCGGCCGCTCGGGCACGATGGTGGAGATGGCGTGCTTATAGATCACCTGCTGGCGCCCGTCAGAGTTGACTACGACGGTAAAGGCGTCAAACCCGGTGACCACGCCGCGCAGCTGATAGCCGTTCACCAAAAAGACGGTGACGCCCAGCCGGCTGCGGCGGACCCGCGTGAGAAATGTATCCTGTAGGTTAAAGGTGGTTTTCTGCATGTGAGACACGTCCTTTTCTATGTATTTGAGGACCTGTCCCATCCGTCCTGTCCGGGAGGGCCGTCCTCCCTGTCATCCTATACCCGCCGCGGCGATTTTTTCTGTCGCAAACTGGCAGGCCGCCGCAAAATCCGGCTCACTGCCCCAGAGATACCACTGCATCTCCCCGTTGCGGCGAAACCAGGTGAGCTGGCGCTTGGCGTACTGGCGGGTGCGCAGCTTGACCTCCACCGCCGCGGCCGCGAGATCGCCGCCCGCACGCAGCGCGCCGGTCAGCTCCTTGTAACCAATAGCCTGCATGGCGGTCGCGCCGGGATCCACTCCCCGCGCGAGCAGGGCGCGCACCTCGCCGGCCAGCCCAGCCGCCATCATCTCGTCCACCCTCCGGTCGATGCGCGCCCAGAGATCGGCCCGGCTGCGAAAGCTCAGCCCCAAGTAGCAGGCGCGGTAGCGCGGCGGCAGGGCGCGGGTGCGGCGGTTGTGCGCGGAGATGGTCTCTCCCGTCTCGTGCCAGACCTCCAAGGCGCGCACGATGCGCTTGTGATCGTTCGGGTGCAGCCGCGCGGCCGTCTCCGGATCCACCGCCCGCAGCCGCGCGAGCATCTCCTCCCCGCCCCCGGCGGCGAGCTCGGCCTGCAATCTCCCCCGCCAGCCGGTGGAGGGGACGGCGAAGGTGCGCCCGTCGAGGAGCGAGTCGATATAGAGCCCCGTGCCCCCCACCACGAGGGGGACCTTGCCCCGTGCGAGAATTTCGTCCACGCAGGCGGAGGCCATGTCCACATAGCGCGCGACGGAGAAGTTCTCCTCCGGGTCGGCCACGTCCAGCATGTGGTGGGGGACCCCCTCCCGCTCGGCCTCGGTGGGCTTGGCAGTGCCGATGTCCATGCCGCGGTAGACCTGCATGGAGTCAGCGCTCACCACCTCGCCGTTCAGCCGGTGGGCCAGGGCGATGGAGAGCGCGGTCTTGCCGGAGGCGGTGGGACCGGCGATGACGATCACGGTTCCGGGCACGGCGCTCTCCTCCTCTCTGTCCAACGGTTTCCTTCAGCGGCCAAACTGCCGCTCGAGCTGGCCGCGGGTCATCTCGATGGCCACCGGCCGCCCGTGCGGACAGTAGCGCACCTGGCCGGAGACCACCGCGCGGGCGAGCACCTCCAGCTCGGCCGGGTCGCTCTCCCAGCCGCCCTTGATGGCCGCCTTGCAGGCCATGGTGTGCAGCACCTCGTCCCGCGCGGCGGAGGGGTCCGCGGTGCCCGCCGTGAGCAGCCGCCCGGCGATCTCGCCGAGCAGGGCGGCCGCCTCGTCCGGGTCGACGTAGTCCGGCACCTCGCGCAGCAGGATGGCTCCGCCGCCGAAGTCCTCCGCCTCAAACCCGAAGCCGCGCAGCAGCTCCAGGTGCTCCAGCAGCGCCGCGCTCTCGGCGGGCGAGAGCTTGACCACCTGCGGTGCGAGGAGCACCTGGCGCATCGGCGTGTACCCCTCCGCTTTCATGCGGTCAAAGTTCATCCGCTCGTGGGCGGCGTGCTTGTCGATGAGCAGGAGCTTGTCCCCCTGCTCGACGATCAGGTAGGTGTGAAAGACCTCCCCGGCCAGGCGCCAGAGCGGCGTGTCCGGGGTGGCCTCGCTCTCCCGCGCCGTGACCAGCTCGGCCTCCGGATCCGGCGGCGCCTCCCGCGCGGGCGCGGGGCGCTGCAGGCGCGGCTCAGCGGGCGCTTCCGGGACCGGGACGGACTCTCCCGCCGGTGGTGCGGGCGGCTCCTCCGCGCGTCTGGTCAGATTCGGTACAGACGGCGGCTCCGGGGCGGCGGCGGTCTCCTCCGGCGCGGGCGGGGCGGGGCGGGCGGCGCGCGCGAGCAGCGCGGCGGCGCTCGGACTGGTGGCCGCCTGCCACGGTGTCACCGTCCGGTCATAGCCGAGCCGGGCGGTGGAGCGCAGGACCGGGCTGGCATTCGCCGCCCCGGCGCGGTACTGCTCGCTCGTCATGGTCTTGAAAAAGGTCTGGTTGGGCGTCACCGTGTCCTGCCGCTGGGGCCGGGCCGCGGCCGCCTTCTGCTCCGGCAGGACGGCGGCGACGTGGCCGCTCTCCCGCTCCAGGGCGGAGCGGGCGGCGTTGTAGACCGCCTCAAAGAGCTGCTTCTCGTTGGTGAATTTTACCTCGGTCTTGGCCGGGTGGACGTTCACGTCCACCGCGCTGAGCTTGCACGTCAGACGCAGCACACAGCCGGGGAAGCGGCCCACCATCTTCTGGTTCCGGTAGGCCTCCTCCAGCGCGGCAGTCATAGTGCGCGACTTGACGTAGCGGCCGTTGACAAAGAAGTGCTGGCAGGCGCGCGTCCCGCGGCAGCAGGCGGGCCGGGAGAGATAGCCCTCCACCCGAATCTCCTCGCCATAGCCGGGGCAGGGGAGAAAGCCGAGCGCCGTCTCCCGCCCGAGCACGGCGTAGAGGGTCGACTGGAGTTTGCCGTCGCCCGGGGTGAGCATCTCCTCCTTCCCGTCGCGCAGGAAGCGGATGGAGACCTCCGGATGGGCCAGCGCCTGGTGCTGCACGGCAGTGAAGACGGCCGCGCCCTCCGCGGCGTCCCGCTTCATGAATTTTAGCCGGGCCGGGGTGTTGTAAAACAGGTCGCGGACGATCATCGTCGTCCCCTCAGGGCAGCCCGCCTCCTCCTGCCGGCGCAGCTCGCCCCCCTCGAGCAGGAGGGCGGCGCCGAAGTCTGCCCCCGGCGTGCGCGTCATCAGCTCCACCCGGCTGACAGCGGCGATGGCGGCCAACGCCTCGCCGCGAAAGCCGAGCGTGCCGATCGCCTCCAGGTCGTACTCCGTGCGGATCTTGCTGGTGGCATGGCGGAGGAAGGCGCGGGCCGCGTCCTCCATTTCCATCCCGCAGCCGTTGTCCGTCACGCGGATATAGCGCATGCCGCCGGCCTGGATCTCCACGATGACGGACGTGGCCCCGGCGTCAATGGAATTTTCCACCAACTCCTTCACCACCGAGGCCGGGCGCTCCACCACCTCGCCGGCGGCGATCAGGTCGGCCACATGAGGGGAAAGGGTTTGGATTTTGGGCATGGATTTGACCTCCTGTATTCGGTCGGGAAACGCCGTCACCTGCGGGCGGCGTTTTCTCAGGCGCGCGCCGGTCTCAGGCGGCGCCGAATCTGATTGTGTAGGCCCGTCAGGACGGCCGCGGCGGCGAGCACGACAAGGTAGCGCGCCCAAAACGGCTCGAGAGAGGCCATCTCATCCTGAAAGACGAGCACCGGCACGATATGCCAAAAGTAGAGCCAAAACGAGTTGCGCGAGAGCCAGCCCCAGAGCCGCCCCTCCCGCAGGGGACGCGCCTGCGGCAGGGACAGCAGCTCCCAGAGCAGCAGGCTCACCAGCACACCGTAGGCCAGGTAGTAGCAGCCGGGCGGATATTTCGCGTCCTGCACGAGCGGAAAGCCGCGCGCGGCGCCCAGCAGCAGAAAGCCGGCCCCGGCATAGGCGGCCGCGCCCAGCCTCTGGCGGCGGGCCATCTCCGGCAGGGCGATGCCGAGGGCGCAGACCAGGCCGTAGCCCACGGTGTCCTGCACGACGTGGTGGGAGAGATAGCCGGGGAGGTTTTCCCCCGCCGGGGCGATCATGCAGTAGAACTCGTATACCGGCGCGGCCAGTGCCAGCACGGCAAGATAGCGTCTGAGACCCCAGCGGCGCAGCGCGGCCAGCAGGAGCGGCGAGATCAGCGCCATCTGAAAGTAGACGCGGATGATCCAGACATAGCCGATCCCCGCGGTGAGGGAAAAGGAGCTGAGATAGTCGGTGAGCGACAGCCGCGCGCCGGGGAACCAGATGCCCATCACCGTCAGCCAGATCAGCACAAGAATGAGGAAGCACCAGGTGGGCACGATCAGCCGCCGGAACCGCCGGACGACATAGCCGCCCCAGCTCCCGCGCGCTCCGCCGCTGGCGCGGAAGGAGAGAGCGTTGAGCAGCACCATGAGTACCACGTCAAACCCGCGCAGCGCAAAGAGCCACTCCGGCGGGTCCACATGGGCCAGCATAATCAGCAGCAGGCCGAGCGCCCGCAGAAAATCAATCCGTCCGTCCCGCGCCGCCGCCACGGCCGCTCACCTCCCCGGCTTACCGTCTCGTCCCTTACAGTTTTTGCTTCCACTCAAAGAGAAGGTTCATCGCCTCGATCGGGCTGAGGGTGTTCACGTCGGTCATGCGCAGCTGGGCGATGACCTCCGAGGCGGCGAGGTCGCCCATGGAGACCTGCTCGTCCGCGCGGGGCGCGGGCGCCGCCGGCTGGGCCGCGCCGCCCGCCTCCAGCTCCTCCAAAATCTTCCGGGCGCGGCCGATCACCCGCTGCGGCACCCCGGCGAGCTTGGCGACCTCGATGCCGTAGCTCTGGTCCGCCCCGCCGGGGATGATCTTGCGCAGAAAGACGATGTCGTCCGCGCGCTTTTTCGCCGCGATATGGTAATTGCGCACCGTGGGCAGGCTCTCCTCCAGCACGGTGAGCTCGTGGTAGTGGGTGGCAAAGAGGGTCTTCGCCCCCAGGCGCCGGCCGTCGGCGCAGTACTCCAGCACCGCGCGGGCGATGCTCATCCCGTCATAGGTGGAGGTGCCGCGCCCGATCTCGTCCAAGATGAGCAGGGAGCGGCCGGTGGCGTGCTGTAAGATCTCCGCCACCTCGCTCATCTCCACCATAAAGGTGGACTGCCCGCCCGCCAGGTCGTCCGAGGCGCCGATGCGGGTGAACACCCGGTCCACCACGCCCAGCCGCGCCGCGCGCGCCGGGACGAAGGAGCCGATCTGCGCCATCAGGCAGATGAGGGCCACCTGGCGCATATAGGTGGATTTGCCGGCCATATTCGGCCCGGTGATGATGGCGAGCGTCACGTTCTTGCCGTCCAAGTGGGTGTCGTTGGGGACAAAGAAGGTGTCCTTGAGCATCTTCTCCACCACGGGGTGGCGGCCGTCCACAATCTCAATCGCGGACGAGTCGTCCACCTGGGGCATGCAGTAGCCGTTGCGCACCGCTACGTCTGCCAGCGCCGTGAGCACGTCGATCTGCGCCAGCGCCCCGGCCACCTGCTGGATGGTCTCCACCTGTACGGCGCAGCGGTCGCGCAGGGCGGAGAAGAGCTCGTACTCCAGCTGGCCGATCCGCTCGCGGGCGTTGAAGATGGTGTTCTCTAGCTCCTTGAGCTCGCTGTTGATGAACCGCTCATTGTTGGCCAGCGTCTGCTTGCGCACGTAGTCCGGCGGCATCCGCCCAGACTGCGCGCGGGGCACCTCGATATAGTAGCCGAACACCTTGTTGTAGCGCACGCGCAGCTGGCGGATGCCGGTCTTCTCCCGCTCGCGCGCCTCCAGCTCGGCGATCAGGTCCTTGCTGTCATTTAAAATATAGTTGAGATAGTCCACCTCTTCGTGGTAGCCCGCGCGGATCATCCCGCCCTCGCGCACGGAAAAGGGCGGCTCGTCCACGATGGCGGCCTCCAGCTCGGCGCGCAGCTCGGGCAGGTCGTCCAGCTCCTTCCGCAGGCGGGCAAGCAGCGGGGCCTCCAGCCCGGCCAGGCGCTCGCGCACGGCAGGCACCTGGCCCAGCCCGGCCGCCAGGGCGGCCAGGTCCTTGCTGTTGGCGTTTCCAAAGGCGATCCGCCCGATCAGCCGCTCCAGGTCGGTCACCGGGCGCAGGGCGGCGATCATCTCCTCACGGGCGATCAGGTTGTCCACCAGGGCGGCGACCGCGTTGAGGCGGCTGTTGATCTCCACCGGAGAGAGCAGCGGCCGCTCCAGCCACTGGCGCAGGCATCGCGCCCCCATGGCGGTCTTCGTCCGGTCAAGCACCCAGAGCAGGCTGCCGCGCTTCTCCTTGCCGCGCAGAGTCTCCGTCAGCTCCAGGTTGCGCCGGGCGGTGAGGTCGAGCTCCATAAACCGCCCGCTGGTGTAGTACTCCAGCCGGCGCAGGTGCCCCAGGTCGTGCTTCTGCGTCTCGTAGAGATAGTCGAGCAGGGCGCCCGCCGCCTGACAGCACCAGGGCTGGCTGTCCGGCAGGGCGCCGGGGTTTTCAAACTGGGCCTCCACCCGCTCGCGCGCCGTCTCGGGGGCAAAGCGCGCCTCGCCCGCCTCCACGCTGCACCCCAGTTTTTCCCGGAGGAAGGAGAGCAGCTCCCGGGAGGCCATCGCCCCCGCGTCCAGCACCGCCTCGCGCGGGGCAAAGCGCGCCAGCTCGTTGCACGCATGGCCCAGCGCGTCCTGGCCGGCAAACCCGGTGACCGAGACGCTGCCGGTGGACAGGTCGCAAAAGCACACCCCCGCTCCCTGCTCCGTCAGGCAGACGGCGGCGATATAGTTGTTCTGCCGCTCCTCCAGCATGGAGGGGTCCACCACCGTTCCGGAGGTGACCACGCGAACCACCTCCCGCTCGACAAGCCCCTTGGCCAGCGCCGGGTCCTCCGTCTGCTCACAGATGGCGACCTTATATCCCTTGGCAATCAGCCGCGCGAGGTAGGACTCATAGGAGTGGTACGGCACGCCGCACATCGGCGTCTGCTCCTCGGCAGCTTTGCCGCGGTCGCGGGTGGTGAGCACCAGGTCCAGCTCCTTCGAGGCCACGCGCGCGTCCTCGTCAAACATCTCGTAGAAGTCCCCCAGCCGGAAAAAGAGCAGACAGTCGGGATATTGCTCCTTGATTTGCAGGTATTGTCTCCGCATGGGAGTCAGCTCTGCCATGAAATGCCTCCAGTCCGCGTATGTTCTCCCATCCTGTACGAAGCAGGACGGCAATCAGCCTATTTCTCCCTATGATAGCACTTTTTCCGTCAAATTTCAACTTTGTACCCGTCTCACACCAGCCGCCCGAAGAGCGCCCAGTTGGACGCACCGGTGATCTCAGCCCGCTGCCAGGTGCCGATCGCCGCCTCCGGCCCGTCCAGATGGACCAGGCGGCCGCCGTCGGTGCGGGCGGTGAGGGTATGGCGGCCGTCGTCATTGCGCCCGTCCACCAGCACGCGCAGCGTGCGCCCAATATAGGCCGCGTGCTTTTCCGCCGAGATGCGGTTTTGCAGCTCTACCAGGCGCTGGAAGTTGCGGTTCTTCTCCTCCTTCGGCATCGGATCCGGCATCCTGGCCGCCGGGGTGCCGGGGCGCGGGGAGAAGATGAAGGTAAACAGCGCGTCGTAGCGCACCTCTTCCAGCAGCGACAGGGTGTCCTCAAATTCCTCCGCCGTCTCGCCGGGGAACCCGACGATAATATCGGAGGTGAGGACGATCTCCGGCATGAGCGCGCGCAAGCGGCGGACCTCGTCGAGATAGGCGGCGCGGTCATAGTGCCGGTTCATCGCGCGCAGCACGCGGTCATTGCCCGACTGGACGGGCAGATGGAGCTGCGGGGCCACCTTTTCACAGGCGGCCATGGTCTCAAAGAGCTTTTGGGAGGCGTCCTTCGGATGGCTGGTCATAAAGCGGATCAGAAAATCGCCCGGCACGTCGTTGACCATCCGCAGCAGGTCGGCAAAGTCGATGTCCTGGCCGAGGTCCTTTCCGTAGGAGTTCACGTTCTGGCCAAGGAGGGTGATGTCCTTATACCCCGCCGCGGCCAGCTCCCGCACCTCCTGGACAATCCGCTCCGGGTCCCGGCTGCGCTCCCGGCCGCGCACATAGGGCACGATGCAGTAGGTGCAGAAGTTGTTGCAGCCGTACATGATGGACACCCACGCCTTGAGCGGCCCGCTGCGCACCACCGGCAGGCCCTCGGCGATCTTGCCGTCGGACGCCGGCGTTTCAAACACGCGGCCGCCGCCCTCGAGCACGCGCGCGAGCAGCTCGGGGAACTTCCAGAGCACATGGGTGCCGAAGACCAGGTCCACATGGCGGAAGGAACGGCGAATCTGTTCCACCCGGCCGGACTCCTGCATCGAGCAGCCGCACAGGCAGATGACCTGCTCCGGCTTGGCCCGCTTGGTATGCGTGAGCGCACCGACGTTGCCGAGCACGCGCATCTCCGCGTGCTCCCGGATCGCGCAGGTGTTGATGACGATGACGTCCGCCTCCCGCTCGTCGGCGGTAAAGTCATATCCCATCTCCCGCAGCATACCGCGGATGCGCTCCGAGTCCGCCTCGTTCTGCTGGCAGCCGTAGGTGTCCACCAGCGCGAGGGGACGGGTGGGACGGGCGGCATTGCGCGCGGCGAGGGCGCGGCAGATCTCCCGCTGCCGCGCCAGCTCCGCCTCCGGGACGAGAATTTCCGTTCGCTTCAAAGAGGTTCCTCCTCACTGACAATCTGTTGCGATAGGGGCATTATAGCACGCCTTTGCCCGCAGCACAAGGAATTTGCCCCGGAATCCCGGCCGCAGCCAGGCCGCGCGGTCTTTTTCGGCAGACTGTTGACAAACCTGGGATTACCTGTTATTATTTTTTGTAACGTTTTGTTACCGACAGAGAGAGGAGTTTCCATATGTCCGCGATTGCACAGAAAAAGGGACAGTTCCGGCGCACCTGTGCGGCTCTCGCCTCGCCGGTGCTGGTTCTGGCACTGGTATTGGCCCTGACGGGCGGCTCCGCCGCCGCGCTGGAGACGGAGCAGTCCGTCCTCCTGCCGTCCGGCCTGGAGCTGACGGTGGTCGAGCAGGACGAGCCGCTGCTTGAGCGTCTGTTCTTTGGCGGCCTGTCCCGGAACTGCTACTACCTGATGCTCGACGGGGAGGTGCTCGTCTGCGCGGACGAGGCCGAGACGCTCACCGGCCTCGTGGACGAGCTGGCACAGGAGTATATCACGGAGTACACCGTCTCCTGCACATTGGAAGATCCGGACCGGCTGACGCTCTGCCGCGGCCTGGTGCGCACGAACACCAGCACCGATCTCATCCAGGCGGCCGAGACGCTCTCCGAGACGCTGGTCTTCCAGACGGAGGAGCGGGAGGTGCGCGAGGCGGTCGTCCCCTATGAAAAGGTGACGCAGGCGGACGACACCCTCTATGAGGATGAGGTGATTGTCACGACCGAAGGCCAGGACGGCCTGGCCGAGCAGACATGGATCTCCTACTATGTCAACGGCGAGCTGCAGCGCTCGGAGGCAGCAGGCGTCGAAGTGATCATCCCCGCTGTCGCCGAGGTCACCACCTACGGCACGAAAGAGCGCCCGGAATATATCTGGCCAGTGGAGGGGCAGGTCTCCTCTGAGTTCGGCCTGCGCAATATCTCCGTCGGATCGAGCAACCACAAGGGGATCGACATCGCCTGCTCCACCGGGACGGATGTCCTCGCCGCCAAAGCGGGCACCGTGATCTTCGCCGGCTGGAGCAACGGCTACGGCTATCTCGTGCAGATTGAGCACGAGGACGGCGCCGTGACCTATTACGGGCATAACTCCTCCCTGCTGGTGAGTGCCGGAGACGAGGTGGAGCAGGGCGATGTGATCGCCCTGGCCGGCTCCACCGGCCGCTCTACCGGGCCGCACTGCCACTTTGAGATCCGCATCGACGGCACACCGGTCAACCCGCGCGACTATCTGGAGTAATCCTATTGAATGATAAAGAAGCGCTCCCGCCCGGATGAATGGGCGGGAGCGCTTTGCGCATCGCAGCAAAACGCCCCGGCCGCTGGCCGGGGCGTCGTGCGAAAGACAGGATTAGCCGAAATAACGCTTGAGCAGGCCGGCAAACGCCTTGCCGTGACGGGCCTCGTCGCGGGCCATCTCGTGGACGGTGTCATGGATGGCGTCCAGGCCCAGCTCCTTGGCCTTCTTGGCCAGCTCGGTCTTGCCGGCGGTCGCGCCGTTCTCCGCCTCGACACGGACGGTCAGGTTCTCCTTGGTGGAGGGGGAGACCATCTCGCCCAGCAGCTCGGCAAACTTAGCGGCGTGCTCAGCCTCCTCATAGGCGGCCTTCTCCCAATACAGGCCGATCTCGGGATAGCCCTCGCGGTGGGCGGCGCGGGCCATGGCCAGATACATGCCGACCTCGGTGCACTCGCCCTCGAAGTTGGCGCGCAGGCCCTCCTTGATCTCCTCAGGCACGTCCTTGGCCACGCCGATCACATGCTCGGCGGCCCAGCTCATCTCGCCGGACTGCTCGATGAACTTCTCACCGGGCGCCTTGCAGATGGGGCAGGCAAAATCGGCGGGCATGCTCTCGCCCTCATAGACATAGCCGCAGATGGGGCAGACAAACTTTTTCATTTGGATTGACCTCCAGTTCTATTTATTAGGATATTGGTATAGGGGCTCTAAGATCGGAGACAGATTCACAAGTAGGAATCGTTCCTATTTGAGAGTATAGCAGGCGCCCCGCCGGTTAGTCAATCGCAACAATCAACAGGAGGCCAAAAGAATCCGTGCCGGGCGCACCTTTCCTTCCGGACACAAAATGTGTCAATCCATTGCTCTATCTTGGCTTCCTGTTTGACTGATCGCGGGGAAACAGGCGGAATCTGGCGGAAGAAAAAGGTTTTCCCGAATTTCCTCTTGACAAAGTCGTTGTCAACCGCTAATATAGTTTTTACTTTCAAATGCGTAGATCGGGCAAAGTAAGTCCGTCCCCTGCGGCTCAGAGAGGGCGCAACTGCTGCAAGCGCCTGCGCAGTCCGGACCGAAAGTCTCCCGGGAGCAGCTGACCGAACCGAATCGGAGGATTTCACAGTAGGCTCAGACGGGGTTCTCCCGTTACAGAGAGAGTGAGTGCATGGAAGTGCTCATGAGGCATCCATGAATTTAGGTGGTACCACGGAGTTTGACGCTTCGTCCTAATTGCGGGACGGGGCGTTTTTTGCCGCCCGGCGACTGTCCTGCCGCCGGGAAGGACCACAGATTTGGGGCAAATGCGGTATTTGCCCGGACAAAGCCAATGGAGGTGACGGTTCCATGACTGGAGCACAGGCGTTGATTGAAAGCCTGAAACGGGAGCATGTAGAGCACATGTTCGGCTATGCGGGGGCGACAATCTGCGCGGCGGTAGACGCACTTGCCAACGCCCCGGAGATCGGCTACACCCTGGTGCGGACCGAGCAGAACGCCGGGCACATGGCCTCGGGATATTACCGGGTCACCGGCAAGGTCGGTGTGTGCATGGTCACCTCCGGCCCGGGCGCGACCAACCTGATCACCGGCATTGCCACGGCCTATATGGACTCTATCCCGATGGTCGCCATCACCGGCCAGGTGCCCAGCAGGCTGCTCGGGCGCGACATCTTCCAGGAGGTGGACATCACCGGCGCCGTCGCCCCCTTTTCCAAGCACAGCTACCTGGTGAAAAACGCCAACGATATTCCCCGCGTGGTCAAGGCCGCCTTTCACATCGCCTCCACCGGGCGGCCCGGCCCGGTGCTCATCGACCTGCCGAGCGACGTGCAGGAGCAGGAGCTCGACGGCCCGTTTGAGTATCCGGAGAGCATCTCCATCCGCGGCTATAAACCGAGCGTGCGCGGTAACGACCTGCAGCTCCGCAAGGTGGTCTCCGCGATCGCCGCGGCGAAGCAGCCGGTCATCTGCGGCGGCGGCGGCGTCTTCCTCGCCGATGCGCGGCGGGAACTGCGCGAGCTGGCCGAGCGGACCAATATCCCCGTCGTGACGACGATGATGGGCCTGTCGCTGCTGCCGACCAACCACCCGCTCAACATGGGCATGATCGGCGCGCACGGCAATGTGTGCGCCAACAAGGCGCTGGCCAAGGCGGACCTGCTCATCATGGTCGGCTGCCGGGCCGCTGACCGGGCCATCCTCTCCCCCACCGAGATCCAGCGGCGGATGGCCACCATCCATATCGACGTCGACCCGGCGGAGATCGGCAAGAATATGCGCACCGCGATCCCCCTGGTGGGGGATGTCAAGGTGATTTTGAAACAGATTTTGCTGATGGACCCCCAGCGCCAGGTCCACGAGTGGCTCGGCACCCTGCAGCAGATGCGCCGGGAGGAGCTCTCGCGCACCTTCCCGCACAAGGACGGGTACGTCTTTCCCGGCCTGGTGCTGCGCAAGCTGGGCGCGCAGCTGCGGCCGGACGCCGCCGTGTGCGTGGACGTCGGGCAGAACCAGATCTGGGCCTGCAAGCACCTGCCGCTCAACGGTCTGCGCTTTCTCACCAGCGGAGGGCTGGGCACGATGGGCTACTCCCTCCCCTGCGCCGTCGGCGTCAAGGTCGCCCAGCCCGGCCGGCAGACGATCGTCATCTGCGGCGACGGCAGCTTCCAGATGTCCTTTAATGAGCTGGCTGCCGTGCAGGCGGGCCGCATGGACATCAAGATTGTCCTCTTCCAGAACAACTATCTCGGCCTGGTGCGGCAGATCCAGTGCACTCCGGCCTACCCGGCCGGCCCGTTCGGCGTCGCGCTGGACGGCTCGCCCGACTTCGCCGCGATCGCCGCGGCCTACGGTATCCCGAGCCGCGTGGTAGACGATGAGGCCATGTTGGACGAGGCGATCGCCGAGATGCTCCGCTCGGAGAGCAGCTATCTGCTCATCTGCAAGGTGGATCCGCAGGCCGGCACGAACGACTGAGCTGCGGCGGAAGCGATTTTGCGATATCTGGATGAGGAGGCATTCATGAAACAGACCATCTCCGTTCTGGTGGAAAACCAGGCCGGCGTGCTCAACCGCATCACCGGCCTCTTCTCCCGCCGGGCCTTTAATATTGAATCCCTCGCCGTCGGCACCACCGACGACCCCTCCATCTCCCGCATCACCATCATTGTCGACAGCGGCAACAGCGTCACGGAGCAGGTGGAAAAGCAGCTCAACAAGCTGGTGGACGTCATCAAGGTCCGCACGCTGGAGGAGAGCCGGCTGATCGGGCGCGAGCTGGTGCTCGTCAAGGTGAACGCCACCAACAAGACCCGCCAGGACATCATGACCATCTGTGAGCTGATGGGCGCCAAGGTGGCGGACATCTCCCCCAACTCGCTGACGCTGGAGCTGTCGGACTCGCCGGAGCGCATCGCCACCTTTGAGGCGATGCTGCGGCCGTTTTCCATCCTGGAGCTGGTGCGCACCGGAGTGATCGCCCTGCAGAAGGGCAGCGGAAAATTTTGAGCAGAGAGAAATTCCTTTAGGAAGTGATACGAGTTGAAAATCCGCGCTACTCAGGCCATCATGGAGTGCCTGCTTGAGCAGGAGGTGGACACCGTCTTCGGCTATCCCGGCGGCACCGTCCTCAACGTCTATGATGAGCTGTACAACTACCGTGACCGGATCACCCACATTCTGACGGCGCACGAACAGGGCGCCGCCCACGCCGCCGACGGCTATGCGCGTTCCACCGGGAAGGTGGGGGTGTGCTTTGCCACCTCCGGCCCGGGCGCGACCAACCTGACCACCGGCATCGCCACGGCCTATATGGACTCCTCGCCCGTCGTGTTCATCACCTGCAACGTCACCGAGCCGCTGCTGGGCAAGGACTCGTTCCAGGAGGTGGACATCACCGGCATCGCCATGCCCATCACCAAGGCCACTTACCTCGTGCGCGACGCGCAGACCATTCCGGACATCATGCGCCAGGCCTTCGCCGTCGCCGCGACGGGACGGCCCGGCCCGGTACTGATTGACTTTCTGAAAAACGTGACCGCCCCGTCCGAGATGATCGAGTATGAGTTCATCCCCTGGTACGAAAACCGCACCTGGGGCAGCGTGCGCGAGCTCAACCAGAGCCACAGCCTCAAGGCCCCCGACCCCGACCCGGCGGATATCGACATCCTGGTGGACATGATCCGCGCCTCCGAGCGCCCGCTGCTCATCTGCGGCGGCGGTGTGGTCCGCGGCCGGGCGGACAAGGACTTCCGGGAGTTTGCCGAGCGGATGGACGCGCCGGTGGCCATCACCGTCATGGGCGGCGGCGGCTTCCCCGGCGGGCACCCGCTCACCACCGGCATGATCGGCATGCACGGCTCGGAGGCCTCCAACGTGGCCTGCAACGAGTGCGACCTGCTCATCGCCGTCGGCTGCCGCTTCTCCGACCGCGTGGCCCTGGACCCGGCCAGCTTCGCCAGCCAGGCCAAGATCGTCCAGATCGACATCGACCGGGCGGAGATCGACAAGAACGTGCTCACCGACCACCACATCATCGGCAACGCGCACCGCGTGCTCGAGCTGCTCAACCAGAAGATCGGCCACTGCCGCCACCCGGAGTGGAAGGAGCGCATCCTCCCCCTGCGCGCCCGGCGTCAGGCGGAGGACGCCGGCCGGCTCACCCCGCAGCAGGTGCTCGACGTGATTCGCCGGATGGCCCCGGAGGACACCATCGTGGCCACCGACGTCGGGCAGAACCAGATGTGGACCATCCAGTACTTCCACTTTGACTACCCCGGCCAGCTGCTCACCTCGGGCGGCTTCGGCACGATGGGCTTCGGTCTCGGCGCGGCGATCGGCGCGAAGATGGGCAACCCGAATAAGGTGGTGGTCCACACCACCGGCGACGGGTGCTTCCGCATGAACTGCCACGAGCTGACCACGGTGGAGCACTATCACCTGCCCATCATCACCGTCGTCTTCAACAACGGCACGCTGGGCATGGTCCGCCAGTGGCAGAACCTGATCTATCACCAGCGCTACTCCGAGACCACGCTGGACCGCGGCCCCGACTTCGTCAAGCTGGCGGAGGCCTACGGGCTGCGCGGCCGGCGGGTGCATAACGTGGAGGAGATGCGCGAGGCGATGGCGGAGGCCCTCTCCTGCGGCTGCGGCTACGTGATCGACTGCGTGCTGGACATCGACGAGATGGTCCGGCCGATGGTCCCCGGCGGGGCGCACATCACCGATTTCCTGGTCAAGTGAGGAGGGAGCAGGCATGAAACGTCAGTTTGACACCGAAGTGAAGCAGTACACCCTCTCCCTGCTGGTCAAGGATATCCCCGGCGTGCTCTCCCAGGTCTCCCGGCTGTTTTCCCGCAAGGGGTACAACATCGAGTCCATCGCCTCGGGCGGGACGAACGACCCCGGCATCACCCGCATCACCATCGTCATCCTGGGCGACGAGTTGATGATCGACCAGATCGCGGCCCAGTGCCGCAAGCTGCTGCCCGTCCTGTCGGTCAAGGTACTGGACGCGGAGAGCTCCATCCAGCGCGAGTTCGCGCTCATCAAGGTCCTCGCCCAGGACCCCAGTACCCGCGGCGAGGTGCTCCAGATGGCCGACATCTTCCGGGCCAACGTGATCGACGTCAGCCGCGAGACACTCACCGTCGCCGTCTTCGGCGACAGCGACAAGACCACCGCCTTCCAGAAGCTGCTGCGCGACTTCGGCATTCTCGAGGTGGTCCGCACCGGTACTATCGCCATTGAACGAGGGCGTAGCACAATATATGAGCAGTCAAAACTCAAGGAGGAATACAGCTATGGCAAAAATGTACTATGAGAAGGACTGTGACCTGTCCAATCTGGACGGCAAGAAGATCGCCATCGTCGGTTACGGCTCTCAGGGCCATGCGCACGCGCTGAACCTGCGCGACTCCGGCTGCGACGTCATCATCGGCGTCCGCCCCGGCAAGAGCTTCCAGAAGGCGCAGGAGGACGGCTTTGAGGTCTACACGGTGGCCGAGGCCGCTAAGCAGGCGGACATCATCATGATGCTGGTCAACGACGAGCGTGCCGCCCAGATCTACGCCGAGTCCGTCGCCCCCAACCTGGAGGCGGGCAACGCGATCGCCTTCGCCCATGGCTTTAATATCCGCTATAAGCAGATCGTGCCCCCCG
>CAYWUA010000007.1:0-8210 GCA_964461385.1 uncultured Oscillospiraceae bacterium
AAAGCCGCTCTGGCCACCATCGAGGAGGTGTACGCGTAATGACCGCTTATGACATCATTCTCCGGCCCGTCGTCACCGAGCGCTCCATGCTTGGCAGCGCCGACAAGAAGTACACCTTCATCGTGCACCCCGACGCGAACAAGGCCATGATCGGCCAGGCCGTCGAGGAGATCTTCGGCGTCAAGGTTGCCAAGGTCAACACGATGAACTACGACGGCAAGGTCAAGCGCATGGGCGCCGGCCGTCCCGGCCGCCGCTCCGGCTACAAGAAGGCCATCGTCAAGCTGACGGAAGACTCCAAGTCCATTGAGTTCTTCGACGGCATGGTCTGATAGGGAGGTAACGCAAAATGGCGATTCGTGCTTATAAGCCCACGACCCCGTCGCGCCGTCACATGACGGTGTCCACGTTCGAGGGCATCGACAAGAAGGCCAAGCCTGAGCGCGGCCTGACCGAGTCTCTGAAGAAGAGCGCCGGCCGCAACAGCTATGGCCGGATCACCGTCCGCCACCGCGGCGGCGGCGTGCGCCGCAAGTATCGCGTGATCGACTTCCGGCGCCTGCGCGAGGACAACGCCACCGTCCTGCGCCTGGAGTATGACCCGAACCG
This sequence comes from uncultured Oscillospiraceae bacterium, assembly GCA_964461385.1. Classification (GTDB taxonomy): domain Bacteria; phylum Bacillota; class Clostridia; order Oscillospirales; family Oscillospiraceae; genus Onthomonas. The sequence continues at coordinate 610 of CAYWUA010000007.1, forward strand.
TTCGGCCAACATCGCTCTCATCCAGTATGAGGACGGCGAGAAGGCCTATATCCTCGCTCCGGTGGGCCTCAAGCCCGGCCACATCATTGAGACCGGCGCCCAGGCCGACATCAAGCCGGGCAACTGCCTGCCCCTGTCCGCTATCCCGGTGGGTACCATCATCCACAACATCGAGTTGCATCCCGGCAAGGGCGCCCAGCTCGTGCGCGCCGCCGGCGAGCAAGCGCAGCTGATGGCCAAGGAGGGCGACTCTGCGCAGATCCGTCTGCCCTCCGGCGAGTACCGCCTGGTCAAAGCCAACTGCAAGGCCTGCATCGGCCAGGTCGGCAACGAGGATCATGCGAACGTGCACATCGGCAAGGCCGGCCGGAAGCGTCATATGGGCTGGCGACCCACCGTCCGCGGCTCGGTCATGAACCCGAATGACCACCCGCACGGCGGCGGCGAGGGCCGCGCCCCGATCGGCCGTCCCGGCCCGGTCACCCCGTGGGGCAAGCCCGCTCTGGGGTACAAGACCCGTAAGAAGAAGAATCCGACCGACAAGTTTATCGTCCGTCGCCGCAACGCCAAGTAAGGAGGCAGAAACATGAGCAGATCTGTGAAGAAAGGCCCCTTCTGCGCTCCCGAGCTGCTGAAGCGGGTGGATGAGATGAACCAGACCGGCGAGAAGAAGGTGCTCAAGACTTGGAGCCGCGCTTCCACCATCTTCCCCTCCTTCGTCGGCCACACCTTCGCCGTGCATGACGGCAAGAAGCATGTGCCCGTCTATGTGACGGAGGACATGGTCGGCCATAAGCTGGGCGAGTTCGCGCCCACCCGCTACTTCCGCGGCCACAGCGGCGGCAAGACCAAGTAAGGAGGCTGCGACAAATGAGTGAAGCAAAAGCGACCCTGACCTATGCCCGGATCTCCCCGCGCAAGGTCAACATCGTCTGCGACCTGATCCGGGGCAAGGACATCGACCTGGCGGTCGGCATCCTGAACAACACCCCCAAGAAGGCCTCCCCCCTGCTGGCCAAGCTGGTGAAGAGCGCCGCGGCCAACGCGGAGAACAACCACGGCATGGACGCCTCCAAGCTGTATGTCTCCGCCGCCTACGCCAACGCCGGCCCCATCATCAAGCGGATGCGCCCGCGCGCCCACGGCCGCGGCTACCGCATCGACAAGCGCACCGCCCACATCACCGTCGTGGTGAGCGAGAAAGCCTGAGGAGGGAAGATTTATGGGTCAGAAAGTAAATCCCCACGGCTTCCGCGTGGGTGTCATCAAGGACTGGGACTCCCGTTGGTATGCCCGCAACGAGAAGGTCGGCGACCTGATCGTTGAGGATCAGAAGATCCGCAAGTACCTGAAGAAAACGCTCTACAGCGCCGGCGTGCCCCGCATCGAGATCGAGCGCGACAACGCCAAGGTGCGCATCTACCTCCACTGCGCCCGCCCCGGCATGGTGATCGGCAAGGACGCCACCGAGGTCGAGCGCATCCGCAAGGAGCTGGAGAAGATGATCGGCAAGACCGTGCAGCTGTCCATCGTGGAGGTCAAGCGCGGCGAGATCGACATGAACGCCCAGCTGGTCGCTGAGAACATCGCCCAGCAGCTCGAGAAGCGTATCTCCTTCCGCCGGGCCATGAAGAAGGCCATCAGCAACGCCATGCGTGCCGGCGCCAAGGGCATCAAGGTCTGCGTGTCCGGCCGTCTGGGCGGCGCGGAGATCGCCCGCAGTGAGCACTATCATGAGGGCACCATCCCCCTGCAGACGCTGCGCGCCGACATCGAGTACGGCTTCGCCGAGGCTGCGACCACCTACGGCCGCATTGGCGTCAAGGTCTGGGTCTACAAGGGCGAGATCCTGAGCCAGACCCTGCGCACCACCCCCCGCACCATCGACCTGTCCAAGCCCTATCGCGAGCGCTCCGACCGGCCCCGCCGCCGGGATGGCCGCCGCGGAGGCAACGGCAGCTTCAATCGCAACCGGGACGGCCGTCCCGCCGGCGGCGGTTATAACCGTGACCGCGCGAACGGCGGCGCTCCCCGTAAGGAAGGAGGCAATCGCTGATGCTTCTGCCTAAGAGAGTAAAGTACCGCAGAGTGCAGCGCGGCCGCATGACCGGAAAGGCTTCCCGCGGCAATACCGTCACCTACGGTGAGTTCGGTCTCCAGGCCCTGGAACCGGCCTGGATCAAGTCCAACCAGATCGAGGCGGCCCGTATTGCCATGACCCGCTACACCAAACGCGGCGGCAAGGTCTGGATCAAGATCTTCCCTGACAAGCCGGTCACCCAGCAGGCTGCCGGCTCCCGTATGGGTAAAGGTAAGGGCTCCCCGGAGTACTGGGTCGCCGTTGTCAAGCCCGGCCGCGTGATGTTTGAGATCGCCGGCGTGCCCGAGGCGGTCGCCCGCGAGGCGCTGCGCCTGGCCTCCCACAAGCTGCCGATCCAGACCAAGATCGTGAAGAAAGAAGTCCCCCAGGAAGGTGGTGAAGCGTAATGAAGGCCAAAGAGATCCGCGCCATGTCCGCTACTGAGCTGGACAGCAAGCTGCTGGAGCTGAAGAAGGAACTGTTCAACCTGCGCTTTCAGCACGCCACCAACCAGCTGGATAACCCTCAGAAGTTGGTCGACGTCAAGCGCGACATTGCCCGCGTGAAGACCATCATTCGCGAAAAGGCCGCTGACTAAGGAGGAACTGCAAGATGGAAAGAACTTCTTCCCGCAAGACCAGAGTCGGCCTGGTCGTTTCCGACAAGATGGATAAAACGATCGTTGTGGCCGTCGCCGACCGTGTGGCCCACCCCCTGTACAAGAAGATCGTCAAGAGAACGTACAAGCTCAAGGCCCATGACGAGAACAACGTCTGCCGCGTCGGCGACCGCGTGCGCGTCATGGAAACTCGTCCCCTCTCCCACGACAAGCGCTGGAGACTGGTCGAGATCATCGAAAAGGCCAAGTAAGGAGGTGCCGATAGATGATTCAGGAAGAAACTCTGCTGAAGGTTGCTGACAATACCGGCGCCAAGGTGCTCAAGACCATCCGGATCCTGGGCGGCTCCCGCCGCAAGTACGGCAACATCGGCGACGTGGTCGTGGCCTCCGTCCGGAAGGCCGCGCCCGGCGGCCAGGTGAAGAAGGGCGACGTGGTCAAGGCCGTCATCGTCCGCTCCGCCTTTGGCGTGCGCCGTGCGGACGGCTCCTATGTCCGCTTTGACGAGAACGCCGCCGTCATCATTAAGGACGACAAGACCCCCCAGGGCACCCGCATCTTTGGCCCGGTGGCCCGCGAGCTTCGGGATAAGGACTATCTGCGCATCCTGTCTCTGGCTCCCGAAGTGATTTAAGGAGGGCGACGAGATGAAAAAAATGAACATCAAGAAGGGCGATCAGGTGATCGTTCTCTCCGGCAAGGACGTCGGCAAGACCGGCGAGGTCGTCGCCGTCCTGCCCAAGGAGAGCAAGGTCATCGTCGAGGGCGTCAACGTCTGCTTCCGCCATCAGAAGGCGCGTAAGCAGGGCGAGGAGTCCGGCATCGTCAAGAAGAGCTGCCCGATCTACGCCTGCAAGGTGATGCGTGTCTGCCCCAAGTGCGGCAAGCCCACCAAGGCGGCCAGCAGGATCGAGGGCGGCAAAAAGGTGCGCGTCTGCAAGAAGTGCGGCGCTGAAATCTGAGAAAGGAGCGTAAGACTGAAATGCCTACTTTAAAGGATAAGTACACGCAGGAAGTCGCTCCTGCTCTGATGCAGAAATTTGGCTACAAGTCCGTGATGGAGATCCCCAAGCTGGACAAGATTGTCGTCAACGTCGGCTGCAGCGAGGGCCGCGAGAACCCCAAGGTGCTCGACAACGTCGTGCGCGATCTGGCTGCCATCACCGGCCAGAAGGCCGTGGTCTGCAAGGCCAAGAAGAGTGTGGCGAACTTCAAGCTGCGTGAGGGCATGCCCATCGGCGCAAAGGTCACCCTGCGCCAGGACAAGATGTGGGAGTTCCTTGACCGCCTGTTCAACATCGCGCTTCCCCGCGTGCGCGACTTCCGCGGTATCAGCGCCGACTCCTTCGACGGCCGCGGCAACTATGCCCTCGGTGTGAAGGAGCAGCTGATCTTCCCCGAGATCGAGTACGATAAGATCGACAAGATCCGCGGCATGGATATCGTGCTGGTCACTACTGCCAAGACCGACGAAGAGGCCCGTGAACTGCTCGCCCAGCTCGGCGCCCCGTTCGCGAAGTGAGGGAGGAGAACAGAACATGGCAAAGACTTCTATGAAGCTCAAGCAGCAGCGCACCCCCAAGTTTTCCACCCGCCGCTATAACCGCTGCAAGCTGTGCGGCCGTCCGCACGCCTATCTGCGTGACTATGGCATCTGCCGTATCTGCTTCCGCGAGCTGGCCTACAAGGGCCAGATTCCCGGCGTGAAGAAGGCCTCCTGGTAATTCCGGAGGCCCCGCCGGGCGACGCTGTCCCATCGGCGCCGGAAGTCATGGGAAGACCCTGCCGGGGCGGACGCCTTCGGCCTGCGTTCCCCTGATACCCTGGCGCCTTGACAGGGGGGCGGACACCGCCCGTCTGTAACCTTTATTGAAGGAGGTCCATTCGTATGCACATCACCGATCCCATTGCAGATATGCTCACCCGCATCCGCAATGCCAACGCCGCCAAGCATACCACCGTCGATGTCCCCGCGTCCAACATGAAGAAGTCCATCGCCCAGATCCTGCTCGACGAGGGCTATATCAAGAACTTCCAGCTCATCGACGACGGAACCCAGGGGATCATCCGCATCACCCTGAAGTATAACGGCAACGAGAAGGCCCTGACCGGCCTGCGCCGCGTTTCCAAGCCCGGCCTGCGCGTCTACGCCGGCGCCGACGAGCTGCCGCGCGTCCTGCATGGTCTGGGCATCGCCATCGTATCCACCTCCAAGGGCGTCATGACCGACAAAGCCGCGCGTGCGGCCCATGTCGGCGGCGAAGTCCTTGCGTTCGTCTGGTAAGGAGGGAACCGAACATGTCTCGAATTGGCAGAATGCCCATCGACGTTCCCGCCGGTGTCACCATCACCATCGATGAGGGCAATGTCATTACCGTCAAGGGCCCCCTCGGATCCCTGACCAAGCAGTTCCCTACCAACATCACGATCGCGCAGGAGGGTAACGTGCTCCACTGCACCCGCCCGAACGACAGCAAGGAGAACCGCGCCTGCCACGGCATGGTCCGCGCGATTGTCCACAACATGGTCGTCGGTGTGACCAAGGGCTTCCAGAAGGATCTGGACGTCAACGGCATCGGCTACCGTGTCGCCATGCAGGGCAAGCAGCTCCAGCTCAATGTCGGCTACTCCCATCCGGTGAATGTTGAGCCGGTGGAGGGGATCACGCTTGAGTGCCCCACGCCGAATAAGATCGTGGTCAAGGGCTGCGATAAGGAGCTGGTCGGCCAGGTGGCCGCCCGCATCCGCGAGATCCGTCCGCCTGAGCCCTATAAGGGCAAGGGCATCAAGTACGCCGACGAAGTCATCCGCCGCAAGGAAGGCAAGACCGGCGCCAAGAAGAAGTAAGGAGGTGTGCCTAAATGATTCACAGACCCAATACCAACGCGCAGCGCCTCAAGCGTCATAAGCGTGTCCGTTCTAAGATCTCCGGCACCCCCGAGAGACCCCGTCTGAACGTGTTTCGCAGCGAGACCAACATCTATGCTCAGGTGATCGACGACACCAAGGGCGTGACCCTGGTCTCCGCTTCCTCCCTCGAGAAGGGCTTTGAGGGCCATGGCGGCAACGTCGAGGCGGCCAAGAAGGTCGGCCTGATGGTCGCCGAGCGTGCCAAGGCCGCCGGCATTGAGTCCGTGGTGTTTGACCGCGGCGGCTACCTGTATCATGGCCGCGTCAAAGCCCTGGCTGAGGGCGCCCGCGAGGGCGGCCTGCAGTTCTGATGAGGAGGAGGAAAGAACATGCCCAGATATGAAAAACCGCAGAGCGAGTATATCGAGAAGCTCGTCTACCTCAACCGCGTCAGCAAGACGGTCAAGGGCGGCCGAATCTTCAAGTTCTCCGCCCTGATGGTGGTCGGCGACGGCAAGGGCAAGGTCGGTTATGGCCTTGGCAAGGCTGCCGAGGTGCCTGAGGCGATCCGCAAGGGCATCGAGGACGCCAAGAAGAACATGATCAACGTCTCCCTGTATGGGACCACCATCCCCCACGAGGTGGTCGGCAAGTTCGGCGCCGGCTCCGTGCTCCTCAAGCCCGCCCCGGATGGCACCGGCGTCATCGCCGGCGGCCCGGTGCGCGCCGTGATGGAGGCTGTCGGCATCAAAGACATCCGTACCAAGTGCCTGCGCTCGAATAACCCGCAGAACGTGGTCGCCTCCACCTTTGAGGGGCTCAAGAGCCTGCGCACCCGTGAGCAGGTTGCGGCCACCCGCGGCAAGTCCGTGGAAGAGCTGTAAGGAGGGTCGTTACCATGGCGAAGAAAATCACTCTGGTCAAGAGCCTGAACGGCCGGCTCCAGAAGCACAAGGACACGGCGGCCTCCCTGGGCCTGCGCAAGATCGGCGACACCACCGTGCAGCCGGACAATGCGCAGACGGCGGGCAAGCTCGCCCAAATCGGTTACCTCTGCCAGGTTTCCGAAGCTGAATAAGGAGGTATGTCGATTATGAATCTGCATGACCTGTCTCCCGCGCCCGGCGCGACCCGGGCACCCAAGCGCAAGGGCCGCGGCCATGGCAGCGGCAACGGCAAGACCGCCGGCCGCGGCCATAAGGGTCAGAAGGCCCGCTCCGGCGGCAAGGTCCGCATCGGGTTTGAGGGCGGCCAGATGCCTCTGGCCCGCCGCCTGCCCAAGCGCGGCTTCCACAACATCTTTGCCAAGCCTCTGGATGCCATCAACGTCTCCGCGCTTGAGCGCTTTGAGGACGGCGCGACCGTCACCGTGCGCGACATCGTGAACGCCGGCCTGGTGGGCAACTGCAAGTATGGCGTAAAGATCCTCGGCGGCGGCGAACTGACCAAGAAGCTGACCGTACAGGTGAACGCTTTCTCCGCTTCCGCGAAGGAAAAGATTGAAGCTGCGGGAGGAAAGGCAGAGGTGATCTAAAGTGCTCGAGACCATTCGCAACGCATGGAAGATCGAAGAGCTGCGCCGGAAGCTCATCTTTGTCGCCTTTGCCCTGCTGATTTTCCGGCTGGGCAACTCCATCCCTGTTCCGTTCATCGACACCGACTCGCTCCAGGACTACTTTAATGCGGCCTCGAGCAACATTCTCGGCCTGATGAACGTCATGAGCGGCGGTGCGTTTGGCCAGGGCACCGTCTTCGCCCTGTCCATCCAGCCGTATATCAACGCCTCCATCATTATCCAGCTGCTCACCGTGGCGATCTCGCCGCTGGAGCGCTTGGCGCGGGACGGCGGCGAAGAGGGCAAGCGCAAGATCGAGCGGATTACCCGCTACACCACCCTCGCCATCGGCCTGCTGCAGGGTCTCGGATACTATTTCCTGCTGCGCTCGAACAGCCTGCTGGCGGAGGAGAGTATCTGGGCGGCCATTGTGATTATCATCACCTTCACCGCCGGTTCCGTCTTTGTCATGTGGCTGGGTGAGCAGATCACCGAGT
>CAYWUA010000007.1:8220-48743 GCA_964461385.1 uncultured Oscillospiraceae bacterium
CGGCATTATCTCCCGCCTGCCCAACGCTGTGTACTATATGTATATCGGTGCGATTAACTGGCTCGACGGCGTGACCGACACCTCCAGCATTGTGGTGCCCATCTGGGCGATCCCGCTGATCGTCATCGGTATGCTGCTGCTGGTGGTCTTTGTCGTCTTCATCAGCGGGGCTGAGCGCCGCATTCCCGTCCAGTACGCCAAGCGCGTCGTGGGCCGGAGGCAGTACGGCGGCCAGGCCTCCAAGATCCCGATGAAGGTGAACATGTCCGGCGTTATGCCCATCATCTTCGCGCAGACTATCGCCAGCATCCCGGCGACCATCGCCGCCTTTGTCCCCGCGTGGGCCGATTCCCCGGTGATTCAGGCGTTCGACACCGACAGCATCTTCTACGCTGTGGTGTATGTCCTGCTGATCGTGGGCTTCAGCTATTTCTACGCGACCATCCAGTTTAACCCCATCGAAGTGGCCAATAACCTCAAGGCACAGGGCGGCTTCATCCCCGGCTTCCGCGCGGGCCGTCCTACGGCGGAGTTCCTCGCCCGGGTACTCAACCGGATCACCATGTTCGGCGCGATCTACCTCGGCATCATCGCCCTGCTGCCTATCATCACCGGCAACCTGCTCAATATGAGCGCGCTGGCCATCGGCGGCACCTCGGTGCTCATCGTGGTCTCGGTTGCGCTGGACACCCAGAAGGCGCTCGAGGCGCAGATGCTCATGCGCAACTACAAGGGCTTCCTGAACTGAGGAGGGCGTAAGGATGAAGATGATTCTGTTGGGCGCTCCCGGCGCCGGCAAGGGCACGCAGGCTGAGATCATCAGCAAGGCCCTGCACATCCCCACCATCTCGACCGGCAATATCCTCCGGGCCGCCGTGAAGAACGGCACGCCCATCGGCCTGAAGGCCAAGGAGTATATGGACGCCGGCGCCCTGGTTCCCGATGAGGTCATCATCGGCGTGATTACTGAGCGTCTGGCTGAACCGGACTGCGCGGACGGCTATATCCTCGACGGCGTGCCCCGCACGCTGGCCCAGGCGGACGCACTGGAGGCTGCGGGGATCCACTTTGATGCGGTGATCTCCATTGAGATCAGCGACGAGGAGATCGAGCGCCGGATGACTGGCCGCCGGACCTGCCTCAGCTGCGGCGCGACCTATCATGTAGTCGCTGCCCCGCCCAAGGTGGAGGGGGTATGCGACGTGTGCGGCCAGCCGCTCACGCAGCGCAAGGACGACAAACCGGAAACTGTCCGGGCCCGGCTGAAGACCTATCATGCCGAGACTGAACCGCTGAAGGGCTACTACGAGAGCCGCGGCGTGCTGAAGATGGTGGCCAACCGGCCCACCATCCAGGCCATGAACGAGGCGATTATGGCGGCGCTGGCTGAGTGACTATGTCCGGAGAACGCATCACCATTCTCTCCCCGCATCAGGTGGAGCAGATGCGCCGGGCAGGACGGTTGACCGCTGAGGCCCGCGCCTTTGGCGGCAGCCTGGTCCGTCCCGGCGTCACCACCCGGGAGATCGACCACGAGATCTACAAATTCATCCGCAGTCACGGAGGCTACCCCTCCTTCTACCACCTCTACGGGTTCCGCGGCGCGGCGTGTATCTCGGTCAACGACGAGATTATCCACGGCGTGCCTGGAAACCGGAAGCTAAAAGAGGGAGACATCGTGACCATCGATGTTGGCGCCTGCGTGGGAGACTACAAGCTCGACCGCAACGGCGTGGCGGCCGGCGGCTATCACGGTGATTGCTGTGCGACGTTTGCCTGTGGGGAGATCTCCCCTGAGGCGCGCCGGCTGATCGAGACGACGGAGCGGGCCTTCTGGGCCGGCTTCGAGAAGGCCCGGGCGGGCGGACACGTCTTTGACATCTCCGCAGCGGTGCAGCAGTGCGCCGAGGCGGCCGGCTACAGTCTGGTGCGCGAGTACACCGGCCACGGCATCGGCCGCAGCGTCCACGAGGCGCCGGAGGTCCCCAACTACGTGCCCGAGCGCCCACTGGGCGGCAATCCGCGGCTGTATCCCAATATGGCCATCTGCATCGAGCCGATGGTCAACCAGGGCTCCGCGCGCATCCGCAACCGGCGGATGCCGGACGGCTGGGTCGTCCCGATGACAGCGGACGGCAAGCTGGCCGCCCATTACGAAAATACCATTCTCATCACCGACGGCGAGGCGGAGATCCTCACCCGGTGCGGAGATTGATATGAATGACAGTATCCACCCGAGACAAATCGTTCTCTCCCTGGCCGGGCATGACCGGGGCCGGCTCTTCCTTGTCCTCGCGGCCGAGGGGGAACGGGTCCTGGTGGCCGACGGGAAGGGGAGAAAGCTGGCTACGCCAAAGCGGAAGAACCCGAGGCATCTCCGCTGCGTAGGGCTCAGCGCACATCCGGCAGTCCAACGGCTGCACAGAGGCGAAGCGGTCAGCGACAGGCAACTGCGCGCTGTATTGGCCGCCTTCCGCGATTCAGATTCCCCGGCAGGTCCCGAGACGGGAACTGCGCATAGGAGGTAAAACGCTCATGTCCAAAGAAGATATGATCGAGCTGGAAGGGATCGTGAAAGAAGCCCTGCCCAACACCACTTTCCTGGTGGATATCGGCCGGGGCCACACTATCTTGGCTCACATCTCCGGCAAACTCCGGATGAACTATATCAGGATCCTCCCGGGAGATAAGGTGACAGTCCAGATGTCCCCTTATGATCTGACTCGCGGCCGGATTACCTGGAGAAGCAAATAGTCCCGCCTGCCAGGTGGGGACATGGGAACACGCCCTCTGGACAAGGGTACGGTCCCATGCAGCAAAACAGGAGGTACGACGATGAAAGTAAGACCGTCCGTCAAGCCCATGTGCGAGAAATGCAAGGTCATCAAGCGCAAGGGCAGAGTTATGGTGATTTGCCCGAACCCCAAACACAAGCAGAGACAAGGATAAGGAGGTGTATTGATTTATGGCTCGTATTGCCGGTATTGACCTGCCCAGGGATAAGCGCGTGGAGATCGGCCTGACCTATATCTATGGCATCGGCCGCACCAGCGCCCAGAAGATTCTTACCCAGACCGGGATTGACCCCGACACCCGCGTTCGCGACCTGACGGAGGCCCAGGAGGCCGCCCTGCGCGATGTGATCGGCCATCAGTATATTGTCGAGGGTGACCTGCGCCGTAACGTGGCTATGGATATCAAGCGCCTCATTGAGATTGGCTCCTATCGTGGCCAGCGCCATAAGAAGAGCCTGCCCGTGCGCGGCCAGCGTTCCAAGACCAACGCCCGTACCCGCAAGGGTCCGAAGAAGACCATTGCCAACAAGAAGAAGTAAAGGAGGGATATGAACAATGGCCAAAGCTAAGAAAGTCGTTCGCCGCCGCCGCGAGCGCAAGAACGTGGAGAAGGGCGCTGTGCATATCCGCTCTTCCTTTAATAACACCATGGTCACCGTCACCGACCTGCAGGGCAACGCCCTGAGCTGGGCTTCCTCCGGCGGACTTGGTTTCCGCGGTTCCCGGAAGTCCACCCCCTTCGCCGCGCAGACCGCCGCGGAGACTGCCGCCAAAGCCGCCATGGAGCATGGCCTGAAGACGGTGGAAGTGTACGTCAAAGGCCCGGGCGCCGGCCGTGAGGCCGCCATTCGCGCGCTGCAGGGTGTGGGCCTGGAAGTGACGCTGATTAAAGATGTCACACCTGTGCCCCACAACGGCTGCCGTCCTCCCAAGAGAAGACGTGTCTGATCACAAGAAGGAGGCATAACAGACTATGGCCAAGAATACTCAGCCCATTGCCAAGCGCTGCGAGGCCCTGGGCATTTCCCCCGCCGTGATGGGCTATAACGGCAAGAAGAGCACCAAGCGCACCGGCAAGAACCAGATGCGCCGCAAGAAGAGTGAGTATGCCCTCCAGCTTCAAGAGAAGCAGAAGGTCAAGTTCATCTACGGCGTGCTGGAGAAGCAGTTCCGCGCCTACTACGAGAAGGCAGCTAAGGCTCCCGGCGTGACCGGCGAGACCCTGCTTGTCAGCCTGGAGCGCCGCCTGGACAACGTCGTGTTCCGGATGGGCTTTGCCCTGACCCGCCGCGAGGCCCGTCAGCTGGTGAACCATGGCCACTTCCTGGTCAACGGTAAGCGGGTGAATATCCCCTCTTACCTGGTCAAGGCCGGCGACGTGATCGAGGTCAAGGACTCCAGCCGTTCTTCCGTCAAGTTCAAGCGTTTCCTGGGTGAGGACGCCATCGCTGTCACCGCGCCCGCCTGGATGGATCGCGAGAAAGAGGCCCTGAAAGGCACCATCACTCGTCTGCCGGAGCGCGCTGATATTGACTTCCCCGTGGAAGAGCACCTGATCGTCGAGCTGTACTCCAAATAATTGACCAGCCCTCATCAAGGAACCTCTGAGTCAAGGAAAGAGAGAGCGGCGGGTCCGCCTGCGCTGTGGTCCGCCGCCCATTGAATCAGTGCTTCCTCATATTGGTAAGCTGTACAACCAAATGGGGGGTGTTCCCGCTCCCCGCAGACGAGGAGGGTATTAATATATGGTAGAAATTGATAAGCCCCGCATTGAGTGTATTGAGACCCCCAATGACGGTACCTATGGCAAGTATGTCGTCGAGCCGCTGGAGCGCGGTTATGGCACCACGCTGGGCAATGCCCTGCGCCGTATCCTGCTCTCCTCCCTCCCCGGCACTGCCGTCACTACCATGAAGATCGCCGGCGTCCAGCACGAGTTCTGCACCATTCCGGGCGTGAAAGAAGATGTGACCCAGATCGTCCTGAATGTGAAGAAGATCATCGCCAAGCTTTACGGCACCGGCACCAAGACGGTCTATATCCAGGCCAGCGGCGAGGGTGAGGTCACCGCCGGCGATATCAAGGCTGACGGTGAGGTGGAGATTCTCAACCCCGACCTGCACATCGCCACCCTCAGCCAGGACGCGGCGCTGAATATGGAATTGACGCTTAGCCACGGCCGCGGCTATGTGCCCGCCGACCGCAACAAGCCAGACAAGTCTGTCATCGGCCTGATCCCGGTGGACTCCATCTATTCCCCGGTCCTCAAGGCCAACTACACGGTGGAAAACACCCGTGTGGGCAACATGACCGATTTTGACAAGCTGACCTTGGAGGTCTGGACGGACGGCACCATGACCGCCCGCGATGCCGTCTCCCTGGGCGCGAAGATCCTGTGCGACCACTTTGTGCTCTTTACGGATCTGTCTGAGACGGTCGGCAGCCACTCCACCGTGGTGGAGAAGCCGGAGACCCAGCGCGACAAAGTGCTCGAGATGACCATCGAGGAACTGGACCTCTCCGTCCGGTCCTTTAACTGCCTCAAGCGCGCCAACATCAATACCGTCCAGGATCTCATTGAGAAGACGGAAGACGAGATGATGAAAGTCCGTAATCTGGGCCGCAAGAGCCTGGAAGAGGTCATGAACAAACTGGCGATGATGGGGCTCTCTCTCAAGAGCGAAGAAAATAACTGACCGGGCAATTCGCCCGAGACATCAACAGCCCCGCTGCGGCGGGGCGGTACTGAAGGAGTGAATTGGAATGGCTGGTTATCGCAAACTGGGCAAGACGACCGACGCCCGTATGGCCATGCTGCGCCAGCAGACGACCGACCTGCTTGAGCACGGACAGATGAGAACCACCGTCACCCGGGCCAAGGAGATTGCCCCGCTGGCGGAGAAGATGATCACTCTGGCCAAGCAGAACGACCTGGCCGCCTATCGGCAGGCTCTCGCGTTCCTGACCAAGGAGGACGTGGCCAAGAAGCTGTTTGACCAGATCGGCCCGAAGTATGCCGAGCGCAACGGCGGCTACACCCGGATTGTCCGGGCTGGCTTCCGCCGGGGCGACGCCGCGGAGATCGCGGTGCTCGAGCTGGTCTGAGCCAGAGCAGCAGACTGCTGAGGCAAACGCGCCGCAGAGGGGAGAATACCTGCCCCTGCGGCGCGTTTTTACTTGCACAGCACGAAAACTTTGAGAGGAGGGTGACCCGTGCTGCGGGACGAACCGGGATTTTATCTCACCAATCTGCACAGCTGGACCAACGGAAACGCCTTTTACGGGAGCTTTCGCGAGATGCGTTTTCTCGTCCGGCCCACCGCGCTGCGCGACAAGGCCAGCGGCCAGCTGCTGCCGGACAGCCGCGTAGAGACCTTTGTCTGGAGAGGAGAATATTGCCTCGAGGAGAGCGAGGTGCTCGCCACGGCGGAGTTTCCTCTCACGGAAGAGGGGCGCGATCAGGTGCTTGACTGGCTGGACGCCCAATACCGGGCTATCTCGGCCGGTGGGGAAGAGAAAAAAGAATAAGCAAGCGGCGGCCAGCGACCGGGAAAGTGGTTCCGACTGCTGGCCGCTTTGTCATGTACTTCCGAAAAGAAAAAATTCTTGCCAGACATTGGGGGAATGAGTATAATTAAACTGTCATTTTCTATGGAGAGTGCCCCCGCCCGGGAAAGAGCGGCGAGAGAGGGATTGCGAGATGGAAACCATTACTTTTTTGATTATCATTCTGGTCATTGCCTTTATGATTGTGGTCTATCGGGCGGTCAAGCGGCGTTCTGACAGCGCTGGTCCGTCGGTGGATCCGAAAAAGCCCCCCACGCCCCCCAAGAAGACGCCGAATCCTCCCAAGCCGGAGGCGCGGAAAGAGAAGGATGAGACGGAGACGGGGGCTCTGTCTGTGGCCGGGACAGCTTTTCTTGACACGGAGATGTCGAAGTCTGTCAGGCGATGCCGCAGTTGCGATGCGGAATTGCCGGCCGGCGTGATGGATTGCCCGGTCTGCGGGTCGCGCAGAGCCTGAGCGCGCGCAGAGAGGAGAGAGGACTGTGTACTGCAAAAAATGCGGCCGCCGCCTGACAGGGCGGGAGACCGTGTGCCCCTACTGCGGGGCGCAGGGCCAGCCGGTGGAGTACTCCAACGGTTTTTGGGACCTCTATCAGGACGGCCCAACGGCTCCGCCGTGCCCTGTGCCGTCCGAGCACGGCGGCGATGGTCAGACCGGACGCGCGGAGGGCGACCTCTCAAACCGCCTGACCCGCCTGGAGCAGCAGATAAAGCGCATGGGCCGGCAGGTCAGCCTGCTTTTTCGCGGACTGCTGATCGCGGCCGGGCTGGTGCTGCTGCTGGCGTTCTTCCTGGTACTGCACGCCTGCGGCGCGGGAGAGGCAGAGCAGGCGGTCGGGCCGGCGCAGACGCGGGCCGAAGAGACGGAAACCACGGTGCAGACGCGGGACCGTGCGGCGAATGTCGCGGCGCAGACAGAGGACCACGCAGCGGGCGGCGGACCGGATGAATCGCAGTTGCCGGAGGAGGATACCGCAAGTCCAGGCAGCCCGGCAGCGGAGACGCCCGCCGGCCGACAGTAGCAGAGGAGGAGAAACGATGGATCAGTATAAGGGAACAGCTGCGCAGGGACCGCGCAAGTGGCAGTATCAGGTCAACTACTGCGTCGACCTGGTGTTTTGTATTGATGCCACCCAGAGCATGTACCCGCTCATGGACATGGTCAAGGAGAATGCCCTGCGGTTTTACGACGATTTCCGGAAAAATATGGACAAAAAGAACAAGCGCGTCGCTCAGCTTCGGATCCGAGTCATCGCCTTTCGCGACTACTGGTACGATAAGGAGGACGCCATGCTGGTCACCCGGTTCTTCCGGCTCCCGGAGGAGAAGGAGGAATTTGCCCAGTGCATCCACAGCATCCAGGTCAAGGGCGGCGGGGACGACCCGGAGGACGGCTTGGAGGCGCTGGCCTACGCCATTCACTCCGATTGGACGAAGGAGGGCTTTAAGCGCCGTCATGTCATTGTGGTCTGGAGCGACGCGCCGGCCCATCCGCTGGGCTTTGGCAAAAAGGCGGCCAACTACCCCAAAACCATGCCCAAGACCTTTGCGGAGCTGACTGCCCTGTGGGGCAACCACGGCGCGCCCGGCAAAATGGACCAGAACGCCAAACGCCTGTTGCTCTTCACACCGGACAGCAACGGCTGGTTCGAGATCGCGCGGCAGTGGAACCAGGTCTATCTCCGGCCCTCGCGTGCGGGCAACGGCCTGGGAGAGCAGGACTATGCCACCATTATGGACACCATCTGCAACTCGATCTGACCGGGGGAACGGCAATGGCGACAAGATATGAGGACTGGCTGGACCAAGTCTCCGTCCTGTTTGAAGAGCGGAAGACGGGGGAGGGGGAGGACAGTTTTTATGTCTCCTGTGCCCCAGGCTGTGCGGTGGCCGCCGTCGCGGACGGCAGCGGCGGGCTGGGATCGAAACGCTATGCCACCTTCCAGTCACACACCGGAGCCTATCTGGGCAGCCGCGTGGTCTCGGCCGCAGTGGAACGGTGGTTTACCGCCTGCGGCGGCCGCTGGACCGGCGGACAGGAGGTGGCCCGGGGATTGGACGGTGCGCTCCGGCGGGGATTTCAGATCTGCCGGGAGCGGCTGGCCGGAGAGGTGGAGGATGGAGGGATCGGCTCACTGCGCCGTCTGCTGCCAAGCACGCTGGCGATGCTGGCCCTGCGCCGGGTGGGAGAGGAGACGCGATTGTGTGCCGTCTGGGCGGGAGACTCCCGGGTCTACCTGCTCGATGAGCGGGGACTCTGCCAGCTCACCCGGGACGACGTGGCGGGGGGCGGCTCGGGAGACCTCTCTATCGATGGGGCGCTGGAAAATGTCCTCTCCGCCGACGGAGACTATGTGCTTCACACTGTCTGCTGCACGCTGCGACGGCCCTGCCTACTGCTGGCCGCGACGGACGGGTGCTTTGGCTATCTGCAGACACCGATGGAGTTTGAGTATTATCTGCTCCACGCGCTCACCCAGAGCGAGACGCCGGAGGGCTTTGAGCGCTCCCTGCGGGAGCTGCTGCATGACATCGCCGGGGACGATTTTACCCTTGCTTACGCCAGCGTGGGGATGGGGGGGGATTTCGCCGCCACCCGCCAGCGCCTTCTGCCGCGCTATGAGTGGATGTGGAGGGAGGTCATCGCCCCGCTCTACGAGGCCTATGAGAGCGGCGAGCGCGAGCGCATTGTGCAGACGCAGCAGTATCTCTGGCGGGGCTACCGCCCGGACTATGAGCGCCAGATGGCGGGGAAGGAGACACGGAGAGATGGAATGCCGGTTTGAATTGGACGCGCCTTTTTACAACCGGGACGCCGGGTTCAGCGTCTGGACCTTCGGCCGAAGGCATGGGAAGGAGTACTTTATCAAGCAGTTTCTCGACCCGATCTATCCGGAGGAGGACGTGCCCGGCATCCAGGGGCAGCGGGAGTACTGCCGGCAGTTTGAGGAGGAGAAGTGTGCCCTGTACCGCGCCATCTCTGAGGCATCCGACGGGAACGTGGTGCGGCCGGAGTGTTTTTTCCGCTCTGGGGGCCGCTACTACCTCGCCATGCCGCGCATTCGCCGGGAGATGGGGCTGCGGGAGATGGCCAAACAGCCCATCGAGGAGCGGAGAATGGTTTGCCTGACGCTCTCTCACGCGCTGATGAGCTTACATGAGCACGGACTGGTCCACTCTGACCTCAAGCCGGAGAACGTCCTGATTACCAAGAGCCAAAGCGGGCGCTATGTTGCCAAACTGATCGACTTTGACGCGAGCTTTTTGGCCAGGAACCCACCGGATGCGGAGCACCTGCAGTTTGACGAGGCGTATGTTGCCCCTGAGGTATTGCTGTATGTCGCCGGGGAGCGCTCCAAGGTAGACGGCAGATGTGACGTATTCTCCCTGGGGCTGCTGCTGCACGAGGCCCTGACCGGTCAGATGCCGGAGTATGGAGTGGAGTTTGGCAGCGCGGCGGAGGCCCTGCTCTGTGAGCGGCCGGTCACCCTCTTCCCTGACCTGTCCGAGCAGGAGCGCGCCCTGCTCTACCGCATGCTGTCCTTCCGGCCCGAGGACCGCTGCGGCGCGCGCCAGGCCTATGAGACCTTTGCCGGCCTGCTGCGCCCGGAGGAACCGGCGCCAGAGCCGAAACCGCAGCCCAAGCCGAAGAAGAAAAAGACGGGAGACATGGGAGACTGGTTTCAGGCGGCCGGAGAGCTGTGAAGAAAGGGGGTGGTGTCGGGATGACGCACGAGCAGCGAGAGCTGTTTGCCGAGCTGGGAGCGCTGTGTTACCGCCGGCATGTGGAGCGCCTGCCGGAGATGTGGTCAGATGAGCAGCTCCAGGCGCTGATCTTGCGTATTGAACATTTGGAACAGGCTGCGCCGCCACCGCGAGGAGAAGAGGAGACGGGAAGCGAGTTTTTTCACCCTGCGGAGGACGACCTGTCTTGTTAGGCCTTGTTTGAAAAAGAGGGAATCTGCCTGACGGCGAGGAATTTTTGCCTGATAAGGCGATTTGTCACAGCAACCCCTTGTGGATTGCGGGGAAAATCAACGCGGTATGGTGCAAAAGAACCGCTGTTCAGGGGTGTGAACCATTTTCCAACAAGGCCTGAGCTGCCCGGACCCGGAGAAGCGGGAAAGGAGGAGGGGCCGCGCCTGCTTGCCAGCTTGACCGGAATCAAGAAGACCCGCCGCCTGCGGGCCGAGCACTACGCAAACGGCGTTGGCACGGCCTGCGGCGGCGGGTTAATTCATTCGTGCGTCCAAAGGAGAGACGGCGCATTACCGCTGGACGGACGCAGTCACACGGCGGCCCGGTCCGCCGTCGGGCGGGGAGGGCGCGCGAGGATCAGTCGTCCTCGTAGATCTGTCCCGAGGTCTCCGAGCGCTCGGTTCCCTCCAACTCGTAGACAAAGATGGGAGTGTTGGTGTCCACCAGGGCATACAGGGTTGCGGCGTTGGCGATCGGCATGTTCACACAGCCATGGGAGCCGTCGGTCTTATAGATCGTGCCGCCGAAGCTGCTGCGCCAGTCGGCGTCATGCAGGCCGACATTGTAGTAAAACGGCATCCAGTAGCGCACGTCGCTGTTGTAGCCCTCGCCTACCAGCGTGCCGGGCGACTGCTTATAGGTCAGGCCGTAGGTACCCGTCGGGGTGCGGCGGTCTTCCACGGTGTCCAAGCCGGTGACCACGTCGGAGGTGAGGACAATCTCGCCGTTCTGGATGTAAAACAGCTGTTGAGCGGTCAGGTTCAGCTCGATATAAGAATCCCCGTAATCCGGGTCGTCAAAGGAGACCGCCTCGCGCAGCCAGATGGGCTCCCGCACGCCGCTTTCCTGGTTGATGATGGCCTCGTAGAGGTCGTCTGCCGTGGACGACTCATCCATCCACCAGCCGTAGTCGCCGCCCTCCACCGTCACCTCCTGGCCATAAGAGCTCATAATCGTGCGCGTGGCGCCGTAGGTGTTGTGGTTATAGGCCAGGTTCCGCACATAGGCGGTCACCTCGTCCTCATTGATGGTGACATTACCGTCCTCGTCTGTCTCCAGCCAATTGATGATGGTGGACCCGTCGAGCACCTCGGTCTCCGAGCCGAACTCATAGGTGATTTCCACGCTGAGGTACTGGTTCAGCGCCTCTGCCTGGGCCAGGAGCTCGGGGTCGTCTGCGGTAACGGCTGGCTCGACATAGCATCCCAGCTCCTCCAGGTCCAGCTCGGTCTGCATGGTGGCAATCGCGTTCTGGATGGCGGGCAGGAGAATCTCCTGGTCGACCAGGTTGCCTTCCACTTCCGGGACAATCTCCACACCACCGGCCTCCGCGCTGTAGCCGGACAAATACGCATCGCGCGGGGAGGTCTGGGTGGCGCTGTTCATGCAGGCGAGATTGCTGATTGCTTCAGTCAGCAGGGCGGTGTCATAGGAGTACATCGTATCCACCGTCATGTCGCTGGACCAGCCGAACAGCATCGTCAGCGGCCAGGTCCAGTTGTTCTGCTCGGCCAGCAGCTCGTCCAGCGTGCCGTCAAAGGAGAGCGTCAGGTTGATCTCCTCGCCGGTAATCGTCTCGGTCACGCCGTCGCGCTCGAGGAGAGTGAGGGTGTAGGAGGACTGATTGTCTATCAATGTCTGTTCCACCTGCGCGACCGTCATGCCGGAGACATCGATGCCGTTGATGGTGGAGTTGGGGAGGAACATCTCGCCATAGCGCACGGAAATGCCGGCGTAGATGCCAAATAAGATCAGCAGCAGGCCGAGCACGACCGAGAGGACGACGAGCAGTACCGAGCCGCGGCGGCCGGTCTGCGGAGTCTGAGTTGCCGTAGCCACAATCATGCATCCTTTCTGAATCAATCTCGGGAGACGGTAGCGCCTCCATGACAAAAGCCGATCCGTTTCAGACCGTTTCAGACATTATCTTAACACGAAGCGGCGGGCGCGTCAATTTACCTGGCCCATGCTTCATAGAACTTTTATAATTTGTCAGAATTTTCCTGTGCGCGGAGCCGGGGCGCGGAAAAGCACAGAGAAGGGCAAAAGAACCGGAAATAGGGCCGTTTTCCAGTTGACAAGGAAGAGTAAGACCGCTAAGATACCCTCAGTAGACCGGGCGTGCCGGGATGAGTGAGAAAAGGAGGAGCGCGATGAGTTGGATTTTGGCGGCGGCTAAGACGGGGCTAAAGCTGCTCTATCTGCCGCTGCGGGCGCTGCCGGTGCAAAACAAAGTGGTCATGCTCTCGCGGGAGTCGGACAGCGAGCCGATTGATTTTGTCCTGCTGCGCAGAGAGCTCGCGCGCTTATCCCCCGAGACGGAGGTGGTCAGTTTTTGCCGGAAGATGACCCGTCAAATCAACCCTGTCTCCTATTGCCTGTTTTTACTGCGCAGCCTCTACCATATTGCCACCGCCGCGGTTGCGGTGACGGATACCTATTCCATCCCGCTGTGTGTGCTGCGCCATAAGCCCGGGCAAAAGATCGTCCAGATCTGGCATGCGGTGGGCGCGGTCAAGCGGTTTTCCTATCAGGTGCTCGACCGCCCCGGCGGCCATTCGAGCGCGATGGCCCGCCAGATGTGTATGCACCGGAATTATGACTACATCCTCTGCACGAGCGAGGCGACGCGGCAGATCTATGCCGAGGCGTTTGATACGCCGGCCGAGCGAATCCTGCCGCTCGGGATGCCGCGGGTGGACTATATCTGCCGGCCAGACCCGGACGTGCGCGCGCGCTATTTCGCTGCCCGCCCGCATTTGCGCGGCAAGCGCTTGGCGCTCTACCTGCCCACCTTTCGCGACGGGCTGGACGAGGGGGTAGCCGCGTTGGTCCGCGCCGCGGCAGCGCGAGACGATGTGTCGCTGTTGGTCAAGCCACACCCCCTCTCCTGCTTTGACCTGCCGGAGGAGAACCGGACGGCGCGCGGCTGGTCTACCTACGATCTGATGAAGGTCTGCGACGTGGTCATCACCGATTACTCTGCCGTCTCGCTGGAGGCCAGCCTGCTCCATAAGCCGGTCTATTTTTATCTCTTTGACAAGGAGTGCTATGAAGCGCGCCAGGGCCTGAACATCGACCCGGAGCGGGAGCTGCCGTCGGCCTGTTTCCGCACGCCGGAGGCTCTGCTGCACGCCGTGGCGGAGGGGGAGTACGACGGCGGCGCGCTCGAGCGGTTTCGTGCGCGGTACATCGAGACGGCGGGGGAGGACAACACCGGGACGATCGCCCGCTTCCTACTGCGCCTGATTCCGGAGCGGGTGCGCGGCGGCGCGGGGACGGCTGCGGACGCCCGATGAGAAAACAGCCCCGGAAGGCAGTGTGGGACAGCGCGTTTGACATTGCATTGCAGAGGGAAATATGGTATGATAAGATGAATTTTAATGAAAGCTGGCGGCAGGCAATTTGGAGGTTTCAGCGTGAAAAAAGTGATCACTTACGGCACTTACGATCTGCTCCACTATGGGCACATCAACCTTTTGCGCCGGGCTAAGGCGCTGGGGGACTATCTGATCGTGGCGCTGTCGACGGATGAGTTTAATTGGGAGCAGAAGCATAAGAAGTGCTATTTCAACTATGAGCAGCGCAAGCAGCTGCTCGAGGCGATCCGCTATGTCGATCTGGTCATTCCGGAAACCTGCTGGGAGCAGAAGGTCTCGGATGTGAAGGAGTTCCGCGTGGACACCTTTGTGATGGGCGATGATTGGGCGGGCCGCTTTGACTTTTTAAAGGAGCTGTGCGAGGTGGTCTATCTGCCGCGCACGCCGGAGGTCTCCTCCACGCAGATCAAAGCGGATTTGAGTCACTGAGTTCGGAAGAGACAAGCAGATAACCGGTGGTCCGGCGCGCGCCCGGGCCGGCCATGGGGGAAGAGAAGATGGAGCAGTTACAGTCGGCATCGGAGAATAAGCGGCAGAACGCCGCCTATCTGATTTTTTTGTGTGCAGTGGCCTTTTTTGTCGTCGCCCGAAAGACGGACTGGGGGCTGTTCGTTGCGGCATATCCCTTTTTGGGCATGATTGCCCGGCCGGGGATGGTGTTTCTGTTCGGACGGTGGCTGCAGCCGCGCTTGCCAGACCGGCGTCGGACGATCTGCGCCGGACTGGGGCTGTTCCTGCTTGGATATGCGCAGAAGGTGCTTGTCTTTTGGGTGCAGACCGTTTTGGGGCAGGCCCCGACGTTTTACCCCTTCTCTACCTCCGGGGTGGCATGGGTCTTCCTGACGGCGGGGACTTATACCATGCTGGCCGGGCTGATGCGCGAAAAGCGCTGGAAAACCGGCCGGCTCCTGGCGGTGACGGCGGCCCTCGGCCTGCTCGGCGGGCTGGTGCGCCCGTTTGACAGCTTTCTCTGCCTGGGACAGACATTTGCCTTTGCTCCGTTTTTTGTCCTTGGCTGCCGCCTGAAGGACGCCCAACTGGATGCCTGGGGGCGGGACCGGCGGTGGAAACTGCCGGCCGCTGTGTTTGCCGCGGGATTGGCGGCGCTCTGCCTGCTGCTGCGCTGGCGGCTCAAGGCATTTTGGTCCATTGTGGAAGGGGCGGAGTGGTACGGCGAGTGCGCCCCGCTGGAGGACGCCCTGCTGCTGGGCATCCCGCTGCGCCTGGCCTGGTATTTGCTCTCCTGCGGCCTGCTGCTGGCGCTGCTGTGCCTGACGCCGCCGGTACGCCTGCCGCTGTTTACCGATCAGGGGAGGCGGGCGATTTCCGCCTATTTTTGGGCGATGCCGCTGGCCTATCTGGCGACCGCGCCGATTCGTGCCGGTTTCTCCATGCGCAATGTGCTGTTTTCCGCGGCGCTGCTGGCGGTGCTGGTGCTCTGTGCCCCGTCCCGCCCGCTGGCGTGGCTGACGCAGTGGATGGAAGGCGCGCCCGAACGCGCGCGCGTTGGCACGCGGCTGGCGCCGCCGGAACGTCTGGGCCGCAGCTCATTTTACCGGCGCCACCGGTGGGCGATTCGGACGGTTGCCCTGTTTACCGCTTGTTTTGTGGCGGTGATGGTGGGATACGTCTACCCCTTTTTTTCCAACGGCAAGTCGCTGATCTGGGTGACCGACGGCATGGGGCAGCAGTACCCCATGATGTTCTACTTTAAGGAATACATTCTGGACGCGCTGGAGCGCTTTTTCACCACGGGGACGCTCCGCTTTCCGGAGTGGGATTTCTCCCTGGGATTTGGCATGTCCCCGCTCGACGCGCTGCGGCGGGAGCCGTTTATGCTGCTGGCTCTGCTGGGCAATGAGCAGACGATGGAGACCATTATGAATCTCTCCGTCCTCCTGCGGCTCTACGTGTGCGGCCTGTCCTTCCTGTGGCTGTGCGCCGCGCTGGGGCGCAAGCGCACCTGGCCGGCGGTGATGGGCGCGTTGCTGTATGTCTGTTCCGGGTTTGCCATCTTCACCTCCGGCCGCCAGCCCTATTTTGTCACCGTCATGATGACCTATCTGCCGGTGATGCTGGTCGGCGTGGAGCGCTATCTCCAGCGGCGCAGGTGGGGCGTGTTTGTCGCCATTGTCTTTTTGCAGCTGATCGGGGGATATTATACCGCCTTCATCAACGGCTGCATGATGGCGGTCTATCTGCTCATCCGCCTCGGATGCCAGTATCGGGGGGATATCCGGCGCATCGCCGCCGAGATCGGGCGCCTGATCGGCCTGTACGCCTGGGGCGCGGCGATGGCGATGATGAATCTTCTGCCCGGTATTCTCTCCTTTTTCCAGTCCGCCCGGGAGCAGGGAGAACAGTCGCTGGACCTGCTGTATTCCAACAGCTATTACCGCATCATGCTCACCGGCCTGCCTCTGGAGTTCGGCGGCGCGGGCTACTGGACCTATATCAGCTTGGCGGCGATCGGCTGGCTGGCCTGTATCCTGCTCTTCCTCCGGCGGCGGCGCGCGCTGCTGCCGTACAAGATCGGGCTGGTGACTCTGTCCATCTTTGTCTGCGTCCCGTTCTTTGGGCTGCTGTTTAACGGCTTTGCCTATGTGAGCAACCGCTGGTCCTTTGCCTTTCCGCTGCTGGTTGGGCTGATCTTGGTGGAGATGGCGCCCGAGATGCTCCGGCTGACCCGCCGGGATAAGGGCGTGCTGCTGGTAGGCGTGCTGCTGTACTGCGCGGTGGTGGTCACCCGTCCGGAGCTGATCACCGACACGAAGATGATCGGCCTGATTGTGCTGTGCATGACGGCGCTCGTCGTGCTGCTGCAAGATCTCTTCCTGCGCGCGCGTCGTCTGCGAATGGGAGTTCTCGCCACCGTCACCGCACTGACGGTGACCATCAATCTCACCGCGTCCTTTTTGCCCGGTCTGGGAAATTACGCCAATGAATTTAAAAACGCCGGAGAGGCGTACCAGTCGATGTCCGGCGCGATGGGGCAGGCCCTGTCTGTGATCGAGCAGGACGAGGGATTCTACCGCGTGGCGCAGAAGCTGCGCACCGATAACCAGAGCATGGGTCTGGGCTATTACGGCGTGAGCGCCTATTACAGCGTCAGCCCGGCGGGCGTGAGCGAATATCTGGCGGACATCTGCCTGGCGGCGCAGTACCAGAGCTTCCGCATCTGCGGCCTGGACGAGCGCGCGGCGCCCACGACGCTCGCGGCGGTCAAATATTACGTCGCCGAGGGGGAGAACCCCCGCGTCCCATATGGCTTTTCCCTGTTGGAGACGTTGGAGGATGGCGTGGCGGTCTATCAGAATGACTACGCCCTGCCGGTGGGCTACACCTATACAAGTTATATCACCACAGAGGAGTATGAGCAGCTCACCGCTCTGGAAAAGCAGCAGGTGATGCTCACCAGCGCGGTGATTGATAGCGAAGCGGCCTCCCTCACTCACGGCGAGCTGGTCTGGCGGCAGGAGGAGATCGCCTGCACGGTGGGCAAGCTGGACGGCGTAGTGGTGGACGAGGAGGCCCGTCGGCTGGATATAGATGCAGACGGCACGATGGAGCTGACCTTCGAGGGGCAGCCCGGGTGCGAGACCTATGTCGTGCTCGAGGGCCTGCGCTATACCAACCCCGACTCGGGCGGCACCAGCCTCATTTACTGCCAGGGGGAGATCGGCGGGAAGAGCACGGGCTATGTGCGCGGCCAGCAGCAGAGCTACTACTTTGCGCGCGACGGGCTGATCTTCAACCTCGGCTACAGCGACGAGGCGCAGACGAGCTGCACGCTCACCTTTGACAAAAACCTGGACCTCTCCTACGACGATATCTATGTCGTCTGTGTGCCAATGGAGGACTATGGCGCGCAGGTTTCCGCGCTGGGCGAGACCGTGCTGGAGAACGTCTCAGAGGGGACGGACAGCATCACCGGAACCCTCTCCACGCAGGAGAGCCGCCTGCTCACGTTCTCTGTGCCCTACGACCGGGGCTGGCATGTCTATGTCAACGGTGAGGAGCGTGAGCTGCTGCAGGTCAACGTGATGTACTGCGGCGTGCTGCTCGAGGCGGGCGAGTACGAGATTGAGCTGCGCTATGACCAGCCGGGCAGCGGCCCCGGTGCGTTCATCAGTGCGGCGGCGGTACTCGCCGTGGTGCCAGTGTGTGCCGCTGGCCGGCTGCGCCGGAAGAGCCGGAAACAGTGAATCAAAAGACAGAGACTTGGAGGGAATGCGCGATGATTCCGTTTAACTTGCCCCCCTATACGGGGAAAGAGCTGGACTATATGGCCCAGGCAGTCCTGGTCAACCGCAAGCTGTGCGGAGACGGCCCGTTTACCAAGCGGTGCCATCACTGGATCGAGGAGCGTACCGGCTGCCCGAAGGCGCTGCTGACCACCTCCGGATCCTCCGCGCTGGAGATGGCGGCGCTGTTATGCGGCCTTCAGCCGGGCGACGAGGTCATTTTGCCCTCGTACACCTTTACCTCGACCGCGAACGCGTTTCTGCTGTGCGGCGCGGTACCCGTGTTTGTGGATATCCGGCCGGATACGCTCAACATCGACGAGCGGAAAATTGAGGCCGCCATTACCCCTAAGACGCGCGTCATCTGCGTGGTGCACTATGCCGGCGTGAGCTGTGAGATGAATACCATCCTGGAGATCGCTTGCCGCCATCACCTCAAAGTGGTGGAGGACGCGGCCCAGGGCGTGATGGCCTCCTATCAGGGCTGTGCGCTCGGCTCCATGGGGGATTTTGGCTGCTATTCCTTCCACGAGACCAAGAACTACTCCATGGGAGAGGGCGGCGCCGTGCTGGTCAACGACCCTGCCCAGGCCGAGGCGGCGGAGATTCTGCGAGAGAAGGGGACAAACCGCGCCAAATTTCTGCGCGGACAGGTGGATAAGTATACCTGGACGAGCTATGGCTCCTCTTACCTGCCCAGTGAGCTCAATGCCGCTCACCTGTGCGCGCAGCTCGAGGCAGCTGAGGAGATCAACAACGACCGCCTGGCCAGCTGGCGGGACTATTACGCCAAGCTTCAGCCGCTGCAGGCGGCGGGGCTTTTGGAGCTGCCGCATGTG
This sequence comes from uncultured Oscillospiraceae bacterium, assembly GCA_964461385.1. Lineage (GTDB taxonomy): Bacteria > Bacillota > Clostridia > Oscillospirales > Oscillospiraceae > Onthomonas. The sequence continues at coordinate 27,024 of CAYWUA010000007.1, forward strand.
CCGGAGGAGTGCGCACACAACGCGCACATGTTCCATATCCGCCTGCGTGACCTGGAGGAGCGCACGGCGCTGACCAGCTATCTGAAGGAACGCGGCGTCACCGTCTCCTTCCACTATGTCCCGCTGCATAGCTCGCCCGCCGGACGGAAGTTTGGCCGGTTCCACGGCGAGGACGTCTATACCACCCGCGAGAGCGAGCGGCTGACCCGTCTGCCGATGTATTACCATCTCAGCGAAGCGGAGCGCGATCAGGTGGTGGACGGCATCTACGGTTTTTTTGGGCGCAGCCGCTGAGGGGCGAGAATATATGGAAGAGAGAGAAATCGTCACTCTGCCGGCGCGGGAGAGACAGGAGCGGCTTGAAATCGCGCTGACCTGCCTGCTGGGTACGATGCTGTTTTTCATGGCCTTCTGGGTGACCTATCATCAGCTGACCGACCTGTCCAACTCTGATTTTCAGGCGCATCTGCGCGAGACCATGGCGATGGACAAAGCGATGGTGCTCCGGGAACTGATTACCGGAGATAACCGGCTGTGGCACCTGGGGGTAAAAGTGCTCCACTGGCTTGGCATGCCCTGGAACGATGCGGGAGCGGCAACCACCGCCGCGGCGATTACGGTGGCCTATGGCGTATCCTGCGCCCTGCTGCGGCGTGTGCTGGTGCATTTGAATCGCGCGGCCATTCCGCTGGCGGCGTTCGCGCTCTGTCTGGTGGGGCCGGTCTATGTACCGTGGTACAGCGAGACCATCTACCGCGGGCAGAATTCCCCGAACATCTGGCACAGCCCCACCCAGATCATGGTGCGCCCGTTTGCGCTGTTGGCATTTTATCTGACGGTGCGCATTTACCGGCGCTGGCGCGCGGCGGAGGGTTTTCCCCGGCAGGTTTATGCCAGCAGGGGAGAGGCGGCGCTCTATACCGCGCTCATCACGCTGAGCGTCTGGGCAAAGCCCTGTTATTTTCAGGTGGTTGTGCCCGCCCTCGGGGTACTGCTGCTCGCCGACCTGGTGCGCAGCCGGGGGAAATCCTTTTTCTGCTCCCTCAAAATGGCGGCGGCCTATGTGCCGGGTGCGCTGTTGACGGGGATGAAATTCTTTGAATCGTTTTTCGTCGAGTCAGAGACGGCGGGGATTGGGATAGAGATTGCCCCGTTTGCGGTCTGGTCGCACAGCAGCAGCTCGGTTTTCATCTCCATCCTGCTCTTGCTGGCTTTTCCGCTGTTTGTCATCCTGCTGGACTGGAGGCGTTTTTTCCGCTCGGTGCAGGGCCGGTTGTCCATCCTGATTCTGGCGATGGGTGCGGGGATGAAGGCGCTGCTGGCGGAGATCGGATCCCGGCGCTATCACGGGAATTTTGGCTGGGGCTATATTATGGCGGCAGTGCTCCTCTGGTTTGTCACTTTCTGCCACTTTTTAGATCTGATGACAGGCAACCGGTTGACCGGATGGCGCTACCGCGCGGCGGCCTGGGTAGGCTGGACACTGCTGGCGCTGCACCTGATGGCAGGGATTCTCTACTACTGTATTTTGGCGTCAACCAATACCATGTGCTGACAGAATGGCGTGAAACGTCTTGAGGAGTGTGAACGATTGATGGAGGGGCAACGTATCAGTTTTGTGATCCCCTGCTATGCCAGTGAGAGATCCGTCTCGTTGGTAATTCAGGAGATTCGGGACACTGTGGCCCAGCGCCCGGAGTATGACTATGAGGTGGTGGCGGTCAACGACTGTTCACCGGACAATGTGCTTGAGGTACTCAAAGAGGAGGCGCAGCAGGACCGGAAGGTGAAGGTGCTTGACCTGGCAAAAAACGGCGGGCGGCACCGTGCGCTGATGGCTGGCTTTCACTTCGCGACGGGGGACTATGTGGTCTGTATCGATGACGACTGCCAGTGCCCGATGGACCGCTTCTGGGACCTGCTGGCCCCGCTGGAGAGCGGACGGGCGGACGTATCCATCGCCTGTTATCCAGAAAAAAAGCAGAGCGGCATCAAAAACTTCGGCAGCCTGGTCAACGACCTGGGTGCGACTTGGCTGCTCGGCAAGCCGAGGGATTTGCACTTCTCCAACTTCTCCGTGATGACCCGCGTGATCTGTGATGAGGTGATGCGTTACACCAATCCCTACCCCTATATCTCCGGGCTGATGTTCCGCTCTTCCTCACGCGTGGTGAATGTGCAGATGGAGGAGCGGGAGCGCACCATCGGACATGGCAACTACACGCTGCGCAAGTCCTTTGACCTGCTGACCAATACGCTGACCTCTTTTTCCGTCAAACCGCTGCGGCTGGCAGCCAGCGTCGGGTTCCTGTGCGCCCTGATCGGTTTTGTCTATGGAATGGCAACCATTGTCCATAAACTGATCAATCCCGCCGTCATGGTGGGCTATAGTTCGCTGATGGCGGTGCTGCTGTTTGTCGGCGGCATGATTATGATTATGCTCGGCATCATCGGAGAATATATCGGCCGCATCTATCTGTGCATCAACAATACGCCGCAGTATGTGGTCCGGCAGACTTTTAACGTAGAGCAGCCAGAGACGGCGCGGCTGCCCTGAGAGCGGGTCCGGCAGCGAATGTGAAGGAGAGAACGATATGAAGACCATCATGATTTTGGGCGCGGGGGACTACCAGCTGCCCCTGGTGCAGGCGGCGGCGGAGACCTGCCGGGTGGTTCTGGTGGCACCGGTGATCAGCCCGCGTTTCCTGTCCTACGCCGACCGGACCTATCTGCTGGATGTGCGCGAGGAGGAGAAGATTCTCCAGATCGCCCGCGAGGAGCACATCGACGGTGTCATCACCGACCAGACCGATATCCCGGTGCGCACGGTGGCCTATGTGGCCGAGCAGATGGGACTGCCCGGCATCGGCCCGAAGACCGGGTTTCTATTTACCAATAAGTCGGCCATGCGCGGCCGGCTGCGTGAGTTGGGACTCCCGGTGCTGCCGTACCGTGAGACGGGAAGTCTGGAGGAGGCGGAGGATTTCTTCCGCCGGACCGGAGGGCGCTGCATCATCAAGCCGGAGGACAACCAGGGCAGCCGCGGCGTGTCGGAGGTTAGTTCGCTGAAGGAACTGCGCGCGAAATACGCCGAGGCGGCCCGTTACTCGCGCAAGCATCGCGTGCTCATCGAAAAGATGGCACAGGGGCGTGAGTTTGTCGTGGAGGGGATGGTGGCCGGCTATGATTACCGCACGCTCATCTGCGGCGATACTCATTACTTTGACCTGCCGGATGTGTTTGCCGCCAAGATGCGCGTCTTCCCCTCCCAGCAGGAGCCGGAGCTGGTGGAGCGGGTCTGCCGGCTCAACGAAAAGATCATCCGCGGTTTTGGCCTGCGCCAGGGGATCACCCACAGCGAGTTCATCATGGACGGGGACGAGATCTATCTGCTCGAGACGGCTGCGCGCGGCGGAGGGGTGTTCATCTCCTCTGATTTGATTCGGCTCGGCAGCGGGCTGAACACGGAGCGCTTTTTGATCGAGCTGGCCCTCGGCGAGCGGGACAGCCTGCCCGAGCTGAAGCCGGCGCACGGGGCCTGCGGCTACATGGCCCTCTTCCTTCCGGAGGGGGAGGTCACGCGCGTGGAAGGCGTGGAGGCGGTCAAGGCGCTGCCGTTTGTCCACCGCCACCAGCTGGACAAGCTGCATGTCGGCCTGCGCAGCGGGAAGAACGCGGATAAGACGTCACGCTTTGCCATCATCGTCGATGCGCCGGACTATGACAGCCTGATGGCGCGCATGGACCAGATTCGCTCCCTGCTGCACGTGACGGTGAAGCAGAATGGGGTGGAGAAAGGCATTATCTGGGCCTGACGCCTGGTCGAGGTTAGAATAAGGAGGAAAACGTATATGTCCTACGCGACCGATAAGAAGCTGGAGACGCTGATGATGTTGCAGATCCTGGCTGGTCTAGAGAAAAAGCCGCCCCGCCGCGTGCGGGAGATGCGAGATGTCAAGGCCAAACAGGACCAGGGAGTCCACAAGCTGATGGTGCGCGCATACGATATCCCGTTTTACCGGGAGCGCTTTGAGCGCAGCGGGACCACCCCGGCTGACTACCACACGGCGGAGGACCTGTACAAGTTTCCGGTCCTCACTAAGGAGGAGCTGCGCGACTGGATGGACGAGGAGCTGGAGGCCAATGCGGAGAAGTATAAGGATTGGCACGTCAACCCCACCAGCGGCTCGACCGGGCTGCCGTTGCGCACGCTCTTTTCCCCGCGGGAGAACGCCGCGGTGCACGCCAACTGGATGCGCGTGCTGATGATGGCGGGGTTCCGCCCGGTGATTGACAAAAATATGCACCGCCCCAACTCCCTGCACACCGCTACCGGCGGCAAGAAGACGCTGATCCAGAAGCTGATCGATACCCGCTGGAAGGAGATGTCCGACTCCATCAAGTACCGCATTCCCAGCGAGCAGCTCTTGCAGGAGATCAACGACTATCAGCCGGACTTTCTCTATACACACAAAAATATCCTCGTGCGGGTGGCCAAATGCGCCAAGGAGAAGCAGATTCCGCTCTGGAAGCCGCGCCTGTACTGCCCGATCAGCGAGATGCTGGACCATCAGTCCGAGCAGCTGCTGCTGGAGATGTTTGGCCCGGGCCTGCTCAACGCCTACGGCATGAGCGAGGTGGGCAGCTGCGTGATCCGTCTGCCGGGGGAGAAGGAGTTCTTTGTGAACAGCGACACCCACGTCGTCAACATCTACGCCGACGACGGCACGCCCTCCGACAGCGGCATGGCGGTTATCACCCCGCTGTTTAAGACGGATCTGCCCATCATCAACTACGCCACGCGCGACCGGATGGTCTCCTACCGGAAGGAGGGGCTGCGCTTTATCACCGAGCTGCTCGGTCGGATGAACGATGTGATCCGCCACAGGGATGGTTCGGTGACCGAGTGGGGCAATATCGAGGTGGTCGTCAACTACTCCAGCGACCTGGACATCGTCCAGAGCCGCTTCATTCAGGAGAGCTATGACCTCATCCGCATTCAGCTGGTGAAGGACCCGGCCTCCAAGCTGTCCAACGAGGAGATCGAGCGGCGCTATACAGAGAAATTCTCTCCGGTGCTCAACAACGAGTTCCGCTTTGTCTACGAATGGATGGACGAGATTCCCTCCGACCCGAACGGGAAGCTGCGCATGATCGTCTGCAATGTGAAGTGAGGCGCTCTATGCTTGACCATTTTCTGGACAAAAAGCGCAATCTCTACCTGCTCGCCTTTGCGGCCATCTTCTGCGAGAGCTTTTCCTCCGTCTTTTTGAAGATGGCCGGACAGGCCGGGGCGATGACGCCGATGTATTTCTTTTACTATCTGTGCGCCATCGCCGTGATGGGCATCTATGCCATCGTCTGGCAGCTCATTTTGGAGCGCCTGCCGCTGACGACTGCCTATTTGCGCAAGGGTGTGACCTATATTCTGATCTTCGTCTGGGCGGCGCTGATCTTCCACGAGCAGATCACGGTGCAGCAGGTGATCGGTATCATCGTGATTATTGCGGGAATGGTGGTGAGCATGTCGGATGGTCATTAGTTATCTGCTGGCGATTGCGGCCGTGCTCATCTCCTCGGCCTCACAGGTTCTGCTGAAGAAGAAGGCGTCCAACGCCCCCAAGAGCTTCTGGCGTAAGTTTTTCAACGCGCCGGTCATCGTGTCCTATCTGCTGCTCTTTACATCCATGGTGCTCAACTCCCTGGCCCTGCGGGAGATGGAGATGACCGTGCTGCCGTGCATCACGGCCACGTCCTTTTTGTGGATTATGATCCTCTCTGCCATCTTCCTGGACGAAAAGCCCACCCGGCGCAAGGTGGCGGGCGTGGCGATGATCCTCGTTGGCGTCCTGATCTCCCATCTGTGAGCGGACGGCGCGCCGCACGGGGCGAAACCTGCCCCGCAGGGGCAAATTGCGTGAAATGAGGTACTGACGAATGAAAGGCATCATTCTCGCCGGCGGCTCCGGCACCCGGCTCTATCCCATCACCAAGGGCGTGTCCAAGCAGGCGCTGCCCATCTACGATAAGCCGATGATCTACTATCCCCTCTCTACCCTCATGCTGGCGGGGATCCGGGAGATTTTGATCATCTCCACCCGGCGGGATCTCCCCATCTTCCGGGAGATTCTGGGCGACGGGAGCGACTACGGCCTCCGTCTGGAGTATGCCATCCAGGAGTATCCGAACGGATTGGCGGAGGCCTTCCTGATCGGGGCGGACTTTATCGGAAATGACCGCGTTGCCCTCGTGCTGGGGGACAACGTGTTTTACGGCTCCGGCTTTGTCTCCACCCTGCGCAAGGCCGCCGCGGTGGAGGAGGGGGCTGTCATCTTTGGATACCCCGTCCGCGACCCCTCCAGCTTCGGCGTGGTGGAGATTGACAACCACGGCTGTGCCATCTCTCTGGAGGAGAAGCCGGAACACCCGAAGAGCAACATGGCGGTGCCCGGCCTCTACTTCTATGACAACGACGTGGTGGAAATCGCCCGCGGGCTTAAGCCATCGGCGCGCGGTGAGCTGGAGATCACCGGCGTGAACAATGTCTACCTCTCCAGGGGGCGGCTGAAGGTCATGCGCTTTAACCGCGGCATGGCCTGGCTGGACACCGGTACCTATGACGGCCTGCTGGAGGCGGCGCGCTTTGTGGCCATTATCCAGAAGCGGCAGGGGCTCTATGTCTCCTGCATCGAGGAGATCGCCTACAACCAGGGGTGGATTGACCGGGCGCAGCTCCTGGCGCTGGCCAAGCCGCTGGCCAAGACGGACTACGGCATCTATCTGAGAGAACTTGCGGGGGAGAGAGTATGACAAATCTGCTGGTCACCGGCGGGGCCGGATTTATCGGTTCCAATTTTGTACATCTGATGCTCGAGCGCGGCGGTTTTGAGCGCCTGGTCAATCTGGACGCGCTCACCTACGCGGGGAACCTTGATAACCTCAGCGACGTGCAGGACGACGAGCGCTATGTCTTTGTCAAGGGAGACATCCGCGACGCCGATCTGCTCGACGAGCTCTTCGAGCGCTATGACATTGACACGGTGGTGAACTTTGCCGCCGAGAGCCATGTGGACCGCTCCATCACCGAGCCGCTCATCTTCCTGTCCACCAATGTGGTAGGCACGCAGACCCTGCTCGAGGCGGCCAAGCACGCGTGGAAGCTGAACCCAGCGGACAAGTACTCGCGGGAATACCGGCCGGGCGTGAAATATCTCCAGGTCTCCACCGACGAGGTCTACGGCGCCCTCGGAAAGACCGGCATGTTCACCGAGACGACGCCGCTGGCGCCCAACAGTCCCTACTCCGCGTCCAAGGCGAGCGCGGACCTGATGGTGCGCGCCTATCACAACACCTTCGGCCTGCCGTGCAACATCACCCGCTGTTCGAACAACTACGGGCCCTATCAGTTCCCGGAGAAGCTCATTCCCCTAATGATCCACAACGCAGAGGCGGGCGAGAGTCTGCCGGTCTACGGCGACGGGATGCAGGTGCGCGACTGGCTGCATGTAAGGGACCACTGCTCCGCCATCGCCACCGTGCTGGAGAAGGGAGTGGACGGCGAGGTCTACAACATCGGCGGCAACAACGAGAAAGCCAACCTCTATATCGTCCGGCTCATTCTGAAAACGCTCGGCAAGGGGGAGGAGATGATCCGCCACGTGAAGGACCGTCCCGGCCATGACCGCCGATACGCGATCGACAACACCAAGATCACCACCCAGCTCGGCTGGTCGCCCGCCTACACCTTTGAGCAGGGCATGGCGGAGACCATCGAGTGGTACCAGACCCACCGGGCGTGGATGGAAAAGATCATCTCGGGCGAGTATCAGAATTACTATCAGGACATGTACCAGAACGTCTGATTGCTTTTCAAGCAAATGCAAGCATTTGCTTGGAGTTTGCAGTCCCGCTGCGCGTACCCAAAGGGCATTTCCGTGCCGCCTTTGGCGGCTTGGTCACACTCGCTTCGCTCGCACACTTGCGGGACTAGCAGTATTTTTGGCCCGGTCAAGGTGAATCGCCCCGCAGGGGCGAGAGAAGGCCCCCCCTGGGGGGTACACGCCCGTGCCAAAAATAAATTGCACTCTATTTGGCCCTGCGGGCCAAACTCGGTGAGACCTTTTTGACACTCTACGTCCGCCCGACGGAAAAACCGGCGGGCGATTTGCGGGGAAAGGGGAGGAAGTTCAATGCTGGGAACCATTGTCAACACCTGTGCCATTTTGGTTGGGAGCGCGGCGGGCAGCCTGATCCGCCGCGGACTGAAAGAGGAGTACCAGTCCGTCCTCTTCACCGCCACCGGCCTGGCCGCGACGGGACTCGGCATCAACTCCGTCGTACGGAACATGCCGGAGAGCCAATATCCTGTTCTGTTCATCTTCAGCCTGGCCCTCGGGGGACTCGCGGGGACGGCGCTGGACCTGAACGGCCGCTTTCAGCGGCTGACGCAGGCGCGCGCCGGGGCGGGCAGCCGGCTGGGAGAGGGACTGAGCACGGCGATCCTTCTCTTCTGCATCGGAACCCTCTCCATCCTCGGGCCGGTCAACAGCGCGCTTTACGGCGACAATACCTATCTGTTCACCAACGCGACGCTGGACCTTGTGACCTCGATGGTGCTCGCCTCTACCTACGGCATCGGCATCGCGATCGCCGCGGCGGTCCTCTTCTGTTGGCAGGGGGGCATCTATCTGCTCGCGACCCTGGCCGGGCCCTTTTTGAGCGAGACATTGATGTGCGAGGTCTCCATCGTCGGCGGATTTCTGATCGCCAGCTCCGGTATCGGCATCCTCGGACTGAAGGACTGCAAGACGCTCAACCTCCTGCCTGCGCTGGCGGTGCCGGTGCTCTGGTGCCTGGCCGCAGGAGCGCTTGGATTTTGAGAGAAAATGGAAAGACCCTCCGGAGCGCTTTTTAGGCGCTTCGGAGGGTTTTTGGCGATCAAGCGGTTACAAAATCTGGCCCGCGGGGATAGGCCGGAATCAGTCGCGGCGGCGGGAGATGATGGACAGCAACCGGACGAAGATATTGATGATGTCCAGATAGATCTGGGTGGCCGAGAGGATGGCGTTGCGCGCCGTAGGAGCGCAGCTGTTCGCCCTGGCCCAGTCAAAGCCGAGATAGAGCGAGAAGATGGCGACCACCAAATAGTCAATCCAGCCGGTGGCGAAGCCGAGCAGCAGCAGCACCAGCTCGGCGATCACGGTCACAATGAGTGAGATGCCCAGCGTCGACCCCAAGGAGAGGAAGAAGTCGGGCCGCACGTAGGATGCGGCGATCATCAGCACGACAAAGACGCCGGTGCCCAGCAGGGCGGACTGGATGGTCTGCATGGACAGGCCGGCTATCGACAGCGACAGCAGCAGCCCGATCGGCAGCACCAATAGGTTGTATCCGATAAAGTTCACCAGCGCGTTGGGCGAGGAGCTCAGCGCGACAGAGAGCACCACGCAGACGATATAGGCCACGAGGAACACCAGCAGGCCGGGGCCGGACACATAATAGGCAAAATCCCGGAAGAAAAAGCAGATCAGCGCGTTGACGGCAAAGCCGTACAACAACAGGCCGCCGATGGCCAGGTTATAGGTGGTCTCCGGCAGCTCCCGGGCATTGTACAGCCGGGAACGGTCGAGATTGAGCGATTGCATAGACCAAAACACTCCTTTGCAGACAGAAAAACGGACGCGCGCCATGGACAGGCATTCGCTGCCCATTTTTATTATTGTATCCCCTCAGCCAAGGGAAAGCAAGGACATTTTGCAAACAAAGATTGACAAACAGGAAACAAAACTGGCCGCCGGGCAAATGTGAAAAAATCCTGCTGGGCTGGAAAAACGGCGTACAGTTTGCTATAATAAGTATAAAATCGATCAATTGCGGGTATGCCGCGCGCTGCTGGCAAGTTAGAGAGGAAGATTGCCATGTCCCCCATCACCAGCCGGACGGCTTTGATGGGCCTGCTGGCCCATCCGAGCTGCCACTCTAAATCTCCTATCCTGCACAACGCTGCGTTCCGGGCGCTGGAGATCGACGCGGTCTATCTCGCCTTTGACGTCACGCTGGAGGCGCTGCCGGACGCGGTGCGGGCCATCCGCGCTTTTCAGATGCGCGGGGTGAACCTGTCCATGCCGCACAAGGAGGCGGTGGTCCCCCTGCTTGACGAACTGGCCCCGGAGACCCGCCTGACGAGGTCAGTGAACACCATCGTCAACGACGGCGGCCGACTGACCGGCTGCAGTACGGACGGGGCTGGATGGCTGCGCGCCTTGGCCGACCTGGGTTTTGACGTGCGCGGAGAGAGGGTCACCATCCTGGGCGCCGGCGGGGCGGCCAAGGAGATGATCGCCCGGGCGGCGATGCAGGGGGCGCGGTCGGTCGCTGTCTTTAACCGCCGCGCCTCGCCCCGATGGGCGCATGCCGAGGTGCTGGTGGAGCAGGTGCGCGAACAGACCGGCTGTGACGTGACCCTCTACGCGATGGAGGACCGGGACGCGCTGCGCCGGGAGATCGGCCGCTCCGCCCTGCTGTCCAACGCGACCAGCGCCGGCATGGGCGAGCAGGCGGGGCGCAGCTGCATCCCGGATGAGAGCTATTTCCACTCCGAACTGATCGTGACCGACGCGATCTATGCCCCGCCAGAGACAGAGCTGCTGCGCCAGGCGCGCGAGGCGGGCTGCCGCACGCAAAACGGTGCCGGCATGATGCTCTACCAGGGGGCGGAGTCCTTCCGCCTCTGGACGGGACGGGAGATGCCGGTCGATCTGGTCCGGCCGCTGCTCGGCCTGTGAGGGGGAAAGCGAGATGGAGCTTCATATTGAGACCAAGGTCCGGCCGGTCCGGGTCCGCGGCGTCGAGCTGGGCGCCGGACGGCCCAAGATTATCCTGCCCATTCTCGGCCCGAGCCGGGCGGAGCTGCTGCGCGAGGCGCGGCGGGTGACTGAGCTGCCGGCGGATCTGGTGGAGTGGCGCCTGGACTGGTATGACCGGCTGGAAGACTGGGAGGACTTGCTGGAGACGGCCCGCCAGTTGCGCGATGTGCTGGAGGAGCTGCCGCTGCTGGCTACCTTCCGAACGGCGCGGGAGGGCGGCTGCCGGTCGCTGCCCGAGTCGGACTACCGGGAGCTGATTGAGACGCTGGCGGAGAGCGGGCTGGTGGATCTGCTGGATATTGAGCTCTTCTCCGGGGACGAGCTGGTGCGTGAGCTGGTGGATTTCTGCCACAGCCGGGGCGTGCTGGCGGTGGTATCCAGCCACGACTTTGACCATACGCCGCCGCAGGCGGATCTGGTGGAGCGCCTGCGGCGGATGGAGGCGCTGGGCGCGGACCTCTCCAAGCTGGCGGTGATGCCGCGCAGCTCGGAGGACGTGCTCACCCTGCTCGGCGCCACGCGGGAGATGCACCGGCATTGGGCGACCCGGCCGCTCATCACCATGAGCATGGGGCCGCTCGGCACGGTCAGCCGAATTACCGGGGAGGTCTTCGGCTCGGCGGCCACCTTTGGCTCGGCGGGGAAGGCCTCCGCCCCCGGCCAGCTCCCGGCGGAAAAGCTGGCCAATATGCTCGACACGCTGCACGAGAGCTTTTGAACGGCCGTCCGATGAGACGCGCCATCCACCTGCGGCGCGGGGTTCCCTGTGAAATCCCGTGCCGTGGTTTTTTGCCGCTCCCCAGGCCGGAACCGGGGCGCAGAGGGCGTAGACTGGCCGCGCAATTGCCACTTCGCCCTTTTTTCTTCCTGTCCGGTGTGGTATACTGGGACGAAAGTGAGACGAGAGGGGGAAGCGCCTGTGGATTCGCCTATGCTGCGCCTGCTGCGGCGCAATAGCTGGGGGCCTCATCAGTTCTTGATGAACCGCCTGTCCGCATGGCCGGGCTGGAAACTGTTTCTGTTCAAGCTGCAACATCTGGACTGGGACGCCCTGTACAAGAGCCCGATGCACGGGCCGGGCCATATCGAGCGCACGATGCTCCACGGGGCGATGTGCGCGATGGAGGACGACCTTGACGCGGAGGACACCGCCCTGCTGCTCGAGTGCTGCGCCTATCACGATGTGGGCCGGGTGAACGACAGCAAGGATGACCTGCACGGCCACCGCTCCTCCGCCCGCCTGGCCGAGCTGACCGGCCGGGACGGCGAGGAGCTGAAGATGATGATGGCCGCCGTGGACGCCCACTCCCGTCCGGAGCGCGACCTGGAGCCCACCCTGCGCCATTATGGCGTCGCGGACTGGGCGCGCAGCCTGCGCCTGACCCAGCTGCTCAAGGATGCGGACGGGCTGGACCGGGTGCGCATCTGGGACCTCGACGTGCGCCATCTGCGCCGGGAGGCGAGCCGGGCGCGGGAGGACTTTGCCGAGTACCTCTTCGAGGTCTACCAGCGGGAGGCGGGCGAGTCCACCACGCCGCCCTTCCCGCCCGAGCTGCTGGAGAAGCTGGCCGCGCAGAAGGCCGCGCGCGACCGCGCACGGGGGAGAGACTGATGGCCCGCACCCTGGACCGCCGCCAGCTGGTGGAGCGCAGCATCATTAAGAAGTACCGCAAGGAGCTGTGGAACCCCTTTATCCTCGCCGTCAAGCGCTATGAGCTGGTGCGGGAGGGGGACCGGATTGCCGTGTGCATCTCCGGCGGAAAGGACTCCATGCTTCTCGGCAAGCTGATGCAGCAGCTCCACCGGGTGAGCGACGTGCCCTTTGACGTCCGGTACCTCGTGATGGACCCGGGCTACCGGCCGGAGAACCGGCGGCAGATCGAGGAGAACGCCGCCCTGCTCGGCCTGCCCATCCAGGTCCGGGCGTCCAACATCTTCTCTGTCACGAGCAGGACGGACCGCTCCCCCTGCTACCTCTGCGCGCGGATGCGCCGGGGACACCTGTACGCGATGGCGCAAGAGCTGGGCTGCAATAAGATCGCCCTCGGCCACCACTTCTCCGACGTGGTGGAGACGACGGTGATGGGTATGCTCTACGGCGGGCAGATTCAGGGGATGATGCCCAAGCTCCACTCCACCAACTTCCCCGGCATGGAGCTCATCCGCCCGATGTACTGCATCCACGAGGAGGACATCATCGCCTGGGCGCGCTACAACGGCCTGCACTTTCTCCAGTGCGCCTGCCGCTTTACCGAGTCGCTCGCGGACGGACAGGGGGTCTCCAAGCGGCAGGAGGTCAAGGCTCTGCTGCGCGAGCTGCGCCGGGAGACCCCTCAGGTGGAGAAAAACGTCTTCCGCGCGATTCACAACGTACAGCTGGACACCTTCCCGTCCTGGAAGACGGGCGGCCAGGTGCACAGCTTTCTGGAACACTACGATGACCATCTCCGGCCGTCCGGCCCGGATGGGGAGAAATGAGGAATTTGGATGGCAAATCAGCAAGAGAAGGCCCCGCTGGCCGCACAGGAGATGTTCCTGCTCAAGATGGGCGAGCTGGTGCTCAAGGGCCTGAACCGCAAGAGCTTTGAGTCCCGCCTGATGGGCAATCTCCAGCGCCGCCTGCACCCGTATGGAAAATTCCGTGCCTACGCCCGCCAGTCTACCGTCTACGTCGAGCCGATGGATGAGTTTTGCGATATGGACGGCGCGTGGGAGGGGATGAAGAAGGTGTTTGGCATCTCCGGGCTCTCCCGCGCCCGCGCCTGCGAGAAGGACAAGGACGCCTTTTTCGCGGCTGCCTGCTCCTATCTGGATGGGGCGCTGCGCGCGGCGCGCACGTTTAAGGTGGAGTCCAAGCGGTCGGACAAGTCCTTCCCCATGACTTCCATCCAGCTCAGTCAGTACGTCGGCGGCCGCCTGGCCGAGGCGTATCCCCACCTGAAGGTGGACGTCCACCACCCGGAGCTCACCGTCTACCTCGAGGTGCGCGACTTTGCCGGCTATGTCCACGCAAACCCGGAGCCGGGAGCGGGCGGCCTGCCGGTCGGCTCGGGCGGCCGGGCGGTCGCCCTGCTCTCCGGCGGGCTGGATTCGCCGGTCGCTTGCTACCTGATGGCCAAGCGCGGCCTGGCGCTGGAGATGATCCACTTCTTCTCCTACCCCTATACCTCGGAGGAGGCAAAGGAGAAGGTGCTCGAGCTCGCCCGCCTCGTCGCCCCCTACTGCGGGCGGCTGACGGTGAATGTGGTCCCGTTCACCAAGATTCAGGAGGACCTGCGGCGCAATTGCCCGGAGCCCTACTTCACCCTCGCCATGCGGCGGTACATGATGCGCATCTCCGAGCTGGTCGCCCGCCGTGTCGGCGCAGGCGCGCTGGTCACCGGCGAGAGCCTCGGCCAGGTGGCCAGTCAGACGATGGACGCCCTCGCCGTGACCGAGGCGGCCTGCCACATCCCCGTTTTCCGCCCGGTGATCGGGATGGACAAGGAGGAGATCGTCCGCATCGCCCGCCGGATCGGCACCTACGACACCTCCATTCTCCCCTATGAGGACTGCTGCACCGTCTTCACCCCGCGCCACCCCAAGACCCACCCCAAGCTGGAGGAGATGGAGGAGATCGAGCGCGGCTATGACTACGAGACCCTCTGCCGCGAGGCGTTCGAGGGCATCGAGCGGATTCAGATCCGGCCCTGAGGGGTGAAAGGAGCGCAGAGCATGACCCATACCGCTGAGCTGATCGCTGTGGGCACCGAGCTGCTGCTGGGCAATATCTGCAATACCGATGCGCAGATGATCTCCCAGACGCTCTCCGGCCTCGGCATCAACGTCTACTATCACACCGTCGTGGGGGACAACCCCGCGCGCGTCCGCGCCGCCGTGGAGGTGGCCAAGGGGCGCGCGGATATCATCATCACCACCGGCGGCCTCGGCCCCACCTGCGACGACCTGACCAAGCAGGTGCTCGCCGAATCCTTCGATAAGCGCCTGGTCTTTGACGAGCGCAGCGCCGCGCGCATCCGCGCCTACTTTGCCGAACGCCTGCCCCACCGGGAGATGACGGACAACAACCTCCAGCAGGCCCTCCTCCCCGAGGGCTGCACCGTGCTGGACAACGACTGGGGCACCGCCCCCGGCTGCGCCTTTGAGGCGGACGGGGTACGGGTGATCATGCTCCCCGGACCGCCGCGCGAGTGCCGGGCGATGCTGCAATACCGCGTGGTGCCCTATCTCAAGTCGCTCTCGGACGGGGTGATCGCCTCGCGCACCCTCAAGCTCTTTGGCATCGGGGAGTCGGCGATGGAGGCCGGGCTGCGTGAGCGGATGCTCTCCATGACCAACCCCACCCTCGCCCCCTATGCCAAGGAGGGGGAGTGCGAGCTGCGCATCACCGCCAAGGCAGCCACGGAGGAGGAGGCCCGGGCGATGCTCGACCCGGTGGAGGCCGAGCTGCGCGCGCAGTTTGGCGACCTGGTCTACGGCGTGGACGTCTCCGGCCTGGAGGAGCGGGTCTCCCAGCTCCTGCGCGCGGCGGGGAAGACCCTCGCTCTCGCCGAGAGCTGCACCGGGGGCCTCGCGGCCAAGCGGATGACCGACCTCGCCGGGGCGTCGGAGGTCTTTCGCGGCGGCATCGTCTGCTACGCCACCGATGTGAAGCGGGACCTGCTCGGCGTGCCGGAGGAGGTCTTGGAGCGGTACGGCGCGGTCTCCGCCGAGACCGCCCGCGCCCTGGCGGAGGGCGTGCGGCGGGTGCTGGGGAGCGATTTTGCCCTCTCCATCACCGGCGTGGCCGGCCCCGACCCGGACGAGCGGGGCAACCCGGTAGGACTGGTCTATCTCGCCCTCGCCGACGGACAGCAGGTCTGGGTGAAGGAGGCCCACCTCGGCCAGTCGCGCGAGCGGGTGCGCACCAGCGCGGTGCACACCGCCTTTGACCTGCTGCGCCGCCGCCTGACCGGTCTTCCGGTCCTCGCGGAGGGATGAGCATGCGCCAGACACTCTGTTCGGAGGCGCGGCGATGACCGCGCGGCAGTACGAGCGCTGGTCCGCCCCCTTTCGCGGGAAGAGGGCGGCACGCGCCCTGAACCTCTTCAACCGTGCGGCGACCGGCCTGTGCTACGCCGCCTATCCTGTCGCCCTGCTGAGCCTGCTGCTCCGGCGGGACGGGCGGGGGATACCGGCGCTGCTGGTCCCGGCGGTGAGCTTTCTGCTCGTGTCCGTCTTCCGGTCGCGCTACAATGCCCCGCGCCCCTATGAGGTGCTGGAGATCGACCCGCTGATTCACAAGAGCACCCGAGGCCACAGCTTCCCGAGCCGCCATGTTTTCTCCATGTTCGTCATCGCGATGACCTTCCTCTGGCTCTGGCCGCCGCTGGGGGCGGTCTTCCTCCTCCTGGGCGCGCTGCTGGCCGTCTGCCGCGTGGTCGGCGGGGTCCACTTCCCGCGCGACGTCCTTGCCGGGGCGGCGATGGGCGTGGCCGCCGGGCTGTGCTACTGGGTGTTCTGATGAGCGCTGGTGCGCCCTGCTCTACAGCGAGAACGCCCGCGGCGCCGTGCGGAAATGCTTGCATTTGTCCGGAAAAATTGGTATGATACCCCCTGACCGGTTCTCCACACCCGGTCCAACCGCCGCCGGCCTGGTAAGCCTGCGGCGCTGTGCGGGAGTCGTTGACCCGTACTCTAAAGATAAAATGGAGGTATCATCCCATGAAACGCAACGCCATCTACCAGCTCTGCATCGGCGCAATGATCGCCGCGCTGTATGCCGTGCTCACCCTGTCCCTGCCGATGCTGTCCTACAGCGCGGTG
Organism: uncultured Oscillospiraceae bacterium; assembly: GCA_964461385.1. Taxonomy (GTDB): domain Bacteria; phylum Bacillota; class Clostridia; order Oscillospirales; family Oscillospiraceae; genus Onthomonas. Next base: position 43,694 of record CAYWUA010000007.1, read on the forward strand.
CAGCTGCGCTTCTCTGAGGCGCTCACCGTCCTGCCCTTTCTCTTCCCGGGGGCGGTTCCCGGCCTGTTCCTGGGCTGCGCGATCGCGAACATCGCCTCCACCTTCGGCATCCTGGATGTGGTCTTCGGTTCGCTGGCCACTCTGCTGGCCGCGGTCTGGACTTCGAAACTGAAAAACCCTTGGCTGGCCCCGCTGCCCCCGGTAATCTGCAATATGGTCATCATCGGCGCAGAGATCGCCTGGTTTGAGACCGGCTTTGGCCCCGGTTTCCTTGCCGCTTGGCTCTGGAACGGGCTCACCGTCGGTATTGGAGAACTCGCGGCCTGCTATGTGCTGGGCATGATTTTGCTCTATGTTCTCGCGAAGATCCCCGCCCTCCAGCGCGTCATTCCCGCCGGGCGGCTTGCCCTGCTTCAGCGGCCCCAGCGGGCAGAGCGCCGGGCCTGAGCGCATCTCCGGTTTCCATGCTCCGGCTGCGGCTGTTCTGCCGTGCCGCTGTCCCTCTGAAACGCCGCCTGGCTCCTGGCCGGCGGATGGAGGGAGAAGAGGCGCAAAAAGATATTGTTTTGCTCAAAACGGCTTGCAGTCCTATGGCTGCAAGCCGTTTTTCATCCGTAATGGGTTTATGATTCCGGGCGAAACAGCCGCTCTGGCAGTACATCACTCAGCTCACGCAATACAAGCGGCACCCCGTTGGAGGTGTCCACCGCGCGCAGGCCGCGCAGCTCGAGCACCGGGCTTGGCTTCACCAGCGGCAGGGAGATACAGGCGCGCGTCCCCCGGCCCGGCTGGCTGGTGAAAAGGATAGAGCCGCCGTGCAGCTGGGCGATCTTGCGGCAGACGGTGACGCCGAGGCCCAGCCCGTGGCGCGCCTCGCGCAGGGAGTCGTTGCCCTCGGCGGGCTGAAAGAGGGCGGACAGCTTCTCCTCATCCATGCCGGGGCCGTTGTCCTCCACCGAAAGGAGGGCCATCTCACGCCGGCGCTCCAGGCGCAGCGTGATCTGTCCGCCGCCGGGGGTCAGGGCGGCCAGAGAGTTACTGACCAGGTGGTAGAGCTGGATGAGCAGCAGCTGGTCGTCGCAGCGGGCGAAGAAATTCCCGGCCTGCTGGTGCACCGCGATGGAGCAGCCTGTCGCCTGGACCGGCATCTCCAGCTGCCGCAGCGCCTCGTGCAGCAGGCCGCCCAGGTCCACCACGCGCGGGGTAAAGTCGTACGGAGGTTCTCCGTCCGGCAGGGCGGCCAGCTCCAGCGTGCGCAGTATCCGCAGAAAGCGCAGCTCGGATTTGGTCATCCGGGCCAGATAGCCTGCGGCGTCCGCAGACTGCGCGGGGGTGAGCGTCTGCTCGAGCAGATGTCCGGAGGAGATGAGCACGGCCAGCGGCCCGCGCAGCTTTTGGGTCAGCAGGGGAATCCGCCGGTCCGGCAGGATTGAGGCACCGTCCAGCGGAGTGAGGCAGACGAAAGTGCCCGCTTCGCCCGGCCAGGTCCGCGCCGTCCAGGCGCGGCCGCCCAAGGCAACCGAGCTGATTCCCTGCTCCGGCAGTCCGTCCAGGGCCGCAGGGAGCCCCGTTTCCGTGCCGCTGCCGGCCAGCAGCCGGGCGGCGGCGGGATTTTGATAGACGATTCGGTGATCACGCAGAAACAGGACGGGCAGTCCCATCCCATCAAACGCGTCGCCGGTGGATATAGTCAGATCGCTCATAGTTGCCTCCACCATGCAGGGAGCTGTGTCCGGCCCCCAGAGATATTTTGCCCAGTATAGCAAAAACGGAGGGACCAGACAAGAAATTTGTCGAAATTTGCCGGCAGCTCCGGGGCGGCCGAATATCAGTTAGAATGGCTTTCTGAATCCATCCTATACCATTGGACGGGAGGTGGTGCGGCAGAGGGAGAAAACGTCAACATTCTGCCCATTTTGACAGAGAGAAAGATCACGTGTTTGAGGACGGGCAGAGGTCTTGAATGGACAGGCCGCGTGTATGCGCGATGGGGGACCATTGCACCTGACAGACCAGTGCGGCGGCGGAGATGGGCACAAAGGTGGCCAGAAAGAGGGGGAACGTGAGGAGATACCCGAGCTTTTTTCCCGCCGTGCTTCCCAGCTCCCGCCAGTGCGTCAGCGTGAGCAGGGCGCCGAGGCCCAGCGTGGGCACCAGGGCACCGGCCAGTGTGAGCGGCGTGAGCTGCGGCGGCGCGAGCGCCGGCAGCGCGCCGCCTGCCAGCAGGACCGCCAGCGTGGCCGCAGCGCGGGCGATCAGCCCCGCAGCCAGCGGCAGTACCGCCGGGGTGATGCTCATCAGCAGGTCGAAGCAGGCGAAATGGCGCGTGCGGATCAGCTTTCCCAGCAGGGCCGGACCGTAATGGCGCAGCACCTGCAGGCTGCCCTTGGCCCAGCGCAGCCGCTGCCGCCAGGAGACGGAGAACGCGGCCGGCTGCTCGTCATAAAATACCGCCTCGCGGCAGTAGCCGATGGGAATATCGGCCAGGACCAGACGGGCGGTGAACTCGCTGTCCTCCGTGAGCAGGTGGCATGGCCAGCCGCCGAACCGCTCGATGACAGTTCGGGAGACGAGAAAGCCGGTGCCGGAGAGGATGCAGCTCGTCCCCAGGAGCATCCGCGCGCGGTTCAGGAAGTCCGCCCCGCGCAGAAACCAGAGCGCGCACCCGGCGGAGACCCAGCTGTCGCCGTAGTTCTTCGCGGCCCGGTAGCTGGTGACGACGGGGCAGCCGGCGGAAAAGGTGCGGTTGATCTGCCGGATGTAGTCCGCGCGCAGCAGGTTGTCCGCGTCAAAGACGAGGTAGGCGTCAAACGCGGGGCCGTATCCGGCGGGCTCCATCCGCGCGAGCAGAAATTCCAACGCCCAGCCCTTGCCGACGTGTGTGCTGTCCTGCCGCTCCCAGACAACGGCCCCCGCGGCACGGGCGATGGCGGCGGTGCGGTCGGTGCAGTTGTCCGCCGCGACGAAGATCTCCACCAGCTCGGAGGGGTAGTCCTGCCGGCGGATGCTCTCGATCAGCTGGGCAATCACCGCCTCCTCGTTGCGCGCGCAGATGAGCACGGCGAAACGGTGCAGCCGCTCCGGGGCGCGCGGTGTGGTGTCCTTTTTCCAGAAGGGGACAAAGAGGAAGAAGACCTGGTAGCCAAAGCAGAGGGCCAGCAGCAGCCCGAGAGCCAGGTTGACGGCGTGCATGATGTCCATAGACAGCTCCTTTCTCCGGCAGTCCTGTCCTGCCTTTCCGACAGGATAGCAGAGAAAGCGAAAAATGCGCCTAAAAAATCATTAAGAATTGATAAAACAGAAGGGAGTGCATCGCCTGCGGTGCCGCCGCCCGCGCTGTGCCGAAGCAGGACGCTGGCTGAATTCATTTTATCTGTAATACAGATAAAAGTCAATATCTTTTTTGCAGATAAACATAATGGTGTTTGGGGGTGATTGCGCGATGCGATTTCCAAACATCCGAAGTCTTCGGGAGGACCGGGATTACCGGCAGCGCGAACTGGCCGAGGTCCTGCATGTATCTCAAAACACATACTCTCAATATGAAAACGGCGTCATCGAGTGGACCGCGGAGAAACTGATTCTGTTGGCGGACTTCTATCAGGTCAGCGTGGATTATTTGCTGGGCCGAACGCAGAATCCGCAGGTCAACCGCGCGCCGGCGGAGAAGAAGCCGTAGCGGCCTGCGGCAGGGCAGGCAGCAAAAGACGGCCCGGATGAGGAGGAAAATCCCATCCGGGCCGTAAGCGCATGTCCAGAACTTATCTCTGGTATTCAAATTGCAGCCCGTAGAGGTCCACGGTGTCCCCGTCGGCGATTCCCTCCGCCTCCAACTGGTCAAACAGGCCGCTGGCGCGCAGTTTCTGGTCAAACCAGCTGCGCGACTCGTAGTCGCCGAAGTTGACCGACTCCATGAGCTGGTCGAGCCACGCCGCCTCGACGTGCCAGACGCCGTCTTCCTGCCAGATCTTGACCGGGCCGCCGGCCGTCTCCACCGGCGGGGCGGCGGGGGCGGTGTACTCCGGCTCATAGTATTTCACCGGCGGCAGGTCGCGCAGGCGGCGGGCGATCTCCCACACCAGCTCGCGCACCCCTTGATGGGCTGCGGCGGAGAGCTCAAAACAGGTCAGCCCCTTTCCCTCGACATAGGCGCGGAAGCGGTCGATCCCCTCGCGGTCGTAGCACAGGTCGCACTTGTTGGCCGCGACGATCATCGGGCGGCTGGCCAGCTCGGGAGAGTACTGCTCCAGCTCGCGGCAGATGGCGTCAAAGTCCTCGATGGGGTCGCGCCCCTCGCTGCCGGAGACGTCCACCAGGTGGACCAGCAGGCGGCAGCGGTCAATGTGGCGCAGAAAGTCGTGTCCCAGTCCGGCCCCCTCGCTGGCCCCCTCGATAATGCCGGGGATATCCGCCATGACGAAGCTCACCCCCTCCTCCACCCAGACGACGCCGAGGTTGGGCATCAGGGTGGTGAAGTGGTAGTTGGCGATCTTGGGGTTGGCCTTGGAGACGACGGAGAGCAGAGTGCTCTTGCCCACGTTGGGAAAGCCCACCAGCCCCACGTCGGCCAGGAGCTTGAGCTCGAGGATGACCTCGCGCACCTCGCCCGGGAGGCCCGGCTTGGCAAAGCGCGGCGCCTGGCGCGTCGGGGTGGCAAAGTGCTGGTTGCCCCAGCCGCCGCGTCCGCCGCGCGCGAGCACGAAGGGCTTGCCGTCGGACATGTCACGGATCACCTCGCCGGTCTCCGCGTCGCGCACGACGGTGCCGGTGGGCACCTTGATGGTCAGGTCTGCCCCGTCCCGGCCGGAGCAGCGCGCGCCCGAGCCGTCCGCGCCCGCCTCGGCGGCATACTTGCGCCGGTAGCGGAAGTCCATCAGTGTGGTCAGGTGGTTGTCCGCCACCAGAATCACGTCTCCGCCGCGCCCGCCGTCGCCCCCGTCCGGGCCGCCGGCGGCGACATATTTCTCCCGGTGGAAGGCCACGGCGCCGTTGCCGCCCTTGCCGGCCTTGACGGTGACGCCCTGCGCGAGGTCCTCATTCAACGCCTGAT
>CAYWUA010000008.1:0-46077 GCA_964461385.1 uncultured Oscillospiraceae bacterium
CTACTGGACGCGGATGTCCCCTTCTACGGGGAAGAGATCGAGCAGGCCTCTCCCCTGCTCACCTTTCTGCTGTTCTGGGTCTTGCCCATTGTCATCTTCATCGCCATCGGCCAGTATATGTCCAAGCGGATGATGAAGAATGCCGGCGGCCCCAACGCCATGATGTTCGGCAAGAGCAACGCCAAGGTGTATGTCAAGTCCTCCGAAGGCATCAAATTCTCCGATGTGGCCGGCGAGGACGAGGCGAAGGACAACCTGAAGGAGATCGTGGAATACCTCCATGACCCCAAAAAGTATCAGGAGATCGGCGCCTCCATGCCCAAGGGTATTCTGCTGGTGGGCCCTCCGGGCACCGGCAAGACCATGCTGGCTAAGGCCGTGGCCGGCGAGGCCAATGTCCCCTTCTTCTCCATGTCCGGCTCGGAGTTTGTGGAGATGTTCGTGGGCATGGGCGCATCCAAGGTCCGCGACCTGTTCCGTCAGGCCAAGGAGAAAGCTCCCTGCATTGTCTTCATCGATGAGATCGACGCCATTGGCAAAAAGCGGGACGGCCAGCTGGGGGGCAATGACGAGCGGGAGCAGACCCTGAATCAGCTGCTTACTGAGATGGACGGCTTCGAGGGCAACAACGGCGTCATCATCCTGGCCGCCACCAACCGGCCCGAATCCCTGGATCCCGCGCTCACCCGCCCCGGCCGCTTTGACCGCCGGGTGCCGGTGGAGCTGCCCGACCTGAAGGGCCGGGAGGAGATTTTGAAGGTCCACGCGAAGAAGATCAAGATCGCCGACGACGTGGACTTCGCCCAGGTGGCGCGGATGGCCTCCGGCGCGTCCGGCGCGGAGCTGGCCAACATCGTCAACGAGGCGGCGCTGCGCGCCGTCCGGGCCGGCCGCCCCTGCGCGACCCAGGCCGACCTGGAGGAGAGCATCGAGGTGGTCATCGCCGGCTACCAGAAGAAGAACGCCATCCTCACCGACCACGAGAAGAAGATCGTCGCCTATCACGAGATCGGCCACGCCCTCGTCGCCGCGCGGCAGAGCCACTCCGCGCCGGTGCAGAAGATCACCATCGTCCCGCGCACCTCGGGCGCGCTGGGCTATACGATGCAGGTGGAGGAGGGCAACCACTACCTGATGAGCAAGGAGGAGATCGAGGACAAGATCGCCACCCTCACCGGCGGGCGCGCCGCGGAGGAGGTCGCCTTCGGCTCGGTCACCACCGGCGCCTCCAACGACATCGAGCAGGCCACCAAGCTCGCCCGCGCGATGATCACCCGTTACGGCATGAGCGAGGACTTCGGCATGGTGGCGATGGAGACGGTGGAGAACGCCTATCTCGGCGGGGACACCTCCCTCTCCTGCTCGGCGGAGACGCAATCACGCATCGATGAGGCGGTCGTCTCCCTCGTCCGCCGGCAGCACGAGAAGGCGCTCGACATCCTGAAGTCCAACCGCGCCCAGCTCGACCGGCTGGCGGAGTACCTCTACCAGCGCGAGACCATCACCGGCGAGGAGTTCATGCGCATTCTCGACGAGATGGACGGAGCGGAGCACGGGCAGTATCAATAATTCCCGATCGCAGACCGGCAGAGCGGAACACCATCCGCCCTGCCGGTTTTTCCATTTATTTTTTTGCCCCCGGACCGTAGAGCTGCCAGAAGGCCTCCACTTCCCTTCGGTCAAAGGAGGAGAACAGCCGCCCGTCCTCCGGGTTCAAAATCCGGTAGTGCTGGGAGACGAGGTTTTGCTGGATGCGCCAGCCGTCCTGCTCGCGCACCGTCCGCCACCAGACCCGGCCGCCCATCGTGGGCCGGGGCGCGCGCGGCAGGCCCTGAAAGGCCAGGGCGCGCAGCATGTCGGACAGCTCCCCGCCGTAGGCGTTCTGGAGCACCCGGCTGTCGGCAAACAGGGTGCACAGCGTCACCGCCCCCGACCAGCCGAGGGAAGAGCGGCCCTTCTCGATCTCCACCAGCGTTTTCTTGGAGATGCCCAGGATGAGGGCCATCTTCTCCTGTGTGAGTGCAAACTCCGTGCGCACCAGCTTGAGCTGGGCGTCGATCTGCGCGACAAAGGTATTCCGATCCATCCGCGCGCCTCACCCGTAGAGCCACTCGATGGGGATCAGGAGGGTGTAGGGCGCGGTGGCAATCGCGAGCGCCAGCGAAAGCTTTTTCACCTGTCCCTCATCCAACCCGGTCTTCCGGAAGGAGAACCGCCGGTTCAGGAAATAGATCAGCACTCCCGCCAGCACCAGCCCCGGCAGGGCGCAGAGCATCCCGCCCGGGAAGGTAATCGGGAAGGTGATCTGAAACAGGGCCTCCGTGCCGAAGTAGAGCACCGCCACCAGCAGCGCCCCGGCAAAGTCGGCCAGAAAGCCGATCACCCACACCGGGAGAATCGAGCGCCGCCAGACCTGCCCCTTGCCCGCCCAGCGCCAGAGCGCCATCGCCCCGAGGAGCACGGCGCTGTCCCAGGCAAAGTTCCCCACCAGCAGAATCGGCCAGAGGACGGTGGGCCAGAGATAGAACATCCAGGCCGGAAAGAGGATATTGTAGAGCTTCACATCTCTGCGCTTCATGTAAATCAGCCTCCCTTCTAGTGTAATTTTACACTGGAAGGGAGGCTTTTGTCGAGCATATTTTATAAACCTTCTTGCAGGAAGGTCAACGCCACAGCTCCCCAAACACCTCGTCAGCGAGCTCCTGACAGTAGGCGAGGGAAAATGCGCTGTCCTTCTCGCTCATCGCGTTCTGCGCGGCCAGCTCCTCCGTGTAGTCCGAGAGGGGGTAGACGGTGGGGTTGCCCGTCCCCTCCACCATGTGGGCCACGAGCGGAACCACGCCGTAGTCCGAGATGGAGACCTCCCCGTCCTCCCCCCGCGTCAGGGTGACCTGGGCCATCGCGCCGAGGGCGCGCTGGGCGACGCCGCTGCCGGAGTCGCTGGTGAAGTTGATGAAGTTGCCGAGGGAGTAGTACACCAGCATCCGATTCCCGCTCTCGTCCTCCAGCCACTCCACCGGCTGAATGACGTGCGGGTGGGTGCCGAGGACCAGGTCCGCCCCGTGCGCGAGGAAGAGCTCCGCCCAGTCCTCCTGCTCCTGGCTGGGGGTGTGGGTGTACTCCGTGCCCCAGTGCGGGGCGACGACGACGAAGTCGGCCAGTTCGTCCGCCCGCTCCAGGTCGGCGATCACCCGGTCCTCCTCCAGCAGGTCCACCTCATAGGGCTGCGGCAGGGCGATGCCGTTTGTGCCGTAGGTGTAGTTCAGAAGGGCGATCGTGATGCCGTTTTCCTCGTAGAGATAGATCTCGTCCTGGTCCGCCTGGCTGGCGTGGATGCCGAGGACGCCGATATCCGGGTGCTCCGTCTGCCAAAAGTTCAGGCAGTTGAGCAGCCCCTCCTCCCCCTTGTCCAGGGCGTGGTTGGTCGCGTGGCAGACGACGTCAAACCCGGCATTCACCAGCGCGTCCCCCACCTCAAAGGCCCCGTTGAAGGCGGGGTAGCCGGAGAGCCCCAGCTCGGTCCCGCCCAAGATGACCTCCTGGTTGACCAGGGCGAGGTCGGCCGCCGAGATGAGGTCGCGGGTGTGGGTGAAGAAGTGGTCGTAGTTGTAGCTCCCGTCCGCCTGGAGGCCGCTGTCCTGGAGCGGGGTGTGCAGCAGCACGTCCCCCACCATGACGAGGGTGACCTCCTCCGCCTGGGACTCCGTCTCCTGGGCGGCGGCGTCCTCCGTCCCCGCCGGGGCATCCTCCTCCCCGGCGGTTTCGCCGCCGGAGGATTCGGCAGTATCCGACTGGCCGGGCGCGGCATCCTCCCCGCCGTCCCCGGTGATCAGGCCCACCACCGCCCGGCAGCCCTGCACGAGCAGGACAAGCAGGGCGATGAGCACGAGCAGCACGCCGACCCGGGTGAGCTCAAAGCGCCAGCGCTTCGCGCTCCAGCGGCGACGGCGGCGATGGCGGCGGCGCGGCGGGCGGTAGTCCTCATAGCGGTCCGGCATGGCGCTCCTCCTTCCGGGCGGCGAAATAGTCCCTGGTCTGGTCCGCGTTGTGCAGCACCTCGGCGCGCAGGGCCTCCACGCCGGGGAATTTCCGCTCTCCGCGCAGGCGGTGATAGAAGGCCAGGCGAACCTCCTGTCCGTAGAGGTCGCCGTCAAAGTCGAGCAGATAGCCCTCCACGTTCGCCCGCCCGGCCTGCTCCACCGTGGGGCGCACGCCGACGTTGGTCACCGCCGGGACCGCGCACCCGTCCTCGAGCAGGGCGAGGGTGGCGTAGACCCCGTAGGCGGGGACCAGCAGCCCCTCCGGAAATGGGAGGTTCACCGTCGGGAAGCCCAGCGTCCGCCCCAGGCGCTTGCCGTGGCCCACCCGCTGGCCGAAGAGGTGCGGATGGCCGAGAAAGCGCGCCGCCTCCTCCATCTCCCCCGCCTGCACGAGCGGGCGGATGTGGGTGGAGGAAACAGTCACCCCGTCCAGCTCCACCCGGCCGATGATGTCGCAGCCGATGCCGCGCGCGGCGCAGAGGGCGCGCAGGCGCTCAGGGTTCCCCTCTCCGCGGTAGCCGAAGTGGAAGTCATGCCCGGCGACGACGTGGACCGCCCCGTGCTCGCGCGCGAGGTACTCGGTCACAAAGTCCCGCCAGCTCATCTTCATCATCGCGTCAAACGAGCCGAGGAGGACCTCCTCAATGCCGTAATTGCGCCGCATCAGCCAGACGCGGTCCTCCAGCGAGCTGAGCAGGGGCACAGACTGTCCCGTCAGCCGCGCGGAGGGATGCTGATCAAAGGTGAAGGCGCAGGGGACGGCGTCCAGCTCCCGCGCGCGCTCCGCCACCCGGCGCAGCAGGGCCCCATGGCCCAGATGTACCCCGTCGAAAAAGCCGAGGGCGATCACCCGTCTTTTTGTCTCTCCCATATCAAACCTCAAAAAAGCTCTTTTTTGTCTTCAGTACGCCGTCTCTCAGCTCTCCGAGCAGGAGGAACTCCCCCGCCGGGCTGTAGACGCGGTACAGGCCGTCCTCGCCCGCCTGGCGGAAGGGGTTGCCGTTGCGGGCCAGCCGCTCCGCCGTGCGGGAGACGGTGAGGGCGGGGTAGCGGGCAAAATACCGGTCCACCGCGAGGAGGAGCCGCTCCGCCTCGCCGCGCGATGCCGCCTCGGCCACCTCGTCCAGCGTCACCGCCCCGTCCAGGGTAAAGCCCGCCGCCTCCGTCCGCCGGAGGGAGGACATGCAGCCCCCGCAGCCGAGCGCCGCGCCCAGGTCGTGGCAGAGGGTGCGCACGTAGGTCCCCTTGGAGCAGCGCACGCGCAGGAGGAACTCCCCCGGCCCGGTCTCGCCCTCAATAGAGAGGGCGTAGATGGTCACCGGGCGGGGCTTGCGCGCCACCGTGCGCCCCTTGCGCGCCAGGTCGTAGAGCCGCTTGCCATCCACTTTGATGGCGGAGTACATCGGGGGGACCTGCAAGATCTCCCCCCGGAAGGCGCCCAGCGCCTCCTCCACGGCGGCGCGCGCGGTCACCGGGGGATGGGTCTCCAGCACCGTGCCGGTGGTGTCCTGCGTGTCCGTCACCAGGCCGAGGCGCAGCCCGGCGAGGTACTCCTTCTCCCCCTCCTGGGCAAACTCCACCGCCCGGGTCGCCCGCCCCACAAAGACGGGGAGCACGCCGGTCGCCATCGGGTCCAGCGTACCCGCGTGGCCCACCCGCCGCTCGCCGAGCAGGCGGCGCAGCTTGGCGCAGACGTCCATGCTCGTCCAGTCGCGGGGCTTGTCAATGATGATGATGCCGCTGGGCATGAGGACCTCCTTTTCTCCGGCGAATGCGTCTGGTTCAGGTTCCGTGCTGGGCGGCGAGCTGGGCATGGATGGCCGCATAGACCCGCCGCTCCATCTCCGCGCGGTCCACGCCGGGGACGCTCGCCCCCGCCGCCGCCGCGTGGCCCCCGCCGCCCAGGCGGGCGCAGGCGGCCGTGCAGTTGAGATAGTCCGGGTCGGCGCGCAGGCTGAGCTTCCACGTCCCGTCCGGCAGCTCGCGCAGGGTGGCGGAGGCGCGCACCCCCTCGATCTGGCGCAGGAAGGAGGAGAGCTCCTCCGCGTCCCCCTCGTCCGCGCCCACCTCCGCGAGGTCGCGGCGGCTCACCGCGCCGAGAGCCAGCTGCCCTCCCTCGGTGAAGCGCGCCCCGGCGAGCAGGCGGCCCTCCAGCTCCAGGCGCTTGCGCGAGCGGGTCTGGAAGCAGCGCTTGTTCACCGCGGCGGCAAAGTCGCCGTACTCCATCAGGTCGGCGGCGATGCGGTGGGTGCGCGGGGTGGTGTTGCTGTAGGCAAAGCAGCCGCAGTCGGTGGAGACGGCGACGTAGAGCGCACGGGCAATCTCCCCGTCCATCACGCCCAGCCCCTCGCGGCAGAGCTCATACACGATCTCCCCGCAGGCGGCCGCCCCCGCGTCCAGGCAGAGGTGGGCGGCGTAGCCCTCGTTGGAGGGGTGATGGTCGATGCACAGCTCGGTCCTCCCCCGGTACGCCTCCGCCTCCGGGGGCAGCAGCCCCTCCGAGGCGATGTCCACCGCGACGATGTGCTCCGGCCGGTAGTCCGCCGGGGCGAAGCAGCCGGCCACATAGTCGCGGTAGGTGGCGGTGACGCCGGCGTTTTCCAGCACCCAGGCGGTCTTGCCCCGCTTTTGCAGGGCGCGGCAGAGGGCGGCCGCGCAGCCGAGGGTGTCCCCGTCCGGGCGGACGTGGGTGAGGATCAGGAAGCGGTCCCGCTCCAGCAGCCAGCGCGCGGCCTCACTCACCCGCATGGTACTTCTCCTCCAGCTCCTCCATCAGCTGCAGCACGCGGCTGCCCTTGTCGATGGAGTGGTCCAGGATGAACTGCAGCTCCGGCGTGTGGCGCAGGCTGAGCGCCCGGCTCAGCTCGCGGCGCAGATAGCCCGCGGCGGAGCGGAAGCCCCCGCGCAGCTCCTTGGGGTCCACCTCGTCGAGGGCGCTGACATAGACCTTGCAGGTGGAGAGGTCCGCCGCCGTGTCCACCCGGACGACGGAGAGCATATGGCCGCTCACGCGCGGGTCCTTCACCGTGCGCAGCAGGACGGAGAGCTCCCGCTGGATATCCTCGTTGATGCGGTCAATTCGATAGCTTGGCATGGCGTTTCCTCCTCGCTCGAAAACGCGCGCAGGAGGCGGGAGCACAAAGGTGCCGCTCTGCCTCCTGCACATGGTCCGGGCAGCGGCAAGCGCCTGCCCGGAATGTCTGGTATTGCCGCCCGGCGCGGCGGTTTTGCCGTGCCGGGGATTTTGGATAGATTGCCGCCCGCGGGCGGAATTATTCCTGTACCTCCTGCATCTCAAAGACCTCGAAAATATCTCCCTCTTTGATGTCGCTGAACTTCTCCAGGCCGATGCCGCACTCGTAGCTGGTGGCGACCTCCTTCACGTCGTCCTTGAAGCGGCGCAGGGAGGCGATGGCGCCCTCGTGGATGACCACGCCGTCGCGCACCAGGCGGATCTGAGCGTTGCGGGTGACCTTGCCCTCCTTGACGTAGCAGCCGGCGATGATGCCCGCGCCGGTGATCTTGTACACCTCGCGCACCTCGACGCGGCCGAGCTCCACCTCGCGGAACTTGGGCGCCAGCATGCCCTTCATGGCCGCCTCAATCTCCTCGATGCAGTCATAGATCACGCGGTAGAGCCGCACGTCCACCTTCTCGCGCTCGGCCAGCGTGCGGGCCACGTTGTCCGGCCGCACGGAGAAGCCGACCACGATGGCGTTGGAGGTGGCGGCGAGGATGATGTCGCTCTCGTTGATCGCGCCGACGCCGGAGTGAATCACGCGCACGCGCACCTCGCCGTTGGAGAGCTTCTCCAGGTTCTGGCGCACCGCCTCGGCCGAACCCTGGACATCCGCCTTGACGATGATGTTCAGGTCCTTCACGTCGCCCTCCTGGATCTGGCTGAAGAGGTCGTCCAGGCTGACCTTCTTGGCCGCCGGGGCGGCCAGGGCGTCCTTCTTCTCCTGGCGGCGCTGCTCGGCCAGCGTGCGGGCCATCCGCTCGTCCGCCACGGCGTAGAAGTCGTCGCCCGCCTCTGGCACCTCGGCCATGCCGGTGATCTCCACCGGGACGGAGGGGCCGGCGTCCTTCACCGGCTTGCCGCGGTAGTCCGTCATCGCGCGCACGCGGCCGACAGCGGTGCCGGCGATCAGGATATCGCCCTGGTGCAGCGTGCCGTTCTGGACCAGCAGGGTGGCCACCGGGCCGCGGCCCTTGTCCAGCCGGGCCTCGATCACCGCGCCGCGGGCGGCACGGTCGGGGTTGGCCTTGAGCTCGCGCATCTCCGCCACGAGCAGGACGTTCTCCAGCAGCTCCTCCACGCCCTCGCCCGTCTTGGCGGAGATGGGGCAGATGATGGTGTCGCCGCCCCACTCCTCGGCCAGCAGGCCGTACTGGGTGAGCTGCTGGCGGATGTTGTCCGGGTTGGCGTTGGGGAGGTCCATCTTGTTGATCGCCACGACGATGGGGATATTGGCCGCCTTGGCGTGGTTGATCGCCTCCACCGTCTGGGGCATGATGCCGTCGTCGGCGGCGACCACCAGGATGGCGATGTCGGTCACCATCGCGCCGCGGGCGCGCATGGCGGTGAACGCCTCATGGCCCGGGGTGTCGAGGAAGGTGACCACCTTATCGTCGCCCACCGTGACCTGATAGGCGCCGATCGCCTGAGTGATGCCGCCGGCCTCTCCGGCGGTGACGTTGGTGGAGCGGATATAGTCCAGCAGAGAGGTCTTGCCGTGGTCGACGTGGCCCATGACCACGATGACCGGGGCGCGGGGGACCAGATCTTCCTCCTTGTCCTCGGCGGTGTCGATCAGGCGCTCCTCAATGGTGACCACCACCTCACGCTCAACCTTGCAGCCCATCTCCTCGGCCACGATGGCGGCGGTGTCAAAATCGATAATCTCGCTCAGGGAGGCCATGACGCCCATCTTCATCAGCTCTTTGACCACCTGGGCGCCGTTCTTCTTCATCCGGCTGGCCAGCTCGCCCACCGAAATCTCGTCCGGGATCTGTACCTTGACCGGGGCCTTGCGGGCTACCTCCTGCTGCAGGCGGCGCATCTGGCGGTTCTGCTCCTCCTGACGGCGCTTCTGGCCCTGATTGCCCTTACGCTTTTGCTGGGTGCGGGTGCTCTTGAGCTTCTGCTTGCCCTGCTGCATCCGCTCGGCACGCTCCGGGGTGAGCTCGTCGAGGTGGGAATCGTAACGGTCCAGGTTCACGTCCGCACTCTTGCGGGTGTTGACCACCTTCTTCTGCGGCACGCGGCTGACCGGCTGCTGCGGCTGCTGCGCACCCTGGGTGTTCTGTGCAGTACCCTGCTGCGGCTGCGGCTGGCCCTTGGCCGGCTGCTGAGGCTGCTGACGCTGGGGCTGCTGCTGGCCGCGCGCGGCGGGCCGCCCCTTCTCCTCGCTCCGGGCGGCGGGGGCCGCGGGCTTAGCGGCCGGCTGCTTGGCGGCGGCAGAGGCGTAGACCTCCTCCAGGCTCGCGACCTGGTTATGCTGGGTCAGGTACTCAAAAATAATGGACAGCTCCAGATCGCTCAGCGCCGCCATATGGCTGGAAGGCGCCTTGGCATAGTGGGTCAGAATCTCCGTGATCTTTTTAGAGCCCACCGGCTTGCCCTTGATCTTGAAATCCTTGGCCACCTCGTGGACCCGATACTTTACATCAATACTCAAATCGGACACCTCCTAAAATCGAAGGCCTGTGCCAACGGGAAAGCCCCGGCGCGCAAACGGGGTTTTCCCGTTGGCACAAACATGTGAAACTATCTCTCATGGCGGCGGCGCGGCTTGGCCGCGCGGCGCGCGGCGATCGCACGGCCCTTCTCCTCCAGCGCCTCCAGCGCGGCCGTGTGGCGCGCGTCGGCGCGGGCGAGCTTGCCGGCGTAGGCCGTGGCCATGCCCAGGTCGGTGAAGGCCGCCACGGCGCAGCGGCCCCAGCCGAGCGCGTGGCCGAGGTCGTCCCGGCTGCTCGTCAGATAGGCAATGGGCAGACGGCCCTGGGAGCGGTGCTCCGCCCAGCGGACGGTCTTCTCCCCCGCGTCGGCGGCAAGGACCAGCAAGCGCACCTTACCGGCCTGGAGCGCGGCCTGCACCGCGTCCTCCCCGGCGGCGAGCTTGCCCGCGCGGCGGGCAAGCCCGAGAAAGCTCAGCTGTTCATCCATCGCCCTGCTCCATCTGGGCTTCCAGGGCCTCATACACCTCGGCCGGGATCGCCACGGAAAACGCCCGCTCCAGCGCGCGGCTTTTGCGCACCTTGGCCAGGCATGCGGCGTCGGGGCAGATGTAGGCCCCCCGGCCGGGCTTCTTGCCGCGAAAGTCAAGGGAAATCTCCCCCTCCGGTGACCGGACTACCCGGATCAACTCCCGCTTGGGCTTCCTCTCCCGGCAGCCGAGGCACTGGCGGATCGGAATCTTCTTTGGCACGCTTCTCGTCCTCCTCCTCTATGGCGGCTCACTCCTCGTCCTGGAAGAGCGGCGCCTCGTCCTCGTCTGCAAACAGGCTGTCCTCTACCGCGTCAGCGGCCTCTTCCGCCGCGCGGGCCTCTTGCTCGGCGCCGGACTTGCTCTTGATATCGATCTTATAGCCGGTCAGCTTGGCAGCCAGGCGGGCGTTCTGCCCCTCCTTACCGATTGCCAGGCTGAGCTGGTCATCCGGCACGATAACCCGGCAGCTCTTGCCGTCCTCCAGCGGCTCCACGCTCAGCACGTCGGCAGGCGCCAGGGCGGCGGCGACGTACTGCACGGGGTCGTCGCTGTACTTGATGATGTCCACCTTCTCGCCGCCGAGCTCCTCGACAATGGCGTTCACGCGCGCGCCGCGGGTGCCGACGCAGGCGCCGATCGGGTCCACGTCGGGGTTGTTGGACCAGACCGCCATCTTGGTCCGGCTGCCCGCCTCGCGGGCGATGGAGCGGATCTCCACCACGCCGTCAAAGATCTCGGGCACCTCCAACTCAAAGAGCCGCTTGACCAGGCCGAAGTGCGTCCGCGAGATCATCACGCGGGTGCTGCGGGTGTCACGGCGGACCTCGACGACGTAGACGCGGATGCGGTCGCCCTCCTTGTACTCCTCCCCCTTGACCTGCTCGTTGACCGGCAGCAGGGCCTCGGTACTCTCCCGGCCGGAGCCGATGCGCACGTGCAGCGCGCCGTTGCGCGGGTCGATGCGGGTGACCACGCCGGGGATCAGCTCCTGCGTCTTGCTGGTAAACTCGTCATAGACCATGTTCCGCTCCGCCTCTCGGATGCCCTGGATGATGACCTGGCGGGCGGTCTGCGCGGCGATTCGGCCGAAGTTCTTCGTCTTCAGCTCACTGGAGACCACATCGCCGAGCTGCACGCGCGGCAGCACCCGCCGCGCCTCCTCCAGGGAGATCTCGGTGTAGGGGTTATCTACCGTCTCCACCACGTCGCGGCGGATTACCATCCGCAGCAGGTTTTTCTCCGGGTCGGCCTGGATGACGATGTTCTCCCCAGCGCCCTTATGGTCCTTATCATAGGCGGACGCCAACGCCTGGGTGATCTTCTCGAGCATATACTCCTTCTTGATCCCCTTCTCCTTTTCAATCAGGTCGAGGGCAAGGAAGAACTCCTGCGCTTCCTCTTCCGGAGTGGGGCTTTTTTTCTTGGTCGTGCGCTTGGCCATTTTTTGGTTCACTCCTCCTATCGCAATCCATCAAACTGAGACATACAACCGGACCAGGGCGGTCTCCTTCCGGGGGAAGGCGCGCTCCGTCCCGTCCGCCAAGGCGATGGTCACTGTGCCCGCCGTATCGCAGCCGAGCAGGCGGCCGTGAAAGTCCTTACGCCCCTCCACCGGACGGTACAGGCGCACCTCCACCTCATGGCCGAGGAAGGCAGCGAAGTGCTCCGCCTTTTTCAGCGCGCGGTCCGCCCCGGCGGAGGAGACCTCGAGCACATAGCTGCCCTCAATGGGGTCCACCTCGTCCAGAGCGTCACTGAGCGGACGGCTGACCGCCTCACACTGGTTGATGTTCACGCCGCCGGGGCAGTCAATATACACCCGCAAGAACCAGGTGCCCGCCTCGCGGACGTACTCCACATCCCAGAGCGTGCAGCCGGCCGCCTCCGCCAACGGGCGGGCCAGCTCGGCCACCACTTCCGTCACTTTTCTCATCCGGACCTCCGTTTCCGCCCCAGAGCCGCCCGTCTGGGCGCAAAAGGCTGAAAAGAAAGAGCGGGGCAAGCCCCACTCTCAGGTTGATACGATCTTCATACAACGTATACTATACCATTCGAGCGGTACGATTGCAAGACCGTTTTGCATTTTTTCTCTCCATCAACGGCAAGGCGTCGGTGACGCCGGCGCGCGCCGGGGCATAAAATGGCAAAAAGACAGGAGGGACCGGTATGAGCCAACCACTTTCCCCTTCGGCAAAGGATGCCGAACAGTTTGCCGCCGTCTGGCAACGCGTCTGCCCCGATGGCTGCGGAGACTACCTCTCCCCCGGCGCGCCCGCTCTGCCCGGGTCCGCCGGACCGGACGCCGCCGCGGAGATGGAAATCTTCCTGCGTGAGGCAGTGGAGCAGAGCTTCTCCCGCGCGCGCTGCTGCGCCGCCTGGCCGGAACTCGATCCTATGGCGCGCTCCTGCCGGCAGGAGGCGCGGGAGCTGGCTGCAGCCCTCTTTCTGCTCACCGGTGTGCGCTATCTGCCCGCTCGTCGCGGCTCGCCGCAGCGCTGGAGCAGCCTGGCCGAGTGCTGCCGCGCCCTCTTTTATCGGGAACGGCGCGCGGCGCTGCGCTTCCGCCAGGCCGCGCCGCGCGCGCAGGACCCTGCCTTGGCCGCGCTGCTTGCCCACCTGGCGGAACAGTCTGTCCTCCGGCAAGAGGCGCTGGGCCGTCTCATCGCCCGCACGCTCTGAGCCGGGCGGCGTCTCAACCCACCGCCTCGTCCTCCGCGCCGCTGGTCGCCGCCTCCTGCGCGGCGAAGAAGGCGTCGATCCCGTCGGCGATACCGCTGGCCAGCTGCCACTGATAGTCCTCGCTCGCCATGAGCTGGTCCTCGTCCGGATTGGTCATGTAGCCCATCTCGACGATGGTTACCGGCACCTCACTCCAGTTAATGCCGGTCATCGTGTCCGTCTCCCAGACGCCGTTGTCCGCCGCGCCGGTGGCGGCTGTCAAACCCTCGAGCACCGCGTCCGCCAGTGCGCGCGAGCGCTCATAAAGCGCGCCGTTATAGGGGTTGGACGGCGTCATGCAGATGGTCATCGCTCCGCTGGCCGAGCTGTTCTCCGAGCCGTTGGCATGGATGCGCACAAAGGCATCCGCCTCCGCCTCGTTGGCGATCTCGCTGCGCTCGGCGTTGCTCAGGTCGACGTCGTTTTCCGTGCGCACCATGAGCACGGCATATCCCCGGCTTTCCAGCTCTTCCTGCAGTTTGAGAGAGACTTGTAAGTTGAGTTCATACTCATACAGGCCGGTTGTCGTACCACGGGTACCGCTGGCCACGCGGGCCTTCATGGTGGAGGAACCCGGGCCGTTCGGCTCCAGCTCGCTGCTGCCGTGCTCCTGATGCCCCGCGTCAATGCAGACCAGGTAGGGGGCAGCCTCCGCCTCCGGCTCTGGCTCTGGCTCCGACTCGGCCTCCTCCAGCACGGCAGTGGCCTGTTCCGCCTGTTCCTGAACCACCGCCTGGATCTGCTCGTCCACCTGGTCTTCCTCCGGTGCGGATGATTCCGTCGTTTCGGACTGCTCCGGCTGCTGCTCCTCCGTCTCGCCGGCAGGTTCCACCCCCTGCCTGCCCGTGCCGCAGGCCGCACAGGCAAGCAGCAGGGTCATGGTGAGGAAAATCATAAGGATACGTTTCATCCTGGCCTCCATTCTTGTGTATGTTCTGTCTTGGGATTGTCCTGATTGTAGCACAAGGGTGCTGGCGGCACAACCATTTGTACGCCAAACGCACCCGCCCGAAGGCGGGTGCGTCTGTCTCTGTCAGCTGCGGGTCGGAGATAGGCTCTCCTCTGACAATCAATAGGTGCACCAATCGTCGGCACCGGCTGTCGAAGACACGCCAACCACCGTGGTCGCATAGAAGAACTTACCGGTGATAGCCGGATCGGTCGGCTCATAGCTCAGCGAAGTCGAAATCTTGCTGACTTGCGGCACTCCGAACGGCCCCTTGCTGGAATTGTTCTTATAGAGCTGAACCGAAACGTTGTTCGATTTGCCATAGCCGTTCTTCATGATATCGAGGATCAGATAGGCATAAATACACTGCACGCGCACGCAGCCATTCGAACTGTTGCGGTTGGACACCATCGAATTATAGCTGGAAGCGGAATATTTGCGCGTGTTCGCCGCCGTATAAAGCGTCGAATGGAACCAAGCGGGCGTATTGCGGATATAAACGCAATACTGCTCCCAGGAATTTCCGCTGACGCCGAGGTTCTCCCAGCGAGATCCGCTGCCTTTTCTCAGGTATCCGCTCGAGCTGCGGGCAAAGGTCTTGGTCAGGTTGCCGACGGCCCGGAAGGAGGCGGTGGGAATATCATACTGGCCTGTCTCACTGTTGTAGACGTAAATCACCACCTGGCCCGGATTACTGCTCGAGCTGGTCAGATTGACCGTGATTCTGGTCTGGAGCGCCCGGTAGCTTCTGCCGAAATAGGCATACAGGTTGGTCACCAGCTCGCCGGTTTCCGGGTCGAAGTAGTATTTGTAGGTCCCGCCGTTGCGGCTCAGGTACTGCCAGCCGGTCAGCGCGTAGCCGTTGCGGCCGTAATACGTCTTTCCGTTCTCCGTGATCCAGCCGCTGCCATTTACGCGAATGGCAAAGGTAATGCCTTCCGTGTCATAGGCGCCCGAAATGGTTATCGATTTGCCGTTGACCGTATCCGTCCGCAGCGCGCGCACCGTGTAGTAATATGTCGTACTTTCGCTCTTAACGGCGGTGTCCTTATAAGACGTCCCGGTGACCTCGCCCAGCTGGGTCCACGAGCCGTTTTCGCTGCGCCGGTAGACGCGGTACTTGTCCGCCGTGGAGACCGCATTCCAGCTGACCGTCGTGCCACTGGAGCTGACCTCCGCGGAGATCAGTTCAGGTGCCGGCAGATAGGCCGTGTACAGCCCGGTTGTGTCATAGAAGCTCAGCGAGACGCCGTCCGAACCGATGGCGCGCACCGTATAGTATACCGCCGTGCCAGCCGTCAACTCGGTCGAGCTGGTGTCCACATACGCCTCGGTCGCCCCGCTGGAAATCTTGGCCACCTGCGCCCAGGTGCCGTTGGGGGTCTTGCGGTAGATCCGGTATCCCGTCGCCCCGGAGACTTTCTCCCAGGTAATCTTGATGCCGGTGGCGGTGTTCTCCGCCTGCTCCAGCTCAGGCGCATCGAGATAGACGTAGCTCTTGCTCAGCAAGCCGCTCCACTCATTGGTGCTGGCATTGAAGCTGACCGAAGCGCTGAGCGTCCGGCTGCCGTAATAGGCACGCACGACGTACTCATAGGTCGTGTTGCTGGTCAGCGACTGGTCGCGGTACTTGACCGTGCTGTTGCTGGTGATATTGGCAAGGACCGACCAGGTGCTCGTCCCCTTGACCCGGCGGTACAGGCGATAGCCGGTCGCGCTGGAATCCTGCGTCCAAGAGAGGTCCAGCCCGCCGCTGATCGGGGTGACGGAGACCTGCAGCGCCTTGTGGAAGACCGACGGCTCCTCCGGCGTGTAGTAGGTGCTCATGTTGGTAGTCGCAGTGTTGGAATAGTATGCCCGCACGGTGTAGTAGTACGAAACGTTCGCCGCGGCTGTCTTGTCGACATAGGTTGTCGTGCTCGCCCCCGTCACGCGGCCAAGCACCTGCCAGTTGGTGGTAGCGGTCTTGCGGTAGATCTGGTAGCCCGTCGCCCCTTTGACCGCGCTCCAATTCACTCTCATTCCCTCGGTATCGCTGTAGATCTCCTCCAGCGTCGGCGTGGTCAGGAAGGTAATCGTCGCGCTGTTCTTCGTCCCGCTCCACTCATTGGTGCTGGCATTGAAGCTGACCGAAGCGCTGAGCGTCCGGCTGCCGTAGTAAGCGCGCACGGTGTAGACATACTGCGTGCCGCTGGCCGCCGTCTTGTCCAGATAGCCGCTATAGTTGGCGCCGACGAGGTTTGCGACCACCGTCCAGGCGCTGCTGCCCGCCGTTTTGCGGTAGACGCGATAGCCCTTGGCGTCGCTGTCCTTGGTCCAGTTGACCTGGACCCCCTCCACCTTGGTATAGGCCGTGGTGGTCAGGGTCGGCCAATAGGTGATACTCTCCTCCGGGACATAGTAGCCGCCAGAGTAAGTGCCGTCGCTGTTGCGGTAGGCACGCACCGTATAGTAATACTCACCGCCTTCTGTGGCCGTCTTATCCACATAGCTCAAAGTCTGGCTGCCGCTCAGGCGGGCGAGCATCGTCCAGCTGGTGGAGGACGTCTTGCGGTAGACACGGTAGCCCGCCGCACCGGCCACCGCATTCCAGGTGACGGTCACACCGTTGTCGCTGGTATAGGCCGTTGCCTCGGGCGCCGCCAGATAGTAGCAGGCCTCCGAGCTCTGGTAGGGGCTCCAGTCGTTCTGGTTATTGAGCGCGGCGGTGGCGATGGGCTCATCCCCATAGTAGGCGCGCACGGTGTAATAGTTATTCTGGCCGCTGGTCGGGTTGGCGTCCACATAGCTGCTGGTCGAAGCGCTGACGCGGGCGATAACCACCCATGTGCTCCCCGAGCGGCGGAAAACACGATAGCCTGTTGCCGCAGCGTCCCGGCTCCAGCTGACTCGGATGCCGCTGCCGGCGCCAGCCATCGCCACCGTCACCTCCGGCGTGCCGTGCAGCACGACCAAGTTGGCGCGGTCGGAACTCGGGTTATAATAGCCGCTGGTCCCGGAGGAGGAGACCGCCCGCACCGTGTACCAGTAGGACTCTCCCTCTTTGGCCGTCTTGTCCGTAAAGCTGGTGTCCGTGACAGTGCCCAGCTGCGTCCACTTCGTATCGCCCGGCTCCTTCCGCCAGACGGTATATTTCTCCGCGCCGGTCACCTGGTTCCAAGTGATCACAATGCCGTCCGCCGCGCTGTAGACCTCGTCCAGCTCGGGCGCCGCCAGATAGTAGACGGCGGCGCTGCCGCCCAGGTCACTCCAGACGCTGCCGTCCGACTCGTCTTCCCGGCCGCTGTCCAGCGTACCGTAATAGGCGCGCACGGCGTAAGCATAGCGCTGGTTGCTGGCCGCGCTGGTATCCAGATAAGTAGTGGCGCTGCCGGTCAGGTCGCGCAGCATGGTCCACGCGCCGCCAGCGGTGCTGCGATAGATCCGGTAGCCGCTCGCCGCCTCATCGCCCGTCCAGCTCACCTGGACCCCGCCGGCCTCGGCTTGCGCGGTGGTGGTGGGCGTCGGGTAGTCGACGTCGGCAGTCTCGTCCGCCTCTTCCTGGACAGAAACGCTCTCCTGCGCATCCTCCACTGTCTCCAGCGTCTGTGCATCATCGGCATCGGTCTGCTCCGGCTCCTCATTGGATGCATCAGGCAGCAGGCTGTTGCTGCCGTCCGTCAGGCCGCTCTCTCCGTCCGGCTGGACGCCGTCGCTCTCCGACTCCTCCTGCGTCACAATGCCGTTGTCCTCCCCGTCCTCCCGGTTGAAGGCAAAGGCATACTCCGAATGCTCCGCAGCCTCTTCATCCACATACACCTCGCGGACGAAATAGCTCGTATCCTCGGTGTCTGTATTCAGCCCGGTGGCCTCCAGATAGGAGGCTGTCAGGACGGTCAGCTCCTCATCGTCCTGGAGCTTGCCGTCCTCATAGTAGAAGAAGTACGGCTCCTCCAGTTCCTCATCCTGCTCATAGTCGAAGAAGGCGACCACGCCGGTATAGCAGTCCTCCGGCATCGTGTCCTGCGGGCTGGTCCCGTCCAGCAGGCTGACGTAGTAGACCGTCAGCCGTTCAGGCGCACGGTAGCTCCCGTCCTGGTTGAAATAGACGGGCTCCGTTTCCTCCTCCGTGCCGGACGTTGCCTCCTCTTCGGCGCTGTTCCCAGTCTCCTCCGTGTCGGCCTCCCCGCCGGCCAGCGCGGCCTGCTCGAGCGCGGAGGCCGGGATGGCCAGCACCATAAGCAGCGCCAGCAGCAAGCTGACAGAGCGGATTGCCATGGGATGTTTCATAAGCAACACTTCCTTTTCATGCATGCAGCGGGTAGGTACTCTCTCTCCGGGACCAAATGCCCCGGACGATCGGTCAGGGGATGCGGAAAAACCGCCTCCCGTTTTCCAAGGTTATACGGGCCGCTTCCTCCGGGGAAATCCCCCGGATCTCCGCCAGGCGCGCAGCCACCTGCCAGACACGCAGGGAGGAGTTGCGCCGAAACGTCTTGTCCTCCGGCGTGCGGGGGTAGGGGATCTGATAGGGGGCGTCCGTCTCAATCATGATGGACTCCAGCGGCAAGGCCGCCGCCACCTCAGGGGCGCGGCGCGCGTTCGGGAAAGTGAGCGCGCCGGTGAAGGAGATCATCCAGCCCCGCTCGACCAGCTCGCGCGCCATCTCCACGCCGCCGGAATAGCAGTGGAACACGCCGCGCACGCCGGGAAACTCCCGCACCAGCGCGAGCGCATCCGCGTGCGCCTCGCGGTCGTGAAAGATCACCGGGAGGGCCAGCTCCCGGGCCAGCGCCATCTGGCGGCGCAGGCCGTCCTTCTGCCGCTCGGGCGCGGCGTAGTCCTTCCAATAGTAATCCAGCCCCACCTCGCCGATCGCGCGCACGCGCGCATCCTGCGCCAGCGCGCGCAGGCGCGCAAACATCTCCTCATCCAGCTTCCCGATGTCGGAAGGGTGGAACCCGACGGCGGCGTAGACGTGGGGGAAGCGGTGGGCATATTCCACCGCCCGGCAGGAGCTCTCCCAGTCGCAGCCGGGGTTGAGCACCAGCTCCACGCCGTGCGCCGGCAGGGAGGCGAGCAATTCGTCCCGGTCCGCATCAAAGGCGCGGCTGTCATAGTGGGCATGGGTATCAAAATACATCTGTCTCATCCGCTTTCTGCCCAGCGGTTCGCGCTCCGGCCCGCGTGGCGGCAGTTGCAGTTATAATATAAATTATTATAGCCGCTTCGTCCGAGAAAGGCAAGTAAACCCCGGCTTTTTCTTGTCAAAATTTTGAATCCTTTTTATACCCCGCCACTTTCCTTCGCTTTCGTTGGGAAAAGTGCCTCCAGCACCCGCCGGCTGGCCTGTCCGTCGTCGCGCGGGGTATAGGTCTGATGAAAGCGCCGGTATGCCTCGTCATAGACAAAGCCGCCGTTGAGCTGGTGCAAAATCTCCCGCTCCAGCGCCTCCTGGGTGCGCACGATGGGGAAGGGCAGCTCGCCGAGATCAATGTAGAAGTCACGCAGCTGGTTCTGATACCGCTCCAGGTCGTACATGTACAGGAGAATCGGGCGGCGCAGGATGGCATAGTCAAAGAACACGCTGGAGTAGTCGGTGATGAGCAGGTCGCTGATCACATACAGCCAGTTCACGTCGTCCACCTCGGCCGCGTTGATCACCCGCCCGGCGTAGCGCGCGAAGTCAAACTGGCTGGCGACAAAGTAGTGCGGGCGGAAGAGGACGACGTAGTCCTCCCCCAGCGTCTGGAGCAGGTGGTCAAAGTCCATCTGCAGGGTGAAGCCGTAGCTGTAGGCCTTTTCCAGCTTCTCGTCGTCGCGGAAGGTGGGCGCGTAGAGGATGACCTTTTTCCCGGCGGGGATGCCCAGCTTTTCCCGCATCTCCGCCGCCTGCCCGGCGGTGCAGCGGGTGAGAAAGTCGTTGCGGGGATAGCCCTCCTGCACGATGCGCACGTTGTGCCCCGCGCCCTTGAGGTCAAAGGCGGAGGTGAGCTTCTCGGTATAGAAGTCGGACGGGGAGAGCAGCACCGAAATCTTCTTCACCCGCTCGTGGTAGCGCGCGTGGATCTCCTCGGCGGTGTTGACCGCGTTGCTGTCCACCTCGATGTCACAGCCCAGGCGTTTGAGCGGCGTGCCGTGCCAGGTCTCGACGAGCCGCTGGCCGCGGCGCGGCTGAAAGAAGCCGAGCGGCATGGAGTTGGTGACAATCGTGCCCGCCCGGGCGCAGGCGAGCTTATAGTCCCGCGAGTTGTAGCGCACCACGCCGGTGCGCGCGTCCGGCATCGGGTTGCGCCGCTCGGCCTCCTCGGTAAAGGCCCAGAGGAAACGGTAGTCCGCAAAGCGCTCCTCTGCGAGCATCTGCTCATAGAGCGCCTTGGGGCTGCAGGTGTACTGCCGGCCTTGGAACGCCTCAAAGAGCACCAGCTTCTCCTCCAGCGGCACTGTCAGCCGCTCTGTCCGATAGAGCAGGCGCACGCCGCGCGAATAGGCGGCGTAGAGCAGCCTCACCGGCGCGGACTGGCGGTGAGCGCGCAGTTTATCCTTCCATCCCATGGTTCTCCCCCTCTCCAAACACAGCCTCAATCACCCGGCGGGCGGCATGTCCGTCCTCCAGCGGGGCAAACCGGCGCCGGAACGCCTCCCACTCCTCCGTCCAGACGAACCGCTCCGCGGCGCGGATCGCGCCGGCCAATTCCTCCTCGCGGCGGAGGAGGCGCCCCGGCAGCTCCTCCGGGTCGAAGTAGAAGCCCCGCAGCCGGTCGCGGTAGCGCTCGAGGTCATACATATAAAATAGGATCGGCCGCCGCAGTACGGCGTAGTCAAACATCGTGCTGGAGTAGTCGGTCACCAGCAGGTCGGCGGCCAGATACAGGTCGTTGATGTCCTCCACGGCGGACACGTCGCGCACAAAGCCGCCCAGCGCGTCGAAATCAAACGCGGAGGCAACCAGATAGTGCGCCCGGAACAGGATGACGTACCCCTCCCCGAGCTGCGCGCGCAGCCGGGCGAAGTCCACCGCCGGGCGGCAGGCGTAGCCCTCGCCGGAGATGTGCTCGTCGTCGCGGAAGGTGGGCGCGTAGAGCACCGCCCGTCTCCCCGGCGGGATGCCGAGGGCGGCGCGGGCGGCGGCGCAGTCCGCCTCCGTCGCGCGGGCGAGCCGGTCGTTGCGCGGGTAGCCCAGCTCGAGCACGCGGCCCCCGTCCAGCCGCCAGGCCGAGCGGAAGCAGGCGCTGGCAAAGGGGGATGGGGAGAGGAACCAGGTGATCTTCCGCGCCTCCAGCCGGTAGCGCCGGCGGATCTCCGCCGGGGAGTTCATCACGTTGCCGTCGTCCCGGATGTCAAAACCGAGGCGCTTGAGCGGCGTGCCGTGCCAGCACTGGAGATAGCGCTGGCCCCGCCGGGGCGAGATATGCTCCGGCAGGGTGGAGTTAAACACCCAGGTGCCCGCGCGCGCCATCGCGCGCTCAAAGTCCGCCCCGCCGAAGCGCACCAATTCGGTGCGCGGCGCGGCGGCGAGGTCGGGATGGGCGGACGGGTCCTTCACCGCCCAGAGGAAGCGATAGTCCCGGTACGCCGGCGCGGCGGCCATCTCGTCATAGATCGCCCGGGGGCTGCAGGTGCAGTGCGCCCCGTGGTAGGCGCAAAAGAGCACCGTCCGCTCCTCCACCGGCACGCCGGCGGCGCGCAGGCGGTAGCGGGCGGACCGGAGCGCCCCCAGCAGGCGCCGCACCTGCAGGCGCAGGAGAGGGTGGCGTTTGATGAGGTCATAGGCGGCCGTCTTCCAGCCAGGCATATCGCGTCCCTCCCTCCGGTGTAACGGCAGGCGTAAACATCAGGCAAATGGATGGCGCCCCGCCAAAAAGGCGCCGAGCGCGTCCAGATTGGGCGCGATACAGACCGCGGGCCACGGCGCGAACGCCCCGGCCGGGGTGGTGCCGTTGAGCACGGCGGCAAAGTCGATGCCGGCTCGCCGGGCGGTCTCAGCGTCGATGACGGTGTCCCCGGCGAAGAGGGCCTCGGACGGCGCGCACCCCGCCCTCTCCAGCGCGAGCAGGGCGGCGTCCGGCGCCGGCTTGTAGTGCGCCACGTCCCCGCCGCCGACACAGAAGGCGACCAGGTCCGCAATCCCCTGCCGCGCGAGCACCGCCTCGATCACCGCGCGGCGCTTCGTGCTCACGATGGCGGCGAGGATGCCTCGCGCCCGCAGCCACTCCAGTAGCTCCACCGCCCCGGGGAAGAGGCGGGTCCCCTCCACCTGGATGGGGTTGGCCACGGCGACATAGAGCCGCCGGAAGAGGGCCTGGCGCGCGGGGTCGGCCTCCCCGGTGAGATGGGTAAAGGCGTTCTCCAACGTCATGCCGATCGTCTCGCGCACCGCCACCCGCCCCGGCCGGGGCAGGCCCATCTGCGCGAAGGCGGTCTCAAAGCCGAGCACGATGCAGTCCGTCGCGTCGCCGAGGGTGTAGTCAAAATCAAAGAAGACCGCGCGGTAGCCGCTCACAGGACCTCCTCCTCTCTTCTCCGCCGCCGGGGCGCGTCCAGGTTGGTTGGGATTATGATAGCAGGATTTCCCCCGTTGTCAAGTCTTCCCCGGGCGGCACGATTCCCTTGGTTCTCCCCCGTCCCCCTCCCTATAATGAAAACGGACACCTATGAGAGGAGGTATGATCTATCATGCAACACTGGCACGCCCTGTCCTCCCAGCAGGCGGCGCAGCGTCTGGAGACCGACCGGAGCGGAGGGCTCTCGGCCCAGGAGGCCGCGCGCCGGCTGGAACAATACGGCCCAAACCGCCTGGAGCGCAGCCGGGGACAGCCGCTCGCCCGGCAGGTGTTCGAGCAGCTCACCGACCCGATGATCCTCGTCCTGCTGGGGGCCTCCGTCCTCTCCTATCTCGCCAGCGGTGGGGAGGACTATCTGGAGTCGCTCATCATTCTCGTCATCGTCCTGGTCAACGCGGTGATCTCCATCGTGCAGGAGCGCCAGGCCGAGCGCGCCCTCGCCGCGCTCGAGCAGATGGCCGCGCCGCAGGCGACGGTGATCCGCGGCGGGGCGCCGCAGCGGGTGGAGGCCGCGAGCCTGGTCCCGGGCGACCTGATCGCCCTGGAGGCGGGCGACCTCGTCCCGGCGGACGCGCGGCTGGTGGAGGCGGCCGGCCTGAAGGCGGACGAGAGCGCGATCACCGGCGAGTCCGTCCCGGTGGACAAGCGCGCCGACGCCGTCCTCGCCGAGGACACGCCGCTCGGCGACCGCGTCAACCTGCTCATCGGCTCCACCGTCGTCACCGCCGGGCGGGCCCGCGCGCTGGTGGTGGAGACGGGGATGCGCACCGAGGTGGGCCGCATCGCCTTGCTCCTGCAGGGGCAGGCAGGGGGAGAGACCCCCCTGCAGCGCAAGATGGCGGAGATCTCGCGCACGCTCTCCTTCCTGTGCCTGGCGGCCTGCGCGGTGATGTTCGGTGTCGGGCTGCTGCAGGGGCGGGACATGCTGGGCATGTTTTTGATGGCGGTGTCTCTGGCGGTGGCGGCCATCCCGGAGGGCCTGCCCGCCATCGTGACCATCGTCCTCGCCCTCGGCGTGCAGCGGATGGCCGCGCGCGGGGCGATTGTGAAGAAGCTGCCGGCGGTGGAGACGCTGGGCTGCGCGAGCGTGATCTGCTCGGACAAGACCGGCACCCTCACGCGCAACCGGATGACGGTCACGGAGATCTGGACCGCCAGCGGCAAGGGGGAGCAGCTCGCCCTGACGGTGGGAACGCTCTGCTGCGACAGCGTCCTGCAGCCAGACGGCAGTCTGCTCGGCGACCCGACGGAGAACGCCATTGTGGCCGCCGCCGAGGCGCGCGGCCTCCACAAGGCGGAGCTGGAGCAGCGCTATCCCCGCCGGGCGGAGCTGCCCTTTGACGCCGGGCGCAAGCGGATGAGCACCCTCCACCCCAGCCCGAAGGGCGGGGGCTTTCGCGTGATGGTCAAGGGAGCGCCCGACCTGCTGCTGGACCGCTGCACCGCCTGGCTCGACCAGGGCGTCCGCCCGCTGGATGCCGCGGGGCGGGCCAGAATTGAGCAGGCCAACCGACGCATGGCCGCGGGCGCCCTGCGGGTGCTGGGGCTGGCGTACCGGGAGCTGGACCAGCTGCCCGAGCCGCTCACGCCGGAGACGGTGGAGCGCGGGCTGATCTTTGTCGGGCTGGTCGGGATGATGGACCCGCCGCGTGAGGAAGTGCGCGGGGCGGTGGCCGCCTGCTGGCGCGCGGGCATCCGGCCGGTGATGATCACCGGCGACCACAAGGCCACCGCCGTCGCCATCGCCCGCGAGCTGAATATCCTCCGCCCGGAGAGCATCACCCTGACCGGCGCGGAGCTGGACTTCATGCCGCAGGAACTGCTGGAGGAGTCCGCCGGTCGCTGCGCCGTCTACGCCAGGGTGACACCGGAGCACAAGCTGCGCATCGTGCAGGCCCTGCAGAAGCGGGGCGAGGTGGTCGCCATGACAGGCGACGGCGTGAACGACGCCCCCGCCCTGCGCGCGGCGGATATCGGCTGCGCGATGGGCCGCAGCGGCACCGACGTGGCGCGCGGTGCGGCGGACATGGTGCTCACGGACGACAACTTCTCCACCATCGTCGCCGCCGTGCGCGAGGGGCGCGGCATCTACGACAACATCAAAAAGGCGATCCACTACCTGCTCTCCTGCAACATCGGAGAGATGTGCACCGTTTTTCTCGCCACCGTACTTCGCTTCCCCTATCCTCCGCTGCTGCCGGTGCAGCTGCTGTGGCTCAACCTGGTGACCGACTCCCTGCCCGCCCTTGCCCTCGGCGTGGAGCCGGCGGAGCCGGATGTGATGGACCGGCCGCCGCGGGCCGGGCGAGAGCCGCTGTTTTCCGGGCCGTTCGCCTTTCGCCTGGCCTGGCAGGGGCTGATGGTGGGCGCGCTGACGCTGGCGGCCTATTTTCTCGGGGCCTTTGTCCTCTCCGGGCCGGGAGAGGCCGCCGAGCGGGCCAACACGATGGCCTTTGCCACCCTCACCCTCTCCCAGCTCTTCCACGCCTTTGACGTGCGCAGCGAGCACGGCTCCCTGCTCGCCGCCGGCGTGCTCTCCAACCCGGCGATGAACCGGGCGTTCCTGGCGGGGCTGGCAATGCAGGGGGCGGTGCTTCTCCTGCCGCCGCTGCAACAGGTGTTCTCCGTCGTGCCGATGAGCCCTGCGCAGTGGCTGGCCGTGCTGGGGCTGTCCATCCTGCCGGTGCCGGTGTGCGAGGCGGTGAAATGGCGCGCCCGGACCCGCCCGGCAGATGAGGGGGAGGCGCTCCCCGCCGTCCCGGCCGGGACGGCGGGAAAGGGGACCCGGGCAGGCTAGGCGCGCCTCCCGCCCAAAACTCCTCCTTTTGGCAAAGGTTCCCTCCAAAAGCGTTGTCTTCTCCCCCGGGCTGTGCTACAATAGAGACAGCATTTCCCACAACCCAATCAGGGCAAGATTTTACCGATATGGAGGTTTCTCACTATGATTCATGTAGACGTCTCTTCCGCCGTCTCGGCGGAGCAGCTGGCCGCCGTCGCCCCGCGCGTGGCCGCCGCCCATCAGGTACTCGAGAGCGGCAGCGGCGCGGGCAGCGACTTCCTCGGCTGGGTGCGCCTGCCGGAGGCGTATGACAAGGAGGAATTCGCCCGCATCCAGAAGGCGGCCAAGAAGATCCAGTCCGACTCCCAGGTGCTGGTGGTCATCGGCATCGGCGGCTCCTATCTCGGCGCGCGCGCCGTGGTGGAGCTGATCCAGAGCCCGAACTACAACCTGAAGAAGAAGGGCACGCCGGACATCTTCTTTGCCGGCAACACCCTCTCCACCGACGCCGTGCTCGAGACGCTGGAGCTCATCGGCGACCGGGACTACTCCATCAACGTCATCTCCAAGTCGGGCACCACCACCGAGCCCGCCGTCGCCTTCCGCATTTTCAAGGCGGCGCTGGAGAAGAAGTACGGCAAGGAGGAGGCCTCCCGCCGCATCTACGCCACCACCGACAAGGCGCGCGGCGCGCTCAAGGGCCTGGCGGACGCGGAGGGCTACGAGGAGTTCGTGGTGCCCGACGACGTGGGCGGCCGCTACTCCGTGCTCACGGCGGTGGGGCTGCTGCCCATCGCGGTGGCCGGGATTGACATCGAGGCGCTGATGGCGGGCGCGGCGGACGCGATGCGCGCGCTCAGTGCGGACAAGTCGATGTCCAACCCCGCCTGGCAGTATGTCGCCGCGCGCAACACCCTCTACGAGGCGGGCAAGAAGGTGGAGATCCTCGGCTGCTACGAGCCCTCCTTCCGCTTTTTCGCCGAGTGGTGGAAGCAGCTCTACGGTGAGAGCGAGGGCAAGGACGGCAAGGGCATCTTCCCCGCCAGCGTCGAGTTCACCGCCGACCTGCACTCCATGGGCCAGTTCATCCAGGAGGGCGAGCGGGTCATGTTCGAGACCATCGTCCGCTATGAGCACCCCCACGGCAAGGTGGTCATCGGCGAGGACGCGGACAACGTGGACGGCCTGAACTTCCTGGCCGGCAAGGACCTGCAGTTCGTCTGTGAGCAGGCGATGCGCGGCACCCGGCTGGCCCACGTGGACGGCGGCGTGCCCAATATCCTGGTGAACGTGGAGACGATCGACGCCTACCACACCGGCGAGCTGATCTACTTCTTCGAGCTGGCCTGCGGCATCTCCGGCTATGTGCTGGGGGTGAATCCGTTCAATCAGCCCGGCGTCGAAGCCTATAAGAAGAACATGTTCGCCCTCCTGGGCAAGCCCGGTTACGAGGACATGAAGGCCGCTTTGGAAGCCCGGCTGTAATGTAGGGCGCTTCGCGCCCTGATATCCACTCGACCTCAAAGGCGTCCCCGACGCCTTTGCCGGGGCGCTCAGCGCCCCAGACCGGTCTCACAGCCGGGCGTCGAAGCCTACAAGAAGAATATGTTCGCTCTGTTGGGCAAGCCCGGTTACGAGGACATGAAGGCCGCTTTGGAAGCCCGGCTGTAACATTCTTTTACGCACAAACCCCTGGCAGGATACCCTGCCAGGGGTTTTGTCATGCCAGGAAGCTGCAAACGGAACGGTCAAGACCGTTCCCTACGGATTCGGTCCAGGACAAAAACGCGGCTGTGTCATTGCCCCACCGGCTGATCTGCCGGCCGGTCAGGTGAGCTGGAACTGCCCGGTGTAGAGCTGGTAATACCGGCCCTTGAGGTCGAGCAGCTCCTGATGGGAGCCCTTCTCGATGATTTGGCCCTGCTCGATGACGGCGATGCAGTTGGAGTGGCGCACGGTGGAGAGCCGGTGGGCGATGACGAACACCGTCCGCCCCTTCATCAGCGCATCCATGCCCTGGGAGATCAGGGCCTCCGTACGGGTGTCGATGGAGCTCGTCGCCTCGTCGAGCACCATGATGGGGGGATCGGCCACCGCCGCGCGCGCGATGGCGAGCAGCTGCCGCTGGCCCTGGGAGAGGTTTGCCCCGTCGCCGGTGACCATGGTCTGATAGCCGTCCGGCAGACGGCGGATAAAGCTGTGGGCGTTGGCCGTCTTGGCCGCCTGGATGCACTCCTCGTCCGTCGCGTCCAGCTTGCCGTAGCGGATGTTGTCCATGACAGTGCCGGTGAACAGGTGCGTGTCCTGCAGCACCGCGCCCTGCGCGGTGCGCAGAGAGCGCTTGTCGATGTGCCGCACGTCCAGGCCGTCCACCAGAATCAGGCCGTCGGTGATCTCATAAAAACGGTTGATCAGGTTGGTCATCGTCGTCTTGCCCGCGCCGGTGGAACCGACAAAAGCGATCTTCTGGCCGGGCTTTGCGTAGACGGTGACGTGGTGCAGGACCTCCTTCTCCGGCACATAGCCGAAGCTGACGTCCAGGAAGCGCACGTCCCCCTTGAGCTCGACCAGCTCATAGGCGCTCTCCCCGGTCCCGACGATCGTGCCCTCCGCGGGGCGGGTATAGCGCCGGCCCTGCGGGTCGGGCACATCCCACTCCCAGCCGTGGTCAGTCGGGTAGAGCCGTCCGCCCTCCACCTGGGTGGCCTTCCAGGCCCAGAGGCCGCTGCGCTCGCCGGCGGGCAGCTCCCGCAGTCTGCCGTCCTCGCCGCGCACGACGTTCACCAGGGCGATCTTGCCGTTGTCCAGTTCTGGCTCGGTGTCCATCACCTCAAAGATGCGCTCCGCGCCCGCCAGGGCGGAGAGCAGATTGGTCATCTGCATGGAGATTTGGTTGAGCGGCTGGGCCACCTGACGGGAATAGTTCAGGTAACTGACCAGGCCGCCGATGTCAAACCCCGCCAGGATGGACAGCGCGCCGCCCACCGCCGCCGTGAGGGCATAGCCGATATTGGAGAGATTGCCCGCGATCGGCATGATGACGGTGGAGTAGAAGCCCGCCTGGGAGGCGGCGACGCGGTAGCTCTCGTTGAGCGCGGCAAAGTCCGCCTTGGCCTGCTCCTCGTGGGTGAAGGCCTTGACCACCTTCAGCCCCTCGATGACCTCCTGGATGTTGCCGTTGACCTCGCCGAGGGCCTTTTGCTGGCGCGCGTAGTACTCCCGGCTCTTGCCGCCCAGCTTGGCAAACACCAGGATGGTGATCGCCAGAATCACGGCGGAGACCAGGAAGAGCAGCGGGCTGAGGTAGAGCATCATCACCACCGTGCCGACAAAGGTGATCACCGAGCTGATGAGCTGGACGACCGACTGCTCGAGCGCCATCTGCACGTTGTCCGCGTCGTTGGTAAAGCGGCTCATCAGTTCGCCGTGTGTGTGACGGTCAAAGTAGGACAGCGGCAGCTCCTGAAGCCGGTCAAACAATTCCTTGCGCAGGGTGTTGCAGCCCTTCTGTGCCAGCTGGGCCATCAGGTTGGACTGCAGGTACATGCACACCGCGGCCACCGCATAGATGCCCAGGAGCTGCAGAACGGAGGTCAGCAGGCCGGGCAGCTCACTCTGGCCGTTCAGGACCGCCTGCCCCAGGTTGTTGATGATCGGCCGCATCTGATAGGTGGCCGCCACCGAGGAGACAGAGGCCGCGACGACACACAGCAGAGCGATCACCAGCCGCAGCGGGCGCCTGGTCAGGTAGCTGAACATGCGCAGCGTGGTCTGGCGCAGATGCTTCGGCTTCTGATAGCCGCCGCGCCCTCTTCCCCCCGGGCCGCCGCGGGGCGCTGTCTTTTCAGCCATTCTCGCTCCCCCCTTCCTGCTGGGACCAATAGATCTCCTGATAGATGCGGTTGCCGGCTATCAGCTCGTCGTGGGTGCCGATGCCGGCGACCGTGCCGTCATCCAGGACGATGATCTGATCGGCGCCCATCACCGAGCTGATGCGCTGGGCGATCAGGATGACTGTGGTCTCCTTCAGATTCTCGTGGAAGGATTGCCGGATGAGCGCCTCGGTCGCCGAGTCGACGGCAGAGGTGGAGTCGTCCAGGATGAGGACGGAGGGCTTTCGCAGCATCGCGCGGGCGATGCACAGGCGCTGCTTCTGGCCGCCGGAGACGTTCACGCCGCCCTGCTCCAGATAGGTGTCAAATCCCTTCGGGAAAGACATGATGAAGTCATAGGCCTGCGCGTCCTTCGCGGCCCGGATAAGCTCCTCCTCGGTGGCGTTTTCGTCGCCCCAGAGGAGGTTTTCCCGGATGGTGCCGGAGAAGAGGACGTTTTTCTGCAGCACCATGCCGACCTTATTGCGCAGGGTGTCCAGGGAGTAGTCGCGCACGTCCACGCCGTCCACCAGCACCTCTCCGCCGGTGACGTCGTAGAAGCGGGGGATCAGGTTGACCAGCGTGCTCTTGCCCACGCCGGTGCCGCCGACGATGGCCACCACCTGGCCGGGCTTGGCGGTAAAGGTGATGCCGTGCAGCACGTCATCCCCCGTGCCGGAGGCGCGATATTTGAAGGAGACGTTGCGAAACTCCACCTGTCCCCGCAGCGCCCGCTCGCCGCGCTGGCCGATGTCCTGGCCGCTCTGGATGTCGGGCACCGCGTCGAGCACCTCAAAGATACGCTTGGCGCAGGCCTCGGCACGGGTGTACTGCAGCAGGGCCATACCCACCATCATCACGGAGAAGAGGATGTTGAAGATGTAATTGAGCAGGCTGGACAGCTCGCCGATCTCCATCCCGCCCTGCAGGACAATCAGTCCGCCGTTGTAGAGGATGAGCACGGTGGCGGTGGAGACGCCCATCATCAGCACCGGGCTCATCAGCACCACGCGCAGCACAGCGGCCAGGCCGGCCTTCGTGTACGCATCGTTGGCCGCGCGGAACTTCTCCTTTTCAAAGTCCTGCCGGACGAAGGCCTTGACCACCCGGGCGGCCACCAGGTTCTCCTGGATCGTCTGATTCAGGGCGTCGATCTTGCGCTGCATGGTCTGAAACAGCGGGTTGCAGATGTGCATGAGCAGCAGGAGCGCCGCGGCCACCACCGGCAGGATCACAATCACCCAGACGGCCAGGCCGGCGTTGATCCACAGGGCCACCCCCATCGCCATGACCATCATCACCACGCTGCGCACCAGCATCCGCAGGCAGATGGACACGACCATCTGAATATTGGTCACGTCGTTGGTCATGCGCGTGATGAGGGAGGCGGAGGAGAAACGGTCGATGTCTGCAAAGGAGAAACTGCTGATCTTGTCAAACTCCGCCTTTCTCAGGTTCGCGCCCAGCCCCTGTGCCGCCAGCGCGGCATACCGGGCCGAGAAGATGCCGCAGCACATCGAGACGCCGGCCACCACCAGCATGGCCGCACCCAGGCGGAAGATCACCGGGAGGTTGGACTGCCCGATGCCGTCGTCGATGATGCCCGCCATGAGCAGGGGGAGAATCAGCTCGCAGACCGTCTCCAGCGATACCAGGATCGGGGCCAGGACGGCCTCCTTCCGGTATCCCCTCATAAACGGGAGCAGACGTTTGATCACATGGAATCCCTTCCTTTCCAAATGGGCCGCCGGCGCTGTCCGCGGCCGCCGCGCCGATCTGATACATATTTTCCAGCATGCGAAGATAGTATTCCCTCATCTGCCGCAGCTCCTGCCGGGAGAAACCGGCGCCTCCCCTCGCGCAGCGGCGGGAGGAAATCGCGCTGGCCAATGTCCCGCAGGCCGTCCACCGCACTCTCCCCTCCGGAAAAAGTTTGGATACAAACTGTCAGGATGCTTATTAGTTTTAACAGAAGCTGCCTGTGCTGTCAAGGGGATTTCCCCTTTTGTGCGCGTTTTCATCCTGGCTCCCAGGGCCGGCAGACCGCAGCGGGTATTTCCAGACATTTTCTAGAACATTTGTTTGCGTTTTTGCACCCGCTGTGGTATAGTAGAGAAAACCGCCGGCATGTTTGGAGGTTGCCATGAGACAGACAAAGACATTGACGCAAAAACAGCAGCGCATCTACGACTATATCGTGGAGTTCACCGCCGAGCACGGCTATCCCCCCTCCGTGCGGGAGATCGCCGCCGCGGTCGGCCTGAAGAGCCCCTCCACCGTCCACTTCCACCTCAAGGCCCTGGAGGAGGCGGGCGTCATCAGCCGCGGCAGCGGCAAGACGCGGGCCATCACCGCCGAAGAGCCAGCCCCGCCGCGCGTGAGCCAGGTGCCGCTGCTCGGCAACGTCGCCGCCGGAAGTCCCATCCTGGCAGACCAGTACGTGGAGGATTAT
Source organism: uncultured Oscillospiraceae bacterium (assembly GCA_964461385.1). GTDB lineage: Bacteria > Bacillota > Clostridia > Oscillospirales > Oscillospiraceae > Onthomonas. Next base: position 31,566 of record CAYWUA010000008.1, read on the forward strand.
CTCCCTTTTGACACCGGCGGGGTGAGCGGGGAGCACTTTGCCCTGCGTATCCGCGGCGAGAGCATGCTCGGGGCGGGGATTCTGCCGGGCGACTTCGTTATCGTCCACCGGCAGGAAACCGCCAACAACGGCGAGATCGTCATCGCCCTGCTGGAGGACGAGGCCACCTGCAAGCGCCTGCTGCGCCGGAGAGGCGAGACCTGGCTGATGCCGGAAAACGACGACTATTCCCCCATCGACGGGAGGGAGGCGCGGATCCTGGGCCGCGTCGTCGGCGTGGTGCGGCACTACTAAGGCCGAAAAATGTTTTTAAAAAAACTTTGAAAAAGTACTTGACATTCCGCGGCCGCTGTGCTATTATTTATTCACGGAACAGAGAAGACCTTCTCCTCCCGGAACTCTCCTCTTTTTCCCATCACCAAAGGCAGAATCTCAAGTTCCAAACAGGAAGTGCAATTCAAGTCGATCCGGAGAGGAACCTCTCCCAGGAAACAGAACGGCCGATCCAGAAGAGAACAAGAGATTCCATCTTCCACAAGAGCAAGACAGCGTACCAGGACATGTGCGGCGGCTCAATTATTCCAAGAGAGCAAGCGGGATTCAAACGGATGGGACATCAAATCTCAGCCAGAGAAAAAGCAATCTCTCAGTGAAGAAAGAGGACGTCACTCAGAGAAACGCAAAGGAAGTCGAAACCCTCAAAAAAGAGAGAATTCTCTCCCAAGTCAAACGAAAAATGCACTAGAATTCCAGCCGAAGTTCGCTCGAAGCGGAAAACCGGTTTTTCCGATGGAACGCAAAGGATGACCGTCCGGAAGTTTCCAAGGAAAAAAGGAATCCAAAGAGAGAGACATCAAAGGAAATCAAGAGCGGTTTTTCGGATGCAATAACAGAGAGAGTCTCTCAAAAAAGAGCACATCAGCCTTCCGCACTTCAATGAGAGGAAACGCACATCGCCAGTGAACCGTCAACCGCTCCAGTGGTTTGGAAGAGACGCCAGTTGACAGGAAAAATGATCCCCTCTTCTAAGAAATCCCACTCTCATAACAGGAAGCGGAAAACTGCCGGATATTCAGATGCAGATGACGAGATGTCCGCAGTGAACGGAGTGAATTTCCCCCTGGACAGATGAGAGCTATGCGAGGATGAGAATGGGAATTTTCCATCTGTCAATCCAATAAGATGGTCGAGAAAGAGCCACCGTGTAAGTTCTGGCAGGAAACAAAACTTCTCTGAACCACCGGGCAGAACCGGATCAGCGAGTCAGGAACCTTTTCTTCGGCTTTTCCAAGCAAGCACCGATATCCCAGCAAGCAAGTTATCGCGATACAGTCGGCGATATCCGCAGCAAGCGAAAGATGTCAGCCAAACAGGCGGTAGATGACAAAACCAATTTTTGGTAGAGACAGCTATCAGCAAAGGGGGCAGCCACTCGTATACGATGCAGGTAATAGTCACAAAAGAACCGCAATGCTGATCCGGTTCTGCCGACAGGGTCTCTGTTCCAGTCTCCCTCAACTGCGTGAATAGATACCTGCCCCTCGCCCACTTCACAGCAAAGGAGGCTCCGGTTGATATGCTGGACCTGAAAAGGAACCGGAAGTGACCTGTATCCGCAACACGCAGGGATACAGGTCACTTCCAATTTTGTGCTTCCGAGCAAATAAAAGAGCCGCGCCGCAGAAAAAGCTGCGGCGCGGTTTCTTGTGTCTGTCAGCCTCCAATTGGACCGGCAACCTATACTTCCATGATGACCGGCAGAATCATCGGGCTGCGGCGGGCCTTGCGGAAGAGGAAGTTGGACAGCTCACGCTTCACATCGCTCTTAATCGCCGCCCAATCCGCGTTCGGCCTGGCCTGGTGGATGACCTGCGCGGCGAGCTGGCGGACCTCCTCCATCAGCTCCTCCGACTCCTTGACGTAGATAAAGCCGCGGGTGATGATCTCCGGTCCGGAGAGGACAGCGTGGTTCTCGGCGGACATGGTGACTACCACGACAATCATGCCGTCCTCCGCCAGGCGCTTGCGGTCGCGCAGGACAACGCTGCCGACGTCGCCCACACCATAGCCGTCCACCAGAATCCGGCCGGAGGTGACGGTGCCGCCCAGGCGGATGCTCTTAGGCGTCAGCTCGATGATGTGTCCAATGTCCGTCACGACGATGTGATCCGGACGCATCCCCATCTCCTGGGCCAGGCGGGCATGGATGCGCAGATGGCGCTGCTCGCCGTGGACGGGGATGAAGAACTTCGGCTTGATGAGCGCGTGAAGAATCTTCAGCTCCTGCTGGCAGGCGTGGCCGGAGACGTGCAGGTCGCGGGTGCGCTCGTTGATCACCTCGGCGCCCTTGCGGTAGAGCTCATTGATGACGTTGCCGATCGCGTGCTCGTTGCCCGGAATGGCGGAGGCGGAGAGGATGATCTTGTCCCCCGGCTGAATCTCGATCTGCCGGTGGCTGGAGTAAGCGATGCGGCTCAGGGCGCTCATCGCCTCGCCCTGGCTGCCGGTGGTGATGATGCAGATCTTCTCCTTCGGGAGGCTCTTGATCTGGTTGAGATCCACCAGAACGCCGTCCGGAATCTTCATATACCCCAGCTTGGTGGAGACCTTGAGGGCGTTTTCCATGCTCCGGCCGGAGACGGCCACCTTGCGCCCGTAGCGCGCGGCGACGTTGATCACCTGTTGAATCCGGTCCACGTTGGAGGCAAAGGTGGTGACGATAATCCGCTCCTCACAGCCTTTGAAGAGCGCGTCAAAGCTGGAGCCCACGGTGGACTCGCTCTTGGTATAGCCCGGGCGCTCGACGTTGGTGGAGTCGCACATCAGGGCGAGCACGCCCTCCCGGCCCAGCTCACCCAGGCGCGCGAGGTCGATCATGCCGCCGGAGATGGGCGTCGGGTCAATCTTCCAGTCACCGGTGTGGATCAGTGTGCCCAGCGGGGTGCGGATGGCGAAGGCCACCGCGTCGGCGATGGAGTGGTTTGCGTGGATGAACTCCACCTGGAACACGCCGGCACGGATCACATCGCCCGCCTCACAGGTGTAGATGCTGGTGGTGGACAGCAGGTCATGCTCGGCCAGCTTCAGCTCCACCAGCCCGGCGGTCATCCGCGTGGCGTAGATGGGCGCGTCGATGTCGCGCAGGACATAGGGCAGCGCGCCGATGTGGTCCTCATGCCCATGGGTGAGGAAGATGCCGCGGATGCGCGTCTGATTCTGAATCAGGTAGCTGTAGTCCGGAATCACCACGTCGATGCCGTACATATCGTCATCCGGAAAGCCCATGCCGCAATCGATGACAATGATATCCTCCTTGTACTCGATCACCGTCATGTTCTTTCCGATCTCATTGAGACCGCCAAGAGGTATAATCTTCAGTTTTTCTGCCATCGGATAGCTCCTTTCCTGCTTTTTCTTAATATGGCATATTTTTGATGTAGCCCCGCGTTGCGGCGCGGGATATCCGTTCGCCCCGCCCGATCCGGCGGCGGCGGTGTTCACAGTATTCGGCGTCCGTGCGCTGCTGCAGCCCTGGAAACGATCCCGGCGTCAGCGCACAACAAAGTACCGCCCGCCGGGAAGGCAGACTGTCCCCCGCGCGCGTTCGCCGCCCGCAGGCGGCACGGCCAAAACAACCCCAGCCCCGGCCCACCGGAGAAAGACGCCCCTGCACTCGCCGCCTTTCCTCCGGTCCCGCCGGAACCGCTGTCTGACCTGTTCATCTCATTTCATCGGCCGCATTGCCTGGCCCGTCTCCGGGCCACAACGCCTGTCCTGTTGCTAACAGTATACCACGCGAAACGAAAAAAGTATACCGTTTAGTTTTCACAAATGGTCCACTTCTTTTATCTTTCGACTCACGGTATCACACAATTCCGCCGCGATCTCTTCGCTGCCGCCCTCGGCGCGAATCTGTACCGCTGCGCGGGCGGCCGCCGGGGCCAGCCAGACCGAGCCGCCGCCTATGGTCAGACGCAGCCCAGCCTCCAGCCGCTCCGCCTGCGGGAATGCGCGCAGGAGGGCCTCCATCACCGCGCCGCGGTCCGCCGTCAGCGGCAACTCATGCCGGCGCAGTGACATGTGCGGCAGCTGGTCCGCCAGCCGGGCGAGCGTTTGCCCTGTACCGGCCATCTGCCCGGCCAGCAGGCAGGCGGCGGCGCACCCGTCGCGCAGCGGCAGCAGGCGGCGGTAGACCCTGGCGGCCTCCGCCCCGTCGCGGCCCAGCCGCAGCAGGCGGGCGCGATAGCCCTCCGCCAGCCGTCCGGCCAGCACGGGCGCCGACTCCGGCAGGGCGAGCGTGCGCTCCCCCTGCTCCAGCAGGACCAGACAGCAGAGCATCTGAACCCATTCCGGCCGCAGGAGGCGCCCCTTCTCGTCCCGGGCGCACAGGCCAAAGCCGTCCATCTGGCTGTAAAAGGCGGCGACGCCCTCCCGCTCGGCAGTCAGGCGGCAGCCGAGTCGCTCGAGGCTGTCAGCCAGCAGGGCGCCCTCCGCACCGATCCGATCCACCGCAATCGCAAGCGGCGGGAGCGGACCTCCCCCGCCAAAGCGCGCCGCCTCGTTGGCGTAGCCCCGGTCCACGTCGCGCAGGTGCTCCTGCCGGCCCAGGGCGCCGGCGTCCGCGCGCGGCGGGGTGCGGGTGAGCAGGCAGGTCTCCAATCTCCGCCGCCGGGCTTGTCCCAGCGGCAGGCCGTCAGAAGAGAAGAGGTACAGGCTGATCTCCTCCCCCCGCTGCCAGAGATAGAGGGAGATGGGCAGGGCATAGAACCCCGCGCACCACCCGGCCGCCGCCGGCGTGCTCCCGCCGTGGAGGAAGACGTCCGCCCCGGCCGCCGCGAGGCCCGCCCGGGCCGCGAGCGCGAGGGTCTGCGCCCCGTCTCCGCCGCCCCAGCCGAGGCCGCACCGGCCCTCTTCCGCCAGCACGCCGCCGAGGGCCATCAGCGTCTGCGCCGTGATCTCCAGGCCCAGCACGCCGCGCAGGACGCCGTCCTCCCCAAAGCAGAGCCGGCCCAGGTCCTGCGGCGCGGTGACGGAGGCGTTGAGCCGGGCGCGCGCCGGAATCTCAATCTCGGGCCAGACCTTGACCCCCGGGCGCAGGATGGCTCCTGTCCCCAGACGGACGCCGCCGCCCAGCACGGCTCCCTCCGAGAGGACGGCGTCCGCCTGGGTCTGCGCCCCGGGGCAGAGGATGGCCCCATACATCGTGTTTCCCCCGCCCGCGCGCGCGCCGAGCAGGGCGGAGTGCTGAATCACGGAGCCATCGCCCACGGAGCTTCCGCGGCCGAGCACGGCGTGCGGCCCAAGCAGGCAGTCGCGGCCCAGCACCACGTTCTCCCCCACCCAGCAGGGCGGGAGGATATGCGCGTCCTCCGGCAGCAGCGAACCGGACCAGACGCCCGGCCGCACCTCCGGGTGACGCAGGTCGAGCCGCACCTTTCCCTCCAGCGCGTCCGCCATGGCCTGGAGATAGGACTCACTCTGCCCCATGTCGCGCCAATAGCCCGCCGGCAGGGCGCCGTAGAGCCCCCTCCCTTCCACGAGCAGGCGGGGAAAGAGGTCGCTGGCAAAGTCGCAGGGCTTCCCCGCCGGAATCTCTTCCACCACGCGGTGGGAGAGCAGGTAGATGCCGGTGTTTACCAGATTGGTAAACACCCCGCTCCAGTCCGGCTTTTCCGCAAAGCGGGTGATGCGCCCCCGCTCGTCGGTGAGTACCAGCCCGTATTCCAGCGGCTCGCTCACGCGGCAGAGCAGGAGCGTCGCCTCCGCCCGGCGCGCGCAGTGCTCCCGGATGCACTCGCCCAGGTCAAAGTCGCACACGCAGTCCCCTGACAGGACGATGCAGTCCTCCCCCTCCAGAAAATCCAGGCAGGCGCGCACGCCGCCCGCCGTCCCCAGCGGGGTGCGCTCGGTCCGATAGGTCAATTCCATGCCCCAGCGGCTGCCGTCGCCGAAGTAATCGGTCACCGCCTGCGGCAGATAGCCCAGCGTCACCGCCGCCTGCCGGATGCCGTGCCGCCGCAGGAGCAGCAGCAGATGTTCCAGCACCGGCCGGTCAAACAGCGGCACCATGGGCTTTGGCAGTCCGGCGGTCAGCGGGCGCAGCCGCGTCCCCTCGCCACCGGCCAGCAAGATCGCTTTCATCGGTGTCACGCCTCATTTCTGTGCAAAGTGGTACTATTCTGAACCACTTTGCGCAGATTCATACGCGAAGCCGGCGTTTAACTCAAAAACAGGTCGACATCTTCAATCTCCAGCCCCTCCTGCAGGGCCAGGCTGATCCCGTAGCCGATCACCTTGGCCGCGTCGGAGACGAGCACGTCGATGTCCTTGGGCGTGACCAGCATCCGCCCCAGCTCCTGCTCGCCCTCCTGCCCGGTCAGGTCGGCCGCCAGGGTGGCCGCGTCCACCACCGTCGGCACCCCGATGGCGATCACCGGCACGCCCAGCGTCTGGCGGTTGAGGGCCACGCGCGCGTTGCCGATGCCGGAGCCGGGGATGATGCCGGTGTCCGCCAGCTGCACCGTGCTGCACAGGCGGTGGACCGACCGGGCCGCCAGCGCGTCCACCGCGATGACCGCCCCGGGGCGAATCGCGCGCACCAGCGCACGCACCAACTCCCCGCTCTCCACACCGGTCGTGCCGAGCACCCCGGCCGCCACCGCCGCCACCGGACGGAAGGGGGCAAACTGCTCCGGGTCGTGCCGGGTGAGGTGGCGGGTGACCATGGTATTGTCCACCGCGCGCGGGCCGACCGCGTCCGGCGTCACCAGCCGGTTGCCCAAGCCCACCACCAGCACGGAGCTATCCTGTCCCTCTGGCAAAATGGCGCGCAGCTCCCGCGCCACCGCCCAGGCCGAGCGGGGAAAGGCGTCCGACTCCCGGCGCAGCAGGGCGGAGAGCTCCAGCGTCAAATAACGCCCCTCCGGCTTGCCGACCGCCTCGGCCCCCTCCGGGCCGGTGATGACGATCTCTGTGACCGGACAGCCCTCTGTGTGGCGCTGGCGGCTCTCTACGCCGGGCGGCAGCGCTCCCTCCCCCCCGGCCTGCCGGAGCTGCGCGGCCTCCAGGGCCAGATCGGTGCGATGGGAAAACATATCTGCTCCTCCTCCCGCCCCCGCGGCGCGGGGGGGTGATGCGTGGCACGGGACGCTCCGCTGCCGGTAGTAAGGCTGTCAAAAAAGTGTTTTTGACAGCCTTTCGCGCAAATGCAAGCATTTGCGCGAGCTTGCAGTCCTCCCACGCGCACGGATTTTTGTTCCAAAAATCCGCACACTCGTCGGACTATCAGTATTTTTGGCCCGGTACATGCCCGTGCCAAAAATAAATTAGACTCTATTTGGCTCTTCGAGCCAAACTCGGTGAGACCTTTTTTCACTCTCTGGCGGCGCAGGACGCTCCGCTGCCGGTAGTGTCCTTCCCCAGCTGGCAGGTTATGCACAGGACGAAATTTTTTCAAAAAACAGTTGCTTTTTCCCGGGCAAGGTGCTAGAATAGTTAATCGCACAGGACTTTTCTGTCCTGACATGCGGAAATGCTATTAGAGGAGGTGTGAGGTTTGCCGAATATCAAGTCTGCCAAGAAGCGTGTTCTGGTCAACGCCACCAAGGCGATGCAGAACAAGGCCGCTAAGTCTGCGATGAAGACCACCCTGAAGAAGTTTGACGCCGCCGTGGCGGAGGGCAACCGCAGCGAGGCTGATAGCGCTTACAAAGTGGCCGTGAAAGCTGTGGATAAGGCGGCCGCCAAGGGCCTGATGCACAAGAACAAGGCTGCGCGCAAGAAGAGCCAGCTGACCGTGAAGCTTAACGCGATGCAGGCCAACTGAGTTTCTGTAGGAGTGAAGAACCGTCTGCTTTGTGCAGACGGTTTTTTGTTCCCTATCCCGGCAGATATTCCTCCCGGCAAGGGCATACACTATATGAGATTGCGCGAAAGCACATATTTCGGAGAGGAGGCAGGTAACTTGAAACGTGCCAAACGGCTGCTCCGGCTGCCCGGGGTACAGCTGTGCGTCGACCTGACGCAGATTTACCTGGAGCTGCGGGTCTCCCGCGCAAGCGCGCAGCTGGCCTATTACATGCTCATGAGCGTGTTTCCGCTGCTGATCGTCGTCTCGGCCATCATCGGCATGATGCCGTCCGGGAGCTTTTCCCTGTTCAATCAGGTGCTCGACGCGGTGCCGGGCGACGTGCGTCCGCTGCTGGAGGACTATCTGCATTATATCGACGGCAACCAGGGCATCGCCCTGCTCAGCGGCGGCATTATTATGACCATCACCGCCACCTCCGCCGCCTTTCGCGGTTTGATGGATATCTTCAACGAGGCGTTCGGCCAGCGCACACGCAGCGGCGTGGTGAGCGTGCTGCTCTCCGTGCTCTTCTCCGTGGTGCTCCTGCTGCTCGCCTACGGCAGTCTGTTGGTCGTGCTGCTGGGCGACTGGCTGCTGGGGATGATCCGTTTCCTGCTCGACGTGCCGGTGCTGCACTACGGCTGGCGTCTGGCGCAGGTGCTCATGCCGTTTGCCCTGCTACTGGCAGCGCTTCTGCTGCTCTACCGCTTCACCGCCCACACCCCGCACCACAAGCGGAGCGTTCTTCCCGGCGCGCTGCTGGCCACCGTCGCCCTGGTCGCGAGTACCCAGCTGTTTTCCACTTTTATCGGTATCTCCAACCGCTACGTCACCGTCTATGGCTCGCTGGCATCGGTGATCATCCTGATGGTGTGGCTCTTCCTGTGCAGCAATATCATCATTATGGGAAATATCTTCAATTTTGTCCGCACCTATGACAGGCACCGCTTTGACCGTGTCCGCGCACACCGCCCCGACGGGGAAAAGGGCGAGCCCGGCGGGGACTGAGGCGGACATCCCCCGCGCTCTCCCCGGCCGGACCGAAAAACCGGGCCAACGGTTCTTCCTTGGAACACGTTGGCCCGGCTTTTTCATAAAGAAACGGGAGATGCCCTCACCCTCTGCGGTTGCGGCGAGGTCGGCGGCTCTCTCCGCCGCGGTTGAGATCGGACAGGCGGCTCTCCGACTCGGAGAGATACTGCTTGAGTTTATCCTCAAAGCTGGACGACTCACGGCTGTGTCCACCGGCACGGTAGCCCCCGCGCCCCGCGCCAGAGACGGCCCGTCCGCCCCCGGAGCGCGGCGCGCCGCTGTGGGCCGGCTGCGGCTGTGTCCGTTTGATGGACAGATTGATCCGGCCGTTATCGTCCACGCTCATGAGCTTGACCTTGACGTCCTGTCCCACCTGTAAAAAGCTGCTCACGTCACTGACATAGGAATAGGCGATCTCCGAGATATGCACCAGCCCGGACCGTCCGCCCGGCAACGACACAAACGCGCCAAAATTGGTGATTCCGGTCACCTTTCCGTCCAGGATTGCTCCCACTTCCAACTCCATACTGTTCTCTCTTTCCTCCCTGATTGATGCGCCCGCTCTCCCCCGGCCGCTTTTTTAGTTGGTGGTGTCGTAGAAAATGACCTCGCCCGACTCCACCAGGCCCATTTTATCCTTGGCCACCTCCAGCACCGTGTCAGGATCGGTGCTGTTTGCGATGTCTTCTTCCAGCGCTGCGTTGACCTCTCTCTGCTGGTCGACGGCGGCCTGATATTGCTCCAGCTCTTCCTGAGCCGTCTGGATCTCTCCCCGGACATTCAGCAGTGTGATGGCCACGAAAACCAGCAGGATCAGCACCACGATCTTGGACAGGAAGCTGCTCTGCTTGAATTTCATGCGCTTGCGCTCCTTTCGCATGAGTAAATGGCCGTTTTCCCGGCCTTTGGGCAAAGAACAATTCTATAATAACCCATTTTTTCCAATAATGAAAGTGATTTTTGAAGATTTTACAAATTTTTTTCTGCGCCGCCGCGAGCTTTGCCAGCGGCAGGGTAATGATGCGCCAGACGCGGGCGGCCGCCTCTGCCACCGCGAGACCAACCGGCAGCAGAAGCGGGCTGAATCCCATCAGATAGACGGCACAGCCCGTCCCAATGGCGATGGCGTGCCAGGCGCGCACCTTGCCGTCCCCCGCCCAGAGGGTGACTGTCCAGAGGACCCATCCGACGCCGGCCCAGAACAGCAGGTCGAGCGCCACAGACCACGCCCCGCGCGCCCCCCTGCGGCGCAAGATCCGCAGCAAATCGTAAAACAGCCCCACGCCCAGCCCGGCCAGCGCGCTCACCCACAGGCCGCGCGCCTGCAGGGCGATCTCCACCTCCACCGCTCACCCCAGCAGGCGGGCAAAAAAGCCCCGGCGCTCCTGCGGCGCCTCGTAGGTCACGGAGTCCACTGAGCCCTCCACCTTCAGCTCCCCGCCGTCCAGGCTGAGCTGCTCGATGTGCAAGCTCTCCCCGCGGATGATGAGTGCGCCCTGACAAGTGGCCAGGACGATCTCGTTTTCATCAAACCGCTCCATCTCTTCCACGCCGGAGACCGCCAGCCGTTGGCGGTTTTCCAACAGGATATGATGGCGGACCGCCCCTTCCGCCAGCGCGTTTCCGTCTGTCATTGCCATGTCGCAGACCTCCTCAACCGTGTTGTCCTCATCTTATGAGCCGGACGGGCATTTCAGTACCGCCCGAGACAGGCGCCAGGTGCAGGTTCGTTTCCACACGTTCTCCCATCTCTGTTTGGTAAAATTGGGTTATTTTACATCCCGCAAGACAGCGCAAAGGCCGGACCCCGCCTCGGATCCGGCCCTCTGTTTGTCATCTTATCTGCTCTGCCGCGCAAGCCATTCCCACAGGCCAACGCCGTTCTCCTCACACTGGTTGTTAAAGAAGTACAGCCAGGACCAGTGGCCTATGTACTGATAGGGCATGCCGTCTTCATCGGAGTACAGGCCAGTGGTGTCGTAGACACCGGAGAACACGCTGGTGTGAACGTCCGCGCCCATCGCCCGGAGCCGCTCAATGGTAGGCATCTCATAGAGGTCGGGCGGCACGACGGTGTCGTTTTCCGCATAGACAAACCAGAGCGGCAGATCGCAGATGGACGTAAGCTGCTCGTCGGTGATCCCCTCATCCGGATACGCCTCACAGATGGGAAAGGCGGCGGCGAAGTAATCGGGATAGGCGAAAACCAGATTCATCGTCATATAGCCGCCGTTGGAACAGCCCCCCACATAGATTCTGTCGGTGTCAATGGCGGGATTGGACGCCACGTAGTAGTCAATCAGCTCCTTCAGCGTCGAAAGATAGATGGAATCCGTGCCGGGGTTATCCTGCCAGTCGCCCTCCTCGTTGTAGCACAGCCAGAACTGCGGCGTCTGCGGTGTCAGGACATAGGCCCCGCCCATGAGGGACTGAAATTCCTCCCCGTACAGGGCAGTGACCTTGTTGCCCAGCAGGGGGATGGAGGGATCGGTCCCGCCCTCACCGGCACCGTGGAGCCAGATCACCAGGGGATGCCTCTCTCCATCGTCTGCGGGGACGTAGGACCCGTAGGTCAAGGTCTTGCCGTCCGTGCCGGTAAATCTGCCGGAGAGATCCACCCCTTCGAGTTGCGGCACCAGAGCGCCGGAGAGGTCCACCGCCGTCTCGACCGACAGCCCGGAGACCGCCGTGCCATCCTCTGTGACCAGCGCGCTGCCCTCCACGAGCGTGACAACCAACTCGTATGGATCGCAGACGGTATTCTGCCCGATGAGCACATCGTAACAGTAGGGCGAGCCGGTATTGGGGTCATAGGCGAGCTCGAGGGCGATCCGGTCGGATGCCGTTTCCACCGGATTGCCCTCCGCGTCGCAGGGATAGGCGGCGGTGACGGCGCGCGGCGCCTCGGCAATGGTGTGCTCGGCGCGGTCGGGCGTCTCGTCTTTCAGGGCGGCCCAGTCAAAGGCCTCCTTCCTCTCCACCACGGCAAAGGACTCCGGTGTGACGGAATCCGCCGCAACCGCCTGATTGAGCGTGAGAATCGTCTTGGTGACAGCAGGGCCCCAGTCAAAGCCCTCGATCACGACGTTCTGCGTACCGGTGAGCGCGGCCTGCGAAGCAGCGGCGTCTTCCGTATACCCCGTCTGTCCAGATGCGCTCTCCGGCGCGGCGCAGGCGCTCAGGCCAAGCAGAAGTCCCGGAACCAGCAGAAGTGCGGCAAGCATGTGTCTCATGAGCATCCCTTCCTCTCTTCTCCGCTGCACTCCGCCGATGCGCCGTCCAGGCACTGCACTCCCTCAATTGCTCACGGCGGAATTCTCTGGGCAAATGATACCATTTCTCATTGAAAAAAGATAGGGGATTTTCATAAAAGATCATCGGATGCCGAAAACACCTCGCCGATAAACGCGCCGAGGGCCGGGGTCCGAACGGACCCCGGCCCTCTACCCTATCTCAATCGGGGAGACAAAAGCACGGATTTCTGTCAATCACCCTGCAGGGCGTCGTAGCCCTCCTCACCGGTACGGACTTTGACGACGTTCTCCACGTCGTAGACGAAGATCTTGCCATCGCCGATGTGGCCAGTGTAGAGCGTCTTTTTGGCCACGTCAATCACTTGCGAGACCGGGACCTTGGAGACGACGACCTCCACCTTCATCTTAGGCAGCAGGCGGGCCTCAACGGGCGCGCCGCGGTAGTAGGTCACATGGCCCTTCTGCGTGCCGTAACCGAAGACGCTGGTCACCGTCAAGCCGGTGACGCCGACCTCCTCGAGCGCCTGCTGGAGCTGGTTGAAGCGGGCCTGGTTGGTGACGATGGTCACCTTAGTCATTTTGGCATCGCTGGACGCGCGGTGCACCACGGGGATCGCCTCGTCCTGGCTGGCCGCCGGGGCGCCAGGGGCGGGGACGCCGGTCTCACTGTGATCCTCATAGGCCACAGAGAGCGCCGCCGGGGCAAAGTCGGGATACGCCTGGTTGCCGTGCTCGCCGATATCCAGACCGGCCAGCTCCTCCTCGCGGGAGACGCGGATGCCGACCGTCGCCTTGAGAATCAGCCACACTAGGCCGGAGGTCACAAAGGTGAACGCGCCGACTGCCACGATGCCGAGCAGCTGCAGTCCGAGCTGGGTAAAGCCGCCGCCAAAGAACAGGCCGTCCACAGTGGAGAGACTGGTCACACCGGACTCGGCGAACAGGCCGACACAGATGGTGCCAAACACGCCGCAGCCCAGGTGGACGGAGGTGGCGCCGACCGGGTCATCCACATGGATCTTGTCAAAGAAGACCACCAGGAAGACCACCAGGATACCGGAGAGGGCGCCAATGATCAGCGAGCTCTCGATGCTGACGTAGGCGCAGCCCCCGGTGATGCCAACCAGGCCGGCCAGGCAGCCGTTGACCGTCATGCCGAGGTCCGGCTTGCCGAGGAAAACCCAAGAGGTGATGGTGGAGGTGAGCACCGCAGCGATCGCGGAGGTATTCGTGGTCACCAGGATATGCATCACGTCGGCAGGATTCTGGAAGCTCATGGTAGAGCCGGGGTTGAACCCGAACCAGCCCAGCCAGAGGACAAACAGCCCGATCACCGCCAGAGACATGCTGTGGCCCGGAATCGCCTTGGGCTTGCCGTCCTTATCGTACTTTCCGATGCGGGGCCCGAGGATCATCGCGCCCGCCAGCGCGGCCCAGCCGCCGACGGAGTGCACCGCGGTGTCGCCGGCGAAGTCCATAAAGCCGATATCGGCCAGCCAGCCGCCGCCCCAGATCCAGTGGCCTACGATGGGGTAGATCACCAGGGTCAGGACAAAGGAGAAGATGATAAAGCTCAGGTACTTGATCCGCTCGGCCACCGCGCCGGAGACGATAGTCGCCGCCGTGCCGCAGAAGACGAGCTGGAAGAAGAACTTGCCCCAGAAGGGGACGTTGGAGGTCAGTGTGTCGTCATAGAACGACAGGTCCTGTCCGCCGAGGATGAACAGATGCTCCGTCCCCACAAAGGGGTTGTCGCCGCCGAACATCAGGCCCCAGCCGAGGAGCATAAAGCCCAGCGAGGAGACGGCAAATACGATGAAGTTTTTCGACAGGATGTTGACTGTGTTCTTCGCGCGGGCAAAGCCGGCCTCGACGGCGGCAAAGCCCAGGTTCATGAAGAATACCAAAATAGCTGCCAGAAGCACCCAAAAGGTATCCACAATCATGGTCATATCCATACTCTTTCCTTCCTCCCTCCGACCGCCGCAGCGGCCAAAATAGCGGGGACGGCTCCCGTTTCCGAGATCCGCCCCCTTGCGAATAAGAAAAGGCGCCGCTGGACTCTCTCGTCCGCGGCGCCTTTGCCTATGGGAAAGTATACGCCCGCTTTTTCGGGATGTCAACCCCAATTGCAGGTTTTTGAATCGCTTCCTGCACATTTGTCTGGCATGACAAAATTCAGACCGGTTTTCCCGGAAAATTTTGCATGTTGCTCTGTGGCATCATGCAAAAACGGCCCGCGGAAATTTTCCCGCAGGCCGTTGCAGAGTGTCAAAAAGGTCTCACCGAGTTTGGCCCGGAGGGCCAAATAGAGTCCAATTCATTTTTGGCACGGGCATGTACCGGGCCAAAAATACTGATAGTCCGACGAGTGTGC